>JAPJQL010000016.1:59717-66586 GCA_030825115.1 Lachnospiraceae bacterium
AGGTGATCACAGGCGAGTCAGAGCAGAGGCAGATAACGGGTTATAGTTATGAATCGGTTGACCCGATAACTCTGACCGTAGGTGAGGATAATGGAAGCAATATAATTAATGTATATTATCAAGCAAACACCGACACACCATTTAATATCGAGTTCTACTACCAGAGAGACGGGGCATACCAGGCACCAGATGAAATACTTAGTGGGGAGGATGATACAGCACTCAGAGGCACTACTGACACAGAGGTTTTCCTGCGTACTGATAACAGATTTGCAGGGTACCTCAAGCCAAAGGCAGAATTTACTGGCGGTCGGACATATGCACTGGATTATTCTGATCCGGAGATCAATGTCCTCAGCGGAACTATTGCAGGTGACGGAAGCCTGACCCTGAAGGTATACTTCATGGAGCAGTTCAGGATCACGTATCAACCTGGTGACCATGCTGCAGAGAACCAGGACAGCTACACATTTGATAAAGTGAAACACGGAGCAACAACTCCAAGAGTAGAAGACAGCTTCTTTGCCCCGGCGGACGGTTATGTATTTGATGGCTGGGATTCGAAGATTGCGGATAGGGTAACAGGAGATGCTGCGTACACTGCCCAGTGGAGAAAACGCAGTGACCTGGAATACACCGTCCGTTACATCTATGAAGACGGGAACGGAAACGAGGTTGACAGAACTGAGGAACTGACCCGGAATGCAGTATTCGAGACTGAGATGCAGTACGATGCAACAGTGACGAAGGAACATACCGTTGCTGGCGAGACTAAGACCTATACACTCGACAAGATTGTATTTGCAAACCCGGATGAGACTACCCGGAAGTTGGTAACTACAGACCCAGACAAGAATATCGTTACTATTTACTATGGGCTGGATATTTTAAATGAAAAAACCCCAGATGAAGAGAAGCCTGACGGAATCCCGGATAAATACCAGATTGTATTTAACTACCGTGCAGAAGCTCATGGCACTATCACCGGAACCTTGAGAGAGGTCATCACAAGGGAAAAGGATGGTGAAGAGTTCAGCACTATAAACCCGGCATACCCGAAGGCAGCCGGTATCGAGGCAAGACCGGATGCCGGTTACAAGTTTACCAAGTGGATTTCTGACAACCTGGGAGTTCGGGAACGGTTGATCCGCAAAGCTTTGACAACTGCAGAGTACGCGGATGTTGATGAAATCCGCAAGACAGGTTTCACTTCAGATACGACATTTACTGCATATTTCCACGCAGGAAATGAGACGTTGTATACGGTAGAGGTTTATTACCAAGAGAAGGGGAAATATCCGTCCACACCGGGCAAGCGTATTCCGGTAAGTGGCGGAACTACCGATACAAGTGTTGTTATCGACCCCGCAGCCTACGCAGATGCCGCTGGATATGTATTTGACACAGGGGCGGGCAATATTCTCGAAGGTATTATCGCCGGCGACAATAGCCTGGTATTGAAGGTTTACTTTAAACAGCAGTTTACCGTAACTTACAAACCAGGCGCTCACGGCTCCTTTGCGGAGGAAGTTTATGGAAGTCTGGATTACAATGCAGACACGCCGCAGTTCGCAGGGCAGACTACAGCAAACGGAAGTTATCGCTTCGCAGGCTGGGATAAAGAAATTGTTGATAAGGTAACAGAGGATGTTGTCTATACTGCACAGTGGAGAAGCACTGGCGGCGGCGGAAGCACCGGCGGTGGCGGTGGCGGCGGAAGCAATACGCCAAACCCGAACACTCCGGGAACGAGTGACGGTCCTGGTGCGCCGACGACAACGATTCTTCCGGAGGAGGTGCCGTTAGCAATGGCGCCAGATCCTAACGCAGGAGACAGTCTGGTCCTGATCGATGACGGCGAAGTACCATTAGCGCCGCTTCCAAAGACGGGCAATCCGGTAGAGGCCTCCGGCCTGCTGCTTCTGATTTCAGGTATGATGCTGGCAGCATATGCAGCGCTTACAAAGAAAAAAGAAGAACAGTAATGTCTGGCAATGTTAAGAAGTAAATTATGATGATTGGAGGTGCCGCCGATTCTGACAGAGAGTCGGCGGTATCTCCTTTTGTACATCGGTCACAATAAATCGCAACAGATTTGTGAATAGAGCCTCTGTTCCCAGCACATCTGATGTGTGTTATTTACCGGTATTATATTTGAATCATATGGAATTCAAAGATAAAGATGGTTTGAAACTGTGTTAGAAACTGCCGCCGGTATAGAGACCGGCAGCAGCCGAAGCCCTGAAACTCAGGCTCCTATATGATACTTGCTGTACATTTCCTGAAGCAGAGCGGGATTTTTTCCCAGCAGCAGGATTTTGTCTCCGTCTCCGCCGGCCTGCATGCGGTTTATAAGCTGCAGCAGATGATCCTGCCCCTCGCTACGCCCTTCCTTCCGCTCATCGTTGAGCATCTCACTGAACAGCATATATTGCACCTCCATTCCATGATTCCGTTTTAGCGTCTTGATTTTTGCATCAATCTTCTGAATTAAAGGATCCGCTGTGTTCTCATCAGCATAAGAAGAATTCTCCACATATCGGAGGAAGTCGATCAGCTCCGGGGGAACCTCCGTATCATTTTCTCCTTTTGTGTTCAGGAAGATACGGCAGGTATCGTCGCCAAGTTCGTCGCCGGTCTCGTGGCATCGAGGAGTGAACGTGTAGCGGTATCGTTTTTGCCCAAAGGGGTCATATGTACAGAGGAAGATTATGAAGCTTTTGGGCAGTTCGTTGAAGTCTGCTCCTATGGCCAATACGTCCAGCCGGACGCTGCGGTAATCAGAGTTGGAAAAAATTGCTGCTTCCGATCTGGTCTTTACCTGACGGATGGGAATCCCGAGAGTGCGTTCCAGGACCTCCCGGCAGATTTCTTCATCTTCCATTATCGCTGCAAACATAAACGAATCGGAATACGTTAATTCTTCAAATGGTTTTTTTGTCATAATCCGCCTTTCTATGGCCGGAAAGGCAGGTGGCTCTATTCATACTTAAATTATATCAGGCTGGAAAGGCAGGTGCAAGGATAAAATGCTTGCGTTGTTTTTTAATCCCCTGTTATAATAGGGATAACAGCAAACGGGCGAGGTGAACAATGAGCGAGAATAAAAACAGGAAAAATTTGCTTCATAAATCGATACTTTTCGTGCTGATTCTGATGGTTGTGATCAGCGCCGTCGGAGTGGTGAACCGTTATCTTCAGGATAAGCGGGCAGAGGAAGAATACCGCCGTCTGGCAGAACTTGCGAAGCAGACGACAGAAGCGGTCACGGAAGCTTCTGCAGGGCCGGAAGAGCAGCCTGGAGAGGCGGAGCCGGAGACCGGGACCCCTTACGTATCTCCGATCGATTTTGAGGCGCTTGCCGAGGTGAATCCTGATGTCATCGGATGGATTAAGATTCCCGATACCAATGTGGATTATCCGATCGTGCAGACAGATGATAATGATAAGTACCTGCATACCAGCTTTGAGGGAGCAGAGAGCGTGGCGGGAGCCATATATCTGGATTTTGAAAGCGACAGCGACATGATGGGATGGAACAATATCCTGTATGGGCATAATATGAAAAATGGTTCTATGTTCAAAGACATTGTAAAGTACAAAGACCAGTCTTATTTTGATGCACATAAGTATTTTGAGATCTATACGCCAGAGCGCACCATCCATTTAAAAGCGATATCCTGTTATTATGCAAAGGCAGAACCCATCGTCAGGAAGACCCGGTTTAAGACCAGGGAATCCTATGAAGCGTTCATAAAGGAAATGATAAAGCCGTGTACCTGGCATGAGGTGCCGGAATTTCCTGTCGATTCCTTGTATACACTGGTGACTTGCAGCTACGAGGTCAATGATGCGAGGACGATTTTATATGCAGTGGAGGTAGATGAGAACGGAGATATGGTAAAGGGCATAAAGAAATTTCCGGATCAGGTGGAAAAAATGGAATAAATTGAAAAATAATGCTTGACGAAAATGGCGGTTTCCTGTATAATCTTTCTTGTTGCAGCAATGGGCTATCGCCAAATGGTAAGGCAACGGACTCTGACTCCGTCATTTCAAGGTTCGAATCCTTGTAGCCCAGCTAAAAAGCACGTAATTATGAGAAAAATTCTTGTAAATACGTGCTTTTTTCGTGTGTATTGAAATTTTTATATATGGAATCAAGACATGCGGAAGTCTGATTCCGGTTGCACTCGTATCCTTTTTTATGTTAGTATATGAGGAAAAGAATACGTCAGGATGAGGAGTGGCAAATCATATGAAGGTGCTGTGTTTTGGGTCATTGAATATTGATTATACATATCGTGTAGATCATTTTGTGGGAAAAGGAGAGACGCTCGCTTCCGACTCTTTGAATGTATTCAGTGGAGGAAAGGGTTTGAACCAGTCCATCGCCCTGGCGAGGGCGGGGGTCGAGACTTATCATGCCGGTTCCATTGGGGAAGATGGAAGGTTTCTTTTGGACGTACTGGACCAGTCGGGAGTGAATACGGAGAATGTGACCGTATTAAAGGAGATCAGAACGGGAAATGCCATAATCCAAAACGACAGGGATGGGGATAACTGCATTCTGCTGTACGGAGGCGCAAACCAGGAGATTACAAAGAATCAGGTGGAGGAGGTGCTTGCCCGGTTTGATGCGGGGGACTATCTCGTCCTGCAGAATGAAATCAATGAACTTTCTTATATTGTAGAGCGGGCTCATGAAAAAGGGATGCGGATTGTTTTGAATCCGTCTCCGATGAATGAAAAAATCATGGAACTTCCCCTGGATTTTGTGGACTATTTTCTGTTGAATGAAGTGGAGGCAGGGCAGATTCTCGGAAAAGGGACAGGCAGCGGTATCGATGGGGAAGCTTTGGTCACAGAGCTGTGCGACCGGTTTCCGAATGCGGCGATCGTGTTGACGCTGGGCGGAGACGGTTCGGTGTATGCGGACAAGAACGAGAGATTCTGCCAGCCGGTTTATCCGGTCCGTGCAATAGATACCACGGCGGCAGGAGACACGTTTACCGGTTATTTTATTGCAGGGATATTGAAGGGAAGGGCGGTCCGGGAAGCTATGGATCTGGCTGCACGCGCGGCATCTATTGCAGTGTCCAGGCCAGGTGCTGCGCCGTCGATTCCTTCCATGGATGAGGTGGAATAGTTTGAAATTAAGCAAACAAGCCTCTTGCACCGGTCATCATGTTGGTGAGTTTTATGCGGTATCGTACAAAATCACGCAATTTCAGGAGAAGGGATAAAGCTGGGATTAATCATGTCACACATCCATTTGGCCTCTTCTACACACCTGCTTTTCATTCTTAAAAGACCATGTTTTCTCTATACTGTTAACTACACCGGTAAAACCGGGAGTAAAAAAATGACAGGAGGAATTGATTATGGGATTAGATACCGTGAAAAACAGAGAGGCGGTGAGGGATTATTATAGAGGGATGTACCAAGGTAAAGGTCGCATTTTTCTGACCACCCTTGTCAAACGTGATGGATTTGGGGATGCGGGACAGTTGGGGTATCTCTATGATTACATTAGACAGGTTGTCGCAGCGAGCAGAGAGGTCCACACAATCGTTGTATCCACACACGTAGTTTCGGATAAGAATATAATAGAAACGCTTGCCAAAGTTGAGGAAAGCAGTGGTATTTATCTGGAGTCGGAGGACAATCTCACTGCGGACAGTTTTTACGCCATCATAGACAATCAAGTAAAGCAATCTTATGGAAAAGAGATATCTAACGATGATTATCTTTTGTTTTATCCCTATACATTACAGATATGCGGTGGATCAGGTGACTATTTTTCCAAGAAGGGGGTATTCCCCAAAATCTTGTGTGTGAAGGAGATGGGAAACCTGTGTGTGAAGGAGATGGGAAACCTGGGTAAGAATATCTTCAAAACCGGGGAGATGAACGATGGGATTGGCTATGGAGTCCCATGCTGGGAGGCTGTTGGCAGGGTGGAAAAATTCAGGAATACCTGGATTGTCAACTGTAAAACCTTTACTCATAGAAAAAGTTTCAGCCAGGATAGCGAGGCCAGTATAAAAAAACTGAGAGAGAAGATATACGACATGGCAGTCCGATGTGGAGTTGAAAACCTATATTTTTTGGGAGCCTGGGATAAAGAAGCCGGAAGGGCATATACAGGAGAGCCACATGTTGAATTTTGTGGGATGATGGCTTCTGGTGGACTTCGGGCGCTCATGGATAACATGCAGGACGGTTTGATTATTAGCGGCGGAGAGGGATTTTTTGCGGAGTCATTAGGCTCCCATGGAACAGGGGTCAGCGTTCTGTGCGGACATTATAATTACCAGTATTTGGAGATTGCGCATTCTTTGAAAGAACATGGAGAAAACCTTGTACAGGTACCGGAAGCAGAGCGGAGCCAATACCGCTTCTTTTACAATGAAACGAAAAAAGAATACCAGTATTTTGATGACGTAAATTATTATGATATCATAAGGGGGATTGAGACAGAGGTTGACCCCGATGATATACTGAGTTCCAATGACTGGCTGCCAGCTATATATTTACCCCTTTCCCTGAATGATTTGAATTTTAATGAGATAAAGATTCCGGGGAGATTTGGCGATGAGCAGAGTGCCTATCAGATGGCCTGTGATATTTTCAGAGATTTAAACGTTCAGTTTAAGGAAAACAGTTGGTTTTTACTTCTGGAAGACCTGTTAGGGCAATAGTCCTTGTTTGTCTGGAACATACTATCCTGAACGATCCTGAAAATAATTAAAAAATATCTGATAAACCACTTGACCATATAAAGGTGATAGTGTATAATACCATTTGTTCCGGTATTGGGCTATCGCCAAATGGTAAGGCAACGGACTCTGACTCCGTCATTTCAA
>JAPJQL010000017.1 GCA_030825115.1 Lachnospiraceae bacterium
ATTTAGTATAGTATTTAGAGTAATATGGAAATACCGGCAGAAGCCGGAAAGGAGAAGCGGTATGATTAAAATAGCAGTGGATGCTATGGGCGGTGACAACGCACCTTTTGAGATCGTAAAAGGCGCAGTGGATGCCGTTTCAAAGCGGAGCGATATCCAGGTATTGCTGGTAGGTCAGGAGGATGTCGTAAAGCAGGAGCTTCAGAAGAACTCCTACGGCGGGGATCAGATCCAGGTCGTTCCTGCGTCGGAAGTGATTGAGACGGAAGAGCCGCCGGTAAATGCAATCCGAAAAAAGAAGGATTCCTCTATCGTGGTAGCGATGAATCTGGTGAAAAACGGAGAAGCAGATGCATTTGTATCCGCAGGCAGTTCCGGAGCCATCCTGGTAGGCGGACAGGTTATCGTCGGCAGGATCAAGGGCGTGGAGCGGCCGCCGTTTGGAGCGCTCATCCCGACGGAGAAAGGCGTATCTCTTCTGCTTGACAGTGGTGCCAATGTGGACGCAAGACCTGCTCATCTGGTACAGTTTGCACGCATGGGTTCTATTTATATGGAACATGTAATAGGTATTAGGGAACCCAGGGTAGGAATCGTCAATGTCGGCGCGGAGGAGGAGAAGGGCAACGCCCTTGTGAAGGAGACCTTCCCGTTGTTAAAGGCATGCGGCGATATCAATTTTACAGGCAGCATCGAGGCGAGGGAGATCCCTCACGGCGGTGCCGATGTCATTGTGTGTGAGGCATTTACGGGCAATGTCATCTTAAAGCTTTATGAGGGTACCGGTGCAGCACTGATTGGAATGGTGAAGAAGGGCATGATGACGAGTCTTCGCAGCAAGATTGGCGCATTGCTGGTAAAACCTGCTCTGAAAGAGACCTTGAAGGCATTTGATGCCACTCAGTACGGTGGAGCGCCGCTGCTGGGACTGAAGGGGTTGGTCGTAAAGACCCACGGTAGTGCAAAAGCGAATGAGGTAAGCAATTCCATCATCCAGTGTGTTACCTTCAAAGAGCAGAAGATTAATGAAAAAATAAAGGAGAGCCTGGAAGCCAAAGAACAGGCAAATAACTAAAACAGGAGAGGGAATTATGGAATTTGAGAAATTACAGAAAATTATTGCAGAGGTATTAAACATTGATGCGGAGGAAATCACTCCGGGCGCGACATTTGTAGATGACCTGGGCGCAGATTCACTTGATATCTTTCAGATCATCATGGGCATCGAGGAGGAGTTCGATATCGAGATTCCTACCGAGGAGGCAGAGAAGATCGTATCTGTAGGAGATGCGGTAGAGCAGATCAAGAGCGCATTGAACTAGATTATAATTTCTGGCGGAAGGCTTAGTCTTTGGTGAAAAGGCTAAGCCTTCCCATTAAATGAGAAGGAGAACTTTATGAACCGAGATTTAAGTGAACTGGAGGCAAAGATTCAGTATCAGTTCCAGGATAAGAAGCTGTTTCGTCAGGCGCTGACCCACAGTTCGTTTGCCAATGAGCAGAGGCTGAACAAGCTTCAGTGCAACGAACGGCTGGAGTTTTTGGGTGATGCTGTGCTGGAGCTGGCATCCAGTGATTTTCTGTTCCACAAATATCCGCAAAAGCCGGAGGGGGAGCTGACTAAGATCCGCGCCAGCATTGTGTGTGAACCGACCCTGGCATACTGCGCTTCCGATCTTGACCTGGGAGCTTATCTGCTGCTTGGAAAGGGTGAGGAGGCAACCGGCGGCAGGGGGCGCAATTCTGTCGTTTCCGACGCTATGGAGGCACTCATAGGGGCAATCTATCTGGATGGTGGTTTTGCTAATGCAAAAGAGTTCATACACAGGTTTGTCCTGAACGATATCGAACACAAACAGCTCTTTTATGATAGCAAGACTATCCTGCAGGAGATGGTACAGGCGGCGGGGGAAGAGACCCTGCAGTATGAAATTTTAAAGGAAGAAGGACCGGACCACAACAAGACCTTTGAAGTGCGCGCCCTTCTGGGAGAAAAGGAAATCGGCAGGGGGACCGGAAGGACCAAGAAGGCTGCGGAGCAGCTTGCGGCATACCGGGGCATCCTTTTGCTGAGGGAGACTGTATGTATTTAAAAAGTATTGAGATTCAGGGATTCAAATCTTTTGCCAACAAGATCCTGTTCGAGTTCCACAACGGCATTACCGGCATTGTGGGACCAAACGGGAGCGGGAAAAGCAATGTCGCGGACGCCGTCCGCTGGGTGCTGGGTGAGCAGCGTGTCAAGCAGCTTCGCGGCGGCAGCATGCAGGACGTCATCTTTTCCGGGACGGAGATGCGTAAGCCCCAGGGATTTGCCTATGTGGCGATCACGCTGGACAACTCCGACCACCAGCTTGCCATTGAGTACGATGAGGTGACGGTATCCAGACGTCTTTACCGTTCCGGCGAGAGTGAGTATATGATCAACGGCAGTTCCTGCCGCTTAAAGGATATCAATGAACTGTTTTACGATACCGGAATCGGCAAAGAAGGATATTCCATCATCGGACAGGGACAGATTGACAAGATCTTGAGCGGAAAGCCGGAGGAGAGGCGGGAACTGTTCGACGAGGCGGCGGGGATTGTCAAGTTCAAGCGCCGCAAGACCATCGCCCAGAAGAAGCTGGAGGAAGAAAAACAGAACCTGGTCCGCGTCAGCGATATCCTGACAGAATTGGAAAAGCAGGTGGGTCCCCTGGCCCGGCAGTCTGAGGCGGCTAAAAAATACCTCAGCCTGAAGGAAGAACTGAAAACATATGATGTAAACCTGTTTTTGATGGAGACGGAGGGGATCCGGACCCAGATGGCGGAAGTCGCATCTAAGGAGAAGACGGTCTCCGGGGATTTGCAGGAATCCACCGCTCAGTCCGAGAAACTTAAGGAAGACTATGAACGGCTGGAGACGGAGTTAAACGAGCTGGATGCCCGGATCAATGAGAACAGGAGCCGGCTTGGCCAGGCAGAGATGTTAAAAGGCAATCTGGAAGGCCAGATCAACGTCTTAAACGAGCAGATCAATACGGAGCGGATGAACGCGGAGCACATCAATGCCAGGATCCGGTCCATCGAGACAGAGATAGAAGAAAAACAGGGCCAGATCACCGCATATCAGACCGACAATGCGGGGATAGCCGAGGCAGCCGCCGAGAGCAGCAGAAGGCAGGAAGAGGCGGAGAAGAAGCTTTTCGACGATGACGAACAGATCATGCTGCTGGACCAGAAGATTGAGGAGGCGAAGGCGGGCATCATCGCCGGTCTGAATGAGAAGGCATCTTTGAATGCCAGGGAACAGCGGTTTGAGGCGATGTTAGAGCAGGTACAGGTGCGCCGCTCCGAAGTCTGCCAGAAGCTTTTAAAATTTAAAAGTGATGAGTCGGTGCAGGATGAGCAGCTTCATATCGAGAAGAAGAAGCTGGCGGATGCAGAGGACAGGCTGTCAGAGCTGGAGACAGCGCAGACGGCGTGTGAGGCGGAGATCGTATCCTGCGAACAGGAAGTAAAACGCCTGACCCGCAATCTGAACGACAGGCATCAGGAATACCATACGGCATATACCCGCCTGGAATCGTTGAGAAACCTGGCGGAGCGGTACGAGGGCTACGGCAACAGCATCCGCAGGGTGATGGAAGTCCGGGACCGGGTACGCGGGATCCACGGCGTGGTGGCAGATCTGGTGACGACAGATAAGAAGTATGAGACGGCGATCGAGACAGCGCTCGGCGGCAGCATCCAGAACGTGGTGACAGATTCTGAGCAGACGGCCAAGCAGCTGATCGAATACCTGAAAAAGAACAAATACGGAAGGGTGACCTTCCTTCCACTCACAAGCATCGGCCAGAAATCGGGATTTTCCCAAAAGGACGCGCTGAAGGAGCCGGGGGTCATCGGGCTTGCCAGCGACCTGGTCCATGTAGATCCAAAGTACCAGGTTCTTGCGACGTACCTGCTGGGGCGTGTGGTGGTGGCGGATACCATCGACCATGCGGTCGCGCTGGCTAAAAAATTCAAATACACCCTGCGTATCGTCACGTTGGAAGGCGAGCTTTTGAGCGCAGGCGGTTCCATGACCGGCGGCGCGTTCAAAAATTCCAGCAACCTGCTCGGACGGAAACGTGAGATCGAAGAGCTGGAGGATGTATGTAAAAAGGCTCTTGTCTCCGTAGACAGGATTCAGGAGGAGCTGAACCTGAATGAAGGCATCCTGGCGGAGAAGAAGGAAGAGCTGGAACAGATTAAAAATGACCGCCATGAGGCATCCCTGATACAAAATACGGTGCAGATGAATGTCAGCCAGTTGGAGGACAAGAAATCAGAGATCACCGAATCCTCCCAGGACCTTGTGCTGGAGAACAGCCAGTTGGAGGCCCAGATCCGGGAAATCGAGGAAAACAGGAGCAGTCTGGCGCGGGATACGGACGAACTGGTGCGAAAGAATGAACTGGCAAACCAGGAGATTGAGTCCATGAGCCGCCAGATGGAAGAAAAAAAGACAGTCAGGGAGGAATCGGCAAAACAGCTTGAGACCATCCGGCTGGAAGCGGCAGGCCTGAAACAGAAGGTGGATTTCGTGATGGAGAATATCCGCCGTGTGAAGGAAGAAATCCGCAGACTCCGGGAAGAACTGTCCGGCCTGTCTGCCGGAACCGACGATTCCAACCTGGTCATCGAAGGGAAAAAGCAGGAGATTGAGCGCCTGAAGGAACTGATCGCACATGCTGCAAAGGAGAAAGCACAGCTTGATGTGCAGCTTGGCGGGCAGAGCGAACAGAGAGAGGCGATCACCGGGCAGCAGAAAGGATTTTTCAGGAGCCGGGAAGAGCTGACCGACCGCATCGCCCGCCTGGACAAAGAGCTGTTCCATCTCCAGAACCAGCGGGAGAAGCTGGAAGAAAAGATGGAACACCATGTCAACTATATGTGGAATGAGTACGAACTGACCTACACCACGGCGGAGCCGCTGCGAAATCCTGAGCTGACCGTGCTTTCGGAGATACGCAGGCGGATTGAAGAATTAAAAGGCAGTATCCGTTCCCTTGGCAATGTCAATGTCAACGCGATCGAGGATTATAAAGAGGTGTCGGAGCGCTATGAGTTCATGAAAACTCAGCACGACGACCTGATCCAGGCAGAGGAGACGCTGCAGAAGATCATCGAAGAGCTGGATACCGGCATGAGGAAGCAGTTTGAAGAAAAGTTCAAAGCTATCCGGCAGGAATTTGACAAGGTGTTCAAAGAACTTTTTGGAGGCGGGCACGGTACGCTGGAGCTGATGGCGGATGAGGACATCCTGGAGGCGGGAATCCAGATCATCTCCCAGCCGCCGGGAAAAAAGCTGCAGAATATGATGCAGCTCTCAGGCGGGGAGAAGGCCCTGACCGCGATCGCCCTGCTGTTTGCCATTCAGAACCTGAAGCCGTCGCCGTTTTGTCTGCTGGATGAGATTGAGGCGGCGCTAGATGACAGCAACGTAGACCGGTTTGCCGGATACCTGCATAAGCTGACGAAGAATACCCAGTTCATCGTGATCACCCACCGAAGAGGAACGATGGTCGCTTCCGACCGCCTCTACGGTATCACGATGCAGGAGAAGGGCGTTTCCACCCTGGTATCCGTCAACCTGATAGAAGACCAACTGGACAAGTAAAGATAGAGGAGGACAGCGTATGGAAGAAAAGAAAAAAGGGTTTTTTGGGCGTCTGGTCGAAGGACTGACCAAGACAAGGGACAATATCGTGTCCGGCATGGACTCCATATTCAGCGGATTTTCGTCGATCGACGAGGATTTTTATGAAGAACTGGAAGAGACCCTGATCATGGGGGATCTGGGAATCCAGACTACGATGTCCATCATGGAAGATTTGAGAAAAAAGGTAAAGGAGCAGCATGTCAAGGAACCGGCCGAGTGCAGGCAGCTTCTGATCGACTCCATCAAAAGCCAGATGGATCTGGGCGAAAATGCCTATGAATTTGAGAACAGGACCTCTGTCGTGCTGGTCATCGGAGTCAACGGAGTCGGAAAGACAACTTCCGTAGGAAAGCTGGCGGGGCAGCTAAAGGACGATGGGAAAAAGGTGATCCTGGCGGCGGCAGATACCTTCCGTGCGGCGGCGATCGAGCAGCTCACGGAGTGGTCAAACCGCGCAGGGGTGGAACTCATCGCCCAGCAGGAAGGTTCTGACCCGGCTGCGGTCATCTACGATGCGGTGGCGGCGGCAAAGTCCCGTCATGCGGACGTGCTGATCTGCGATACGGCAGGCAGGCTCCACAACAAGAAGAATCTCATGGAAGAATTAAAGAAGATCAACCGGATCATCGACAAAGAGTACCCGGACGCATACCGGGAGACGCTGGTCGTCCTGGACGGGACCACCGGGCAAAATGCGCTGGCCCAGGCAAAGCAGTTTATGGAAGTGGCGGATATCACCGGCATCATACTGACGAAGCTGGACGGTACGGCAAAGGGCGGCATTGCGGTGGCGATCCAGGCAGAGCTTGGGATTCCGGTGAAGTATGTGGGGGTCGGCGAGAAGATCGACGACCTGCAGAAATTTAACTCCGGTGATTTTGTAAACGCGTTATTTAGCAACTCTAGAGGGTAAGGATAGCATAAAAGGGGAAACGATTATGGAACAGGAATTGACATTAGAGAAATTTGAAGAAGCATATGAGGAAGTCGGCAAGGTTACTTCGGAGACGAAACTGGTATACAGCGAATATTTTTCTGCCCAGACAGGAAACAAGGTTTATTTTAAGCCGGAGAATATGCAGTATACAGGCGCATATAAGGTGCGCGGGGCATATTATAAGATCCATACGCTGAATGAAGAAGAAAAAGAAAAGGGGCTGATCACCGCATCTGCGGGAAACCATGCCCAGGGGGTTGCCTATGCGGCGAAGCTGGCGGGAATCAGGGCTACGATCGTCATGCCGACCACGACGCCTCTTATGAAGGTCAACCGTACCAGGAGCTACGGGGCTGAGGTGGTCCTTTACGGTGATGTCTTTGATGAAGCCTGTGACTATGCTTATCAGCTTGCCGACGAACATGGATATACCTTTGTCCACCCCTTCGACGACCTGGATGTGGCAACCGGACAGGGCACGATCGCGATGGAGATCATCAAGGAGCTGCCTACTGTGGATTATATCCTGGTGCCGATCGGCGGCGGCGGTCTCTGTACCGGGGTATCGACCCTTGCAAAGCTGTTGAATCCGAAGATCAAGGTCATCGGCGTGGAGCCGGCAGGGGCAAACTGTATGCAGGCGTCCTTAAAAGCGGGTGAGGTAGTTGCCCTGCCTTCTGTCAACACGATCGCAGACGGTACCGCAGTCAAGCGGCCGGGGGAAAAGCTGTTCCCTTATATAAAAGAAAATGTGGACGATATCATCACGGTGGAAGATACGGAGCTGATCGTGGCATTCCTGGACATGGTTGAAAACCATAAGATGGTGGTAGAAAATTCCGGTCTTTTGACGGTGGCTGCCCTGAAGCATCTGAACGTACAGAAAAAGAAGATCGTTTCCATCTTAAGCGGCGGGAACATGGATGTGATCACCATGTCCTCTGTCGTACAGCATGGCCTGATCCAGAGGGACCGTGTATTTACCGTATCGGTGCTTTTGCCGGACAAGCCGGGCGAGCTTGCCAAAGTATCGGCGCTGCTTGCCGGTGAGCGCGGCAATGTCATCAAGCTGGAGCATAACCAGTTTATCAGCATCAACCGGAACGCTGCCGTAGAACTGCGGATCACCTTGGAGGCAGAGGGGACCGAGCACAAAAACCAGATCGTGGCCGCACTCAACAATGCGGGCTATCGCCCGAAGCTGGTAAAATCCAAAGGGACTTATACGGATTGACCGGAGGCGGGATGAGCGATGGAAATCTACGAATGGAAAAGTCCTTTGGGGAAGAATATCCACTATTTTATAAAATGGACTCTGATATCTGTGCTGACCGGCATCGTCGCCGGTCTGATCGGAACGGCGTTCGGACATGGCGTCTTATGGTCTACCGGAATCTGGCGGGCAAACCACTGGACCCTGTTTCTGATGCCGCTTGCCGGCCTTTTCATCGTCTGGCTCTACCGGATCAGTAAAGAGGAGAAGAACCGGGGAACGAATATGGTGATCGAATCCATCTATTCCGGCGAGGAGATCAGCGTCAGGACAGGACCGCTCATCTTCTTGTCGACGATCCTGAGCCACCTGGTCAGCGCATCTGCGGGAAAGGAAGGAGCTGCGCTCCAGCTTGGCGGAAGCCTGGGAAATCTGATCGGCAAGGTCATCCGTCTGGATGAGAAGGATAAGAAGATCGCGGTGATGTGCGGGATGAGCGCCTGCTTTGCGGCGGTTTTTGGAACGCCGCTGGCTGCGGGAGTGTTCTCGATGGAAGTGATCAGCATCGGCGTCATGTATTATGCGGCTCTGGTGCCCTGTCTGTTCGCCTCCTTTATCGGGGCGGGCATATCCGGCAGGCTGGGGCTTATGCCGGAACACTATGAGATTGGGGAGATCCTCCCGTTTGGGCTGCAGGGGGCCGGGATCGCCATACTGTTAGGCATGGCATGTGCGGCAGTCGGCATCCTTTTATGTGTATCCCTGCACCGCAGCGGTCATCTTTACATGAAGTTTTTTCCGAATCCCTATATCCGTGTGGTGGCAGGCAGCGCAATTTTTATTGCCCTGACATTGATGTTTCACGACAGGAGTTACAACGGCGGCGGTCTGCATCTGATCGAACGCTGTTTTGACGGGGAGGGCGTGCCATATTATGCATTTTTGTTAAAGATCCTGTTTACTTCTGTGGCGCTGGGAGCGGGATTCCGCGGCGGTGAGATCGTGCCGACCCTGTGTACCGGAGCTGCGCTGGGATATACCATAGCCTCTCTCGTGGGACTTCCGGTGGGGCTGTGTTCGGCTGTGGGGATGGTATCGTTATTTGTCAGCGTGACCAACTGTCCGGTGTCCACGGTACTGATGGCATTTGAGCTGTTTGGATTTGAGGCAATGCCCTATTTTTCCATAGCGATCGCCGTGAGCTTTACCCTGTCCGGTTATTACGGGCTGTACAGCAGCCAGAAATTTGTATATTCCAAGATACGGACGGAATATATCAACCGAAAATCCAACTAAACAATATTTTCAGTGAGAACGAAGGAGTTAATCATATGAGGACGTTAATCGACCACGTTACAATACTGACCATGGACGGAGAGTCCCGCACGTTTCAGGACGGGTATGTCCTGACAGACGGTCAGAATATTGCAGAAATGGGGGACGGTTTGCGTCCTCAGTCATTTGATGAGTATGTGGACGGCAGGGGCGGGATCCTGATGCCGGGCATGATCAATGTCCACAGCCATATCTCGATGATGCCGTTCCGCTCGATGGGGGATGACTGCCCGGACCGCCTGCGCCGTTTTCTGTTTCCTCTGGAACTGGATGCGATGACGCCGGAACTGATCTACCTGAGCGCCCGATATGCCATCTGCGAGCTTTTACTGGCGGGGGTGACTTCGGTACTCGATATGTATTATTTTGAAGATGAGGTGGCAAGAGCCTGTGAGGAACTTGGCATCCGGGGCTGGCTGGGGGAAACCGTCATCAATATCCCGACCTGCGACAGCACAGAGCCATACGGGGGACTTGCGATAGCAGAGAAGTTCGTGAAAAAGTGGAAAGGGCATGACAGGATCCATCCTATGGTTGCCCCCCATGCAACCAACACCAATTCGCCTGAGATGTTGAAGACGGCTTATGAGCTGGCTAAGAGCCAGGGCGTGCAGTATACGCTCCACGTCAGTGAGATGGATTATGAGATGACGATGTTCCGTGAACAATACGGTCAGACTCCGGTGGAGTTTTTATATGACCTGGGCGTGCTCGGTCAGGACACCATCGCCGCCCACTGCATCCACGTTACGGAGCATGATTTGGAGCTGTTTGCAAAGACCGGGACGAAGGTGGCGCACTGTATCGGCTCCAACACCAAGGGCGGCAAGGGAGTCAGTCCGATTAAAGATATGAAGCTCTCAGGCATTGATGTCGGACTGGGAACCGACGGGCCGGCTTCCGGCAATACTCTGGATCTGTTTACCCAGTTCCGGCTGTTTGCCTCCTTCCAGAAGACCAGATATCATGACCGGAGTCTGTTCCCGGCGAAAGAGATCGTGGAATTCGGCACGGCAGGCGGCGCCAGGGTGCTGAGGGCGGATCGTGAGATTGGCTCGCTGGAGATCGGGAAACGTGCGGATATGGTGCTGGTTGAGACAGAATCCGTCAACATGTTTCCAATGTATGATCCGTACTCCATGCTGGTATATTCTGCCAACGCATCCAATGTTGACAGCGTATGGGTGGATGGGAAGCGCCTGGTAGGCGGCAAAAAGCTTCTCCATGCAGACCTGAAAACGATAAGAAATGAACTGGAGATGGTTATGGGGGCATTCCGGGAGCGTGCAGAAAAATACAGTTTCAGCTAAAACCCTGTTGACTTTTTTCGACAGGAATGGTATCTTATAGCTATTAGTTGTAGCAATAAAAAACACTGGATATATAAGCGGGACTGTTTAATGAAAGCTAATTTACTTATAATTCGCTGATAAACGTCCCTTTTTTACCGCCATAAACAGGCGGAGCAGTGTAGAAAGGTTGGATGATTCATTGCTGGAGAAAAAGACAAAGATTTATTGGCTGTTTATACTGCCCGGGTGTCTGTTCATAGCATTTTTTATGCTGATACCTCTGTTTTCCCTGATTTTTAAGACATTTTTTAACGAAAGCGGTGCATTTTCGCTGGACGGTTATTTTGCCATGTTTGAGAGCGTGTACTTTCAACAGGTGTTCTGGCGCAGTATCAGGCTGAGCCTGGTCAGCACGGTGGTGTGTGCGGCGCTGGGGTTTCCGACGGCCTATTATATTTCCAAATATTCGAAGAACAAAGGCATGCTGATGGCGCTTGCCGTGTTCCCGATGTTTACAAGCCCTGTGATCCGTTCCTTCAGCTGGATGGTGATCCTGGGGAAAAAGGGATTTATCAATACGCTTCTGGTCAACCTGGGGCTGGTGGCGAAGCCGGTCAGCATGCTGTACAATGAGTTTTCCATGGTGGTTGGTTTTATCCAGCTGTTTCTTCCGCTGATGATCTTGTCGCTGATCGGTGTGATGGACAACATTTCAGAAGATTTGAATCTTGCGGCAGGAAGCCTGGGGGCTTCCAAGGTATCCACATTCCGCCATGTGGTGCTCCCGCTCAGCATTCCGGGACTGGTGACCGGAAGCGTGCTGGTATTTACCGGCTGCCTGACGGCATATACGACGCCGCAGCTGCTCGGCGGAACCGACACCCGCGTGCTTGCCACGATGATCTACCAGCAGGCGATGTCGCTGGGAGACTGGACACAGGCATCGGTGGTGGCGGTGATCATGATCGTGGTAACCATCCTGGTATCCAGCGGAATTAACGGTATCAGCCGCAGGCTGAACCCAACCATATAAGGAATACGGATAGAAGAGGAGAAGACGATGTCACTTTTGGAATTACAGAACATTACAGCCGGTTATGATAAGAATGTTATCTTAAAAGATCTGGATTTTTGTGTGGAGAAGGGCGAGCTGGTATCTCTGCTTGGATCCAGCGGCTGCGGCAAGACCACGACCCTGCGTCTGATCGCGGGCTTTTCCAGTCCGATGTCCGGCAAGTTTATCTTTGACGGCAAGGATTATACCCAGGTACCGCTGAACAAACGGAATTTTGGCTTTGTATTTCAAAGTTATGCCCTGTTCCCGCATATGACCGTGTTTGATAACGTGGCTTTTGGCCTGAAGATGCGGAATATGCCAAAAGAACAGATCCGTAAAGAAGTTATGGAGATGCTGGAGACTGTGGATCTGGGCGGATTCGAGAACCGTTTCCCGAAGGAGATGTCCGGCGGCCAGCGCCAGCGTGTGGCACTGGCAAGGGCGCTGGTGATCAAGCCGGATCTGCTGCTTTTGGATGAGCCGCTCTCCAACCTGGATGCGAAGCTGCGTGTGAAGATGAGGGTGGAGATCCGCAGACTTCAGCAGAAGTTTGGATTTACTGCAATCTATGTAACCCACGACCAGGAAGAGTGCTTTGCAATCTCCGATAAGGTGGCGATCATGAATCACGGTGTGATTGAACAGATGGACAGCCCGTCCGTGATCTACAACCATCCAAAGACCGAGTTTATTGCCCATTTTGTGGGATTTGAGAATTTCCTGGATTTGAAAAAGACCGGGGATGCCGGGATTTATCTGGCGGCAGACGGAAGCCGGATCCAGGTGTCAGATGCGAAAGACGGCGAGAGCTTCCGCGCCTGCATCCGTCCGGAGGATATCCAGATCGTTTCCGGCGGGGCAGACGCAGTCAACCCTCTTGTCGGCGAAGTCATGGTAAGTACATTCCTTGGAAAGCGCAACCAGTATAACGTCCGTACTGCGGTAGGGGAGTTCGAGGTCAGCACTGATCAGGCGAGTGTTTACAAAACGGGAGACAGGGTGACATTGTCCCTGACGCCCGGGAAGATAATATTACTTTAATCACCCAGATTTTAAGGAGAGGACGTATTATGAAGAGAAAAGTATTATCCATGGTATTGGCAGCGGCCCTGGCAGCTTCCCTGACCGCATGCGGCGGTTCTGAGAGCAAGGAGACGACAGCAGCGCCACAGGCAGTGACAACCGCAGCAGAGACCGCCGCGAAAGAAGACGGCGCGGCAGCAGAGCTTCCATCCTTTGAAGGACAGGAACTGAAGATTTCGACCTTCTCTTTCAACGCAGAACTGCTTCAGAAGAATGTATACGACCCATTCATGGAAGCAACCGGCTGCAAGCTGATCGTAGAAGGCGGAAAGAATGCGGAACGTGTAACCAAGATAAAAGAGACACCTGAAAATTACGATGTAGTGATCATCGGGGATGCGTTTATCGCAGATCTGATCGATGAGGGGCTGATCGATACGATTGATTCGAGCAAACTGACAAATCTGGATGCCCTGTACGAGAACGCAAAGGCACCGTTTGGAGAAGGATATGGTCCGGCCTACACCTTTAACCGCCTGGGCATTGTATATGACAAAGCTACCTGCCCGATTGAGATTACTTCCTGGGCAGATCTGTGGAATCCGGAGCTGGAAGGACAGATTGCAATTCCGGACATCACCACGACATCGGGTCCTCTGTTTTACTACTCGACAGCAGAGATGGAGGGACTGACTCCGGGACAGGATGATGATGCGATCTTTGAAAAACTTGCGGCGCTGAAGCCGAATGTCATGAAGACCTACACCAGTGCAAACGATACGATCACCATGCTGAACCAGGGTGAGATTTCCGTGGCTGTACTGTTAGACTTCTCCTACACCGCAGCCAAATCCGCATCTGAGGATTATATCTGGGTGGACCCGGCAGAAGGAAACTACAGCGGCTACAATACGATCAACGTGATCAAGGGCTGCAAGAACAAAGAACTGGCTGAGGCATTTATCGACTTTTACATCTCCAGGGAAGTGCAGCTTGCAGAGGCGCTGGACGGGGTAGATTCTCCGGTCCGTACCGATGTGGAGCTGACTCAGGAGCAGGCAGCCAACTTTACTTATGGCAAAGAGATGATCGACAACCTGCAGCTTCCTGACTGGGAAGTGATCAATACGAACAAAGCAGACTGGACCAACCGCTGGAATGAGCTGTTCTCAGTACAGTAATCGTTGGATCTGGATCTGATACAAAGGAGTTTTCCATGAAAAAGAGTAAATCACTGCTTTTTATAACGATACTGGTATATATCTTCCTGATTGGACCGCTTCTGGTCATCATGGCGGCGTCGTTCAGCGACACCACCTATCTGAAGTTTCCGGGGGAGGGATTTACCCTGCGTTGGTATGAACAGATTTTGAAGGTCAAGACCTTTGGAAGCGCCGCGAAGTACAGTATCATTATCGCCTTTGTGGCCACGGGGATCGCGCTTGTGCTGGGGCTTCCGGCCGCCTATGCCCTGAACCGGTATCGCTTCAGGGGAAAGGAGTTCATCAAGGGACTGTTCTTATCACCGGTTCTGATTCCAGTGATCGTACTCGGTTTTGTGATGCTCCGCTATGTGGTGAACCGGTATAAGCTGCCGGCGCTGCCCAGCCTTTTGATTGGACATACCATATTGTCGATCCCGTATGTGATGCGGGTGGTGACCTCCAGTCTTGCGAATTTTGACTTTTCGATAGAAGAGGCTGCAAGAATTCTTGGAGCGGGGAATGTGTATACGTTTTTCCATATCCTTCTTCCCAATATCAAGTCGGGAATCGTATCGGCATGTATTATGGCGATCATCAACTCGTTTAACAACGTATCCCTGTCTGCATTTTTGACAAGCGCAGGGGTGACGGTGCTTCCGATTGAGATGATGGCATATGTGGAATACCATTTTGATCCGACGATAGCCGCACTGGCAACACTGCTGATGGTGATCACCCTTGGAGTGATGCTGGTGATTGAGAAGACGTTGGGGCTTAAGAGCGTAGTTTAGATGGTGGAAGGGTCTGTTGCAGCCGCGAAAGTTGGTTGTGGCAGACCTTTTTTGTGCTTTATTGTCTAATAAATATCAATAAAACATTGCATTTGCAAAAAAACTTGGTGGGAACGGCTTCCTGTGATATAGTGGATTTATAAGGGATCAACAGGGAGGAAATTACAGTTATGAAAGATTTGGAAACGAGGTACCTGGAACGGCTGGCGGAGCTTTATCCGACGATTGCGGCCGCATCCACCGAGGCGATCAATCTGGAAGCGATTCTGAACCTTCCGAAGGGGACGGAGCATTTCCTGACGGATATCCACGGGGAGGACGAGGCATTTTCCCATGTGCTGAAGAATGGCTCCGGTGCGGTGCGGCGGAAGGTGAACGATGTGTTTGGCAATACCCTCAGCAGTGCGGATAAGCAATCGCTGGCGACGCTGATCTACTACCCGCGGGAGAAGATGCGGCAGATATTAAAAAAGACGGAAAACCATGAAGACTGGTATAAGATCACGCTTTACCGTCTGATCGAGGTCTGCAAGCGGACGGCGAGCAAATATACCCGTTCCAAAGTACGCAAGGCGATGCCGCCGGAATTCTCTTATGTGCTTGAGGAACTGATCACGGAAAAGGTGGACATCCGGGACAAGGAATCCTACTATAACGCCATCGTGCACACCATCATCCGCGTGGGGAGGGCGCAGGAGTGTATCGTTGCCATGTGTGAGCTGATTCAGCGGCTGACGGTGGACCACCTGCATATCCTCGGCGATATCTATGACCGGGGGCCGGGACCGCACATCATCATGGACAAGCTGATGGGGTATCATACCGTCGACGTCCAGTGGGGCAACCACGACGTGCTCTGGATGGGCGCCGCGGCGGGGCAGAGGGGCTGTATTGCGAATGTGATCCGCATCTGTGCCAGATATGGGAATCTGGACATTCTGGAGGACGGCTATGGAATCAATCTGCTGCCTCTTGCCACCTTTGCGCTGGAGGTCTATGGAGACGACCCGTGCACCTGTTTTAAGCTGAAAGGGGCAGGGACCTATAGTCCCAGCGAGGCGGAGCTGAACCTGAGGATGCACAAGGCGATCTCCATCATCCAGTTCAAGGTGGAAGGACAGATCATCAGGCGGAATCCTGCTTTTCGGATGGAGTCCAGGAATCTGCTGCACCATATTGATTTTACAAAAGGCGTGATAGAGATAGATGGGAAATCATATCAGATGCTGGATATGAATTTCCCGACAGTGGACCCGGCCGATCCATACCGGCTCACCCCCCAGGAGGAGGAGATCATGGAGCGGCTGGAGCGGGCGTTTATGAACTGCGAAAAGCTTCAGCAGCATATGAAGTTTTTGCTTGCCAAAGGCAGCCTTTATAAAGTGCACAACGGAAACCTGCTCTACCACGGCTGCATTCCGTTAGAAGAAGACGGAAGCTTCCGGGATGTGGAACTGTGGGGGAAGACTTACCGGGGCAAGGCGCTGTATGACGCGCTGGACGGTTATGTCCGCAAGGGATTTGTGGCTGTCAACGATGAGGAACGGGAGCGGGGGAAGGATACCATGTGGTATATCTGGCTTCATGAAGATTCCCCGCTGTTTGGAAAGCACAAGATGGCAACCTTTGAGCGGTATTTTCTGGAGGAGAAAGAGACGCACCGGGAGGACAAGAACGCTTACTATTATCTTCTGGAGGATGAGGAAGTGGCAGACCGCATCCTCGCGGAGTTCGGGCTGCCTTCCGAGGGAAGCCACATCATAAACGGCCATGTCCCGGTAAAGAGCAAAAACGGCGAGAATCCGGTGAAATGCGGCGGTAAGGTGCTGGTCATCGACGGAGGTTTTTCCAGGGCATACCAGAAGGAGACAGGGATTGCAGGATATACGCTGATCTATAACTCCTACGGGTTGATTCTGGCTGCCCACGAACCGTTTTTATCTACGGAGGATGCGATCGAGAAGGAGAGCGATATCCATTCGGACAGTATCATCATCAAACGGGTGGCAGAGCGGAAGCTGGTGGGTGATACGGATACCGGCAGGGAACTGAAGGAGAAGATACAGGATTTAGAGCAGCTTTTGGAGGCATATCATTCCGGGCGGATCGTGGAGCGGTTTTCCGGGAAGAGATCGTGATGCGGCGGTCCAGATGACAGCCGCAAAAAAGCCCGTCATCCGGTGCAAAACGGATTGCGGGCTTTTTTACATGTCTTATTCACTCATCGGCGGAAGCATATCATAGGGAAGCGACGCCCCCTGCACGCCGACCACTGCGGCTGCCACCTTGTTGGCATAGGAGATGGCATCCTTAAGCGGCATGTCCTTGACCAGACAGGCAAGGACCGTACCGATGTGGGAATCTCCGGCGCCGATGGTATCCACGATTTTTTCTGCCGGGACTCCGGGTACGGTGTAGGATGTCCCGTCTTTTTCGAGGCAGTAAGTACCCTGGCTGCCGAGGGTGACGATCACGGTGTTTTGTGTCATCTTCTGGAGCCTGGAGGCGGCGTCTTTGTAATCTGCTTCGCCTGCCATCGCGCAGGCCTCATGCTCGTTGACATGAAGGATCGGATGCAGTTCCATCATCCTCTGGGTCTTTCCCTTTTCGATCAGAACGCCTCTTGGCCCCGGCGCATAGCAGACTTCAAGCTGAGGGTATCGTTCCAGGTACTCGATCAGATTGATGCCGGTCGCCTCTTCAATCTCCAGTCCACATACATATACATAGGAATAATGGTCCGGATCGTATGGTTCCATCCAGTATTTCTGAAAGGTATATTCTACCCCGTGGTAGGACATGAATGTCCGTTCCCCGCCGGATTCCACCAGACAGTAGCAACAGCCGTTTTCCTTTTCCGGTACGCGGACAGCCACGGGCACTCCCATGGATTTCAGCTGTTTTGCCACATAATCTCCGTAGGTTCCGCCGCCTACCGGACTGATAAAGGTATGGCTGGCTCCGAGCAGCCGCATGATATATTCCACATTGTAGGCGCAGCCGCCCAGCGCCATAGACTGGGATGTGGGGCGGATATTTTCTTCTGTCTTTGGCAGATGGTCAATATTGATGATCACATCGACACAGGTGGAGCCGATAATCAGTGCAGGTTTCATAATTTCCTCCATTGGCACATTTTATGTTCCCATCCATTATACGATGGACGACATACTTCTTCAATTGTTTTTTGAGAATGTCTATGGTAAAATCCCTATAGGACCCGTTGGGGAGAGTATACTTGGAGGAAAACAGGATGGATATGTATCAGAAAATTACAGAATATGCAAAGGAACTGGATGCAAAGAGCAGGGCCAGGAGGCGGGATTTCCACCGCTACCCGGAGACTGCCTGGTACGAGATGCGTACTTCCGCAATCATTGCGAAGGAACTGACGGAGCTGGGGTATGAGGTGCTTACCGGACGGCAGGTCTGCCTGGAAGAAGCACGGATCGGGGTGCCTTCGGGGGAACTTTTGGAAGAACATGCCGCGCTTGCGCTTGCCCAGGGTGCGCCTGAGGCGTATCTTACGGAGGAGATGAAGGAAGGCTTCACCGGAGTGATCGGAATTCTCCGCTGTGGAGAAGGACCGGTTGTGGCACTGCGGTTTGACATTGATGCGCTGGGGCTGATAGAAGAGGAGGGCGAAAGCCACCGGCCTTACAGGGAGGGATTTTCTTCCCAAAATCCGGGGATGATGCACGCCTGCGGCCATGATGCCCACGGAGTGATCGGGCTTGGGGTAGCGGAAGTCCTGATGCGGCTGAAAGACCAGCTTTGTGGTACGGTGAAGCTGATCTTCCAACCGGGCGAAGAGGGGGCGAAGGGGGCAAGGCCCATCGTAGCCCACGGCCATCTGGACGATGTGGATTATTTTGTGGGGACGCATATCGCTCCTTCCGGCGGACCGGACGACGGGGATGTGACGCCGGGGACCTATGGTTCGCTCGCCACCTGCAAATATGACGTCTATTATTATGGACAGGCGGCCCATGCAGGCGGGTTTCCGGAAAACGGCAGCAGCGCGATCGTGGCTGCCGCCAATGCGGTGTTGAACCTGACGGCGATCCCGCGCCACAGCGGCGGGATCACCCGGGTGAATGTAGGGACGATAACAGGCGGGACCGGGAGGAACGTGATTCCCGATGAGGCCATGATACAGATCGAGGTGCGGGGAGAGACGACGGAGATCAACAGCTTTATGGATGAGCAGGCGAGGCGGATCTGCCAGGCGGCCGCAGACATGACAGGCTGCACCTGCAAGATGGTGGATATGGGCGCCTCAGAATCCCAGGAAAGCGATATAGACTTTTTAAATGAGATCGCAGAGCTTGTGGAAAGCCATCTGCCACATCTGAAGGTCAGCAGTGTCCGCAACGCGCAGAACTGGGGCAGTGAAGACATCTCCCTGATGATGAACCGGGTGCAGGCACATGGAGGCAAGGCGACGTATATGCGCTCTGTGACCGATATGGCATCGGCCCAGCATACCACGGCTTTTGACTTTGACGAAAAGGTGCTGGTGGACGGGATCGAAACATTTGCGGCGATCGTATATCACCTGCTGGGAGAGTGACCGGCTGATATCTGAAAAAAACATAAGGTGTCAAGAAAAAACACTTGACACCCATCTTGTTTTCGTGTATGATAGCACAGGTGATGTTATGGAAAATATCGTAAAACAAAGTCTCCTTTATGACTTTTACGGGGAGCTGCTGACGGAGCATCAGCGGAATATTTATGAAGAAGCCGTGTTCAATGACCTGTCGCTGAGTGAGATTGCAGAGGAACAGGGAATCAGCCGTCAGGGCGTACACGATCTGATCAAACGCTGTGACAAGATCCTTGGCGGATATGAAGAGAAGCTCCATCTGATCAGTAAGTTCCAGCAGACCCGCCAGATGGCGGAAGAGATAAAGAAGCTGACCCGGGAGTATATGGAGACACAGAATATGGAACTGATCCGGAGGATCGATCAGATTTCCGACGACATCATGGAACTGTAGCGTGGATTCCGGCGGAAGACATGGATGCAGATTCAAAGCAGGAGGATTTTTATGGCTTTTGAAAGCTTGTCCGATAAATTACAGAATGTGTTTAAGAACCTGCGGGGCAAAGGGCGTCTGACGGAAGCGGATGTAAAAAGCGCGTTAAAGGAAGTCAAGATGGCGCTTCTTGAAGCGGATGTAAGCTTCAAGGTGGTCAAGCAGTTCATCAGTTCCGTCCAGGAACGTGCGGTGGGGGAAGAGGTGCTTGGTTCCCTGCAGCCCGGGCAGATGGTCATCAAGATCGTCAACGAGGAGCTGGTCCGCCTGATGGGCTCCGATACCACGGAGATCGCCTTAAAGCCTGCGAGTGAGATCACGGTCATCATGATGGCAGGTCTGCAGGGTGCAGGTAAGACGACAACGACTGCGAAGATTGCCGGAAAGCTCAAGGCAAAGGGCAGAAAACCGGTGCTTGCGGCCTGTGACGTATACCGTCCGGCGGCAGTCGAGCAGCTTCAGATCAACGGTGAGAAACAGGGGGTTCCGGTGTTCTCTATGGGAACGAACCAGAATCCGGTCAATATTGCAAAGGCCGCAGTGGAACATGCGGCAAAAAATGGCTACAACGTTGTGATCCTGGATACGGCAGGACGCCTTCATGTCGATGAGAACATGATGGAAGAGCTGGTTCAGATCAAGGCTGCGGTTTCGGTGGACCAGACGATCCTGGTCGTGGATGCCATGACCGGACAGGATGCGGTCAACGTAGCCGGGATGTTTCAGGATAAAGTCGGGATTGACGGCGTCATCTTAACAAAGTTAGACGGCGACACCCGCGGCGGCGCGGCGCTTTCCATCCGTTCCGTCACCGGAAAACCGATTTTATATATAGGTATGGGCGAGAAACTCTCCGATTTGGAGCAGTTTTACCCGGATCGCATGGCTTCGAGGATCCTGGGGATGGGAGATATCCTGACCCTGATCGAGAAGGCCGAACTGGAAGTAGATGAGGAAAAAGCGAAGGAGATGAGCCAGAAGCTGCGCAAGGCAGAGTTTGACTACAACGACTTCCTGGACCAGATGCTCCAGATCAAAAAGATGGGCGGCATGAACAGCATCATGAGCATGATGCCGGGCATGGGGCAGATGAAAGGCGGCATTCCGGAGGTAGACGAGTCTGCGCTGAACCGGGTCGAGGCGATCATCCTGTCCATGACGAAGGAAGAACGCGCCAATCCGTCCCTGATAAACCTTTCCAGAAAGCAGCGGATTGCAAAAGGCGCCGGTGTGGACATCAGCGAGGTCAACCGGATCGTCAAGCAGTTTGACCAGATGAAAAAGATGATGAAACAGCTTCCGGGCATGATGGGCGGCAAAAAGGGCCGCGGCGGACTTGGCGGCTTGCTGGGCGGAAAGTTCAAGATGCCATTTTAAGATGGTATGCCGGATTTGATAACAATGCAGATTTCTGTATTTGTTGATAGATTTTACGAAGAGTAAGAGGAGGTGAAATGACATGGCAGTAAAGATGAGATTAAAGAGAATGGGCGCTAAGAAAGCTCCTTTCTATAGAATCGTCGTTGCAGATTCCAGATCCCCGAGAGATGGAAGATTCATCGAAGAGATTGGTACCTACGATCCGAACCTGGAGCCGAGCGGTATCAAATTCAACGAGGAAGCAACCAAGAAATGGTTAGCAACCGGTGCTCAGCCAACTGACAGAGTAGCGAAACTTTTAAAAACCGCTGGCATCCAGTAATTAAGAGGTGATTGCTATGAAAGAATTAGTTGAGGTCATTGCGAGAGCATTAGTTGACAATCCGGATGAAGTGGTTGTTACCGAGACGGAAAAGGATGGAGAAACCCTGGTTGAACTGAAGGTAGCTCCCTCCGATATGGGCAAGGTGATTGGCAAGCAGGGAAGAATTGCGAAAGCAATCCGTTCCGTTGTCAAAGCCGCTGCTTCCAAAGAAGAGAAAAAGGTTGTTGTGGATATCCAGTAGGATTCTGCAGGACCGTCAGGCTGCCGCCAGCATTTTTGCGGCAGCTTTTTTTAACTGTGAGACAAGTCGTTAATTGGAGGACGTTTATGGAGCAGACATTACGGGTAGGTGTGATTTCATCGACACATGGCGTGAAAGGCGAGGTCAAAGTATTTCCGACTACCGACGAGCCAAATCGTTTTAAAAAATTGAAAACAGTGATTCTGGACACTGGCAGGGAGCAGATGACGCTGAACATCGAAGGCGTCAAGTTCTTTAAGAACATGGTAATCCTGAAGTTTAAGGAATTTAATGATATTAATGAAATTGAGAAGTACAAAGGAAAAGACCTTCTGATCCTGCGGGAACAGGCAGGAGAGCCGGGACCGGATGAAAACTATATTGTCGATCTGATCGGCTTAAAGGTCGTGACAGATGCAGGGGAAGAGTTTGGCACGATGAAGGATGTGATCCTGACCGGGGCCAACGACGTCTATGTGATAACCGGAAAAGACGGGAAGGAATACCTGTTCCCCGCCATCAAGCAGTGTATCCTGAACGTGGATCTTGAGGCACAGACGATGACTGTCCATATCATGGACGGGCTTCTGGATTTATAGGAGGCCGGCGATGAATTATCACATTCTGACCTTATTTCCCGAGATGGTCCTGGACGGGCTGAACACCAGCATCATCGGACGTGCGGTGAACAAGGGGCTGATCTCTCTTGAGGCGGTCAATATCCGGGATTATACGAAGGAGAAGCACGGGCATGTGGACGATGCGCCATATGGCGGCGGCGCTGGCATGGTGATGCAGGCGGCTCCTGTCTGCGATGCCTATCAGGCCCTCTGTGAGCGGACGGGCAAGCGTCCAAGGGTGCTCTATATGACGCCGCAGGGCAGGGTATTTAACCAGAAGATTGCCGAGGAGCTGGCCAGGGAGGAGGATCTAGTCTTTCTCTGCGGTCATTACGAGGGGATCGATGAGCGGGCGCTGGAGCTGATCGTGACCGACTATCTTTCTGTTGGGGATTATGTGCTGACCGGAGGAGAGCTGCCGGCGATGGTGATGATCGACTGCATCTCCCGCCTGATTCCGGGTGTGCTGAACAACGATGTGTCAGCGGAGATTGAATCATTCCACGACAACCTGCTGGAATATCCCCAGTACACCAGACCGGAAGTCTATGAGGGGATGCGGGTGCCGGAGGTGTTGTTGTCCGGGCATCACAAAAATATCGAGGAGTGGCGCAGGCAGCAGTCGATCAAACGGACGCTGGAGCGCAGACCGGATCTGCTCGAAGGGGCGAATCTGACGAAGAAGGAGACCGCTTATCTGGAGGAATTGAAGAGGACAGACGAGTTATAGATTATGTTTCAATCGTAAATTGATTCCGTTTTTATGCCCGAGCGGTTTTCCGTACCCGCCCTGAGAGGTCGGAAGAGGGTTTTGACTGACTTTGCTAAGGCCTTTCAAAACCCGGGCACGGACGGAACCATCTAATTTTGTTAAATCCTGTAGTGCTTCTTCTAAGAATGTTATCTTCCACTTCATTCGATATTTTCGTCCTCCATTTCATTTAATTCCTGTTCTGTTATACCTAAACGGGTAAGAACCGCTTCAAAAGGTATGGAATCTTTCCCTTCGCTTCTTTTTATACGTTCGCTGGCTTCCATAAGCAGCAGATAATTTTCCTCTATCTCAGAAAGCCTTTCATACTCTTCCGGGGATAGGATAATGGCAGAAGGCTGGTTGTTTTTTAACACTACAAGCTGTTTCTCCGTTCTGAGTCGGTCAAAAATCCGGGAAGCCTGACCACGGTTAAACTGAGTGATGGGAATCAGGCAGTGGAGTAGATTGGATGTAATTGTCATGACAAACCTCTCTCTTTCTGTTTTGATATACTCAGTATATGATATTTAAGCAAAAATATCAACAGTTGAAAAATGATTTATCGCTAAATTAGCATTATTATAAGTTGTAATTTGAAAAAGGCATTTCACTTAAAAAAACACTTGCATTTCCCCTTCTGATATGGTAATATTTATCTGTTGTGACTAGAAAAAGAGATGGTCCTCTGTTGCCTGATAAGCATTAAAGAACATCAAACATATGAAGGAGGTTCACACAAATGAATGATATTATTAAGAACATCGAAGCAACTCAGTTAAAAGAATCTATCCCGGAATTCCATGTTGGCGATACCGTTCGTGTATACAACAAGATTAAAGAGGGAAACCGCGAAAGAATCCAGGTATTTGAGGGAACCGTGTTGAAGAGACAGAACGGCGGCTCCAGAGAGACCTTTACGGTACGTAAGAACTCCGGCGGTATTGGCGTTGAGAAGACATGGCCGGTACATTCTCCATTCGTTGACAACATCGAAGTTGTGAGAAGAGGTAAAGTAAGACGTGCGAAACTGAACTACTTAAGAGACAGAGTAGGAAAAGCTGCTAAGGTAAAAGAGTTAGTAAAATAATTCACCAATCAAGGGACAATGCAAATTGTCCCTTGATTTTTATACACAGGTAAGAGCGGGGAGGTGCTGATCGTGGAATTTTATCAGAATGAAGAAACGAACCTGCTTAGGCGCATCACGGGCTGGCTCGTGGATATTATTGTCGTGCTGGCGCTCGCCTGGTTCTGCGTGTATGCCTTCGGGACCCAGATTCGGATCGCAGGACAGTCCATGACGCCCGGCCTGCGCCCGGATGACGTGGTGCTGATGAACCGGCTGTCTTATGATTTTGGAAAACCGGACCGCATGGATGTGGTTGTCTTTATGCGGGAAGATGAAAAGACAAATGTAAAGCGGGTGATCGGACTGCCAGGAGAGACAGTGCAGATCACCGGCGGATATATCTATATCGACGGAGAACGGCTGGAAGCGGAAAATGACCTTGACAAGGTGTCCCTGGGCGGGCTTGCAGAAAACCCTGTGGAGCTTGGCCCGGATGAATACTTTTTGCTCGGTGACAACCGGGAGAGCAGCGAGGACAGCCGGTTTGCCAATATTGGAAATGTAAAACAGGAACAGATAATCGGTAAGGTGTGGCTTCGCCTGTTTCCGCTGATCGATTTCAGCTTTATCCGTTCCCAGACGAAGTTTTAAGAAAGAAAATAAGGTGCTATATGAATATACAATGGTATCCGGGGCACATGACCAAAGCAAAACGTGCCATGAAGGAAGATATAAAACTGATTGACCTGATCATCGAGCTGGTGGATGCCAGAGTGCCGCTTGCCAGCCGCAACCCTGACATCGATGAGCTGGGCAAGGGGAAAGCCAGGATCATCCTGCTGAACAAATCCGACCTTGCAAGCGAACGGCTGAATGAGGCATGGACCAGATGGTTTCAGGACAAAGGCTATTTTGTGGTGAAAGTAAATTCCCGCAGCGGGGCAGGGCTGAAGCAGATCAACGGCATCGTCCAGGAGGCGTGTAAGGAAAAAATCGAGCGCGACAGAAGACGGGGGATCTTAAACCGTCCGGTCCGTGCAATGGTTGTGGGCATTCCGAATGTGGGGAAATCCACATTCATCAATTCCTTTGCCGGAAAAGCCTGCGCCAAAACTGGCAATAAGCCGGGCGTTACCAAAGGAAATCAGTGGATTCGCTTAAACAAGACGCTGGAGCTTTTAGATACGCCGGGAATCCTGTGGCCCAGATTCGAAGATCAGATGGTAGGGCTGCGCCTTGCCTTTATCGGATCGATCAATGACCAGATCCTGAACCGGGATGAGCTCGCCATGGAGCTGCTCCGTTTTTTGATCGCGCATTATCCGGATTCCCTGAAGGAGCGGTATCAGGTTGAAGGCCAGGATGCAGCGCAGGCTCTGGAGCAGATTGCAAAGATACGCGGCTGCCTGATGAAAGGTGGGGAAGCCGACCTGTCTAAGGCGGCAGGTCTTTTGATCGATGATTTTAGAAGTGGGAAGCTTGGCCGGATCACACTGGAATTTCCGCCTGCCGCGTCCTCTGATGAGGGGGCCGGAGACGATGCCGGGCCATGCATAAAATAGGAAAAAAGCTTGGGAAGCGATGCCTGCTCATCCTGTTCGTCATTGCGGCGGCATTTATTCTGAATCGCTATGTGGCGGGCAAGGTGACTGTCGACGGGGATTCGATGGAACCGGTGCTGCATGACGGGGAACGCATCTGGGTAGATAAGATCAGCTTCCGTTTTAAAGAACCGGAACGTTACGACATCGTTGTCTTCCGTTACCGTTATCGAAAAGACCGGTATTATATCAAACGGATCGTCGGTCTGCCGGGAGAGACGGTGCAGATCATAGACGGCAGCGTGTATGTGGATGGAGAACGGCTCGGCGAGGATTATGGGGCGGAACCAATCGAGAAGGCAAAGCGCGCCGACCAACCGGTGGTTCTCGGGAAAGACGAGTATTTTGTGCTCGGAGATAACCGGAATCACAGTACAGACAGCAGAGATTCTGACGTTGCAAATGTGGCGAAAGAACAGATTACAGGAAAGGTCATAGAATGGCAAGGAAGATAAGCGAAGAAAAGCTGCAGGCAGAACGGGAACGCCTGGAGCTGATGAAAGAATACGAATATACGTATGCCGCCTGCGACAATATCTGCGGCATTGATGAGGCAGGACGGGGGCCTCTGGCGGGGCCTGTCGTGGCAGGAGCTGTGGTGCTTCCAAAGGACTGTGAGATCCTGTTTTTGAACGACTCCAAGAAATTATCGGAAAAACGCAGGGAAGAACTGTTTTTGGAAATCAAAGAAAAAGCGGTCGCCTGGAGCGTAGGCATTGTAGGACCGGATGTCATCGACGAGATCAATATCCTGCAGGCAACCTACGAGGCGATGCGCCGGGCAGTCGAAGGTCTGTCCGTGGTCCCGGATATCCTGCTGAATGATGCGGTTACGATCCCGGGGCTGGAGATGATGCAGGTCCCGATCATAAAAGGGGATGCAAAAAGCGTTTCGATCGCGGCTGCAAGCATTCTTGCGAAGGTAACCAGGGACCATATGATGAAAGAGTACGATACCCTGTTTCCTGAGTATGGGTTTGCGAAGCATAAAGGATACGGGACGTCGGTCCATACCGGTGCCCTCAGGGAGTTTGGACCGTGCCCGATCCACAGGCGGACTTTTATCAAGAACTTTTTATAGCGGAAGATAAAATGGAAAGAAAAAACAAACGGATGCTTGGCAGCGAATATGAAAAACGGGCGGCCGGCTACCTGAAAAGCCGGGGGCTTGAGATACTCGAGAGGAACTATCGGTGCAGACAGGGGGAGATCGATTTGGTTGCCAGAGATGGTTCCTATCTGGTATTTGTGGAAGTCAAGTACCGCCACGATGACAGCAAGGGAGACCCGGCCGAGGCGGTCGGACCTTATAAGCAGCAGAAAGTCCGGGCGGCAGCCAGGTATTATCTGTACCAGAACCGGTATGGGGAGGAAACCCCATGCCGGTTTGACGTAGTTGCCATATTGGGTGAGGAGATCAGATGGATCTGCGATGCATTCTGAGACGGGAGAAAAAGGATATAGGAAGATGGACGGGAGGATTTACAAATGAATCTTGAATGGAAGAGAAAACCCTGCCCGGAAACAGGGACGAGACGAGACGGCGTTGTGCTCCGGGAACGAAACGGCGTTCCCTATCTTGCATTCCCTGCGCTTGAAGAGTCAGGTATTGTGAGCCATGCTTTTTCGACCAGGCTTGGCGGGGTCAGTGAAGGAAAGTTTGCGACGATGAATCTCACATTTACGAGAGGCGACCGCCCGGAACACGTCATGGAGAATTACCGCCGTATGGCGGCCGCACTGGAGGTCGATGCAGAGCGCATGGTGCTGTCCTGGCAGACACACACGGCTAATATCAGAAAAGTCGTGGAGGAGGATGCCGGAAAAGGAATCACAAAGGAACGAGATTATCAGGATGTGGACGGTCTGATCACCAATGTGCCGGGGATCACGCTTGTGACTTTCTATGCGGATTGTGTTCCTCTCTATCTGGTGGACCCGGTAAAACGGGCTGTCGGGCTTGTTCATTCCGGCTGGAAAGGCACGGTGAAACGCATCGGTCAGGCCGCTGTCGATGCGATGGGGCGTGAATATGGGACCAGGCCAGAGGATTTGATCGTCTGTATCGGTCCGAGCATCTGCCAGGATTGTTTTGAGGTGGGAGAGGAGGTTGTCCGGGAGTTCCGGGCGGCATTTGATCCTTCTTACCATACAGAACTGTCCTATAAAAAGGGAAGCGGTAAACATCAGCTCAACCTGTGGCGGGCCAATCAGATCATCTTTGAAGAGGCCGGTGTCCGCCGGGAGAATATCCACACGACGGATATCTGTACCCACTGCAACCCGGAATATTTGTTTTCTCACCGGACAACGGGCAATGAAAGAGGGAATCTGGCCGCTTTCCTGTGCCTGAAATAAGAGCGAATAACAATAAAAAGCTTCCGCGGCGACTGACCCTCACAGGCAGGGTACTGGTCGCCGGGAAGCTTTTTGCAGTTTAAACAATCGTCTGGAAGTATTCGTAGCCGCCAGCCTGGTATTTCTGCACCAGCTTCTGGATCTTCTCGGTCGGGGACAGCGCGCGGCCGATGGAAACGTCGTGGTTATAAGAATTGATGATAGCGGCAAGGTATTTGCTCATATCGGCTTCCAGATACCACTCACGCTCTAAAAGTGCCTGAGGGCGGTAGTTTAAGTTGGTGGTGATCACATAGTCGATATAGCCTTTTTCATAAAATTCGTCAAATTTTTCAAGTCCGCTGGTGAACAGACCGAAGGTACAGCAGATGATGACTTTCCTGGCCTTGCGTTCTTTCAGCTCCTTGGCAGTGTCTAACATGCTCTCGCCGGATGAAATCATATCATCGATGATCAGCACCGTCTTGCCCTCTACGGAAGAACCGAGGAACTCATGAGCTACGATCGGGTTGCGTCCGTCGACGACTTTGGAGTAATCTCTTCTCTTGTAGAACATGCCCATGTCCACGCTCAAGTTGTTGGCAAGATATACGGCGCGGTCCATAGCTCCCTCATCCGGGCTGATGATCATCAGATGGTCTTTGTCGATCCGAAGTTCCTTATCATGGCTAAACAGGGTTTTGACAAACTGGTACGTCGGCATGAAGTTGTCAAATCCGTTGAGCGGGATTGAATTCTGGACGCGGGGATCGTGTGCGTCAAAGGTGATGATATTGTCAACCCCCATATTGACCAGCTCCATCAGCGCCATCGCGCAGTCTAAAGATTCCCGGTGGCTTCTCTTGTGCTGGCGGCCTTCATATAAAAAGGGCATGATCACGTTGACTCGGTGGGCCGTGGCTACGCTGGCTCCAACGATCCGTTTCAGATCCTGATAATGGTCGTCCGGGGACATGTGGTTGGTATAGCCGCAGACTGTGTACGGAATACTGTAATTAGTCACATCCACCATCGCAAATAAATCTGCGCCGCGGATGGACTCTTTGATCACACCTTTTGCCTCGCCAGTGCCAAATCTGGGGCAGGAACAGTTCAGAAGATAAGAATCTACGTCATAACCGCGGTAATTCAGATCCTGCTGGCGGCGCAGCAGCTCTTCGATATCATTTCTGCGGAACTTCACGATATGGTCGTTGACCTTCTGTGCCAGGTCCCGGCAGCTCTCCAGTGCAGCCAGCTTCAGCGGTGCAACCGGCAGGATATCATTAAAAACATAGTTATTCGCCATGATATTAACTCCTTCGAAAATGATATTGCGCTAAAATCCTACACTAATTTATAACATTTTATAAAGCAAGCAGTCAATAGCTTATGTCTAATTTTGTAAAAAAAAACAAAATCGGATTCCTTTACAAAGCAGATGAATGTTGATATGATAGAATCACAATCACGAGAGGAATAAATTATGAAGGATACAGGACATTTAATTAAGGCGGTCGATGCAGGGTCCATCGCCGAGGAGCTGGAGCTTGAGCCGGGGGACAGGCTTTTGAAAATTAACGGCAATGCCGTGGAAGATATTTTTGATTACGAGTATTATGTGGACAGCGAAAGCATGGTGATGCTGGTGGAGAAGGCAGACGGAGAGCTGTGGGAGCTGGAGATCGAGAACGACTACGAGGATCTGGGGCTCACCTTTGAGAACGGTCTGATGAGCGATTACAAATCCTGCACCAACAAGTGCATTTTCTGTTTTATAGACCAGATGCCTCCCGGGATGAGGGAGACTTTGTACTTTAAGGATGACGATACCAGGCTTTCTTTCCTGCAGGGGAATTATGTGACCCTGACGAACATGAAGGAGCATGACATCCAGAGGATTATCGATTTTAAGCTGGCGCCGATCAATATTTCGGTGCATACCACGAACCCGCAGCTCCGCTGCGACATGCTCCACAACCGTTTTGCGGGACAGGCATTGAAGCTGATCGACCGCCTGTATGAGGCCGGAACTCCGATGAACGGGCAGATCGTACTCTGCCGGGAGGTCAACGACGGGGAGGAGTTGGAACGGACGATCCGGGACCTTTCGGGATATCTTCCTTATATGGAGAGCGTGTCCGTGGTGCCGGTGGGCCTGTCAAAATACCGGGAAGGCCTGTATCCGTTAAAACCGTTTGACCGGGAATCTGCAGAGGCGGCGCTGACGGTCATCGAGCGGTGGCAGAAAAAGCTGTTTGCGGAGCACGGTACCCATTTTATCCATGCCAGCGACGAGTTTTATATCCTGGCAGGGCGGCAGATGCCGGAGGATGAGCGCTATGACGGTTTTCCACAGCTTGAGAACGGGGTCGGCATGCTCCGGCTTTTGGACTCTGAGGTGACGGAAGCGCTTGGCGAGACGGCAGAAGAGGAGCCAAAGGCCGAGACGGTGTCCATCGCCACGGGATATCTGGCTGCTCCATATATCCGGCAGCAGATCGACAAGATCATTGCGAAGTATCCGCAGAAGACCGTGAAGCTGTACCCCATCCGCAATGATTTCTTCGGGGAGATGATCACGGTGGCGGGGCTTGTCACCGGACAGGACATCATGAAACAGCTGGACGGTCGGGAACTGGGAGACCGCCTGCTGCTTCCCGTCTGCATGTTCCGCAGCGGAGAAGAGGTCTTTTTGGATGATATTACCAGGGCTGACGTGCAAAATGCTTTACAAGTCCCGGTGAATATTGTAAAATCAAGCGGTCAGGATTTTGTACGGTCTGTATTGTATCCGACAGAAGAAGAGACTGCCCGTTATCAAGGATACGAACTAAAGGAGATATAAATTATGAGTAAACCAATCGTAGCAATCGTAGGACGCCCAAATGTGGGAAAGTCAACGTTATTTAATGTACTGGCGGGAGATACCATCTCCATTGTCAAGGATACTCCCGGGGTGACCAGAGACCGGATCTATGCGGACTGCAACTGGCTGGATATGAATTTTACGCTGATCGATACAGGCGGCATCGAGCCGGACAGCAAGGATATCATCCTGTCCCAGATGAGAGAGCAGGCGCAGATCGCCATCGACACCGCGGACGTCATCATCTTTATCGTGGATGTTCGCCAGGGCCTGGTGGATTCGGACTCCAAGGTGGCAGACATGCTCCGCAAGTCCAGAAAGCCGGTTGTGCTGGCGGTAAACAAAGTGGACAGCTTCCAGAAATTCGGCAACGACGTCTATGAATTTTACAATCTCGGGATCGGCGACCCGGTTCCGGTATCCGCGGCTTCCCGCCTTGGCATCGGCGATCTGCTGGACGAGGTGACGAAGCATTTCCGTGCAGAGCAGCTGGAAGAAGAGGAGGACGAGCGTCCGAAGGTGGCGATCGTAGGAAAGCCCAATGTGGGCAAATCCTCCCTGATCAACAAGATGCTGGGAGAAAACAGGGTGATCGTCTCCAACATCGCGGGAACGACCAGAGATGCGGTGGATACGGAGGTATCCTATGGCGGCACGGATTATATCTTTATCGATACCGCAGGTCTTCGCAGAAAGAGCAAGATCAAGGAGGACCTGGAACGCTACAGCATCATCCGTACCGTGACGGCAGTGGAACGCGCCGACGTGGTCATCCTGATGATAGACGCCACAGAGGGCGTGACAGAACAGGATGCCAAGATCGCAGGCATCGCCCATGACCGGGGCAAGGGCATCATCGTGGCGGTGAACAAGTGGGATGCCATCGAGAAGAATGACAAGACGATCTATGAATTCACGAGAAAGGTGCAGGATACCCTTTCCTTCATGCAGTACGCGGAGATCGTGTTCATCTCGGCGGTGACGGGGCAGAGGATTGGCAAGATGTTTGAGCTGATCGACCTGGTGAGAGAGAGCCAGACGCTGAGGATTGCAACCGGCGTGCTGAACGAGATCATGACGGAAGCCGTGGCGCTGCAGCAGCCGCCGTCCGACAAGGGCAAACGCCTGAAGCTTTATTATATGACCCAGGTTGCGGTGAAGCCGCCGACCTTTGTCATCTTTGTAAACGACAAGGAACTGATGCATTTCTCCTATGTCCGTTATCTGGAGAATAAGATCAGGGAATCATTTGGGTTCAGAGGAACAGCCCTGAAGTTCATTATCCGGGAACGTTCCGGAAAGGAGTAGGTATGGAGCGTGTTATCTGTCTGGCAATGGGGTATGTGTTCGGTCTGTTTCAGACCGGCTATCTTTACAGCAAATCACAGGGAATGGATATCCGCCAGCACGGCAGCGGAAATGCCGGCAGTACCAATGTGCTCCGTGTGATGGGGGTGAAGGCGGGGTTCATCGTATTTCTCGGCGACTGTTTTAAGATGGTGTTTGCCTGCCTTTTGACCCGGTATCTGTTCCGGTCGCAGCCGGAGATGATCTATCTCTACCTGCTCTACACCGGATTTGGCGTAATCCTCGGACATAACTATCCGTTTTTTATGGGATTTAAGGGCGGCAAGGGCATTGCGGCCTCTGCGGGGCTTCTGTTTTCCACCGACTGGCGGGTGATGTTAGTCTGCCTGGTGGTCTTTGTGGTGACAGTAGCCGTGACCCGGTATGTGTCCCTTGGCTCGATTCTGGTCATGATCTTGTTTTTTATCGGCATGGTCTTTTTCGGGCACAGAGGGGACTATGGAATCGCCTCCCGGTATCTGATGGAATTTTACGGCATGGCGGCGGTGATCAGCATCATGGGGATCTGGCGTCACAGGACCAATATCAAACGACTTATCAATGGGACAGAAAATAAACTAGGCGCAAAAAAGAAGGAGTGACATCATGGCAGCAATCGGAATCATAGGCGCAGGAAGCTGGGGCATTGCATTATCTGCACTGCTACATAAGAACGGACACCAGGTGACGGTATGGTCCGCACTGGAGCATGAGGTGGAAAACTTAAGAGAGACAAGGGCGCTAAAGACGCTTCCGGGACTGGTGCTTCCGGAAGATATGGCGTTTACGGCTTCCCTGCAGGACGCAATGGCTGACAAGGATATCCTTGTGATGGCAGTGCCGTCCATCTATGTCCGGGGTACGGCGGCGAAGATGAAGCCGTACTGCCGTTATGGGCAGCTGATCGTCAATGTGGCAAAGGGGATTGAGGAGAGTACGCTTATGACGCTCTCCGAGATCATCGAGAGCGAGATTCCAAAGGCGAATGTTGCCGTTTTGTCGGGACCCAGCCATGCGGAAGAGGTGAGCCGGGGACTTCCGACCACCTGCGTTGCCGGCGCGAAAGATGAAGATTCGGCAAAATATATCCAGAATGTATTTATGAGCGAGGTATTCCGTGTCTACACCAGCCCGGATATCGTGGGGATCGAGATAGGCGGGGCGCTTAAGAACGTGATCGCCCTTGCCGCGGGCATTGCGGACGGGCTTGGCTATGGCGACAACACAAAGGCGGCCCTGATCACCCGCGGGATCTATGAGATCGCGAAGCTGGGAATCGCGATGGGCGGCCAGTTCCAGACCTTCTGCGGACTGTCAGGCATCGGAGACCTGATCGTGACCTGCGCCAGCATGCACAGCCGGAACCGCCGCGCGGGCATTTTGATCGGAAAAGGTTACTCCATGCAGGCGGCGATGGATGAGGTTCAGATGGTGGTCGAGGGCGTGTATTCCACAAAAGCAGGCGCGGCGCTTGCAGAAAAATACGGTGTTCCGATGCCCATCATCACGGAAGTAAACGAGGTGCTGTTTGGAGGCAAACCGGCCTCGGAGGCGGTAAATGAACTGATGCTCCGGGATAAGACCATCGAAAGCCCGGACATTCCGTGGAATAAGATATCACTTTAACGCACAAAAGTCTTGACAATGTATTTTTATCCTACTATAATAAATTAAGCTTTAGAGCTCGGCTTCTGTCAGAATCAGAAGCCGGTTTTATTATCATGAGGAGGAAAGTATTTATGAGAAAATTAGTTAGTCTTGGGCTGGCAGTAGCGATGGCAGCATCCCTGACCGCATGTGGCGGCGGAAACACGACTGCAGAGACGACCGCAGCACCGGCAGCAGGTGCAGACAGTGCGGCAGACAGCTCCACAGCAGGTCCGGCATTTAAGATCGGCGTAGTCGGTCCTCTGACCGGTCCGGCAGCAGCTTATGGCGTGGCTGTTCAGAATGGCGTTGACCTGGCAATCAAGGAGATCAATGCGGCGGGCGGCATCGGCGGCACCATGCTTGAACTGAATTCCCAGGATGACGAGCATGACCCGGAGAAATCGGTGAATGCTTACAATACATTGAAAGACTGGGGGATGCAGATGCTGGTCGGCGCGGTTACTTCCAAGCCATGTATCGCTGTTTCAGCAGAGTCTGCCAATGATAACCTGTTCCAGATCACCCCGTCCGGTTCCGCAGTAGAGTGTGTGGCTCCGGATAATGTATTCCGTGTATGTTTTGCTGACCCGGACCAGGGTACTGCATCTGCAAAATATATCGGTGAGAACAAGCTGGCTACCAAAGTGGCGATCATCTATGACAGCTCTACCGAGTATTCTTCCGGTATCCGTGAGGCGTTTGTGAAAGAGGCCGGCAACCAGGGGATTGAAGTGGTAGCAGATGAGGCGTTTACTGCCGACACCAATACCGATTTCTCCGTACAGCTTGACAAGGCAAAAGAAGCCGGCGCAGAGCTGGTATTCCTGCCAATCTACTATCAGGAGGCTTCCACCATCCTGAAGCAGGCTTCCGACAAAGAGTTTGCACCGCTGTTCTTTGGCTGTGACGGTATGGACGGTATCCTGTCTGTGGAGAACTTTGACATCTCTCTGGCAGAGGGTCTGATGCTTCTGACCCCATTCTCTGCTGACGAGGCAGACAGCAAAGACTTTACCGAAGCTTATGTGGCAAGTTACGGCGAGACTCCAAACCAGTTTGCGGCAGATGCTTACGATGCAGTTTATGCGATCAAGGCTGCAGGTGAGAAAGCGGGCATCACCAGCGATATGAGCGTATCCGATATATGTGATGCGATGAAGGCTGCCATGACCGAGATTTCGATCGATGGCCTGACCGGCGCAGGCATGACCTGGAACGCGGCAGGTGAGCCGAACAAGGCTCCGAAGGCGGTTAAGATTGTAAACGGTGCTTACGAAATGCAGTAATTTCCGGTACATAGGATTTTAGCCAAAGGAGGGCCGTCCCCGTGACGGTCCTCTTTTTCTTCTTGCACTTCGTTTCCTCCTATGATATAATTCGACATAAATGTTTATTGCGGTACTTTAAACAGATAGAGAGGTGTATTATCCATGAGTTTCCTGTCTTACTTAATCAACGGCATCAGCCTGGGCAGCATTTACGCCATTATCGCCCTTGGGTATACGATGGTTTACGGCATCGCGAAGATGCTGAACTTCGCCCACGGCGATATCATCATGGTAGGAGGGTTTGCCATCTTTACGGTTGTCAGCACCCTGAACCTGCCTCCCCTGCTTGGCATCCTGGTGGCGGTTGCCGTCTGCACGATTCTGGGCGTGACGATCGAGCGTGTGGCGTACAAGCCCCTGCGCGGCGCATCTCCCCTGGCGGTTCTGATCACGGCGATCGGTGTCAGCTACCTTCTGCAGAATATTGCGCTTTTGATCTTCGGCTCCAACGCGCGCCAGTTCACATCTGTCGTGAATGTGCCGAGCCTGAAGCTGGCAGGCGGCCAGCTTACGATCAGTGGCGTTACCCTGGTGACGATCGCAGTCTGTATCATTATTATGGTGACCCTGACCACTTTTATCAACAAGACGAAGGTGGGACAGGCGATGCTTGCCGTGTCTGAGGACAATGGGGCTGCGACCCTGATGGGCATCGATGTGAATAAAACGATCGCGATCACCTTTGCGATCGGTTCGGCGCTTGCCGCGATTGCGGGAGCCCTGCTTTGCTCCACCTATCCTTCCCTGACTCCTTATACCGGATCGATGCCCGGCATCAAGGCGTTTGTTGCGGCGGTATTCGGCGGGATCGGATCGATTCCGGGCGCTCTGATCGGCGGCATCCTGCTGGGTGTGATCGAGAACCTTTCTAAGGCGTATATCTCATCCCAGTTGTCGGATGCGATTGTATTCTCGGTGCTGATCGTCGTACTGTTAGTCCGGCCGACCGGCATATTAGGGAAAAAGATGAATGAGAAAGTGTAGGGGTGTGTGATGAAGAAGAATAAAATATTGATTCAGAACAGCATTACATACGCCATTGTGATCGGATGCTGGATTCTGATGCAGGCATTATCAATGAGCGGCAATATGACAAGTCTGTTGAAGGGACTTCTGGTTCCGCTCTGTACCTACGTGATCCTTGCCGTGTCCTTAAACCTGACGGTGGGGATTCTGGGAGAGCTGAGCCTGGGGCACGCAGGTTTTATGTGTGTTGGCGCATTTGCAGGCGCATTTTTTACAAAGAGCATGGAGAACGTGATTCCGAGCGTAGGCGTCCGCTTTGGCATCGCGCTGCTGATCGGAGCGGCGGTGGCGGGAATGTTTGGTATCCTGATCGGGATTCCGGTACTGCGGCTGAAAGGCGACTATCTGGCGATTGTGACCCTGGCGTTTGGTGAGATCATCAAGAACCTGATCAACGTGATGTATGTGGGAAAGGACAGCAGCGGTTTTCATTTTTCCATCAAGGATACGACTTCTCTCGGGATGGATGAGACAGGCGTTGTCATCATCAAGGGAGCGCAGGGCATCACCGGAACACCGAAGGCGGCTACCTTTACCATCGGCATCCTTCTGGTGCTCCTCACGCTGTTTATCGTGCTGAACCTGATCAATTCCAGGACAGGCCGCGCCATCATGTCGATCCGTGACAACCGGATTGCGGCGGAGTCTGTGGGAATCAACATTACAAAGTATAAGCTGATGGCATTTTCTGTCTCCGCGGCGCTGGCAGGCGTTGCAGGCGTATTGTACGCCCATAACCTGTCTACCCTTGCGGCGACCCCGAAGAACTTCGGCTACAATATGTCCATTATGATCCTAGTGTTCGTGGTGCTTGGCGGTCTTGGCAATATCCGCGGCTCTATGATCGCCGCCGTAGTCCTGACTCTGCTTCCCGAGCTTTTGAGGGGCTTAAACAACTACCGTATGCTGATCTACGCCATCGTGCTGATCGCGATGATGCTGTTCAACTCAAGCCCCAAGGCGATCGAGATGCGGGCCGTATTTATGGATAAGCTGAAAAAGAAGAGACACGAGACAAAGGAGGCTGCATAATCATGGCTATGTTGGAAGTGAGAAATCTGGGCATCTCCTTTGGCGGTCTGAAGGCGGTGGATGACTTCAGTGTGACGATTGAAAAGGGCCAGCTCTATGGACTGATCGGACCAAACGGCGCAGGAAAGACTACGGTGTTCAACCTGCTGACCGGCGTCTACAAACCGGACAACGGGAGTATCCAGCTGGACGGGAAGAATATCACTGGAAAGAGGACGATCGACATCAATCAGGAGGGCATCGCAAGAACCTTCCAGAACATCCGTCTGTTTAAGAATTTGAGCGTGCTTGACAATGTAAAGGTCGGGCTTCATAACCATTACAAGTATTCCACGCTGGAGGGAATCTTCCGTCTGCCAAAGTATTTCAGGACGGAAAAAGAGATGAATGAGCGTTCGATGGAGCTTTTGAAGGTGTTTGACCTGGATGGGGAATGCGACTATAAGGCGTCAAACCTGCCTTATGGCAAGCAGAGGAAGCTGGAGATAGCCAGAGCGCTGGCGACGGAGCCGAAGCTCCTTCTGCTGGATGAGCCGGCGGCAGGCATGAATCCAAACGAGACGGCGGAGCTGATGGAGACGATCCGGTTCGTGCGGGACAATTTTGACATGACCATCCTGCTGATCGAGCATGATATGAAGCTGGTGTCGGGAATCTGCGAAAAGCTGACTGTGCTGAACTTTGGCCAGGTACTGATCCAGGGCGAGACATCGGAAGTACTGAACGATAAGCGGGTCATCACCGCATATCTTGGCGAGTAGGAGGAGAGGACGATATGGCAATACTGGAAGTGAAAAATCTGGAAGTATACTACGGTGTGATCCAGGCGCTGAAAGGAATCTCTTTTGACGTAAACCAGGGAGAGATCATTGCGCTCATCGGCGCGAACGGGGCGGGAAAGACCACGACGCTTCAGACCATTACCGGGCTGATTCCTTCAAAAAGCGGTACGATCGTCTATGACGGGAAAGACATTACAAAGGTGCCGGGACACAAGCTGGTCTATATGGGGATCGCCCATGTGCCGGAAGGCCGCCGGGTGTTTGCCCAGAGGACCGTACTGGAAAACCTGAAGCTGGGGGCTTACAGCCGCAGCGACAAGGACGAGATGGAAGAGACGTTAAAGATGGTCTATGGCCGTTTCCCACGTCTGGAAGAGCGGAAGAACCAGCTTGCAGGCACGCTTTCCGGCGGTGAGCAGCAGATGCTTGCGATGGGGCGGGCGCTGATGTCCCATCCGAAGCTGATCGTCATGGATGAGCCGTCGATGGGGCTGTCCCCGATCTACGTAAATGAAATCTTTGACATCATCCAGGAGGTGAACCGGGATGGCGTGACCGTACTTTTAGTTGAGCAGAATGCGAAAAAGGCGCTGTCCATCGCCCACCGGGCGTATGTCCTTGAGACGGGGAGCATTGTCCTGAGCGGGGATGCGAAAAAATTGATGGATGACGACTCGGTAAAGAAGGCATATTTGAGCGAATAGTCAGAAAATTGAGAGATTTGGAGGGGAAAGCAGTAGACTTTTCCCTCTTTTTTGTGGTAGAATAGACCTATCAATTTTAGTGACGAAATGGAGGGTTTATTCATGAAGGGAAATGTAATCGTAGGACAGTCCGGCGGACCGACAGCAGTGATCAATTCCAGCCTGGCAGGCGTATACCGTACCGCTATGGACCGCGGGGCAAAGAAGGTATACGGGATGATGTTCGGGATTCAGGGACTGCTGGATGAGCAGTACGTGGATCTGTCTAAATATATCAGGAGCGAGCTGGATGTCGAGATTTTAAAGCGGACCCCGTCTGCATTTCTTGGAACCTGCCGTTATAAGCTGCCGGATATCCATGAGAATCAGGAGATTTATGTAAAAATCTTCGATATCCTCAACAAGCTGAATATCGAATGCTTTATCTATATCGGCGGCAATGATTCGATGGATACCATCAAAAAGCTTTCTGACTATGCGATCCTGACGGGACAGAGCCAGAAGTTTGTGGGCGTGCCAAAGACGATTGACAATGACCTGGCCCTGACCGACCACACACCGGGATATGGAAGCGCTGCGAAGTACATAGCGACCTCCACGAAGGAAGTCATCCGCGACGGCCTTGGCTTTTCCTACAAGAAAAAGCTGGTCACGATCGTGGAGATCATGGGAAGGAACGCCGGCTGGCTGACAGGGGCTTCCGCCCTGTCTAAAGGCGAGGACTGCGACGGACCGGATCTGATCTACCTTCCGGAGCTGGTCTTTGACGTGGACAAATTTATTGCGAAAGTCAGAAAGCTTCTTGAGAAGAAAGATGTGGTCGTCGTGGCTGTGTCTGAGGGCATCAAGACGAAGGACGGCAAATATGTCAGCGAGCTTGGCGCAGGTTCCGACTATGTAGACGCTTTCGGCCACAAGCAGCTGACGGGTTCGGCAAGCTACCTTGCAGGCAGAGTCAGCGCAGAGATCGGCTGTAAGACCAGGGCTGTAGAATTCAGCACCTTACAGAGGAGCGCGGCACATCTGGCTTCCCGTGTGGATGTCAATGAGGCGTTCATGGTAGGCGGCGCAGCTGTAAAGGCGGCGGATGAGGGCGACAGCGGCAAGATGGTCGTCATTGACCGTGTGTCCGACGATCCGTACCAGTGCGCGACCGGCATCTATGATGTCCATAAGATCGCCAACGGTGAGAAGCTGGTGCCGAGAGAGTGGATCAACAAGGAAGGCACCTACGTTACCGAGGAATTTATCGATTATGTGCGGCCTCTGATCCAGGGCGATTACCCCTGCGTCATGGTCAACGGTATTCCGAGGCATCTGTATATGCCGTCAAAAAATTGATGCCGGACGAAATATTCCGATAAATTGCAAATAATCAGATTCCCCCTGGCATATACTTTATCAGTATAGCAAGGGGGTATCTTCATGGAGAACTACAACGTATATAAGGATATCAAAGCGAGGACCGGAGGCGAGATCTACATCGGCGTGGTTGGACCGGTGAGGACCGGCAAGTCCACCTTTATCAAGCGGTTCATGGAACGGCTGGTGCTGCCGGAGATGGAAGATGAACATAAGAAGACCCGTACCAGAGATGAGCTGCCCCAATCCTCCGCAGGCAAGACGATCATGACGACGGAGCCCAAGTTCATCCCGAAGGAGGCGGCTCTCATCCAGCTTGCTGACGGAATCCAGGCAAAGGTGCGGCTGATCGACTGCGTCGGTTTTATGGTGGACGGGGCGACCGGACATATCGAGAATGAAAAAGAACGGCTGGTCAGGACACCCTGGTTCGATACGGAGATTCCCTTTACCCGCGCGGCAGAGATTGGGACCCGCAAAGTTATCAAGGACCATTCTACCATCGGCATCGTCGTCACTACGGACGGTTCTTTTGGGGATTTAAAGCGGGAGGCTTACATAGGTGCGGAGGATACGGCTGTACAGGAGCTTAAGGCCATCGGAAAACCATTTATCATCCTTTTGAATTCCGACCGCCCCTATTCAGAAGAGACGCTGCGGCTGGCAAAGGAGATGCAGGAGCATCATGGCGTCACGGTCATGCCGGTGAACTGCGAACAGTTAAAGGAAGAGGATATCTTTTTGATCCTTGAGAAGGTCCTCAAGGAATTTCCGGTCACGGAAGTGGATTTCTTTATTCCCAAATGGCTTGAGATCCTGCCGTCTACCCACTGGCTGAAGGCACAGGTGGTACAAAAGGCAAAAGACCTGATGGGACGGGTACACCATATGAAGGATGTGCCTTCCGACTTATCCGACGGTACAGCGGAGGCGATCCGGACGATGAAAGTAGACCAGATGAACCTGTCGGACGGCAGCGTATCGGTGCAGGTCGGCATGGAAGACGGCTACTACTATCAGACACTGAGTGATTTTGCAGGAATTGATATTGAAGATGAATACCAGCTGATGCAAAAGCTCAGGGAACTGGCATCCATGCAGACCGAATATGACAAGGTGCTGAACGCGCTGAACCAGGTCCGCATGAAGGGCTACGGCGTGGTGACACCGGACCGTTCAGAGATCATTCTGGATGAGCCGCAGGTGATCAAGCATGGCAATAAATACGGAGTCAAGATGAAGGCGGAGGCGCCGTCCATCAACCTGATCAAAGCGCATATCCAGACGGAGATCGCCCCGATCGTGGGAAGCGAGCAGCAGGCGGAAGACCTGATCTCTTACATGAAGGAAAATGCGAGGAACAGGGAGGATGGAATCTGGGATACCAATATCTTTGGAAAATCCATCGAACAGATTGTGGAAGACGGGATTCAGGCGAAGGTAAGCCAGATGACGGAGGACTGCCAGATCAAGCTGCAGGACGCCCTGCAGAAGATCATCAACGACAGCAATGGCGGCATGATTTGTATCATTATCTGATGGGATTTCAGAAGAAAAGCGAGGAGGGATTTTATGAGGCTGATGTTTATTGGGGCGGATCATGAAGTGACGGGGAGCTGCCACTATCTGGAAGTGGGGGGCACAAAGCTTCTGGTTGACTGTGGTATGGAACAGGGGGCCAATATCTATGAGAATGAGGAAGTTCCTGTCCCTTATTCGGACATTGAATATGTGCTCCTGACCCATGCCCACATTGACCATGCGGGGCTGCTCCCGTTCATCTACGCGCGAGGCTTTCGGGGGAAAGTCGTGGCGACGGATGCCACCTGCGATTTGTGCAATATCATGCTGAAGGACAGCGCCCACATTCAGGAGATGGAGGCGGAGTGGAAGAACCGGAAGGCAAGGCGTGCCGGGCGGCCGGAGGTCGAGCCGCTCTACGAAATGAACGATGCGCTGGGACTTCTCACGCATCTGATGCCATGTGAGTACAACGAGATTGTGGAGCTGAGTGAGAATATCCGGGTCCGGTTTACGGATATCGGTCATTTGCTTGGCTCTGCATCTATTGAAATCTGGATGAAAGAAGGGGAGACGGAGAAAAAGATCGTGTTCTCCGGAGATATCGGCAACAAGAACAAACCGCTGATCAAAGATCCCCAGTATACAAAAGAAGCTGATTATGTGGTGATGGAATCCACCTACGGCGACCGCTTCCACAAAAAGGGCGCGGATCACATCACGGAGCTGGTCCGCATCGTGCAGGAGACCCTGGATGCGGGCGGCAACGTGGTGCTTCCGGCGTTTGCAGTCGGCCGTACCCAGGAACTGTTATACTTTTTCAGGCAGATTAAGGCGGCGCGCCTGATCCACGGTCATGAGAATTTTGAAGTCTACGTAGACAGCCCGCTGGCGGTGGAGGCAACCCATGTCTTCAAGGAAAATATGACAAGCTGCTATGATGACGAGACGAAGGAACTGGTGGAGCAGGGAATCAACCCAATCTCATTTCCGGGCCTTAAGCTTTCCGTCACCAGTGAAGAGTCCAGGAACATCAACTTTGATGCCAGGCCAAAGGTCATCATCTCTGCATCTGGCATGTGTGATGCCGGACGGATCCGCCACCATCTGAAGCATAACCTGTGGCGCAAGGAGTGTACGATCGTCTTCGCCGGATACCAGGCGGAGGGGACGCTGGGCAGGATCCTCCAGGATGGAAACCGGACGGTCAAGCTGTTTGGGGAGTCCATCGATGTAGAGGCGCGGATCGAGGAGATGCATGATATCAGCGGACATGCCGACCAGAACGGACTGTTAGAATGGATCGGAGCCTTTGAAAAGAAGCCTCAGCAGGTTTTTGTGGTACATGGCAATGACAGCGTCTGCGACAGGTTTGCGGACCTCGTGACCGAACGCACAGGCATACCGGCAAGAGCGCCGTACTCCGGTGCAATCTATGATTTGAAAGAAGGCTGCTGGCTGCGTGAGACCGCCGGCATCCCGATTACGCCGAAGATGGCAGAGAGCACGAAGAAGGCGGCCGGCGTATTTGCAAGGCTTCTGGCGGCCGGAGAGCGCCTGCTTGGCGTGATTGTCCGCAATGAAGGCGGAACAAACAAAGATCTTGCAAGATTTGCAGATCAGATCAACAATCTATGTGATAAGTGGGACAGATAAGGAGACAGGAATACGATGGCAAACGTTCAGATTTACACCGATGGTTCAGCGAGGGGGAACCCGGACGGACCGGGAGGATACGGCGTGGTTTTACAGTTCATGGACAGCAAGGGGCAGCTTCATGAGCGGCTGTTGTCGGCAGGATATCAAAAGACCACCAACAACCGGATGGAGCTGATGGCGGCAATCGTGGGGCTGGAGGCACTGAACCGCCCCTGCAATGTGGAACTGTATTCCGATTCCAAATACCTGACCGATGCGTTCAACCAGCGCTGGATCGACAACTGGGTGGCAAACAACTGGAAGCGGGGCAAGAGCGGACCGGTAAAGAATATCGATCTGTGGCAGCGGCTTCTGGCTGCTAAAGCACCGCACAATGTGACTTTCATCTGGGTGAAAGGACACGCGGGACATCCCCAGAATGAACGGTGTGACATGCTTGCCACGACGGCTGCAGATGGTACGGACCTTTTGGTGGATGAGGGGGCGGAAAATTAAATAAATCTTACAAAATATTACTTCTTTCGTTTTTGTATTTTCTTTATTGGAAGATTATGTTATGGTAAGAAAAGCAGAATTTTCTGCCATTGACAGATAAGGAAAGAGCGTATGAAAACCAGAAGGATATGGATTGTAATCGTGGTGATCCTCATTGCGGGAGTTTGTTCCACCACATATACGAAACGCTATGTAGAAGAACGGGAAATGAGCGCATCCATAAGGATGATGACAGAGGAGACCGGCGGTTCTGCCGGGGATGACGCTTGGGCAGCTGCAGAAGGAGCGCCGGATATGGCGATGCCGTATGCGGCAGCCGCAGAACCTGAAGGGGGTCGTGCGGCACAGAGGGCGGCCGCCGACAGTGCAGACCGGAGTACTGCCCCGAATGCTTCCGGACAAGCAAAAGAGCCGGCTCTGGCTGTGATGGAGGCATCTTTGCCGGGGGAGGAGACACAGGAAGGCGCAGCGGCAGCCCCGGCATCGTTAGATTCCGAAGGACTGCCCGCCGGCAATCCGATCCCGGAAGATTTACAGGCCGGAGCAGGTTCCCCGACGGCAGAGCAGAAAGCCGCAGTACCGTCCGGCGCACCACAGGCGAATGCGGCAGGCGCTCCGCTTTCGGGAACGGAATCAGCCATAGCGGAGACAGCCCCTCAAAATCAGACCGCAGTGATCGTTGCTGGCTCCGGTAAGGAGAAGGTACAGATCAGCTACAAAACCCGTCTGGAGGAGCTGGATGCCCAGATTGAGCGCAACCGCAGGGCAGATTCGGAAAAGTCCGTGGCCAACTCCGCAAAGGTCCGCGCAGAGAATGAATTAAAGCTGTGGGAAGCAGAACTGGACGGCATCTTAAAGGCGCTGGCAGAACGTCTGGATTCCACCCAGGTTGAGGCTCTGTATACAGAGCAGCGGGAATGGCGGCGGGAGAAGGAGGCAAAGGCCCTGGAAGCCGGAAAAAGGCAAAGTGGAAGCACTCTGGAAGAAGTAGAATATTCTGTGTCACTGGCAGAGAGCACGCGGACGCGGGCTTATGAATTGGTGAAAGAGTATGAGGCAGTCCTGAAGTAGGGGCTGCTTTGTTTTGTTTTTTGGAGAAGGGGACGTCCATGAAGCCACAGGGGCGGGGCAGGCCGGTGAGTGCAGCACCATGCTGCGGAATGGGGATATCTAGGGATTTGAAATTTTGCTAAATACATCAGAAAAAGCAGCAAAACTCGCTGAAAAACCGCTCAAACAATGCTGCTTTTTCTGATAACGCAAAATTTTAAATCCTAAGATTTCCCGAATTCCTTGCAAAGTGTGCTGCACTCACCGGCCTGCCCCGCCTCTGTGGCTTCATGGACTGTGCTCTGGCGGCCACTGTTTAAAAACATAACTCAGTCGGAGGGGTGAAATTCTTTTGAGAATTGTTTGTGTTATGCATGAAAGCTGCTATAATGAAAACAGGAAGCCAAATGATCTGATGCATAAGCAAGATAGTAACTTGTAAACTGTATAGAGGATGAAGATCATAGAGATAACTTCCAGATGTATGACTCCTCTATACTACTAAAAAGAATAAGCCCAGATCCTGTATATCTGGGGATATGCTTATTATGCGAGGGAGGTATTATATGAGAGCGGGGTATCAATATTGCAATATTTTTTGGCAGGTAGATGGCGTTGATCTGGTTGATCAAAAGGGAAAAGAGTTACTAGGCGATTATTTTAAACCTAGTAAAGAGGAACACTGTGATTTTGAAATTAGACTAGTAAATGAAAATAATGAAGAAAAATTTGAAATCGTGCGGTATGGTAGGTTGATTGTGATTCATAACAGTAAAAAACCGGAGGTTCATGAGGAAGGTAGATGTTTGGATAATGGGTTAACAAGACTTATTTATAATCTGACAACAAAAAGTGTTTATCATATAAATTATCTTAACAATAAAATTACGATATATAACAAAGATTTAAGTGCTTTGTCAAAAGATTATATCAGGGTTACAAGAGATATAGTGAAGCTTTATGTTCAGAAGAAGCATGGTATCATGCTACATGCGGCTACAGTAAAAAAAGGGGATAAAGGGATTGTTTTTGTTGGTTCAAAGGGCTGCGGGAAAACGACATTATCTTTGAACTTAATATATCAATATGGTTATGAGGAGGTTTCAAGGGATCGGACATTTATTATAAAAGAGCCAGGTGGATTAATGGCATACGGCTGGCCCAATTACTATAATCTTACATATAGAACCATATCATCCTTTGAAGACACTAAAATGCTGCTACCTGGCAAATATGTGGGTTTGAATCCTGATGAATTGGATGCAATTAATGAAAAGAAGCAGTTGATTGCTTCGGAAATCAATATAACGAAAAAAGCCACAAGAGTCCTTGTGGACAGGATTGTTTTTTTGAAAAATTTAAATATTGGAGGGGATAAGACAGTAGATGAAATATTGTCAGAAAGTGCGTATACGCCATTTGATTTAAATTATCCTGATTGGTATAGCCAGATACCTGTCAATGCGAGTGATTATGAAAAGACAATAGAATTATATCAGAATTTATCCAAAATACCTAACAATAAATTAGTTGAATGGAAACAAATAGATGATGCAGTAAAGCAATTAGTAGTGGAAGTGTGAAAAGGGATAGTATGGACAAGATAGTATGTTCATGCATAAGAAATTGGAGACATTATATAGAGTGCTCCCATCAGAAATTAATTGAATATAATCGCGAACCTAAAGTAGGTGATGTAATGACAGGCTATGAATATCTTGAAGATTATCAAGGTAATGATGTAGTACTGCATCAAGGGGCGCAGCCAAACCGATTAAGGTGGCAGGATTTTTGGATTGCAATAATAAAATTATAACTTCTCGGAATCTCACTGAAAGAGGTTCCCACTGAAAATTGACAACAGAATATTGTGCCGAAAAAGAAATTAGCGAGAAATGGACATAAACATTAGACATAGTGTGTACTATGCCTTGAAAAATCTTCTGTATAGAAGTAAGATATCAATCTTAATAATGTATTTTGAAATGCATCGACAGAGGGCATTTTCCAGGCATCAAGGTGTTGCAGCATCATGATGCCATAGAGGCGGCAGTACCACATCTTTGTAGAGCAGTGCCTGCCGTCTTCTAATCTATAGTCCTCTTTCTCACGCTTATTGGAGCGTTCCACGGAAGTTCTTCCGTCATATTCCTTTTTCCATGCTTTGCTGTCCCTTGGCGGTATGTTAAACAATCTTGGATTATCCGCAGTGAAGATATGTACGGTTCTGCCGTACTTAGCCGGGGAGCAGGGATGTTCACAGAAACAGCCCTGTTTCCGGCTGGACTTTGGACACCGGTATTTGGCGCGGTGTTTGGCAGCCTCATACCCATCTTTGTGCATATGTAAGCCCAACTTGCAGACAGGAACTCCATTTTCATCGATGGTGAAATCGTCTTTATAAGTGAAATGTTCGGTATGTCCGGGATTAAGGTCAATAAAGGGCGTGATGTTTTCCCGGCTGCAGTAATCGTAAACCGGATAGGCATCGTGGGCAGGATCCAGAAGGAGCTTTTCTATATAAAACTCTGGAAGGTATGCTTTCATAGTAAAAAAGGATGGAGAAAGGAAAGCATATCATGCCGGGAAGCCCGTTCCAAAAGGGGAAATACAGGGAGGTCACTATGGGAATCGGATGCCACAACATGTAGAGATGGTAACCGAAGAAATAGCATTCCCTGTGGGAATCCCAGCCCCAGTTACAGTCAGGCTGGGAGTAATGCCGTTTGCAATTGCAGGAAGTACGGCCTTTTTCTTTACACTTGCAGATCCTCTTTTTCCGCTGCTGTGCAGCAGTGCGGACAGGAGTACCGTCCCCCGGGCTGAAGATTCCGAGAAGTTATCTCAGTCGGAGGGGTGAAATTCTTTTGAGAATTGTTTGTGTTATGCATGAAAGCTGGTATAATGAAAACAGGAAGCCAAATGACCTGATGCATAACTGCGTATTTATGAAACGGACAAATCAGGATTTTGAGGAGGTGTTTTTTTGAAAAAAACTTTATCAATAGTTTTGACATTGGCATTTCTTTTTACCTTAGTCGGTTGTGGTGGAAAAAAAGACCTGTATGCAGGTGTTACGCCAGCAATAAAGTTGGGAAATTGGGAATACTATGCACCCTATATGCCGGTAGATGATTTGCCCGAAGATTATGTATATGCTGGGACGCTTACAAAAGAAGAAGCAAATAATACGGGGTTGGAAGGCTGCAAATATTATTATTTGCAGTATATTGATTCGATTCCTGATATTTTTGTATACCAGGAATGTGGAACTCCTGTTGATGAAAATACAATAGACTCGGAAAAACTACAGTGGGCCTATGTACAATGGGTACATCCGTATGAAAACGAGTAAAGACAAGCAGGAGATAAAGACATCGTATTTTAAAAGTCGTAGAGGAAGGAGATAAATGTGTTATTATCAATTTTAGCAGGGATTGGCATTTGTATGATGGGTATATTCATTGTTCTGAAACCAGATTTGGTTTGGAAGTTCACAGAAAAATGGAAATCTTATCGGGCAGATGAACCATCTGATTTCTATCTGAAAAGTACAAAGCTGGGTGGCGTTCTATTTCTGCTATGCGGAGTCCTTATGATTGTACTTCCGCTGATTTTAGAGTAACAAGTTCTGGGCAGTTGAGCAGAACACGAAAACGAAATTTTGGTAAGGAGGAACTGAATATGACAACATCCAATGTAAAGGTTATGATCCAGTGCGATATTCATAAGGTCTGGGAAACGGTATTGGCAGTGGAACGTTATCATACGTGGCGGAGTGATGTGAGCAAAACAGAGGTGACAGGGGAAAAGCAGTTTATAGAGTATGCCTCCAATGGCTATGCAACAACGTTTACGATCACCAAGTCTGAACCGCAGAGCCGCTGGGAACTTGATGTGGACAACAGCCATACAAAAGGGCATTGGACTTTTGTATTTGTGTCCAAAGGCAGTGAAACACAAATCGACTTTACAGCGTGTGTAACAGCAAAACAGCTTTCTATGAGACCGGTCGGCAAAAGCGTATTTGAACAAACGTATTTGAAAAAGGCGCAGACACAATTTGCAGCAGATTTAAAAACAGTTTTTGATGAGCGACTGTAAATGAATTATTAGATGGAGGTACATAACTATGAAGGACATGATTGCATACTGTGGATTGGACTGTGAAAAATGCGATGCATATCTTGCAACAGTCAATGATGACCAGATGCTGCGTGAGAAAACTGCAAAACTATGGGCCGAGTTAAACCATGCCCCCATCTTGCCTGAACATATCAACTGTGAAGGCTGTCGTGTTGACGGGGTGAAAACGGTATACTGTGACCGTCTCTGCGGCATTCGTCAGTGTGCGCTGAAAAAGGGTGTGACGACATGTGGCAGCTGCCAGGATCTGGAAAAATGTCAGACGATTGGAATGCTGATTTCAAACAATCCTGCCGCCCTGGAAAATCTGAAAGGATAGGAGGGTATCTATGTGGCTTCTCGTTATTTTAATAGTTATGTTTTTAGTTATTCCAGGCTTCTTTTTCTTATTAGGCAGGAATGCCGCAATAAACAGAGACATTTTCAGGAGAAAATATTGCTTCGCTGCTAAAATATTCCTGGGGGTATATATGATATTTGAGGGTTGTTTTTTATTCCCTGTAAAAAGCGAACAGTCGCCTCTTGACTTTATCAAACTATATTTATTGATCGTTTCTTATGCCATTTTGGGGTTGGGGCTTGCAGGCGTCTACGGACCGAAAAAAGAAAAAGTCATATATCCTTTGACCCTGGTTTTGACAGCTGCAGGAATGGCGTGCAGATATCTGTTAGAGTACGGAGAGGTTTCAAATACCTATAATTTTACAGTGCTCAATGTGGCAGTATATCTTGCAGTGATGCCGGCATTTACAGTTCTTGCCTATCATTACATTGTTAAACACATGGAGGAAATCACATGACGATGGAGGAATTTGTTTATTTTGAGAAAATGCCGGAAATGCTTTCTGTTTATAAGGTCTTGAGAAATCAATTGGAGCAAAGATATGCAGATGATTTTTCGGTAAAGGTTACTAAAACGCAGATTTCATTTCGCAACCGATATGTATTTGCCATGGCTTCCCTGCCATATCGAAAGATCAAAGGCTGGCCGAAAGAATACTTATTGGTGTCTTTTGGACTGTCTTATAAGAAAGAAGCGCTTCGTATTGCCCAATGCGTAGAGGCCTATCCAAATCGATGGACTCATCATGTGCTTATTCAGAATGAAGCGGAGATCGATGATGAGCTTATGGGCTGGATTGACGAAGCGTTTCAGTTTTCAGCTGTGAAGTGAGTGTTTCCTTTTCATGATTTTTCTTTGTATTTTTCCGGAATCATTCTGTCCTTTGTGTTCTGCTCAAAGCTATAGGCAATGCGCATCAGCGTTTCATCGTCATGCTCCCTGGCGATGAAGGTTGCGCCTCTTGGAGTACCGTCTTCCAGAGCGCCCATTGGAACCGTGACTTCCGGGTAACCTGCCACGGCGGGCATTATGACGCCTTCGTTATCGATAAACACGATGGCATCCAGTTTGTGTTCTTCCAGCGCCTGATTGAGGCGGGCTTTTGCCTGTGCGACGATTGAGGCGGTTTTTGTCCTGTCAATCTTCTGAACATCGTTTGCCTCTTCAATCAAATCCTGTCCATACTTCGCCCTTCTGCCCATGTCTTTTTTGTTAAAGTCAATCAACTGGTCAAGGGTTTTGACCGGCGCATCATAGGTGGTCAGATAGTGGTTTAAATCACTCCTGAAGTCCTGATTGATGATAAACTCATTGTCAATGCCGCTTTCGTCCAGGCGAATGGAAACGACTGTTGCACCGGCCATCTTCAGCTTACTTATCAGCTTGTCCTCGTGCTTCTCACCGATCAGGCCAATCCGCCTGCCTTTCAGAAAGTCTGCATCCAGTTCCAGAGACAGCTTCTTTGACGGATCTGCAACTAAGGCGTTATAAAGCAGTATCGCATCCTTTACCGTTTTTGCCATTGGTCCTGCCGTGTCCATGGTGGAGGAGAGGGGAATCACCCCCTGGGCCAAGATTGCATCCTTTGTGGGCTTAAAGCCCACAATAGAATGAATCGCCGACGGGGCAATGATGGAGCCTGTTGTTTCTGTCCCGATGGCGACAGCAGACAGGTTGGCTGCCACGGCGGCTCCGCTGCCGGAGCTGGAGCCGGAAGGAGATAATAAAACCGGGTCAAACGGGTTGTGGGTTTGTCCTGCCTTTGAGCTGTACCCGCTGGGCATTCTGGTGTCCATAAAGTTTGCCAGCTCCGACAGGTTTGATTTTCCCAAAATCACCGCGCCATTTTCCAGAAGCCGTTCTACCAAAGGGGCATTTTTTGCGGGCACAAAGTCCTTAAGTGCGTAGGTTCCTCCGCTGGTGGGCATATCATTGGTGTTGATGTTGTCCTTGATCAGCACTGGGATTCCTGTCATATTTTTGCCTTTATCGGGGCTTGCATCACGGGCTCTTGCCTGCTCCACAGCTTTTGGATTGATCTCAGCTACTGCGTTAAGCCCCTGTTCTCCGGCATCGTAGGTGCGGATCCTGTCCAGATAAAAAGCCGTCAATTCCTCGTAGCTCAACTTACCCTGGATAATGGCTGACTGGATTTCCTCAATGGATTTTTCCATGATGAGGTTTTCCTTCGCACGGATCTTGTCCAGGTCCAGCCCGGCCAGCTGTTTGTCGATCTGTGCCGTTTGATGTTCTTTGTTATAGGCAATCCGCTCCTCGCCTTTGGGCATCATACTGTTTACAAGCCAAAAAATTCCGATGCCGCCGGCTAAAAGCAGTGCAGGCAATATAAGTATCATTTTTTTCATCATCGCATCCTTTCGTGCTTTTGGCAGCTTTCATTTAATACAGTTTCACGCGTTTCTCCGGCGGTATATACATTCCGTCGCCTTCTTTGATATCAAACGCCGTATAAAAATCGTCCGTAGAGCTTAACACGGCGTTGACACGGGCCTTTGACGGGGCATGGTTGTCGTTTTGGATCTGGTCTTTCAGTTCTTCTTCGGTGATGGCGGTTGCCCAAATATTAGCGTAGCTTTCATACATTTCTTTTAAGGCGGCGGTATCGTTGCGAAGCATGGAGGAGATGACGGACAGGCTTCCGAGGTCTGCGATGTTTTCGCCCAGGGTCAGCTCTCCATCTACCTTCAAGCCGGGTATCACCTCATAGGCACTAAAATAATCCACCACCTTTTTTGAACGCTCCAGAAAGCTTTGGCGGTCCCGGTCTGTCCACCAGTTGCGATAATTGCCCTTCTCGTCGTACAATGCGCCCATGTCATCAAAGGCGTGGGTGATTTCGTGGGCAATGATGCTGCCGATTCCGCCTAAATTTGCAGCATAGCTTGCTTTTTCGTCATAAAACGGAGCCTGCAGCATAGCGGCAGGGAATACGATCTCGTTGGCAGAAGGAGCGTAATACGCGTTGAGGGTAACGGGAGACATGAGCCATTCTTCCCGGTCCACAATGGCTTTGGCTTTGCGCTGGTCGGCTGCGGCACTTTGCTGATGCACTGCCACCGTATTATCGATGAAACTGCCTCCCTGACCGGTTGATTTTATGATGCCTTTTAAGTAGCTTTGATAGTGCTCCGGATAGCCGATCTTCACGACCATGGCATCGATTTTCTTCACTGCCGCCTGCCGGCTCTCCTCACTGAGCCAATCAAGCTGCCGGATATTCGCCCGGTAAGCCGTCAGAATATCAGAAACCAGCTTTTGCACAGCGTCTTTTTTCTCCTTGTTGAAATGCTCTTTTGCGTACAATTCACCCAGCTCCATTGTGGCAAGCGTGCTGACAGCATCCCAGGCCAGGGTGTTTTCGTCCGGATCAAGCTGGTTGAATGTGGCATTGGCCTGACTAAATTTACTGTTCAAATAGAGGGCATATTCGTCATACAAAGAAATCAGGGTATATTTTTTTAACAGCTCCAAATGCTCCTCTGTTAAGCTGCTGTTTATGACGGAAAGCATGGCAGGGTTGATCACAACCCGGGTCCCATAGCCTGCCTGTCCGCTCTTTTTCAGAAAGTCAGACAGATTGATATTCAGCAGTTTTGCCTGCAGCTGCTCAAGAGTGAAGTAATTCATGATGTGCTCCGTATTGTTTTTCTCCGTTTGAGAAAGAGCAGTCTTTGAAAATTTTTCATAGAGTGTAAATAATTCGCCACTCCATTTTTCTGCTTCGGCAGATGACAGCCCGTCTGCCTGGAGCAGGGAGGAGATGTAGGTGTTGATGTCGCCTGACATATCGCCGGATTCCATTTGTTCTTTTTTTACCAGCTGCATCGGTTCTTCTAAAAACAGAGCGTAGCGAGAGGAGTCCCTGGGGTCAGGGTGTACTTCAAAGGTGAGCAGGCTCGATTTGCCCAGGTCCTTTTTGATTTTTGCCACTGCATCCAGATAAGCGGGAATGGAGTCGGCTGATTTGACAGCATCTGCATAGGGCTTGAGCGCCCCTAAGCCTGTTTGCTCCCGGCCTGATTTGTCCAGTGCCGTTTGATAAAGATCGGCGACAGTCCGCTCTGTGCTGCCGGTCTCGTAGGTTTCGCGGTTTTTCAAAAGGGACGAGGCCATGTCCTTCAATTGTCTGTCCAGGGCGTCAGAGCGTTCGCTGAATTGATCCCATCCCTCTGCGTCGTCATCGCTCTTTTTCTCCTGGAGCAGTTTGTCATTTGTATATGTATAAAAATCGTCCTGTAATCTCAGTTCTGTTGGCTGTATGGCGGCCGTTTCTGCTGATTTCATCTTTCCGCAGCCGGAAAAGAGCAGTGCAACCGCCAGTCCGACACTGAGTAGCGCCGCTGTTTTGTGTCGTTTCATGGAATTGTTCTCCTTATTCATCTGCTTTTACAAAATAGATAGTGCGTCCGTCTTCCGTATGGGTGCTGACCTTAACGCTGTCTACTTTTAGTTTTTTGGTATCTACTGTCAGAATATCGCCCTTTGCTGTACTGATCATCGGCAGAGGAATATACAAAAACTGATTGCCCTCATGATCCACAGAATCGATCACATTGGCCTGGTGAAATTCAATCGACTTTCCGCCTGCTTTGAACTGATTGCTGTATTCAAGTGTGATCTGGTCGCCATCATAGCGGACGACACCGGCAGCCATCATGCTGGACGTGGAAGCGGTTGTATCAATTTTTAAATAGGGCACACTGATATCTTTTTTTGCATCTGCCAAATCTTGAATGGCGGCAATGGATTTGGCATTGTAACTGTCAATGGCAGAGGATACCTTCGCCTCCATCTCCGGATCCATGTGGTCCGGGACGGCAGGAACATCTTTGAGCAGCAGTTCCTCAGCGGTCAGCCGGCTTTTATAAAAACTGTTCTTCCAGCCAGGCAGATGCCTGTCAAGAAGCAGGGCGGCCACAAAGCCGATCTCATAGCTTTCGTCATCCGCGGAGTAGAAGATTTTCGACCGCATGATGTCCTTATTTGCACCTTGATACAGATCCCCGGCGGTGGAATCCGCTGTCACAAGGGTGCTGAGATTGTCGCTGTACCTCGCCGTGGACTCAGCGATATCGGTGGACTTGATGTCCTCGTATTCCTTAGAAAACTCACTTTTCCATTTTTCCAGCCAGTACTTTGCCCTGCCCAGATGTTCCTGGTCGTCACCGGGGGTGTCATAGGCGTTTATAAGGCGTTGATAAATCATCTGCCGATAGAGGCGGGGCGCCTTTTCCAGGGGAAGGTTTTGAGCACGGTTTTCGCCATCGGTGCTGAACATGGCATCTCCCTGATAATAAAAATGCACGATTTCGTGTGTGGCCACGCGATAAGTCAGGTCCACCGCGTTCTTTTTGGACATGGACTGCTGCGTTACGCTCATGGCGATCGAGGGCTTGCCGTCAAACGTTATCTCCTCGTACCCATCGTCCATGGGGGGAGCGATCGTTTCGTATTCGGATTTTTCCAGTAGTCTGCGCTCCCTGGTGTTTATAAGTACCGCCCCGGATACATTGCCCTCGTCTGTCAGCTGAAACAGGACGAGATTGTGGTTGTTGTAGTCATAGGCAGGCCAAACTTTATTCATGTGGGGCCAGTGGGCAGATATTTTCTCGTGGAGGGCAGTGGTAAATGCTGTTGCCGGGTGTTCGGCAGTGACTGGTTTACTTTTGCAGGCGGTTAAATTCAGCACTGATATCAGGCAAAGCGCCATGCCAAGCAGTGGTATTCTTTTTCTTTTTTTCATCGTTAAATTCTCCAATTCATTTTATTTTGATGGTAAACTGTAATCCGTTCCCGACATTTTTGGCATGGATCTCCCAACCGTGCCTCAGGATAACTTCTCGTGTCAGTGCCAGCCCAATGCCCGTATTTCCATTCTTACCGGTATAGAATCGCTTGAAAATATTCTTTAAATCCTCATCGGAAACTCCTTCGCCATCATCCCGGATCACAATGCTGTTCTGCGTACAGCGCACCCAGATCGTGGTTTTGGCATAGCGGACGGCGTTGGAAAGGACATTGATGATGGCCCGCTCCAGCTGCACGGCATCGGCCCGCACCACGCTGTCGGAAAGGTCCGCTTCGATACGAATCCCCTTCTTTTCCGCAAGAAATTCGATGGAGGTCAGGCAGTTGTTGAGCAGCGGTTCCAGCGGCACCGAATCAAAGGAAAAGACGGTTTCCTCGCTCTCCATACGGGACAGGCTCAAAATTTCATCAATAAGGAAGGCCATTTTCTCTGTTTCCTCCATGATAATATCTGCTGCCTGCTTCTGGTCTTTGACTACGCCGCAGGAAAGTCCGTCTGCATAGCCCTGAATAACCGTAAGAGGGGTTTTTAGCTGGTGGGAGGCATTTTCAAACAGTTTCTTTTGTTTCCACTGTTCCTGCTCGATTATCTTGCCCAGATAGACGCCGACCAGGCAGGCGCCCACGCTGCAAAGGATCATGATCAGCAGCATCGCGATCCCGATTCTGGTGACCAGATGTTTTTCTGCCGTCACATCCACATAAGCGGCCAATAAAAAGTCCGGATCATCGGCGATGGGCTGTATGGAAATATAATAATTGCGGCCTGCGATTTTTGCGGCTGTGATCTCGCCCGCCGCAACCTCATTTCTCGACACCCATTCGATAAGGCTGTCTTTATAAGGCATCTGCGGTTCGTCGCTGTAGGTGGACTGGTAGTAGGAATTCTCGTCCCTTTCCAAATACAGCCCGGCAGCGAAGTAGGGAGAGAACCGATATTCCCAGCTGTTTGTCCATGTCACATTGGTATACTGACGGATCGCCTCGGCAGCCCCGTTTTGGATATACCGGTTCATCAGGACATGAAACACTGAAAAGACGACCATAAAGGTCAGCACGAAGGCAGTGCAAAGCAACCCGGCAATTTTACCTTTTGTACGTTTCATCGCAGTTCCTCCAATTGATAGCCATATCCCCAGCGGGACTGGATGGCAACAGCGCTGTTAGCCGCTTTCAGCTTCTTGCGTACACGGCGGACGGTTTCGTCGGTGACGCGGGTCTCAACCTCCGCATTGATGCCCCAAACCTCTTTCAAAAGCTCGTTTCGTGAGATTGCCCGGTCATGATTCTGCATCATGTATTTAAGAAGCGCCATTTCATTCAGGGTGAGGCCGAGGTCATGTTCGCCGCAAAAGATTGTGTGCTTATTACCCGAGAAGGTCAGATCGCAAAATGACAGCTGCTCCTTCGGGGTACCGCGTTCCATCTCAATCCTGCGAAACAGCGCCTTAATGCGCATGACCAGCAGAGAGGGGCGAAAAGGCTTGATGAGATAGTCATCGCCTCCAAACGTGATGCCGGACACATAGTCCATCTCTCCCTCTTTTGCCGTTAAAATGATGATGGGCACGGTTGAGATCGCCCTGATTTGCTTGCAGATGGTGAGTCCGTCGCTGCCCGGCATCATGATATCCAGCACAACCAGATCAGAGGGCTGCTTTTGGAATTGGGCAAACAGCGCATCACCCGTTGCAAAAACTTCAACTGAAAAATCCGCACCTTCCAAAAACGATTTTAAAATATCTCTGATATTCTCTTCATCATCTGCCGCATAAATCAGTTTTTTCATAGACACCTCCATTTTTATTTTCATTATAAAAGATAAGTTTTAAATAATCACCTTAAAACGACGTTGAATCTGTAAGAAATCTGTCACAGCGCATACCGCTCAGATCGCTGTTCATTGACGATGTTTTTAGGACATGGTATACTTGGCAGATAAATCCATAGTATACAAAAGAGGGCGCGGCGTTGAGGATAAAACATTCACTCACATCATTTATATTGTTAATGCTGTTAAATATAATCATAGTATTCCTGGTGATCACCTGCTACGGCACTCAAAATAAATATGACACCGAAACGGTATTAAATTATGCAGAGGGCAATTTTACCTATGTCCTTGATTCTTTGTTTTTTAATATCAGATCGGCAGAAGTATTGGTTGAGGCCGGGCTGGACGATTTCAGCGAAGAAGATTTAAACACGTTGGTTTCTCCCATTCTCGAGAACCCCGGTGTGATCAACATATCATTTCTTCCTAACGGTGTTGTGGAACAGGTATATCCGATAGAGGGCAATGAAAAAGCGATCGGAGATAATGTTTTTGAAATGCCAAACAGAAGAACGGAGGCAATGATCGCTTTAGAAACAAAAGAGCCTATTTTATCCGGTCCTTATGAATTGACACAAGGCGGTATCGGACTGATCATGAGACAGGCGGTTTTTTTGAAAAATGAGCAGGGCGAGGAAACATTTTGGGGACTTGTTGCAGTGGTGTTAGATGCAGAAACAGTGTTGAAAAATATCCAGTTGGCATCGATTGAACAGCTGGGATTTTATTATGAACTGAGCAATGACATCAATGGGCAGGGGGCGCAGGTTATCATTAAAAGCGATAAATTTTCTGGCCGTAATGCCATGTACAGAACCTTTGAACTGTCCAATGGCAGCTGGCATTTGGGAATATCAAAAGCTTTTGATATATGGCAGGTGGTAAAAATTTTATTGATATTCTCATTTGGCACCTTTTTAGCATTATCCCGCTGGCAAGTCCTGAGGAAAAAAGAAAACGAGATAGAAGAGATCCGATATAGTGCGTTGACGGATTATCTGACAGGGTTATATAACAGAAAACAATTAAATGCAATTGAGGAGCAATTGGCAGAAAATCCTACGCCCTATACCGTGTTTTATATCGACTTAAACGACTTCAAACTGATTAACGACACTTACGGGCATGAAGTAGGAGATGAGTTCCTGGTTTTTGTGGCAAATGGCTTTAAGCGAATCATTCGCGCGAATGATATAGCAATCCGCATTGGCGGGGATGAATTTGTCATCTTGCTGGCCAATGTGTCCGATGAGGCAACGGTTCACAGTTTTTGTGAACGTTTAGAAGAATTGCAAAAAGAAAAGATCGTATTCGAAGAAGGGGAATTATTCCCCTCCTTCAGCTATGGATATGCAGCTTTTCCCGCGGATGGAAAGAGCCTGAAAGAGGTGCTGCAGCGTGCAGATGACAATATGTACAGCTACAAGAAACAGCACAAAAACAAAAAATAAAATCATTGGCAAATGATCTGGGTGTTCTTATCAAATAAGGTTTTGTAGCCAAAGTACAAGGCCACGAAGCTTGAGCAGGTAACTGCGGTACAGATTGCGATCATGATTGCGATCTGATAAAGGATCGCTGTGGTTGGCAGCGTTCCGGCCAAGATCTGTCCCGTCATCATGCCCGGCAACGAGACGATCCCCATTCCCACCATGGAATTGAGCGTCGGCAGCATTGCGGTTTCAAGGGCTTGTGTAACGAATGGCAGCAGGATTTTTTTCGGAGCTGCGCCTGCACAAAGCAAAGCATGGATCCGCGTCCGCTGGCCGTTCAGGCTCTCCCGAAGTGTTTTGATCCCGAGTGAAACACCGGTCATGGTATTTCCCATCAGCATTCCGGAAATGGGGATGGCATATTGGGGATTGAAGATACTCTCTCCAACCACGGCATATATAAAAAAGATAAGGACCGCAATCCCTGACAGGCTGACAGCCGCTGCGACGACAAGCTGGAAGCGTTTGTTCAGGCCTTTGTTTCTCGACAAAACACGATGGATCGTAAAGACTGTCATTGCAGCAAGATAAGCGATGGTGAATAAAGGAGACGGGTTTTTGAAAATGTATGTAAGGATCAACCCGGCAAGTGTTAGCTGCACAGTCATTTTCATGCTTGCTGCGATCAGCAGTCTGGTCTGATCAATATGGCATTTTCTCATAATTGCAGCTACAATGACAAGCAGGAGATAGACCAGGGCAAATTGCCATATTTGTAATTCAACGACACCGTTCATGATCTGCCTCCAATCGAATCGTTGCATCTGAAAATTTTTCAATCAGGCTGTCATTGTGGCAGACGCAGATGGCTGTGATCTGCTGTGATCTGCAATAGTCACGGATACTGGATAAAAGGGCGATCGATGTGGCTTCATCCAAAGCGGCCGTAGGTTCATCCAGCAACAAAACCTTAGAAGCCAGGGACAGGAAGATCGCCAAAAATACTCTCTGACGTTCCCCGCCGGAGAGCGTGGTGCAATCATCAGAGGGGGTGAAATTCACGCAGCAGGTTTCCAGATACTGTTTCATTTGATGGGGAGACGGCGGTGTTTCTTCTCGGGCCTCATAGTAAAACCGAAAGTTGTCCTCTATGCTGCCGTCAAGAAGAAATACCGCCTGCGGAGCTAAAAGCACCTCTTTTCTGTATTGAAGCACCGGAAGCCCGGCAATATTTTTGCCCTGATACATGATCGTCCCCTGAGACGGCAGCACAGTCCTGTTGAGCAGCTTCAGATATGTGCTTTTCCCGCAGCCACTTGCTCCGGCTATGAATGTGAATGATCTCTCAGCAATGCTTATCTCCGGATAGGTGATCAAATCGCGAAACTGCATCTGATTCTCTGAGTGGATGAAATCCATGATACATGCCTCCTTGAAAATTCTGGGTAAATAAGCTATAATGATATCGAAAGTCAATATCGAAAATCGATATCATTATAGCACAGGAGGTCAGCCCATGCAAGAGCCGATCATCAGAAAGCTGTTTTTAGCTTTTATACAGATCCACATTCTTCACCATGCTTCCCAAGAACCTGTCTACGGAACCGGGATGATGGAAGAGTTGAAACGGCACGGCTACGAGGTCAGCGCCGGCACACTGTATCCAATCCTTCACAACCTTGAAAAGAGTGGATTGCTTACATCAAATACGGAAAATGTCAATGGAAAAACAAGAAAATACTATTCCACAACACAAGAGGGGAGAGCGGTGTTGGATCAGGCAAAAATAAAAATCCGGGAATTGACCGATGAGTTGTGATGATAGAATATTAACGAGGCTATGTTGAGGAGGATGGGCGTATGAAACGATTTGCGAAGATCATGATAGTCGGAGTTTGTTTGGGATTGGTACTGCTCCTGGTAAAAATAGCGTTTCAGATTCCTGAAAATGTATTTTGGTGGTTTTATGTTGTTCTGTCAGGCATAACGATTGTTGGCATATCAGCATTTAACGTTGCCTATAACCTTTATTATCAGAAAAAGATGAAAACAGCCTTACAGCTTTTGAAAGCCGGGCAGGTAGAATCGTATATCGCAGAAGTAGAATCGATGCGCAGCCGGGCTAAGGGGCGCTTTGCAAATAATATGCTCACGATCAACTTGTCTGCAGGTTATTGCAATCTCAAACAGTATGACAAAGCAGCCGAACTGCTGGAATGCTTGTCAGATGTGAAACTGCCCGGTGTCTACAGGTTGATTCATCGCATCAATCTCTGCAACTGTTACTTTTATCGAAACCAGACAGACCGGGTAATATCGCTGTACGAGAGCAGCCGGGAAATATTTGCCCCATATCGGAATAACAAGCTGTATGGGGAACATATTGCTTTGATGGATATTTTTGCGGCAGTGAGCAGGAAGGATGCTGCCCGTGCCGCCGAATTGCTGCAGACAGCCCGGAGTACATGGGATAATCCCCAATTTTTGGAGGACTATCGTTATTTGGAAGAACATATTTGTCAGATGGAGCGAAGAAGAAATTAACATACCTGGAGGATATGAATGGAACTTAGATCGTATCAACAAGCAGATTGCAAAGAGTTGACAGAATTGTTTTATAACACGGTACATACTGTTAATGCAAAAGATTATACGGAAGAACAATTAAATGTATGGGCAACGGGACAGGTGGATTTGGAAAAATGGAACTTGTCACTACAAGAACATTATAGTATTGTAGCTGTTAAAAATGATGTTATTGTAGGATTTGGTGATATAGATAAAACAGGTTATCTTGATCGCTTATTTGTTCATGCGGACTATCAAGGAAAAGGAATTGCAACTGCTATTTGCGACCAACTGGAACAATTTGCTGAGGGAAATATAACGACACACGCATCTATTACAGCAAGACCATTTTTTGAAAAGAGAGGCTACAAAGTTGTAAAGGAACAACAGGTAGAGAGAACCGGAATTTTTCTTACAAATTATGTTATGGTAAAGGAACGTTAAACAAGGATATCAATCAAAATACAAGATTTGAGGTGAAATCATGTCATCAAGTAAAGATTATTTGCAATTTATTTTAGGGCAGCTATCCGGATTAGAAGAAATAAAGCTAAAAGAAAAATCCCCCCATCTTGATAAATCCGTGCTCTTGTGATAATATATAACGATGGAAGCATATGATATCTGAAATAAAGGAGGTTTTGTTATGTCAGCAATAGCAACCAGTTTTTTAGGATATACCGTGAAAGTAGTATGTTTTGCAGCCATTGCATATGCAGGGATTATATGCGGCAAAAAATTCAGAGATAAGAAAGATGCCGACAAAGCTGCTTAAAGCAGGTCGGCGGATTGTACGGAGGAAGCGTTAAAGTGAAGAAGTATGGTGTAAATGAACTGAGAAGAATGTTCCTGGAGTTTTTTGAGAGCAAGGGACATCTGGCAATGAAGAGTTTCTCCCTGGTACCGCACAATGACAACAGCCTGTTGCTCATCAATTCCGGTATGGCGCCGCTGAAACCATATTTTACGGGACAGGAGATTCCGCCGAGAAGCCGGGTGACCACCTGCCAGAAGTGTATCCGTACCGGTGATATCGAGAACATCGGTAAGACGGCGCGCCACGGCACGTTCTTTGAGATGCTGGGCAACTTCTCGTTCGGGGATTATTTCAAATCCGAGGCCATTGCATGGTCCTGGGAATTTTTGACGGAGGTGGTAGGATTAGAGCCGGATCGCCTGTATCCGTCCATCTATCTGGACGACGATGAGGCGTTTGAGATCTGGAATAAGCAGATCGGCATCCCGGCAGAGCGGATTTTCCGTTTTGGCAAAGAGGACAACTTCTGGGAGCATGGCGCAGGTCCCTGCGGCCCCTGTTCTGAAATCTATTATGACCGCGGCGAGAAGTATGGCTGCGGAAAGCCGGGCTGTACTGTAGGCTGTGAATGCGACCGCTACATCGAGGTGTGGAACAACGTATTTACCCAGTTTGAGAGTGATGGGAAAGGCAACTACACCGAACTTGCCCATAAGAATATCGATACCGGAATGGGATTGGAGCGTCTGGCCTGCGTGGTTCAGGATGTGGACTCCCTGTTTACGGTAGACACCAATAAAGCGCTGCTGGATGCGGTCTGTGCCCTGGCTCATACCGAGTACCTGGCAGATGCAAAGAAAGATATCTCCCTGCGTATTATCGCAGACCATGTAAAGTCCTGTACCTTTATGATTTCCGATGGCATCATGCCGTCCAACGAGGGCCGGGGTTATGTCCTGCGCCGTCTGCTGCGCCGTGCGGCAAGACATGGAAGGCTGCTTGGGATCGAAGGCAGATTTATGCCTCATTTGAGTGAGACCGTGATCGCTCTGTCCAAGGACGGATATCCTGAGCTGGAAGAAAAGAAAGTGATGATCCTCAAGGTTCTGGCCGAGGAGGAAGAAAAGTTCAACAAGACGATCGACCAGGGGCTTGCAATCCTTTCCGATATGGAAGCAGATATGGTGGCAAAGGGCGAGACTGTATTGTCCGGCGAGAATGCATTTAAGCTCTATGATACGTATGGTTTCCCGCTTGACCTCACCATTGAGATCATGGAAGAGAAGAACTTTACGGTGGACGAAGCCGGATTTGCGGCTGCGATGAAGGAGCAGCGGGACAAGGCTCGTGCGGCGAGAAAGACGACAAACTATATGGGAGCGGACGTGACCGTATACCAGTCGATCCCGGCTGAGATCACCTCTGTGTTTGTCGGCTATGACAGACTGTGCCACGAGTCTAAGATCAGCGTGCTGACCACCGATTCTGAAATCGTGGAAGCTCTGACCGACGGAGAGAGCGGCACGATCATCGTGGATGAGACGCCGTTTTATGGAACGATGGGCGGGCAGACCGGAGATCACGGCGTGATTTTTGGCGCGAACGGGAAGTTTGAAGTAGAAGACACCATCCATCTGCAGGGCGGCAAGATTGGCCATGTAGGCAAGGTGGTATCCGGTATGCTGCAAAACGGTGAGACTGTGACCCTGAAGGTCAACCCGGAGAGCAGGACAGCTACCGAGAAGAACCACAGTGCGACCCATCTGCTCCAGAAGGCATTGCGTCTGGTGCTGGGTGAGCATGTGGAGCAGGCCGGTTCTCTTGTTACCCCGGACCGTCTCCGTTTTGACTTTACCCATTTCTCCGCCATGACACAGGAAGAGATCAAAAAGGTGGAAAACCTGGTAAACCAGGAAATCCGGGAGAATTTAAGCGTATGCACGCAGGAGATGACGCTGGATGAGGCGAAGAAGACGGGCGCTATGGCGCTGTTTGGCGAGAAATACGGCGAAAAGGTACGCGTCGTTACAATGGGGGACTTCTCCACGGAACTTTGCGGCGGTACTCACGTTGGCAATACTGGTGTCATTCAGGCATTCAAGATCGTATCAGAGGCTGGTATCGCGGCTGGCGTGCGTCGAATCGAGGCGCTGACCGGCGAAGGCCTGATGGCTCACTATCAGAAGGAAGAGGACGAGCTTCATGAGGCAGCCAGGGCGGCTAAGACGACTCCTTCCGACTTAAAGGCAAAGATTGAATCCATGATGGAAGAGATCAAAGCCCTGCATTCTGAGAATGAGAAGTTAAAAAGCAAGCTGGCAAAAGATTCCCTGGGCGATGTCATGGATCAGGTAAAAGAGATCAATGGAGTAAAAGTCCTTGCGGCAAAAGTCCCTGATGTGGATATGAACGGTCTGAGAAATCTGGGCGACCAGCTTAAGGAAAAACTGGGTGAGGGCGTGATCGTCCTTGCGTCTGTACAGGGCGACAAAGTGAACCTGATGGCGGCGGCTACCGACGGAGCTATGGCAAAGGGTGCCCATGCCGGTAATCTTATCAAGGGCGTGGCTTCCCTGGTCGGCGGTGGCGGCGGCGGACGTCCGAATATGGCGCAGGCCGGCGGCAAGAATCCGGCTGGCGTGGATGCTGCTCTTGCGAAGGTTTATGAGGTTGCAGAGGGTCAGATTCAGTAGGATTTTGATGAATTTTCATAGGTTTGACGTTATTGCCCATATTTAATCATCAGCTTAAGTCAGTTTACAAGAGACTACACGCAGACCGTGAAACGGACTGCTGACAACAAACGGCGGTATGCTCCCGATAGGGGGCATACCGCCGTTTGTTGTGTGTTATACGATCTGTCTCCCGTTCCACGCCGGACTTCGGGACAAAATGTCCCGGTCTTGCCCGCCGCCCACCGTCCTGCTGAATGGGTAGACAAGGCGGCCATGCGATTGCTGATTAAAATGACGCAGTCACACATATTATGCCTGCGAAGATTAAAAATACTCCGGCTATGCGGTACAACATGAGTCCCAAATCCGAAGGCTCTGCGTTCTTATACCACCAACCACGAGAGAGCCACCATACGCTTCTTGTTCCAAAAAGGTTCCACGCTCCAACGCCAATTAGTGCTAATGCAAGAAGTATAGATGGTGAACCGCTATTGTTTGTTCCTCGTGCATTGTCCATTACTCCGTCAATACTCCAAGTAAGAGAGAACAGGTCAATATAGCCTTTGCTTTTTCTTTCACCTGAATCATACTCTGCCGGCATGGCAAATCCCCCGCTAATTTCTGTTTGGGAAAAAACACACCCATCGGGATAGGTGATTGTAAAAACAATGTTATTTCCGGAAGCTCCGTACTCAAATGTATATGTTCCGTTTTCCGAAGTAATTGTTCCAGCAGATAAGTTGTTTTCATCTAATGTGATAGTCAGCGATTGTCCATCAATTTCAACTACCTCTGAATAAGACTCTGATTTCGCAGTATTGCTATTACAAGCACCTAAAACAAGCATCAAAAGCATCACGACAACCAGAACACATTTGCGTTTTGTATTTTCCATATCGATGTCCCTTCTCCACATAGCTATTTTTTCTTCCGTCATCCAAACGACTGCCCTTGAATTTGGCAACCTCGTCTAAATCACGCTTTGTGTACCGCCAATCCTTATATGCTTATTTCATACTTTCTTGACACTCGCTGCACGCTCTGTCATGGATAGAAATGATACCGCCGCATTTGGGACAAGTATATTCCCCTTTCTGCTGTTCTATGAACCTTTCCAAACCGTGCTGCCGAACAAACTCACTATTCTCCAGGAGGCTCGCCTGATACCTTTTGTTGTAGCTTTTTTCAAGATTTTTTGTCAGCTTGCGGTTTCTTTCATTCTACCACAAATCCAAGAGCGTGGAAATAGTGTGTTTTTCAGCCAGATTTCCAACCTTTCCAAATGGCAGGACGAGATTGATTTATACATTATGAGGTTGCAGAGGGTCAGATTCAGTAGGATTTTGATGGAAATCCATGAATTTTCACGGTTTTGCAAAAAATAGTTGACGAATAGGGATTTTATGCTATAATCCCGTTTTCAACACTTGAAATGATTAACAAAGCCGGAACTCCTTGAGAAATA
>JAPJQL010000018.1:0-13886 GCA_030825115.1 Lachnospiraceae bacterium
AACATTAAGATAGTGCAGCGAATACCTATTTAAATTGATGGTTAGCCACTTACATCAAGAACAATTACATATACTTTATCATATGTTTTTTTGATATTTTTTCTATCCAGATAAAACTTTATATTCGGAAGTAGAGCAAACATAAAAGAAACCCATTTTAGGCATCATTTCCCAACACAAATTATACTTGATTTTTCCCCCATATTCCGCTATAATGAGTACCAGAAAATAAAAAGAAAGTGTGGTGTGTTTTTTGTTAAATGTGTCAGTAGTGGAGATTGCAACGAAATAGTTGTAAGGGCAGTATTTTTGGCTACGCTACCAGTCTGCCCTTATGCCGGAAGCAGCAAGAACCGGTATATCCGCCGTACTGACATGACACATACGCTTTCTTTTATAGACCGGATTCGGGATAACAAAGCGGGCATGGCTGTTTGACGCCAGCTTTTTTTGTTTTGTTGCCTTTTGAAACCGCAGGAGTCGTATGCCCAGGGACGGGTGCCGGCTTCTGCGGTTTTTGATTTTATAAAAGTAAGCATTGCAGTGGCAGTGAATCATATTTGGAGGAAAAAACATTGAATCAATCATTAGAACTGATAGGATATAAAGAAATTTTAGGACAGTTGGAAGATCATGCGGCTACGAAACAGGCAAAGAAGTTGTGCAGGGAGCTGGTTCCGTATCTGTCCGAGGCCGAGCTTGGGCGGCAGATGAGGGAGACGACGCAGGCGAGACAGCTATTGGATCATGCGGGTACGCCTCCGCTCCCTCTTATGGAACGGGTGGAGGAATGTCTGGACAAGGCTGTGGTGGGGGAATTGCTCCTGCCGGAGCAGATATTCCGGATTGGGGAGTTTCTGGTAGCGGTTCGGCGCTTGAAACAGTACCTCGATAAGGGAATTGAGAGACAGATTGGAATTGCATTTTATGGGGAGAACCTGACTCCGTTGGAGGAACTGGGCAGTGAGATTGAGCGGAGCATCCGCATTGACGTCATCGATGATCATGCCTCTGCCGCCCTTCGTGATATCCGCAGGCAGATTCAACTGCTGGAAGAAAAAATCAGGGAGAAAGCGGAACATGCGTTAAAGGCAAACCAGGCGTATGTCAATGATAATTTTGTGGTTAAGCGAAACGGCCGCCTGTGCATTCCTGTGAAGGCAGAGTATAAAAGCAGGATTTCAGGGACGGTTGTAGACAAATCTTCGACGGGAGCTACGGTATTTATTGAGCCGAAGACGGTTGCAAATTTACAGGAAGAATATGAATTATATAAATTAGAAGAAGATGCGGAAGAGAGGAGGATTTTGTACTCCCTGATGGGGCAGATTGCGGAGGCGGAAGACATCCTGCGGGAAGATATCAGGATTGTGGTAAGGCTGGATTTTGTATTTGCAAAAGGAAAATTGAGCCAGGAAATGGACGGAGTAGAGCCAAAGATCAACCTAAAACGGCGAATCCGGCTAAAGGAGGCGAGACATCCGATGCTGGAGAAGGAGACTGTGGTGCCTCTGGATTTTGCGGTCGGGAGCGATGATGTCCGCGGCGTGGTTATCACCGGACCAAATACGGGAGGCAAGACGGTTGCTTTGAAAACCGTGGCGTTGATGAGCGCGATGGCGTGCGCCGGTCTTCATGTCCCCTGCGGGGAAGCGGATATTGCCATGAACAGCCAGATTTTGTGTGATATCGGAGACGGTCAGGACATGGAAAGCAACCTTTCTACATTTTCTGCCCATATAAAAAATGTGCTGGACATCTTAAAGCGGGTGGATCAGGAGAGCCTTGTCATTATGGATGAACTTGGATCGGGGACGGACCCGGCCGAGGGGATGGGAATCGCGATTGCAATCCTGGAAGAACTGCGAAAAAGCGGCGCGCTGTTTTTGGTCACGACCCACTATCCGGAGGTGAAAGAATATGCGGGAAAACACCCGGAGGTGGTCAACGCCCGGATGGGATTTGACAGAGAGAGCCTGCGCCCGCTATACCGGCTGGAGATTGGAAAGTCAGGGGAGAGCTGTGCGCTCTACATTGCAAAGCGCCTCGGTGTTCCGACGGGGATGCTTTTTGCGGCGGCGAAGGAAGCATATGGGACTCCTTCGGAAAAGATGGTGCAGGAGCTGGGGCTTGAAGGTGCAGCGGAAGAACTTCCTAAAATCCACATGCCAGGAATCCGCCCGAAGGCGAAGAAAAAGGCGGTGGAGCATGGAAGCACATGGAACAGGGGGGACAGTGTTATCGTGCTTCCAGAAGAAAAAATCGGGATTGTGGTAAAACCGGCAAACGAGAAGGGGGAGGTGCTGGTTCAGGTGAAAAAGGAAAAATTCCTGATAAGCCACAAGCGGCTTCGGCTGAAGGTGGCTGCGGCAGAGCTGTATCCTGAAGATTATGATTTTTCCATTATTTTTGATACGGTGGAGAACAGAAAAGCAAGGCATAAGATGGGAAAACGGCACCAGGAAGGGCTTGTGATAACTGAAGAAAAATAAAATTTACAAAAAATTGAAAAATATAAAAAAAATTTTCAAACTGAATTGATATCCGTCTGCTCCTGTGCTAGAATGATAGCATGGAAGCGAAGCAGTGAGAAACTGCGGGAAAATATCATATTGGGCAAAGGAGAAAAGCAAGATGAAAAAGCATATTGTGTGTTTTGGGGATTCCAATACTCATGGATACAAAGCGGTCACGGGGGGACGGTTCGATGAAGAAGAGCGGTGGACCCGGCTGCTTCAGAAGAAGCTGGGGGAAGATTACCTGGTGATCGAGGAGGGCTTGAGCGGGCGGACGACCTGCTTTGACGACGCGATTCACGAAGGGCTGTCAGGGCTTGACTACATCTATCCGTGTCTGATGAGCCATGAGCCGGTGGATCTTCTGGTCATCATGCTGGGAACCAACGATACGAAGGAGCGGTTTGGAGTCAGCCCTGCCTGCATCGGACTGGGGATGAAGCGGCTGGTGGCAAAGGCAAAAGCCACGGTGGATGCCTGGGCTCCGGGCGGTCCGCGGATTTTGATCGTATGCCCGAAAAACATCGATAAGGAATACGAGGACACGGAGATTGCACTGACGATGGGAAGAGGATGTGCAGAAAAGTCTGCCGGGCTGGCGGTGGAGTACAAAAAGATTGCAGAGATGATGGGCTGTGCATTCTTCGATGCCAATACGGTGGTGACAGAAAATAACCATATCGATTATATGCATCTGACGGATGAGGGACACCGGCAGCTTTCCGATGCCCTGGCAGAGCTGATCCCCGGGCTGCTGTAAAAGAAGGAAATCGTAAGGAAAGTTCACATAATCTTCAAACAACTCCGGTAGAATGTATGGTATAGTGTAGAAGGTATTGTGGTTTTATAAATTAAGTCTGCGAGGAGTTTGAAGAATGATGATTTGGAAGAAAGCGGCATCCGTGTTGCTTGCGGGAATCTGCGCTCTGTCTGTGCCATTGACAGCGGCAGCCGGAGCATCGGATGCGCTGCGATATGATTTTTCTCTGCGTGTGTATGGACCAGGAGAAGATAACCTTTCTGCGGGGGACCGGTATTCCCAGTACCAGTGGGCGCTGAAAAATGATGCGGAGCTGCAGTATCTGGAACTTAAAAATATTTTTCGTGACAGCAATCCGCCGATGGCTTCCCGGATCGATTTTGCCAATGCGATCGGAATCCCTGCGCCGGTTCCCGGGCCGGGCGCCTATGAACTGGAGACAACCAATGCGGTGAGAGGCGTGGATATCAATATCAAGCCCGCATGGAATCTGTACGACAGCAGTACGCAGGAGCGCAGGCAGGTGATCGTTGCGGTGATCGATACGGGAATCGATATCACGCACCCGGAGCTTAAAGATGCAATCTGGGTGAACGAAGATGAGATTCCGGGAGACGGAATCGACAATGACGGCAATGGATTTATCGACGATGTAAACGGCTGGAATTTTTTCCACAACAACAATAAGGTGTTTATGGGAAAAGAGGACGATCACGGTACTCATGCGGCGGGAACGATCGGTGCGGCCCGCGGGACCATGGGGATTGCTGGTATCACAGACAACCAATATGTAAAGATCATGCCGGTAAAAGCGCTGGGAAGTGAGCTTGGCGTGGGGGATGAGGAAGCCGTGATCAATGCGATCCGCTATGCCGAGGCAAACGGCGCTTCCATCTGTAACCTGAGCTTTGGCACGGTCCAGTACTATCCTGAACTGGAAAAAGTGATGCGGGAGTCCAACATGCTGTTCGTCATTGCGGCGGGCAACGGAGATAAGAAGGGAATCGGCATTGATATCGATGCAACCCCGGATTATCCGTCGTCTTTTGGGCTGGAGAATTCCATCTCTGTGGCAAATCTGATGTTTGACGGCAACCTGGCGGAGAGTTCCAATTATGGCATAAAAAATGTGGATATTGCTGCGCCTGGAGTCTACATTGTGAGTACGACGTCAAACCGGTCCTACGGATTTATGACAGGCACATCCATGTCGGCGCCGATGGTAACAGGAGTTGCCGCGCTGGTGTATTCCTATCGGACAGACCTCGATCTGGCGGGAGTAAAAGATGCCATCGTCAACTCGGCAAGAAAGATGGAGGGACTGGAAGGGAAGCTGGCTTCCGGCGGGATGCTGGATGCTTATGCGGCGATGAATTATGGGTGGTAAGAAGGTACGCGCCGACAGGGCGGGGAAGGTGAGGCTCAGTATGATACAGGGACAATACCTCGGAAGTGGCAGCATCTAAGAAATTGGATTTGTGCTAAAACCATCGGAGAAACGGGCTAAACTCGCGCGGAATACGTGCGCTCAGACAAAGCCCTTATTCCCCGATAACGCCCAAATCCAACTTCTAAGATGCTGCGAACTTCAGAGCTAAAAGTCCCTGTATCATACTGAGTCTCGCCTTCCCCGCCCTGTCCGCGTACCTTCTTCTCTCCCTGCTTCACATAAATCGACACAAAAAAACGAAGACCCCACAACAAGGTCTTCGTTTTTATTAAACTCAATCTTCTTCTTACCACTCTTTAACAGTAGCAATCGCCGCTTTAATATCCTGATACAGTTCCACCAGCTTCGGATCATCCAGTGCAACCGGAAGGAATGGAAGCCTTGGGTCGCCCATCGGGCAGCCGTCTAAGGAGATGATGCCTTTTACTGCGCCGTGCATGGAAGCAAAGGAGCAGAGACGGTAGATCAGAGGGGTTGTGATTGCCTGAACATCGTGTGCTTTCTGCCACTCGTTCCGTGCGATCAGTTCGTCAATCTTCATGTACAGCTCAGGCATCGCGCCATAAGTGCCGCCGATTCCTGCGTCAGCGCCCATGATGCGTCCGGCTACATACTGCTCGTCTGGTCCGTTGAATACGATGAAATCATCGCCGCCTGCCTGCTTGAAGCGGAGGATATCCTGTGCCGGATCGGAGGAACATTTTACGCCTGCTACGCGGTCATTTTCCAGCATCCTGTTGAACAGCGGCATGGATAAATTGAATCCGGTCAGCTGCGGGATGTTGTAGATGAAGAACGGAAGATCGGCTGCTTTGGTGATCTCGGTCCAGTGACGGTATACGCTTTCTTCTCCCAGACGATAGTATACGCATGGTACTGCAGAAGTAGCGGCTGCGCCAATCTGCTCTGCATGTGCGGCGAGCTCGCAGGAGTGACGTGTGTCGGGGCAGCCGACATGTACGATGATGTTCATATCTTTGCCGACTTCGTTGACAACAGTCTCAGCGACCAGCTTTCTCTCTTCGGTATCCAGCAAAAATCCTTCGCCGGTGCTGCCGCAGACATACATCTGTTTAACGCCCTTGTCGCGGAAATAACGGGAAACTGCTTTGACAGCGTTCACGTCTACACTGCCGTCCGCCTGGAATGGGGTGTTGAGGGCTACCGTTACATGTTTGAATTTGTTGATATCGTACTTTGACATCTTTTTACCCACCTTTTCATTGAATTGGTTCGTTATGGTGCTTCATAAGCCCATCATAGCACTATTGTCAGCAGAAATCAACAAAAATAAAAACTTTTTTTTATTTACTTTTTGTGTTGAAAATAATTTTTAAGCATGTTATAGTTAAACTAACTTAAAAGAACGCGGAGGAGGTTATTATGAACCAGGCAAATCAGGCAATACTGGATCAGGTAAAAGGCGGATTGATCGTATCCTGCCAGGCACTTAAGGAAGAGCCGCTGTACAGTTCCTATATCATGTCCCGCATGGCTTATGCGGCAATGTTGGGAGGCGCAGTCGGGATTCGTGCCAATACGGTGGTGGACATCACCGAGATCAAAAAGACGGTGGACCTTCCGGTGATTGGTATCATCAAGGAAGTATATGGAGACTGCAATGTGTACATCACCCCGACGATGAAGGAGATCGATGCTTTGGTGGAGTGCGGCGTGTCGATCATCGCAACAGATGCGACCAATCGTCCCCGCCCGGATGGGAAGACCCTGGATGAATTTTTCGAGGAAGTCCGCGCGAAGTATCCGGATCAGCTTTTTATGGCAGACTGTTCCTGCTATGAGGAGGGGATGCATGCGGCCCAGATTGGATTCGATCTGATTGGAACTACGATGAATGGTTATACGGAATATACAAAAGGGGTGGAGCTTCCCAACATCGACCTGATGGGACGGCTGGCCCGCGAGTGTGGAAAGCCGGTGATCGCTGAGGGCGGTATCTGGCTGCCGGATCAGCTGAAAGCGGCATTGGATGCAGGCGTATGGGCCGCGGTGATCGGCGGGGCTATTACCCGTCCGATGGAGATTACCAAACGGTTTGTTGCGGCAATCGAATAAAGTCCGCAGGGGATACAGACAGGAGACTGGATATGAAAAAGATAGTAGCACTGGATATCGGAGGGACATCCATCAAATCCGGGCTGTGGGACGGGACAGAGCTTACGGATGTCCGGGAGCAGGACACCAATGCAAAGAACGGTGGAGCTTATGTGATGGAGCGGGCAAAGGAAATCCTTTGCAGCTATCACGGATTTGATGCGATCGGCATCAGCACTGCGGGACAGGTAGACCCTGAACGGGGCTGTATCCGTTATGCCAATGAAAATATCCCGGGATATACAGGGATGCAGATCCGGGATATTCTGCAGGAGAAATTTGCAGTTCCCGTTGCTGTTGAGAATGATGTGAATGCGGCTGCGACAGGGGAAGCACAGTTTGGGGCAGGTAAGGCTTATGATGACTTTTTGTGCATTACCTATGGAACCGGAGTGGGCGGAGCTATCGTGTTGGATAAAAAAGTATATTCCGGAAGTATGTTTTCAGCGGGGGAATTTGGCGGAATCCTGATTCATCCCGAAGCACGCGTGGAGGGACAGCCGTTTTCCGGCTGTTATGAAAAATATGCTTCGACGACTGCCCTGGTACGGATGGCGCAGGAATACAGCGAAAGCCTGGATAATGGGCGGAAGATATTTGCAAGGCTGGAGGAACCGGCGGTCAGGCTGATCGTGGATTCCTGGATCGACGAGATCGTATATGGGCTGATATCCGTGATTCATATCTTCAACCCGTCCTGTATCGTACTGGGAGGAGGCGTGATGGCGCAGCCTTATATTATTGAACAGGTACGTGTGAAAACCTGCCTGGAGATTATGGACAGTTTTCGTAACGTGGAGCTGAAGGCAGCTGAGCTGGGGAACCGGGCTGGGCTGTTGGGGGCAGTATATCTGGCAGGCAGACTGATTTAAAATAAAAAAAATTTTCAAAACAGGCAATCCAATGGCTTCGAGACCGTGTCATTGGATTGTCTATTTTATTGTGAAAGAATATCGCTTTATTGAGGTGAAGTGTGCAAAATGCCTGTCTATATCAGGGATGCCGGAATTGACAGCGTGGAAAACGACAAGAAAATGATAAGAAAAAAATTTTTTTTATTTAATATTGACAAGAGATAATTTTCATAATATAATCAACTCATAAGCAACAAGGACGTGCAGAATTCAACATAGCGATGCTGATATTCTCCATGTCTTTTTTTACCGGCGCGAAGTCAGAACGTGTGGATCTTCGTGCCCCACACTAAAAAAGGAGGAAACAAGTAATGAAAAAAAGGTTGGTATCTTTGGGTCTGGCTGCTATGCTGGCGGTTACGACCCTGGCAGGCTGCGGAAGCGGCAACACCGGCGGAGCGGGAAGCGCAGAGATTGCGGCGCCGACTACGGCAGCAGGCGGCAGTGAGGCACCGGCGGCAACGGAGGCTCCTGCAGCAGATGGGGCTGACAGCAATGTGCTGTACTCCAACGGAGGTCCGGAGGAGTTCTTCGAGACACCGTGGCTGAATCCGGGCAGCTTTTTCTACAACAAAGTACTGTTTGACCACCTGATCGTGGCGGACAATTCCCTGGCTCCGAAGGAAGGGCAGCTGGCTGAAAGCTATGAGCTGTCAGAAGACGGCAAGACTCTTACCTTTACCATGAGAGACGGAATCAAATGGCATGACGGCGAAGCGATCACGCCTGAGGATATCAAGTGGAGCATCGAGTACGCTCTGAAGACGACCGTACTGAACTCTGTATTTGTGGCAACCTTCAATGCAATTGAGGGTGCGGATGCTTATCTGGCAGGAACTGCGGATGAGATCAGCGGAATCGCGATTGACGGCAACAAGGTGATCCTGACCTTTGCAAAGATTGCTCCGGACGCACTGCTTACTTTTACCCAGTTTGCACCGCTTCCGAAAAAGCATCTGGAAAATGTGGATCCTGTGACCCTGCAGCAGGCGGCGTTCTGGCAGAGCCCGGTAGGCTCCGGTCCATTTAAGGTAAAAGAAGTTCAAATGAACAACTATACCATCCTGGAAGGATTTGACGGATATTGGAACGGAACTCCGTCCTTTACGATCCATCTGAACCCGAGTGCAGGCGACAGCGACAAGAACCTGGTAACCAATGCAAAGGCAGGCAAGCTGGACTATGCATATACCAAGAACATTGCTGACGTTAAGGCTCTGGAAGGAACCCCTGGCATCACGATCGATACGATCGACGTAAGATATACCCGTCTGTTCTACTTAAACAAATTCCCGAAGGCAGACGGCAAACCGGCTCCGCTGGCAGATGTAAGGGTACGTCAGGCGATTGCCTATGCCCTGGATATGGATTCTATCCTGGAAGGTGTCTTTGACGGCGCAGCGCTTCCGGCAAACAGCCTTACTCCTGACGGAGCTGACAAGGTAGATGGCCTGAACAACTATACTTATGATGTAGAGAAGGCAAAATCCCTGCTGGCAGAGGCTAACTGGGATCCGAACACAGAACTGGATGTGGTATATTACTACACCGACCAGCTGACCCAGGATTTGATGGCTATCATCCAGCAGTACCTGGCAGAAGTTGGAATCAAGATCAACCCGAGACTGGTAGAAGGCGACCTGGCTACGATCCTGTGGAAAGCGCCGGAAGATCCGGTGAACGGTCCGAGTGCAGTTGACTGGGATATCTGCTATGCGGCAAATGCGGCATTGTCCCTGCATGAGTACTATGACAGATACCAGACCGGTCAGGCGATCAACTCTCATACCCCGTCCGATCCGAAGCTGGATGAGCTGATTGCAGCTACCAACGCTTCTATCGACGCAGAGGTACAGAGAAAAGCATTCTTTGAGTTACAGAAATATGAAAATGAAACCCTGTTCAATTTACCATTGTACTATCAGCCGATTTTCCTGATCCAGAGCGACAAGATCGTGAAGGGCGCTGATTCTCTTGGAAATCCGCAGTTCAACTATGACTGGAATATCCAGAACTGGGAACTGAAGTAACATCAGAGATTTACAACGACAGGTGAGACCGGAGGCTGCTACAGACAATGTAGCAGCCTCCACTGATAAGGAGGTAGGTAAACGTGTTAAAGTATACCTTGAAAAAGCTGCTGGGCATGATTCCCATGCTGCTGATTATTACATTTCTGATTTACTGGCTGCTCGACCTTACACCAGGGGATGCCGTATCCCATCTGATGGACCCGGAAGCGCTTGCAAGGCTTTCTGCGGAACAGGTTGCAGCCCTGAGGGCATCCTATGGACTGGATGACCCGTTTATCATGCGGTATTTTAAATGGCTGTGGCAGATTCTTCACGGTAACTTTGGCTACAGTTCTTCCAGCGGCGTGGCTGTCTCCAAGATCATGGCAGACCTGCTCCCGGCAACTCTGGAACTGTCCGGCGCGGCTCTGATCATCTCCACGATCCTGGGAAGTGTCCTGGGCGTGATCGGCGCGATCCGCAAAGGAACCATCGGCGACAACGTCCTGACCGTAGCAGGTATGGTAGGCGTATCCATTCCGCAGTTTTTCTTTGGCGTGTGTGCGATCCTGATCTTCTCCCTGACGCTTGGGTGGCTGCCGGTAGGCGGGCGTACCGACCCGACGGTGGTGAATTTTGTGGGCAGGATCAAATATCTCATCCTGCCGGCGCTGGTGCTGGGGATATCCCAGACCGCAGGCGTTATGCGTTATGCCAGAACTTCCATGCTGGATACGATGAACAAGGAGTACATAAGGACGGCCCGGAGCAAGGGTATCCCGGAGTGGCGGGTGAACCTGGTGCATGGCTTCCGTGTGTCCCTGACTCCGGTCATCGTCCTCGTAGGCTTCCGTCTGCCGACTCTGATCGCAGGCTCCGTCGTCATCGAGTCCGTATTCCAGTGGCCGGGCATCGGCAATGCATTCAATACGGCGGTAAGGTCGCAGAATTATAACCTGGTTATGATGATTGCACTGCTGTTTGTGTTTATGGTCCTGGCGGCCAGTACGATTGTGGATATCCTGACCGCAATCCTGGATCCGCGTGTAAAATTAGACAGTTAAGGAGGTGTACGTATGATTGCTTTATCCAGAAAAGAACGCTTCAACCAGAAGCTTGATAAGATTAGAGAGGCGGAAGAATCCGGCGCCTTAAAACAGAAAAAAAGCGGCAACCGTGCACTTCGGAAGCTGTTGAACAACCGGCTGGCAGTGATTGGCGGCGTGATATTTTTGATCATCCTGCTGGCATGTATCTTCGCTCCGCTTTTGACAAGTTATTCGCCAAAGGCGGTCGATATGAAATCAATCTTAAAACCGCCGTCATCTGCACACTTGCTGGGGACGGACAAGATTGGGCGTGATATTTTTGCCAGAGTCCTTTATGGCGGAAGGCTTTCTATTGCAATCGGCTTCGGAAGCGCGTTGGGCTGTGCTGCGATTGGCGTTTTGATCGGATGCTACAGCGCTTACCGCGGAGGCTGGTTTGATGCGCTGATGGTACGTATTTCCGAGATTTTCATGTCCTTCCCGCAGCTGATCCTTGTATTGATGCTGGTAGCCATCATGGGACAGAGCGCGAAGAATATCGTGATCATCTTCATCATCTGCGGCTGGGGTTCCTGCTTCCGTATGGCGCGTTCCCAGGTGCTCTCCATCCGCGAGGAGGAATATGTACAGTCGTTGAAGGTATTTGGGCTGAATCCATTTTTGATCTGTTATAAACACATCCTTCCCAATGCGTTGGGTCCGATCGTGGTAAATGTCACGCTGAGTACGGCGATGTTTATCCTGGAAGAGGCGGCTTTGAGCTTCCTTGGCCTTGGCGTACCGCTTGATGTGCCGACCTGGGGCAACATCCTGAATTCGGCACAGGATATGTACACCCTGCAGAACAACTGGTGGATGTGGCTTCCGGTAGGTATCGTAGTTTCTTTATTTGTAATGAGCATCAACTTCGTGGGCGATGGTATCCGTGATACCACTGACCCGACACAGCAGGGCTAGGAGGGTGAGAATATGAGTGAAAATAATACCGTGATTTCCGTAAGGAATCTGAAGACATATTTCTACACCAACCAGCGGTGTAATAAGGCAATTAACGGGATTTCCATGGACATTAAGAGTGGAAAGACCCTGTGCGTGGTAGGCGAGTCGGGCTGCGGCAAGAGTGTGACGGCTTCTTCCATCATGCAGCTTCTGCCGAAGCTTTCCAGGATTGAAGAGGGGGAGATCATCTACCACAGCGAGGACAGAGGGGATATCCACATTGAAAAGCTGGAGAGAAACGGGAAAGAGATGAGGAGCCTGCGCGGCAAGGACATCGCGATGATATTCCAGGACCCGATGACGGCTTTGAATCCGGTCTATACGATCGGGTGGCAGATTAGTGAGATGATCCGTTCCCATGAAAAGATTTCGAAAAAAGATGCGCGTGCGGTTGCGCTGGAGCTGCTGAAGGATATGGGGATTCCATTTCCGGAGAAGCGGATCGACGAGTATCCGCACCAGTTTTCCGGCGGTATGCGCCAGCGTGTGATGATTGCCATGGCGATGAGCTGCAATCCCAAAGTGCTGATTGCCGATGAACCGACGACGGCGCTGGATGTTACGATCCAGGCGCAGATTTTTGAACTGATGGATCACCTGAAAAAGAATTATAACACGGCAATCATGCTGATCACCCATGACATGGGCGTGGTATGTGAGCTGGCGGATGATGTGGCAGTTATGTACATGGGCAATATCATTGAGAGCGGTACGGCAGAAGAGGTGCTTGACCATCCGTCCCATCCGTATACGAAGGCGCTCCTGAAATCCATTCCGATTCTGGGCAAGGGAGCAGATCAGGACATCAATCCGATCAAAGGATCTACACCGGATCCATTTAACCGTCCGACCGGCTGCCAGTTTGCACCGCGCTGCGACTATGCATGCCCGGAATGCGATAAATGTATGCCGGAGGAAGTACAGCTTGGCGGTACCCACATGGTGCGCTGCGCCAGATATCAGGAGGTGATGAGTGATGGCAGAAACTAAGACTCCGTTACTGACGATCAAAGGTCTGAAGACATATTTTCCAATTAAGGGAGGTTTTTTTGGAAAGACCCAGAAATATGTGCAGGCGGTAAATGATATCAACCTGACGATCTACAAAGGGGAGACCCTGGGGCTGGTAGGCGAGTCCGGCTGCGGAAAGACGACGCTGGGCAAGACGATCCTGCAGCTCTATAAGCCGACGGAAGGCGAGATGATCTATGAGTTTGAGGATGGACCGAAGAACCTTGCCACGCTGTCAAAAGAAGAGATGGACCGGGCCAGACAGAAGATCCAGATCGTCTTCCAGGATCCGCAGTCTTCGCTGAATCCGTCCTTTACAATCTACCAGTCCCTTTCCGACCCGCTGAAAAAATTTGGGGTGAAGACGAAAGAGGAGAGGCGCAAGATCATCGGGGATCTGCTGGAAGCGGTAAACATGAGACGGGAATATATGGACCGCTATCCCCATGAGTTTTCCGGCGGTCAGAGACAGCGTATCGGCATCGCCCGGGCGCTGTGCATCAACCCGGAACTGGTGATCTGCGACGAGGCGGTCAGCGCTCTGGACGTATCGATCCAGGCGCAGGTATTAAACCTGTTAAAAGAGCTGAAAGAAAAGCACAACCTGACTTATATCTTCATCACCCATGACCTGAGCGTGGTGGAGTATATCAGCGACAGGATTGCCGTGATGTATCTGGGGCGGATCGTTGAACTGGCCTCAGCCGAGGAACTGTACCGCAATACGGTGCACCCCTATACCCAGGCCCTGCTGTCAGCAATCCCGGTGGCAGATATCCATCATAAAAAGCAGAGAATCCTTCTCGAAGGCGATGTGCCATCCCCGGTAAACCCGCCAAGCGGCTGTCATTTCCACGGAAGATGCAAACAATGCCAGGAGATATGCAAAACAGAAAAACCAGAACTGAAGTGCTACATGATCAACGGCAAAGAACACTACGTAGCCTGCCACTTTGCGGAAGCAAACATCCACGCAGGCCATGAGCAGTGCGAAAAGTGACAGTAAGAAAATGACGTTGTGCTTGCACAAAAGGAATTTTCTTACAGGCACTTTTCATAG
>JAPJQL010000018.1:13986-65333 GCA_030825115.1 Lachnospiraceae bacterium
GGCGAAGCCCGTGAGCGAAATGGAGCGAAGCGGAATTGAGCTCAGCACTGCGGGGTCGCGGGAAGCGAAAGGGTCAGTAAAAGAGTTCCGTTGTGCTTGCACAAAAGGAAATCTTTTGCAGGCACATTTCATAGGGCGAAGCCCGTGAGCGAAATGGAGCGAAGCGGAATTGAGCTCAGCACTGCGGGGCAGCGGGAAGCACCTATGGGCTCTACACCACAAAACAACGAGAGGCATATATGAGCAGTAATAAAAATAAAATTCAAACCGATGTGCTCATAATAGGCGCCGGGCTTGCCGGCATCATGGCGGCAATCTCGGCGGCGGAAGCCGGGGCAGAAGTAACGCTGGTCAGCAGCGGAGCTACCTGCTCCGGCTCCAGTTTTTATCCGGGCACATGGGGATTTGGTCTGGTCGGACCGGAAAATGAAGAGGATGAGAAGGATTTGGCAGACACCATCATGCGTGTGGGCTGTCAGATTCCGGACAGGGAACTGGTGGAAGTTTTTGTTTCCCATATCAATGAAAGCATCGCATATCTGGAACAGATGGGAGTTCCCTTAAAGAAGGCAGACAATCCGGAGGAGCGGGAATTCATCCCCTGTTTTGATTACAAATGCCGAAGCTGGCATGGAATTGTAAAAGAAGAGGCAAAGCCGGTATTTCTGGCACGGTTAAACGAGTTGGGGGTAAAGCTGCTGCCCCGCACGGAGGTGACAGAACTTGTTCTGGACCGGGATATAAAGGAGTCCGCCCGGGATACAGAGACGCCTGCCCGCGTCGTCGGAGCGATTGCAGTCCGGGATGGGAATGAACTGGTGGAGTTCAGAAGCAAAAGTACAATTATCGCTTCCGGCGGCGTCGGAGGTCTCTACCGTTACCGCCTCAATCCCGGAGATGTCACCGGCATGGGACAGTATCTGGCACTGAATGCAGGAGCAAAGCTGGTGAATCTGGAGTTTATGCAGATGATGCCGGGATTTTTGTCACCGGCCTATGGCACGGTGTTCAATGAAAAAATTTTCCGCTATACCGAGTCGCCGGCATACGACGGGTGGGGCGAAGAAGAGCGCAGAGAACTGTTGGAACTCCGGTCTGGTCACGGTCCCTACAGCAGCAGGCTGAAATCAGGGCGTGTGGATGAAGCGCTGGCAGCTGCCTGGGCAAGAGAGCCGGAGGGGGTTTTGGTCCGTTATACCCCAAAGATGAAAGAACATCAGCCGGAGTTTGTCAAAACTTATTTTGAGTGGCTGGAGCGGGAAAAACACCTGACTGTAGATGACCCGGTGAGGGTGGGAATCTTTGCTCATGCTTCCAATGGCGGAATTCGCATTGATTCGCATGGATATACCGGTGTTCCTGGTCTCTATGCCTGCGGTGAGGTGACCGGAGGGATGCATGGGGCCGACCGGCTGGGCGGGCTCTCCACAGCCAACGGCCTGGTTTTCGGACGACTGTCGGGCAGAGCAGCGGCCCGGGCGGCATCTGAGATACGGACACAGGCAGCTGAACGATGGCTGAACGATGATGGGGCAGGGAAAAAACAGGATGACCTGGATCAGGCAAAGCAGTTTGCTGTCATAAAAAAAGTGAGAATGGAACTGAAGGACCGTATGAGTGCCCATGCGATGATCGGGCGGAGCGAAACAGGATGTGAAGTGATGCTTGACTGGCTGGCAAAGCAGGAAAGACAGTGGGGCGGGAAGGCAGACGTAAAAGGAGTGCCTGGTCTATACCTGGAGCACTGCAGGCTGAAGGCGGAACTTGGAGTTGCCGCCTGTATGATCAGGGCCGTACAGATGAGGAGAGAAAGCAGGGGGTCTCATAACAGGGCTGATTATCCGCGGGAAGAGGCAGCCTGGGCCCGTCCGATTCTTGTTGATCTGCATGGCGCTTCCTTTGACATTTGAAATGATGCTTGCACTCCATTGACCGCCTTGTTATAATAAAATTACGAATAGGATCACACCGCTTCTGTTACATCGGAAAGGCGGAAGTGAATGGCAGGGAAAAAGGCATTTCATGAGTTACATTTTGCAGATGCATTTATGTTTGCGGCGGCGATGGAGGATGAGGAGATTTGCCGTGGTGTTCTGGAACGGGTGCTTGAGATACCGATTCGGCAGGTAAAGGTCCGTGTAGAAAAGACGCTTTTGGTAAATTCTGATTATCGGGGCATACCGGTATACCTTTGATTCCAGATGCAGGGAGACAGGAGAACCGATCGGTGATGGGACCATGAGGATTTTTCTGAATACAAAAGGAAAACATCCAGAGAAGGTTTCTCCTGAGCTGGTGCGTTTTCTCAAGTATATAGAGGACGCCGCCCCGGCAGAAGGTGAATGCCCGGATGAACTGATTGACCAGATTGAGAACCGGATAACCAGCCTTAAGCGGGAACGCGGAATGGAGGTAAATTATATGCTGTTCAGTGAGATGCTTGATGAGGAACGGATGGAAGGACGGGAAGAAGGCGAGGACCGGATCGCCAGGCTGAACCTTCTGCTCCTTGCAGAGAACCGGTATGAGGATTTGAAACGGGTGTCGCAGGACAAGGCGTATCGGGAACATTTATTGGAATCTATGGGCATCTGACCCGGATGAACAGGGATTCCACATATAGAAGCCAGAGGTATGCGGCTTCGGCTGCCGCCGGCATCTATGCCGGCAGCAGTATCTATAAGGCATCAGAATAATTCTTAATCTTTGCAGTCCATAAGAATGAAAATGAGATTGAAAAAATAAACAAAAAACGAGAGATGAATCGGGGTAAGGTGGATTCTATTCGGCAAATCGACAGGAAAATATAAGGAAGAAATTTTTTTTTATTCAATATTGACAAAATTTCGTTCCACTCTTATAATCGAATTAGAACTATAGCAGGCATGCAGGATACAACCGTGTTGTGTGTATTTTCGTATGCCTTTATCCGATTTTGGGAATATAGAAGACAGAAGGCAAGGGACAGGAGGGAACAGGAAGATGGAGGGCGATTTTTTAACAAAGGTACGGTCGGCATATAATCAGTTTACAAAAGCTGAAAAAAAAGTGGCGGATTATATTCTTCAACAGCCAAAAACGGTGCTGTTTATGTCCATTACAGATTTGGCAGAGGCATGTGAAGTGGGGGATACCAGTGTATTCCGGTTCTGCAAGACGATGGACCTGAAAGGATATCAGGAGTTTAAGATGATGCTTTCCCTGAGTCTGAGGGACGGGGAAGGGAATGCCCGGGAATTTGCGGGAGATATCACGTTAGATGATAATTTTTCGGATTTGGCGCGGAAGGTGCTCAATACCAATGTCAATGCCCTGACAGAGACGTATTCTCTGTTGGATGAGGAGGTTTTTGGCAAGGCGATTGATGCGCTTAACGATGCGAAGCGGATTTATTTTTTTGGAGTGGGAGCCAGCCTGCTGACTGCCATGAAGGCGATGAACAAGTTTTTGCGGATTGAGCCGAAGGTATACTGTATCCAGGATTCCCATATGCAGGCGATGGCTGCATCCATGTTGGGACCAGGTGATGTGGCTGTGCTGATCTCTTATTCCGGCGCGACGAAGGATACCATCCATGTGGCGGAAGTTGTAAAGAAAACGGGGGCAAAGATCATCTGCATCACAAGATTTGTAAAATCACCGCTGACTTCTTACTCTGACATTACGCTTTTGTGCGGGGCGAATGAAGGACCGCTGCAGGGCGGATCCACCTCTGCGGAGATCAGCCAGCTCTTCCTGATCGACTTGATGTACACCGAGTATTATCGGCGTTATTTCAGCAAATGTAGCAAAAATAACGAAAGAACATCGGCGTCGGTATTGGAAAAATTGTGTTAAATAAAAAAAATTCCTAAAACAATTTGGAAAAGAAAATTTTTTTTATTTAACATTGACAAAAGAAAATTTTCGTAATATAATATGTTTAACAACGAGGGCGTGGCGGAAATCAATAGAGCGGTTGATATCCAATGCGTCTTTTTTGCCAGAACGAACCGATTATAAAGGAGGAAAAGCAATGAAAAAGATTTTATCGTTAGGATTGGCAACAGCTCTGGTAGCAACAACACTCGCAGGATGCGGCGGCAGTAAGCCGGCAGAGACTACGGCAGCTCCGGCAGCGGCAGAGACTACCGCAGCAGCGGCAGCTGAGGGGACGACAGAGGCAGCGGCCCAGACTACAGATATCGTATGGTGGGCATTCCCGACCTTTGGCGTGGACACCGGATACGAGCAGGAGGTTGTGGACGCGTTCCATGCAGCACATCCTGAGATCAATGTTAAGGTTGAGTACATAGACTTTACATCCGGACCGGATAAGCTGACTGCAGCATTGACTTCCGGCACGGCGCCTGATATCCTTTTCGACGCACCGGGACGTATCATCGAGTTTGGTGAGGCAGGCTATCTGGTACCGCTGGACGACATGCTGGATGAGTTAAAGAGTGATCTGACCAGCCAGTCTCTGGTGGAGACCTGTGTTGGCGCGGACGGCACTGCATGGATGTATCCGATTTCTTCTTCTCCGTTCTACATGGGACTGAACAAGGAAGCTCTGGAAGCAGCAGACGCACTTCAGTATGTGAATCTGGAAGGCGACCGTACCTGGACTACCGAGAATTTTGTAAAGATGTGTGAGGCGCTCCGTGATGCAGCTCCGACCCAGGTTCCTGGCATTGTATACTGCGGCGGACAGGGCGGCGACCAGGGTACCCGTGCTCTTGTCAACAATCTGTATGGCTCTTCCATCGTAGGCGCTGACGGCAAGTGGAATATCGATGAGAACGGCGTGAAAGCGCTGACTCTGTTAAAGAGCATGTATGACAGCAAGGCGATTGACGCTGGTTTTGATATGGCAGCGGCTGACGAGCTGCAGAAGTTCCAGCAGGAGACCTGTGCGATGACATTCTGCTTTGGTACTTCCAGTGAAGTAACCTATGCATCTGAGGATTATACCCAGATTGCGGTTCCGTTCCCGTCAGAGAATGGTAAACCGTCCTTAGAGTACCTGGTAAACGGCTTCTGTGTATTTGATAATAAGTCCGACGAGCGTGCGGCAGCAGCAAAAGAGTTCGTGAAGTTCATCTGTGATGATGCTGAATGGGGACCAAAGAGCGTGGTTAAAACCAATGCATTCCCGGTTCGTACTTCCTTCGGCGACCTGTATCCTGGCGATGAGCACAAAGCGATGCTGGCATCCTGGAGCCAGTACTATGGTCCGTACTACAATACCCGTGCAGGATTTGCAGCAATGCGTCCGCTGTGGTTCAATATGCTGCAGCAGGTATTTAACGGCACCGATCCGCAGGCAGCGGCTGATGAGTTTAACGCGTCTGCTAACTAGTTGTTAATGTAAACATATTTTTATGGCTCCCTTCCTCTGCCGAGCGCGGGGGGAGGGAGCCAAACTTTAGAGAGGGAGTGTGAACACATGGCAAATGCATCCACACAAAAGGACAGGCGTCCGGGGAAACAAAAAGCGCCTGCACGCAGTATGGTGCTTCAGCGCAGGGAGACAATGGTTTCGTATCTGTTTCTTCTGCCGGCGTTATTTTTCTTTTTCGGTTTCGTCATCATGCCGATGGCGAATGGCGTTATCACCAGCTTTACCAATGCCAGCTTTACAGATCCTAAGGGTAGTTTTGTAGGCTTTGCCAATTACGCCCGGCTTTTTCAGGATAAGATTTTCTTAAAATCAGCAGTAAATACCGTTATCATCGTGGCAGTATCCGTTCCTGCCGTTACCGCATTTTCCTTGTGGGTAGGTTCATCCATTTATAGAATGCGCTCGGGGATCCGTTCTTTCTTCCGCTGCGTGTTTTATCTGCCGGTTGTCACCGGTTCCGTGGCAGTTGTTGTGGTATGGAAATGGATGTTCGATAAGTATGACGGGCTTTTAAATTACATCATCAAAGGTTTTGGCGGTCAGCCTCTTCCCTGGACTTCCGGTGAGTCTATGGCTTTATGGTGTATTATCCTGATCCTGTTTACGACTTCGATCGGCCAGCCGATCGTCCTCTATGTTGCGGCATTGGGGAATGTGGACAGTTCGCTGGAGGAAGCGGCAAAAGTGGATGGCGCCAATGATTTTCAGGTGTTTTGGAAGATTAAATGGCCGTCTATCATGCCGACTACGCTTTATGTGGCGGTCATTACCACGATCAACAGCTTCCAGTGTTTTGCCCTGATCCAGCTATTGACTTCTGGTGGTCCGAATTACAGCACCAGCACGGTTATGTACCTGTTGTATGAAATTGCGTTTAAGACGACCAAGGAGTTCGGTTATGCCGACGCCATGGGCGTGGTCCTGGCAATTGTCATAGCCCTGTTCAGCGCCCTGCAGTTTAAGGTGATGAACGGCGGAACTACAGAATAGGAGGGCAGAAGATATGGTAAGTAAGAAAAAAACGATAACTCCGTATTATTTGATCACAGTTGTCCTCCTTGCAGCGCTGGCTGTATTCTTCCTCTTTCCTCTGTACTGGATCATCACCGGTTCAGTAAAGGAGAAAAGCGACATCATCATCAAATCCGGCGAGATGGTAAAGTGGATTCCGACCACGGTGAGCTGGGATAACTACAGAAGGCTGTTTAAAAGCGGGACGGAGCTGTTTGGCATAGGGATGCCGATGGCAATCAGGTGGCTGTTCAACAGTGTATTTATCTCGATTGTGGCGATGGGGCTTACCTGTGTTACTTCCTCTCTGGCAGGGTATGTGCTGGCAAAGAAGCGTTTCTGGGGCAAGAGCCTGATTTTCGGTCTGTTCGTGTGCGCGATGGCGCTTCCGAAACAGGTTATCCTGATTCCTCTTATGAAACAGATGTCCGATCTTGGATTTTTAAAATCCGTATGGGGCTCCATGTTTGCGGTAATCTGCCCGGTAGTGGGCTGGCCGTTCGGCGTGTTTATGATGAAGCAGTTCTCGGAAAACATTCCGGTATCGCTCCTTGAAGCGGCACGGATTGACGGAGCAGGAGAACTGACCACGTTTATGAATGTGGCGTTTCCGATCATCAAACCAGGTTTTGGCGCGCTTGCAATCTTTACGTTCATCAACTCCTGGAATGAGTACCCTCTGCAGTTGGTCATGCTGACCCAGAATGAGTCAAAGACGATTGCGCTGGGTATCGCGAGTAAGCTGAGCGAGATGTCCAATGACTTTGGACTGATCATGGCGGGTGCGGCGCTGGCGTCTGTGCCGATCATCATTGTGTTCCTTTGCTTCCAGAGATACTTTACGCAGGGAATTACGATGGGGGCTGTGAAGGGCTAAGGCTGTCTGGATCAATGAAATGAGACGTAAAAAAGAACCGTTTAGCAATATGACGGTTCTTTTTTGATGATAAAAGTAAAATAATTAATTATTTGACACACAATAATGAATATGGTAAGGTAAAAGAAACAGGAAGGAAAGGAGGGCGGACCGGTGGAAGCATCTGAGGAAAATAAAGGCATGCGCCAAATCTGCAGAGAGATTTTCGGGACTGATCAGATTGAGGAACTGAAAAAAATCGCACATAAGGCGGCGCTGTATGATGAGCTGATGGAAGGCCGCCCTTTGAAAAATGTCAGGAAAGCGGGCAGGAAGGCGGGGATCAGCCAGCAGGATGTGGACTGTATGATAGAGCTGTATCATCAGGGAAAGAGCATTCAGATGATTGCCGAACAGCTTGGGGTCAGCAGACCGACCATATACCGCTATCTTGGAGCCGAGAGGCGGATGGATACAGATCCGGATGTGGTGATGCGGATGAAATATATGCACAGAGATACCTTGTGCAGCGTGATTGACATTGATTTTAAGCATAAGAAGATTTACGTGACGAATAAGACCGATAAGATACTGCTGCGGGCATTTGGCGTGGTGACGGAGCCGACCTGGGACGATTTTTTGGAGTTTCTGGAGAGCCGCTGTTTTCCACGGACCCGTGCAGGGCTTAAGGACATTCTCAGGGATTTGGATCTGGACAGTTATGACCCGCTTCAGATCATTGAAAAAACGCAGGGGAGGATGGCAGAGGACCACCAGTGGATTCAGGTGATATACAAGGATGACGGGAGGTGACGGGATGGAGATTTTTCAGGCAGACCGGATTGTGCGTTTTGAGACGGCAGGGCATTCTTCTAAGGGGAATCAGTTGAAGTGGAGGGACGGGGATTATTGGTATAAGGCGGATTTTATGGGATATGAGGGATTGGCGGAGGTGATGGTGTCTGCCGCTCTTAAGGATTCCAACTGCGGGGAATATGCGGTTTATGAACCGATGTGGATTGATTATCGGGGGAACCGGTTTGCCGGATGCCGGAGCAGGAATTTTTTGAGAGGGCAGGAAGAGCTGATTACGGCAGAGCGGCTGTTCCGGCAGTTTTCAGGACGCAGCCTTGCGATGGAACTGGCCAGGATTTCGGAGGTTAAGGGACGCGTGCAATATTTTGTGGAGAATATTGAGGAAATAACCGGGTTGCGGGAGTTTGGTCCCTACCTCACTATGGCACTGGAGCTTGACGCGTTCTTTCTGAATGAAGACCGGCATACCAATAATATAGCCGTGCTTTACTGTGCGGATGAGGACCGGTACCGATATTGTCCCTATTTTGACCATGGTTTGACTCTGTTTTCTGATACGAAGCAGGATTTTCCGGTGGAGCAGGATGTACAGTGCTGCAGGAGAAAGATTATGGCAAAGCCGTTTTCGCGGGATTTTGATGAGCAGATGGATGCTGCAGAGGAGTTATATGGGAACCAGCTGAAGTTTTCATTTGATGTGGAGGAGCTGTTACGGGGATTGCGGCAGTTTGAGGGAATCTATGAGGAAAGAGTCTGCGGACGGGTGGAGGAGGTGATCCGGCAGCAGACGGGGAAATATAGGATTTTCTTTTAGACATGGATTGTGGACCGGTACGGCTGTATGATATGATAGAGGAAAAGCGGCAGGAGGTTCGAGGTGAAGGAGCAGCAATTTCGCAATAAGGTTACATGGTTTACTTTTGGGTTCAGTCTGTTTGTGGTCTGGGTCCACTCTTATAATGCGGAATTGTATCTGGGGAAGACGGCCGGTATGGAGATGGTGTACCGGCTCCAGCATCTGATCGGCGACGTGATCGGGCAGGTGGCTGTGCCGGGGTTTTTTATGATTTCAGCCTATCTTTTTTACCGGAACTTTACGTGGGATAAGTTGATGGGAAAGTGGAATTCCCGGATCAGGAGCGTCCTGGTTCCGTTTATTGTCTGGAATTTTATCTATTATATCGGTTATGTGATTGGGAGCAGGCTGCCGTGGATGTCTGATGTGGTGGGAAAGGGCGTGATTCCTTTTAATTTGTCGGCGGCGGTGGATGCGGTGATCAACTATACTTATAATTATGTGTTCTGGTATCTGTACCAGTTGATTCTGCTGATTCTTCTGGCGCCGGTGATTTATGGGGTGTTAAAGAATCTGGCGGTGGGGATTGGATTTCAGATGCTGGTCTGGATACTGCTTGGACTGGGATTTGAACTTCCGGAACTGAATCTGGATGCGCTGGCATACTATTCTTTTGCTGCATTTTTGGCGATTCATGGAAGGGAGATCGTGGAGGCGGTCTGGAGCAGATGGAGAGGCATTGCGGGAGCCGGGATGGCGGCAGGTTCGGCGGTTGCTCTCTGGTATGGACTGCGGGAGGCAGCTCCGGTATTGTTTGTGTTGAGCCGCGTGCTTGCGGTCGCAGGGCTGTGGCTGCTGATACCGGAATGGGTGACGGTAGAACCGAAACGGTTTATGGAAAATAATTTTTTCCTGTATGCGACGCATTTTGCGTTTGTGCGGTTTATCAACAAGGCGGGGACGGAGGTGCTTCCCGCTGTCCCTGCGGTGCCGATGGCGCTGTATCTGGTGATGCCTGTGCTGGTGCTGGGAATCAGTTCTGTGCTTGGATACGTGATGCGGCGGTGGCTGCCGTGGGGGTGGGAGCTGCTGAATGGGGGGAGATGAAATAACAGCATTTTTAAATGGAGAACAAAAGAAGGGGGCAGGCTGCTCCCTTCTTTTGTTCTATGATTAATGTACTGACTTCTCCGGAGCATCCTTCTCCAGCATGATCTGCAGGATTTCCCTGTCGGTTTCCATCATCCCCGGATTGCTTACCCGCCCCATGTTGCGGATGACTTCTTCCGGTGTAGATGCGCAGATGCCGTCCATTGGCTGGACCACGGTGTTCTCCATTGCGAGGCAGGCGCTCATGACAGCGGCGTTGCTTGCCGTGGCGAGCTTGAGGGCGCAGCCGATTTTACCTCCGTCGCAGATCATACCGGTTAAGTTGGCGCTCATGTTGATGATGGCGCTGCCAATCTGGGTGTGATTGCCGCCCATCAGCCAGACCATAGCGGCGGAGGCAGCGGTTGCCGCAGAGACTCCACAGCCGCAGGTAGCGGAAAGCTTGCCGGTGTATTCTTTGATGTAGACGTTCAGCGTGTGGGAGATGGCAAGGGCTTTCACGAGCTGTTCTTCGGTAGCCCCGACAAAACGTGCGGTTTCCGTTACCGGCAAGATTGCCGTGATGCCGTGGTTGCCGCTGCCTGCGCTGCTCATGACTGCATAGGGGCAGCCGGACATACGGCCTTCGGCGCTGCTTGCAACCAGTGTCATGATGCGGCTCATCAGGGACTGTCCCATGATGTCGGTGCTGGTATATTTTTGCAGCGTATTGGCAACGCCGATTCCGAGGGTATGTTCCAGTCCATATTCTGCAAGCTGGTTATTCATGGCAGAACCATCGTTCATAAACTGCAGCTCTTCCAGGGAACAGTTCTCAATCAGGCTGACGATATCGGATACGCTCAGAGAGCTCAGCTGTTCATGCAATTCATTCTGGCCGGAGAGGGTGTATTCTTTTTCAAAAATGGTTTCCCCATTTTTACTGAGGTGGACGATGTTGGCATGGGTGTTGCGAATCGTGCAGACGCCGCTGCCGGAGGTGGTGGTCACAACGGCGTGGGCGTAGAGCAGGACTTCATCGGATTTGATCTCGATGGATACCTGACCGTCCTCCACAAGTGCGATTGCCTGCTCGCTGATCTGTGGGGTGATCGCTTCCAACAGCTGTAGTTTTTTGTCCGGGTTTGACAGGTATGCGCCCAGTGCTGCGGCGTATTTGAGACCTACCCGGTCAAAGCCGGGGATGCCTACGGACATGCCGTTTTTGTAGATGCCGGGGTTGACGGACATCTCGATGGAAGAAATCTCGCCGCCGATGGCGTTTGCTGCCGCTGCTGCGGCCAGCGCTACACATACCGGTTCGGTGCAGCCAAGCGCCGGTACAACTTCCTGTTTCAATAATGTGATCAATTCTTCTTTGTTCATGATTTGCCTCCTCTTTTTGTGCGGTTTCACTGCTTTGCCTATATATAAAAGCAAGATTCGTGCCAACTTTTTTAAACGCTGTTTTTACACGTTTGATAGAAAAAATGGTTGAAAATAAAGGCGTTATCTGTTTATAATAGGTTAAATAAAGCGATAAATGGTTGATGTGAATTGGTCAAAGGAGAACAGAATGAAAAAAATGGTTGCGATCATCGCGCTGGATCCGAGAGCCAGCGCATTTTATGCAAGGCAGGTGCAGGAGTTGTTTGGGGATTATATTGAAGTGCATTCTTACAGTGTGCAGGAAGGGACGGTTGCCAATGTGGCGCGTTCCGACCTGTATGTGATGTCTACGGATGCTTTTGACAACCGGGCGGACGTGCCGCAGTATATTCCGATCGATGCGCAGATCAGCGAGATCCATGTGGGATATCAGTGGGAGACCATCCGGCAGCTGCAGGAGATTCCGGCCGGGACGAAGGCGCTGTTTGTCAATATGACGGAGAAGATGGTGCGGGAGGCGACGACAACGCTGAACCAGCTTGGCGTCAACCAGATTGAGTTTATTCCGTTTTATCCGGGGGCAGAGCTGAAAGAGGAGGCGGAGCTTGCAATCACGCCGGATGAGGAGCGCTATGTACCGGATTCGGTAAAGCGGGTCATCAACATCGGGCATCGTTCCTGTACGTCGGGGACGATGATTGAAATTGCGCTGAAGCTGGGGTTGGAGGAGCTTTTGGAGACAGAGCGGTTTCAGGCATACGTGCAGGGCATGGCGTCAAGCAACTACAGCTTTGATATGATGTTCACCAGGTCCAGAAGGCTGGAGAGCCAGTTTGACATTCTGATGGATATTCTCGATGAGGGGATTATCGGGGTGAATGAAAAGGCGGAGATCTTTGCCATCAATGAAAAAGCGGAGGAGATTACAGGGCTGAAACGGAGTCTTGTGCTGCAAAAGCAGGCGGCGAACGTGCTTTCCTACCTGCCGCTTGTCCAATGCCTGAACACGAAGGAAAAAACGGACCCGCGGGTGGTGAGGATCAACGGCGTGAACGTGGGCACTTCGGTGGTGCCGGTGCTGCGTCAGGAAGAATGTATCGGGGCGTTTGCGATCCTGCAGCGGTTTAATGATGCGGAGAACCGGCAGCATGAACTGAGGAATCAGTTGATGCACAAGGGTTACCGGGCAAAATATACCTTTGAGGATGTGGTCGGGGAGTCGGAGGGCATCGGGCGGACGAAGAGCATCCTGAAACGGATGGCAGGTACAGAATCTCCTGTGCTTTTGATTGGAGAGACAGGAACGGGGAAGGAGCTGTTTGCCCATGCCGTCCACCGGGCTTCCAGGCGGGAAGGAGGTCCTTTTGTGGCGATCAACTGCGCGGCCATGCCGGAAAATCTGCTGGAGAGCGAGCTGTTTGGTTATGAGGAGGGGGCGTTTACCGGGGCAAAAAAAGGCGGCCGGCCGGGTCTGTTTGAATTTGCCCATCGGGGAACGTTGTTTCTGGATGAGGTGGAGGGGATGAGTCCGGCTCTGCAGGTCAAGCTTCTGCGTGTTTTGCAGGAACATGAAATCATGCGGGTCGGAGGAAATAAGATCATCAGCATCGATGTGCGGATCGTGGCTGCCACCAATGAGTCCCTGGAGGAGAAGGTGGAGGACGGCAGTTTCCGGCGGGACCTTTATTACCGCCTGAATACGCTGCCGGTGCTGATTCCGCCGCTCAGGGAGCGGGGAAATGACGTGTTTTTGCTGCTGGAACGGTTTATGAAGGAGACGGAGGGCGCATTTGTGCTGTCGGAAGAGGTAAAGCAGACATTTCGGGAGTATGACTGGCCGGGAAATATCCGGGAACTGAGGAACCTGGCAGAATATTTCAGCTTTACAGGCAGTCCGGTGATCACGCTGGCGGATCTGCCGCCTACCTTTTGTTACAAAGGTGGACGGAGGCAGGCGACCCCGGCCGCTGCGCCTGCACGGGAGCCGTGGGAGCTTGCGGTCAGTTCGGCCGGGATTGAAGAGGAGGAGTGGATGTTTGTTCTGGGTGTCCTCTATGAAAACGGTCTGAGCGGAAAGGCGACCGGCCGGGAAGGGATTTTGGAATGTGCAAAGCAGAAACAAATCTACCTGTCACAGCTGAAAGTCAGGACGATACTGGGGGTCCTGAAAGAGCAGGGGCTTATAAAAGGCGGGCGCGGGCGCGGCGGCTGCCATATCACTCTGGCGGGAAAAGACGCGTGGAAAAGAAAAAAGGTTTAATTGGTTGACCAAAAAAGTATTTATATAATTAATATGGCATATTTGACCAGATAAAGATACGGAGATTGGATTGGAAGTTCTGTTTTTTTATCTGGTCTTATTTTTTATTTATCTTTTATATAATTAAGGATAAAAAAGGGAAAGACAAAAAATCCGCCGCCGGTTTTTCGTTTGATTCCAAAAGTTGGCACGGGATTTGCTCTTATAATAGTCAGGACCACGGGAGTGGGAACGGAAAGAAAGGTGGAAAAAGCATGAAGTACAATTTTGACGAAGTCATCGACCGAAATGGCAACCGGGCTGCAAAGTACGATGAGCGGCTGAAAAAGTTCGGCAAGGCAGATGTGATTCCGCTGTGGGTGGCCGATATGGATTTTCGGACAGCGCAGCCGGTCATCGATGCCGTGAAGAAAAAAGCGGAAGAGGGAATCTGGGGCTATACCTCACGTCCGGACTCCTATTTTGAGTCGATCCGGGGATGGCAGAAGCGCCGGAACGGATGGGAGATCGACGGTTCGCTGATGAGCTGGAGTTTTGGCGTCGTTCCGGCATTGTCCGCAATCGTGGAAGTTTTTTCTGAGCCGGGCGACAGCGTGATGATCCAGACGCCGGTGTACTCTGAGTTTTACGATGTGACAGAGGCGTGGGGACGCACCGTGCTGGAGAACCAGCTGGTGGAAAAAGATGGCGTATGGGGCATCGATTTTGAGGATTTTGAGAAAAAGGCAAAGCAGGCGAAGATCTTCTTGTTGTGCAGCCCTCATAACCCGCTGGGCATCGTGTGGAGCAGGGAGGACCTGACCCGGATGGCGGAAATCTGTATTGCAAATGATGTGCTGCTGGTTTCAGACGAGATTCATTCTGATCTGGTTTTCCACGGGAAGAAACATATCCCGACGGCAATCCTGTCTGAGGAGATTGGGAAAAAGGTGATCAGCTGTATTTCCGGGACGAAGACCTTTAATCTGGCCGGACTTCAGTCCTCGGCGACGGTTTTCCCGGATGCCGGGAGCAAAGAAACATTTGACCGGTTCTGGAGAAATCTGGATATTCTCAGAAACAATGCGTTCAGTTCCGTTGCGATGGAAGCGGCGTTTAACGAAGGGGAAGAGTGGCTGGAGCAGCTGTTGGAATATCTGGACGGGAATTTTAATTTTATCAGGGAGTACTGTGAGGCGAATATCCCGAAGATTAAGCCGTCAGTGCCGGATGCAACGTATCTGGTGTGGCTGGACTGCCGGGAACTGGGGATGGACAACGAAGAACTGCGGCGCTTTATGATTGAGGAGGCAGGACTGGGGCTGAATGAAGGGTATACATTTGGCCGGAGTTTGTCCGGTTTTATGCGGCTCAATGCAGCCTGCCCGAGAAGCGTGCTTGAGAAGGCGCTTGGACAGCTGAAGGAAGCGGTTGACAGATTGTAATGGTGATTACTGAGGAGGGTGAACAAATGGGTAAGTGTAAATGCAAGTCTTCTGTGTGGGAGAATTATCGGTTTCCGATCATTCTGATTTCGGGAATCGTGATCGGTGCGATCATAGGTCTGGTATTTGGGGAGAAGGCGAAAGTCCTGGCTCCGCTTGGGGATATCTTTTTGAATCTGATGTTTACGATCGTTGTGCCGATGGTATTCGTTTCCATCTCCAGCGCAGTCGGAAATATGGTGAATATGAAGCGTCTCGGAAAAATTCTGGGAAGCCTTGTAACGATCTTTATCGCTACCGGGGCGATCGCCGGAGTGGTGGTCCTGGTCGTGGTAAACCTGTTCCCGCCGGCAGCAGGGACCAGCATCGAGTTTGCCAGCGCGGAGATGGCAGAAATGAACAGCATTGGCGAGATGATCGTCGGTTCTCTTACGGTTGACGATTTTTCAGGGCTGATGAGCCGGAAAAATATGCTTCCGATTATCGTATTTGCGATTCTGTCCGGTTTTTGTATCAGCGCCTGCGGCGGTGAGGAAAGCCCGGTCGGCAAGATCTTGAACAATTTAAACAATATCATCATGAAACTGGTGGGCATCATCATGATGTATGCGCCAATCGGTCTGGGAGCATATTTTGCATCTTTGGTAGGAGAGTTCGGGCCTGGTCTGATCGGGGATTATGGACGTGCCCTGGCTGTGTATTATCCGATGTGCCTGATGTATTTCCTGATCGCGTTTCCGGCGTATGCATATTTTGCAGGCGGAAAAGAAGGCGTGAGGAGAATGTTTGCCAATATCCTGAATCCGGCGCTGACGGCGTTTGCCACCCAGAGTTCTATCGCGACGCTGCCTGTAAACAGCGAAACGTGTGACAAGATCGGTGTTCCTTCGGATATCCGCGATATCGTGCTTCCGATGGGTGCAACCATGCATATGGACGGATCTGTATTGTCCGCGATTGTAAAGATCAGCTTTTTATTTGGTATTTTTAACCAGCAGTTTACCGGCATCGGCACTTACCTGATGGCGATTGCCGTGGCAGTGCTCAGCGCATTCGTCCTCTCCGGAGCTCCGGGCGGCGGACTTGTGGGCGAGATGCTGATTGTCAGTCTGTTTGGCTTTCCAGCAGAGGCGTTTCCTCTGATCGCAACGATCGGATTTTTGGTAGACCCGATGGCAACCTGCCTGAATGCAAGCGGCGACACGATTGCAGCCATGATGGTAACCCGCGTGGTGGAAGGAAAAGACTGGCTGGTAAAGCAGATTAAGAAAGAAGAAAAAGAAGCGGCAGAATGCGAGCAGGTATGTGCAGAAGCTGCTGCTGCAAAGAACCAGTAAAATAAAAAAATGAAGGAGAGATAAATGATGAAAAAGATTGAGACAACAAATGCACCAGGTGCGATTGGACCGTATTCCCAGGGATATCTTGTAAATGGAGTTGTGTATACCTCCGGCCAGATTCCGGTGAATCCGGCGGATGGTTCCGTTGCGGCTACCATCGCAGAGCAGGCGGAGCAGAGCTGTAAAAATGTAGGCGCAATTTTGGAAGCGGCGGGAAGTGATTTTTCCAAGGTGTTCAAAACAACTTGCTTTTTAGCGGACATGGCCGATTTTGCGGCATTTAATGAGGTATATGCAAAATATTTTATCTCCAACCCGGCAAGAAGCTGCGTAGCGGTAAAGGAATTGCCGAAGGGAGTACTGTGTGAGATTGAGGCCATTGCGGTATTGCCGTAATTGGATTCAATAGATAGTTTTAACCAACAAAAAGAAGAAAAAGGAGAGAAAAAATATGAAAGTGAAAGTGATTGGAAGCCATCTGTGCCCGGATACTTTGTATGCGTTATGCAAGCTGAGCGAAAACCATGCAGATATGGAGTTTAAAAATTTGTCTGCCAGCCTGCCGGACTTAAAAGAATATCTGGCAGTGAGGGATTCTGACCCGATGTATGAGGCGGTAAAAGCAGGGGGTGGAATCGGTATTCCGTTCTTCGCTCTGGAAGATGGGACTACAACGATGGATTTAGATGAGGTCCTGGCAAAATTACGCTGAATTATCTCCGTCATCTTATTGAAATCTCCGTCATTTTGATATAAAATGATGGAGATAATCAAGAAATGAGGTAAATACCATGAGAGCATTCGATTATATAAAAGAGCCGGAGAAACTTTTTACTCCTGAAATTGTTCGACTGATTGGCAGTATACACGAGCATAAGGGAAAACAGGAACTGTTTTTGGAAGCAAATATCGATGAGTTGAAAACGCTGCTTGAAGCAGCGTTGATCCAAAGCACCGGAGCATCGAATCGTATTGAGGGTATTTACACCAGTGATAAGCGGCTGGAGGAACTGGTTCGTCAAAAGGCAGAACCACGAAACCGGTCAGAGCAGGAAATCTCCGGTTACCGAGAAGTACTTGCTACGATACATGAAAGTTATGAATATATTAATCCCGGACCTAATGTTATTTTGCAGCTTCATCGTGATTTGTATTCTTATGCCGGTTCGGGCGGAACTTACAAGAACTCCGATAATGTGATTGCTGAAATGGATGCGGAAGGACATCAGAAGGCAAGGTTTGTTCCGGTTCCTGCATTTCAAACCGCAGATGCAATGGAAGAACTATGCAGCCAATTCATGCAGGCCTGGGAAGCAAACCTCATTGACAAGCTGATTTTGATTCCTATGTTTATACTGGACTTCCTTTGTATTCATCCTTTCCATGACGGTAATGGCCGAATGAGTCGATTGCTGACCCTCTTGTTGTTCTATAAAGCTGGATATATCGTTGGAAAATATATCAGTATGGAAATGTTGATAGAAAAAACCAAAGAGACTTACTATGAAGCGTTGCAGGCAAGTTCAACCGGTTGGCATGAAAACAAAAATAGTTATGAACCTTTCTTGAGATATTATCTTGGAATTACGCTGAAGGCATATGGCGAATTTGAGAACCGTGTTGAACATCTAAGAACGCGAACCCTTTCCAAGCCGGAAAGAATCAAGGTTTTGATTGATCGGAAGGTGGGCAAAATCACAAAGAAAGAAATCATGGAAGCCTGTCCTGATATAAGCAAAACAACAGTTGAGCGTACTCTTACCGATTTGGTTAAGAGCGGATACATCGCAAAGGTTGATGCAGGACCGGCAACTGGCTATGTCAGAATCTAAGTTATAAAAAGAAACATCTCCGTCATCTGCAATTGGAATGACGGAGATGTTTCATAAATGGCGAAGATATTATCAATACATACTGTTTTCGCTATTCATACTGCTTCCGCCCGGAAGCGTCTCCAATCCCCATCAGGTCCCGATATTTTGCCACGGTGCGCCGGGAGATGGAATAACCCTGTGCGGCCAGCTGTTCTGCAAGGATCCGGTCGCTGTAGGGCTTTTTTTTATTTTCTCCGTCCACCAGGGCGCGGAGCGCATCTTTTACATCGGATGCCTGGTCGGGAGCCGCCTCGCTTCCTGCTGCGTCCCCGGAGAGGAAGATGCCTTTTGGGAAAAAGTAATTCAGCGGATAAATACCCCACATGCACTGCAGATACTTGCCTCGTACGGCGCGGCTGACCGTAGATTCATGGATGCCTGCGGCAGCGGCCACATCGGCCATGCGAAGCGGCTTTAAGTATGCTTTGCCGCCCGTGAAAAAATCTTTCTGGAATTCCACGATCGCCCGGGTGATCGCCATCAAGGTCTGTCCGCGCTGGGCGATGCAGGTCTTTAGCCAGTCAGCCTGGCGTATCTTATCATTTAAGTACTCCAGCACATCCGGGGCGTCGGTCGTCTGCGCCAGGTGGGCGTAATATTCGTTGATATGGATCTCCGGGCAGCGGGAGTCGCTCATCAGGATATCATAGCGGTTCTGGAATTTTACGACAGTCACGTCCGGCGTCAGGTAGCTGAGCTGTCTTCTGTCGCTGAATGCCATGCCTGGCCTGGGATTCAGGCTTTTGATCAGCCGGATGTCCCGGTTCAGCTCTGTCATGGTGCATCCGATGGAGGAACACAGGGCAGGAAGATGGTTTTTGGCAATGGCGTCCAGATGATTCTCGATCAGGTCCTGAAGATTCGGGGTCAGGATGTTCAGGCGGTCCGCCTGCAGCAGCAGGCATTCGCTCAAATCCCGTGCGCCGACTCCGGCGGGGTCGAGTCCCTGCAGGATATCCAGCAGGCGCAGGATGTCCTCCTCGCTCCGCCTGCAGTGGGCGGCCAGGCTTTCTATGCTGTCTTCCAGATAACCGTGTTCGTCCAGGCAGTAGAGCATGAACTGCAGGACAGACATATCTTCTTTTGGAAGACCGGAGGTCAGCAGCTGGGACCACAGATATTCAGTCAGGCTCTCCTCATGGATATCCTGAAACTTCCAGTCGTCTGATGAATCATCTTCATCGTGGGCTTCCTGCGTATCGGGCACGGTATAGCTGACGCTGCTGAGCTGTTCCAGTGCTTTTGGGCGCAGGTTTTCTGCCTCCGGTTTTTCCGCTGAAGGCGGGAGAGCCAGATCGATCACCGGGTTCTCCAGCGCCATCTCATTCAAATATTCGGTCAGGTCAAGTGCGGTCATCTGCAGAATCTCGGCTGACTGGATCATTCTGGCAGACAAGGCGAGTTTCTGTTCTGTCTTTAGTTCTATCTTCATCACGGTTGCTCACGGAATCCTTTTTGCTTATTCGTTGTAAGTTTCTTCAACAGTATACCACATCTGTTATTGGTTTTCCAGTAGCCGGGTAGCGGTTCCCATGACTGCCTTATCTGCGAGCGCGGCAAGTTTGTCCTTTGGCAGTGTCATGCCCGTATTGATCCACTGCTTGAGCATTCCGATCAGGCCGTAGGTTATGAATTCGAAGAAACAGACGGAGATGGTCTCGTCTGCGTCGGGGTACATCTCCCGGATGATAAGGCGGCCGTTTTCATGGATCAGATGATGGAACTTGTTTAAAAAGTCATTGGATGCGCTGTTTTCAAACATGATCATGCAGACGGCGGAATTGTCCACGATATAATCGATCACCGGGTTTAATACGGGGAGCAGCGTGCCGCCTTTGAAGGCATGGCCGTAGCAGTTGATCATATCCTGGAAATCATTCAGCACATCTTCCTGCATCTGCTGGAGCAGATGGTAGGTATCACTGTAATGAAGGTAGAATGTTCCGCGGTTCAAATCTGCCCGGTCGGTGATATCTTTGACGGAAATATTCTTGAATTCTTTTTCCTGCATCAGTTCGATCAGGCTGTCTTTCAGCAGCTTTTGGGTTCGCCGGATACGGCGGTCCTGTTTTGGTTCTTTCATGGAATCCCTCCTGAACTCACGGTTTATCCTGAACGGATGAGGAATATCTGTTGGATATCGCGTGAAAAGTGCGGGTAGTGACGGTTATTCACCACTACAAAATTTATTGCATATTGAAGCATATCGACATACGTATTATAATATACACATGTTGAAAAGTCAATAACGTGTCCTTTACAAAGAAGCGAGACTGGTAGCGGGGTGTGTGATGAAAAATAAGGAAAATGACGTATTTCAGAGGGTGATTCATCAGATTGTGTACAGGGGGAAGGCAATCGAGCGGATATTTTTTATTATCACGGTTGTCTGTGCGGTGTGCTTCCCATTTGTGGGCGTGAACTATGACCTGAGCAAGTATCTGCCGCAGTTTGCGCCGACCAAACAGGCTCTCGACGTGATGGAGGCTGAGTTTGGCTATCCGGGAACGGCGCGGGTCATGGTGAAGGGCGTGACATTGCAGGAGGCAAAGGCGATCAGGAGCCGTATCGCGGACGTGGACGGCGTGGATCTGGTGGTGGGGGCAGACCTTGCCACCAATGTGTATATGGGAGAGGGCTTTCTTACCAATGACCTGACCGATGAGTTTTATAAAGACGGGAATGCGGTGATGGAGATCATCTTTCGGGATGGGGATTCCGACAAAAGCACTCATAAAGCCATCGACCAGATCTATGACATCGTCGGAAAAGACAGGGGCTGTTTTGCGGGGAGCGCGGTATCCAGCAAAGAGCGGGAGGCTTCGATCACGCGGGAGATCGCCATGGCAATCGTGCTGGCGCTGGTGATCATCCTGTTGATCCTGACGCTTACGACGACTTCATGGCTGGAGCCATTTTTATTCATATTCATTATGATCGTGGCGGTCATCATGAATATGGGCTCCAATATCATGTTTGGCAGGATATCGTTTTTCACGTTTTCGACGGCGGCTATCCTGCAGATGGCGGTATCCATGGACTATTCCATCTTCCTACTGCATACGTTCAATGCCTATAAAAAGACGGGGATGGAGAACCATGCGGCGATGGAGGCGGCGCTTTACGAGGCGTGCAGTTCCATCCTGGCCAGCGGGGCCACGACGATTGTAGGATTTTTAGTCATTGCGTTTATGCGGTTTACCATAGGAAAAGATGTTGGGTTTGTCCTTACAAAAGGGATTTTATGCAGCCTTGCGACCGTCCTTTTGCTGATGCCGGCGCTGATCCTCAGGTATGACGAGCGGATTGCAAAGACGTCCCACAGACCGTTTATTCCTTCGTTTGATAAATTTGCAGGGCTGATGTACCGCATCCGCAAGGTGGTGTTTGTGTTTGCGATGATCGTGGCAGTTCCCTGTTATTTTGGCCAGAACATGAACAAATTTTTCTATGGCGACGATGCGATCGGATCCAGCCCGGGAACCCGGGTGTACGAGGATACCAGGGAGATCAATGCGGCGTTTGGCAAATCGAACCCGATGATCGCCATCGTGCCAAATGGTTCGATCGTGAAAGAACGGGAGCTGACGGAGGCGCTGGAGGATCTTGATTTTGTCAATTATGCGCTGTCGATGGCGGGGACGCTGCCTCAGGGGATCCCGGAGAGTTTTCTTCCAAAGAAAGTGACGGAGCAGCTTCGGACCGAACATTATGCGAGGATCATGATCTCCATGGATACGGAACAGGAGAGCGACTACGCGTTTGCATGCAGCCGGCAGCTGGAGGATCTGGTGAAAGAATATTATCCGGAAGATGCTTATGTGATCGGTATGACGCCGACGACGATCGATATCAGGGATATTCTGACGGATGATTATAACAAGGTATCGATCCTTTCCCTTGCGGGAGTGGCGGCGGTGGTCATGATCACCTTCAGCTCTGTCCTGGTTCCCATCCTGGTCATCATTCCGATCGAGGTTGCGATCTATCTGAATATGACGCTGCCATACGTGATGGGGGACAGCATGATCTACATAGGATATATCATCGTGAGCTGCCTGCAGCTGGGGGCGACGATCGACTACTCCATCCTGATGACGAATAATTATCTGGCGTTTCGAAAGGAAATGAGCAATACCGAAGCGGAGATCCGGGCGATATCAAAGAGTACGCTTTCCATCCTGACATCGGGAGGAATCCTGATGGTGGTAGGGTATCTGCTGTTTTTCACTTCTTCCATCCAGGCGATTTCCCAGGTAGGGCGTCTGGTGGGGCGGGGGGCAGTCCTCAGTATGGTGCTGGTGCTGTCGCTGCTTCCGGCGCTTTTAAGTACATTTGATAAACAGATCCAAAACCAGCAGGCGCGCGCGGCTGCGCGGAAGGCCAGAAGGACGCAGAAGAAAAAGGATGCAGGCTCAGAGAAAGGGGGAGAACGGCATGAGGAGGATTAGAAAAAACATAGCGGCAGGTCTGGCGGCAGTCCTGACTGTAAGTTTTGTGGTGACAGGCTACGCCGCCGGGACGCCTTCCTGTGATGAGACACTGTACATCACGCTGGATTCCGCGGGGGATATCGAAGAGAGCAGCGTGGTGAAGCGGTATGGCAGATGCAGCGCCGGTGAGATCGTAGATTATGGGGATTATGAAGCCGTCAGCAATCTGACGAACCGTACAGAACCGGTAATGGGAGAGGATGGGAGCGTAAGGTTTCAGGTTGGCGAAACGGATCAGACCTTTTACTTTGAAGGGAAGATGGGAATCACATCCGAACAGCTTCCGTGGACGGTAAAAACCACATATCTGCTGAACGGCGTGGAAAAACAGCCGGAGGAGCTTGCGGGAGAGAAAGGCCTGGTGGAGATCAACATAGACCTGATACCGAACAAACAGGTTTCGGCTTATTTTCGCAACAACATGGCGCTGACGATGGCGGCGGTAGTGGATATGGATAAGAACTTAAGCCTTCGGGCCGACGGAGCGCAGATACAGGGCGTTGGAAATATGAAAGCCGTCGTATTTTTTGCCCTGCCGGGGGAGGAGTGCCACAATACGATTGCCATCGGCAGCGAAGATTTTGAGTTTGGCGGGCTGATGTTTATGATGGTTCCGCTGACGCTGGGACAGCTTGACGAGGTGGCGGACCTGCGGGATGCAAAGGAGACGATCGAGGATTCTGCGGATGCCCTGAGCGACAGCATGGATATCATCCTGGATACGATGGAGCAGATGCAGGCGGGGCTCGCTGATACATCCGCAGGGCTGCGGGGGCTGGATGATGCGAGAAATATCATCAGCTCCACCAAAGGGAAGGTGTATGACCAGGCGGACGATGCGCTTGCAAAGCTGGGGGAACTGTCGGATGCGCTGAAGCCGTTTCAGGACCACACGGCCCAGGCACAGAAAGCGCTAAGGGAAATCAGGAATGATATCAATGAGATGGTTTATGACATCAATGAGCTGGAGCCCGGGCTGGGGGATCTGAAAGATACGGTGCGGTATCTGCGCGACGATATCGGCTTGATTCAGGATGCCCTAAACAGCCCGCAGGCCGATCTGACCGCGGCATCGTTTGTACAGCTTCTGGAAAAGACAAAGTCGGATTTGAGCAGCGTAAAGGCGTCCCAGCAGGCGCTGGTCCAGGCGATACAGGGGTTAGGCGGGGCGATGAGCCAGATGAAGGCAAACGGCGCAGATTTGAGCGCTTATGCCGCTCTGACATCGGAGCTTTATGCGGAGACGGATTATGATGCGGATGAATTGCAGGATCTGCTCGATTACCTGTCTGACAATGTGGATTTGATTGACGATCTGGATGGAAGTGTCCAGGATGGCGCTGCGTGGACAGGTGCCGGTACCAGGACATCGGCTTTGCGGGCGTCCGGCTCAAACTGGGAGGTTCCTCCACAGATGCAGCCGGGGCTGGTGCAGCTGATGCAGGCGACAGCCGGACTGGCGGGCAATACCGGTGTGACCGACGATATCAGCGGGATGGTGTCGATGACGGAGCAGCTCCTTGGAATGCTTGGAAGCCAGAAAGGAAATCTCAATGCGGCCGTTTCAGAGACGAAGGATCTTTTGTCTGCCGTTGGGAAGATCAGTGCGGTTGCAGATGATATCACGGACGATATTGACGAACTGAACCAGACGATCCAGCGGCATCACGAAGGCGCGCTAAAGACGCTTGAGGACGCAGGCCTCCTGACCGACAGGGCAGTTGCAGGCGTGGATTCGCTGCGGGAATTTCTGACCTCTCTGGAAGAACAGATCAGGACGGCGGGAGGACCTCTCGACGAGGGCACGAAGCAGACATTAAACGGGCTTGCCGACCTGTTAGACCGTATGAATGGGGGGCTGGACCAGACGGGGGTGATCCGGGCTGCCAAGGATACGATCAAGAATACGATCGAAGACAAATGGGATGAGTTTGCCGGCGAGCATACGACTATTTTGGATATTGACCTGGAGGCAAAGCCGGTGTCTTTGACATCGGAGAAAAATCCGTCCCCGGACAGTATCCAGATCATCATGAGGACGAAGGAGATAACGAAGGACGATGGCGAAGACGCTGCCGAAGTAGATGAGAATTTTTATCCGGAGGGCAATGTGCTTCACAGGATTGCGAATATATTCAGGAAGATATGGGAGGCGATTTGTTCGTTGTTTTCGTGAATTGATATTGAAATAGGGGGGACCTGCATGTTAAAATTAATTTAATATATGGTACGGGGAGGGATTTCTATGAGAAGGATGAGGATTTTAGTGACAGCGGGGATACTGGCGCTGCTTTGCAGCCTGCAGGTATGGGCAGGGGGCTGGAAGGATTATGGTGTGGACTATACGTATTACACGGGAACGCCGGGAAATACCGGAGCAGTCTGCAATGCAGAGGTGAAAGGGGGCTATCGCGCCAATGAGGCCTATGAGCTGTACATTGACGGAACAATTGCCAGAAACCAGTGGATTGGGATAAAGCGTCCGGAGAAGGAGAGTGTTTTATGGACCTATTTCGATGAAACTGGCAAGGATTGTTCCGGTTGGAAGGAAATTGCCGGACAATGGTATTATTTTGGCAATGGTATTCTTTTGACGGGGTGGCACCGGATTGATCAGCAGTACTATTATTTTGATCCGGTGAGCGGGATTATGAAAACCTCAGGAACAGAGAAACGGGACGGCGTCACATATGAATTTGCTTCTGATGGTACTTCGTGCAAAATAGATGGTCTGAAGGATGCCGGTGAGAATGGAACAGAAGGTTGGAAGACAGACAACGGAAAATACTGTTATATGCGTGATGGTGAGATTGTAAGAAATGAATGGCTGTATGATGGCGACAGGAAATATTATGTAGGTGAGGATGGCGCGGCATACACCGGCTGGCGTGAGGTAGACGGTTCTTTGTATTATTTTGACCAGCTGGGGCGTGTAGCGGTAAATGGTATGATGTATGAAAATGAGCGGAAGTATTCATTTGATGCAGAAGGACGTGCGACCGAACTGCCGATGGATTCGGAAGAGAAGATGATCTATTCCAATGCACTGAAGTGGTGCAAACGCACATACCTGATTTATACGAAAAGCATGGATTACGCAGAAGTAGAGGCACGCGCAGGTGGCCGGAGCCTGCCCCGGACGGAAGAACTTTTGCAGCGTGATTGGGGGATTACCACAAAAGAGCAGTGTGAGGCAATGATTCAGACGCTTATGGAAGCAGGAACCGCCAGCACAGACAGTGCTGAGAAAGCGTGGAATTTTGCCCGAGCCATGAGTCTTTGCGAAGATATGCAGAGCATGAATTGGGTGACATTAGCTGAGCGTGTGGATATGCAGCTTGAAATTGCGCCGGTGATCCAGGCTTCGTTCTCTTCATGGGAAGAGTACGATGAGGCATATATGAAGGGCTTTCGTGCATGGGCAGGAAATTCGGAGCTGCGAAAGCACCGTGAAAAGGCATATCAGACCATAAAAGGCTCTGATTACGATACAAAAGTCACCTGGGACCAGTCTCTGACAAAGACATGGTAAGATGATTCCATCAGTACCCACTGATATTGGCGGGTACTGATTTTTTGTTCCAATCAATGAAAAAATGTGCTACAATCTATAAAGATGCGGAAGGACTGTAGTAAAAAATATCCGCAGACGGAGGATTAGAACGTGATCAAAAACATCGTATTTGATATGGGAAAAGTGCTGGTAGGGTATGACGCCATGCGCGTATGTGAACATTATATAGAAAATATGCATGACAGAAAACGGGTCTGTACCGCTATTTTTGTCTCGCCGGAATGGCTGCTCATGGATATGGGGGTGATACCGGAAGAGATGGCATTTGCAAAAATCTGCGAACGGCTTCCTGAGCGGCTTCATGAGCCGGCGCGGCTGTGCTTTGACCATTGGCAGGAATACTGCATGTACAGCATCGAAGAGATGGGGACGGTGGTGCGGGACTTAAAGGAACAGGGATACGGCATCTATCTTTGCTCCAATGCGTCGATACGGCTGCTGGACTGCTATCAGGAGGTGATACCGGGTATCGAATATTTTGACGGCATCCTGTTTTCAGCGGCGGAAAAATGTATCAAGCCGCAGCGCGAGATCTATGAGCGGCTATTTTCAAAGTTTGGCTTAAAACCGGAAGAGTGCTTCTTCGTTGACGATCTGCAGCTCAATATCGATGGCGCCAAGGCCTGTGGTATGGATGGCTACTGCTTTGCAGACGGGGATATCGGGAGACTGAAGGCCGTCCTTTCGGGGCTGCGCGGGCGATAGGGTGTCTTGTTGATCCGATATTCTGATTCAAAAGAAAAAATGATTTGGGGCTGAGGGATATGGGCGAGGGAGAAAGGGGCTTTTTGGGAAATAAGCGGGAGCTTGTGGCAGAGGCATTTCAGATGGCGTGGCCGGCGGTGCTGGAGTCCTTTTTTGTGGCGTTTGCAGGGATGGTGGATTCTCTCATGGTGAGTTCCATCGGGGCGTATGCGGTGGCTGCGGTAGGGCTGACCACGCAGCCGAAGTTTATCGCACTGGCCATGTTCATCGCGATGAATGTGTCCGTATCGGCCATAGTCGCAAGGCGGAAAGGGCAGCAGGACCGGTACGGCGCAAACCAGACGCTGCTGCTTGCGCTTCTGTTTGTGCTGGTGGCAGGAGTGGTTGTCAGTGTGGTCGTCGTATCGTTTGCAGATCCGATCATCCGCCTGTGCGGCTCCGGGGAGGATACCCACGAAGGGGCGGTTCTGTACTTTAAGATCATTGTGAGCGGGATGATGTTTAACATCATTTCCCTCGCCATCAATGCGGCGCAGCGCGGGGCGGGCAGGACAAAGATTGCGATGAAGACCAATGTGACGGCCAATGTCATCAATATGATAGGCAATTACCTGCTGATCGGAGGAAAGCTGGGCTTTCCCGCGATGGGAATCCGGGGAGCGGCTCTGGCGACGGTGTTCGGAACTGTGGTCGCGTGTGGGATGAGTATTGCTTCCATTCTGCCCAAAGACAGTTTTGTCAGCATTCCTTATATGATACAGAGAAAAGTAAAACCGGCATTTGATACATTCCAGACGATGCTTCGGATTGGCAGCAATATCTTTGTGGAGCAGATCCTGATGCGGATCGGTTTTATGTCCGTGGCGGTGATGGCGGCCAAACTGGGGACGGATGCGTTTGCAGCCCATCAGGTGGGGATGAATGTGATGAGCCTGTCCTTTTCCTTTGGCGACGGGATGCAGGTAGCAGCGGTGGCGCTGATCGGGCGCAGCCTGGGAGAGCAGGACCAGGAGCTGGCGAAGACATATGGGAAGATATGCCAGCGGATGGGAAATATGATATCTGTGGTGCTGGCGGTTTTGTACCTGACAGGAGGGCGGTATCTGTTCCGGCTGTATTTCCAGGAAGAGCATATCGTTGCGATGGGTGTGATGATCATGCGGATCGTCGTGCTTATTGTGATTCTGCAGATTGCCCAGGTCATCTATATGGGATGCCTTCGCGGGGCAGGCGATGTGTTTTTTACCACGGCTGCCTCCACGTTCAGCGTGACGATCATAAGACCGGCGGCATCGTATGTTCTGTGTTATTCCCTGGGGCTGGGGCTGATGGGAATCTGGCTTGGGGTTCTGGCTGACCAGTTCAGCCGGTTTGTGCTGACCAACTGGCGTTTTCGGTCGGGAGTGTGGACGAAGGTAAAATTATAACCGTAATTGACAGAAAGGATATATAATAATGGAAAAGACAACGATGGAAAAAATCAACGGGGAGCTTCTTGATTTTCTGGAAAAAAGCCCAAGCGCATATCACGCAGTCGCTAATATGGCGGAAATGCTTGAGGCGGCCGGGTTCATCCGGTTGAACGAGGGGGAGAGCTGGCCGCTTTTGCCGGGGCAGGATTATTATGTGACCCGCAACGGGTCGGCGCTGATCGCATTTCGGATTCCGAAGAAGGATTATGTGGGATTTCAGATCATGGCAAGCCACAGCGATTCTCCGGTGTTTAAAGTAAAGTCCAACGCCGAGATAGAAGTGGACAAAAAGTATATGAAGCTGAATGTGGAAAAATATGGCGGCATGATCTGCGCCCCGTGGCTGGACCGCCCGCTGTCTGTGGCGGGGCGGCTTGTGGTGCAGACGGATGACGGTGTGCAGACAAAGCTGGTAGCGGTGGACCGCGACCTTCTGATCATCCCCAACCTTGCCATCCACATGAACCGGAATGTAAATGACGGCTATGAATTCAATGCCCAAAAGGACATGTTGCCGCTGATTGGAGGCGTGGACGCAAAAGGCGGGCTGATGAAGCTGGTTGCCGGGGAAGCCGGGGTGAAGGAGGAGGACATCCTGGATATGGATCTGTTCTTGTGCCAGCGGATGAAAGGAACCGTACTCGGGTTGAACGGGGAGTTTATCGCAAGCCCGAGGCTGGATGACCTGCAGTGCGCGTTTGCCTCTCTGACAGGATTTTTGGCGGCAAGCCCTAAAGAAAGTGTGGCGGTGCACTGCGTCATGGACAATGAGGAGGTGGGGAGCGGGACCAAGCAGGGGGCGGCATCCACATTTTTAAAGGATGTGCTTCACCGGATCAATACAGGGATGGGGCGAAGCGAGGAGGACTATCTGATGTCTCTGGCATCCAGTTTTATGGTTTCTGCGGACAACGCCCACAGTGTGCATCCAAACCAGGCAGATAAGGCAGACCCGACGAACCGCCCGTATATGAACGAGGGGATCGTGATCAAGTACAGCGCAAACCAGAAATACACTACGGACGCGGTGTCCGGCGCATTGTTCAAGTCTCTCTGTAAAAAGGCAGGCGTTCCCTGGCAGACCTTCCATAACCGTTCGGACATGCTGGGCGGCTCAACCCTGGGAAACATCTCCAATACACAGGTTGCGCTGAATACCGTGGATATCGGCCTTCCGCAGCTTGCGATGCACTCGCCGTATGAGACGGCGGGAAGCAAGGACACGGCATATCTGGTGGAAGCGGCCAGGGTGCTGTTCTCTTCTTCCGTGTGCGGCAGCGGGGACGGAACTTACCGGATTGTTTTCGGAAAATAGCTTTCTTTTTGGGATGCATTGGTATATAATATACGTTGCGTAAAATGATAATAAAATCAAGGGAGATTTGAGATATGAGCAAGGTAAGGACGAGATATGCACCGAGCCCGACCGGCAGGATGCATGTGGGAAACTTGAGGACGGCGCTGTACGCCTATCTGATTGCAAAGCACGATGGGGGGGATTTTCTGCTTCGGATCGAGGATACAGACCAGGAGCGCTATGTGGAAGGCGCTACGGAGATCATCTACAGGACTCTTGAGAAGACCGGGCTGATCCATGATGAAGGACCGGACAAGGACGGCGGAGTAGGCCCTTATGTGCAGAGCGAGCGCCAGGCAGCCGGAATCTATCTGGAGTATGCAAAGAAGCTGGTGGAAAAGGGCGAGGCATATTACTGCTTCTGTACCCAGGAACGACTTGATTCGCTCAAGACCGTGGTGGAAGGCCAGGAAATCATGACATATGACAAGCACTGCCTGCATCTGTCAAAAGAGGAGATTGAGGCAAATCTGGCGGCGGGGATTCCTTATGTCATCCGCCAGAACAACCCGACGGAAGGAACGACCACGTTCCATGACGAGATTTACGGGGATATCACAGTGGATAATTCCGAGCTGGATGATATGGTTCTGATCAAATCCGACGGATATCCAACCTACAACTTTGCCAATGTGGTGGACGACCATCTGATGGGCATCACCCATGTGGTGCGCGGCAACGAGTATCTGTCCTCCTCCCCCAAGTACAACCGCCTGTATGACGCATTTGGGTGGGAGGTTCCGGTATACGTTCACTGCCCTCTGATCACCAATGAGGAGCACAAGAAGCTGAGCAAGAGAAGCGGCCATGCATCTTATGAAGACCTGATCGAGCAGGGCTTTATCTCTGAGGCGGTTGTCAACTATGTGGCGCTGCTTGGCTGGTCCCCCGAGGACAATCAGGAGATTTTTTCCCTGGAAGAGCTGGTGGAAAAGTTCAATTACCGCAATATGAGCAAGTCCCCGGCAGTATTTGATGTGACGAAGCTCAAATGGATGAACGGCGAGTACATGAAGGCGATGGATTTCGATGCTTTCTACGAGATGGCAGAGCCATATCTCCGTGCGGTGATCAAGAAAGACCTGGATCTGAAAAAGATTGCAGGGATGGTGAAGACGCGGATCGAGGTGTTCCCGGATATCGCGGACCATATTGATTTCTTTGAGGAGATGCCGGAGTATGACGCGGCTATGTATACCCATAAGAAGATGAAGACCAATGGGGAGACTTCCCTGGAAGTTTTGACCGAGGTGCTTCCCCTTTTGGAGGCTCAGGAGGATTACAGCAATGATGCGCTGTATGCCGTTCTGGCGAAATATGTGGAGGAGAAGGGGTGCAAGACCGGTTATGTGATGTGGCCGATCCGTACCGCGGTTTCCGGAAAGCAGATGACACCGGCGGGAGCTACAGAGATCATGGAGGTGCTTGGGAAAGAAGAGTCCCTTGCGCGGATCCGTGCAGGCATTGCATTGCTGACAAAATAGAGCGGCACAAAAAAAATAACCATTCGGCGCTGTAAGCGTCCGGGTGGTTATTTTTTATGCCTGAAGCCAAGCGGCTTGACAATGCCGGTGTGCAGGCTTATAATTGTTGATAAATACAACAGTTGAAAAATACAACAATTGGAGGAAATATGAATCAGTATGTGGGAATTTACCGCAGGGCCGAGCTTTTTTTTATCAGGACCAAACTGGAGCAGTATGGCCTGGCGCCGCTGGAGGGAAAGGTTCTGCTCCGGCTGCAAAATGGCGGCTGCGGGCAGGATGAGCTGGGAGTCTTTTTTGAGGTAGATAAAGGGAGGATGGCGAAGATTTTATCCACGCTGGAGGAACGTGGGTTTATCTGCCGGGGAGTGAATGAAAAAAACAGGAGGCAGAAGCTGGTGTCTCTGACCGACGCAGGAGAGCAGATGGTCGAAAACATCAAAATGGTTTTTGAGGAGTGGGATACGGCCTGCTTTCGCGGTTTTTCCGAGGAGGAACGGCAGGCATATCTGGATTTTATCAGGCGCATTGCGGAGAACGTGACCGAGTGCCGCCATACACAGGGAGGAAATAATCATGGTGAATAATCTTACAGAGGGAAAGCCTTTAAAGCTTCTCTTTTTCTTTGCGCTTCCGATGGTAATCGGGAATCTGTTCCAGCAGCTTTACAACATGGTTGACTCGATGGTGGTGGGGCAGTTCGTAGGAGAGGACGCGCTGGCGGCGGTCGGTTCTTCCTTTCCGGTCGTGTTTTTGGCCGTGGCGGTGGCCGCAGGCCTGTCGATGGGATGTACCGTTGTGATTTCCCAGCTCTTTGGGGCGGGGCAGATCCGGGAGATGAAGGTGACGGTATCGACAGCGCTGATCTCTCTTGGCGGAATTGGTCTGGTGATCATGGGCATCGGGGAATTGGCGGCAGAACCGCTCTTAAAGCTTCTGGGAACAGACCCGGATATCATGATGGACTCCCTGTCTTACCTGAGGATTTATTTTGGGGGAGCAGTATTTTTGTTTCTGTATAACTCCTTGAACGGTATCTACAATGCACTGGGGGACAGCAAGACGCCCCTGATGTTTTTGATGATTTCTGCTCTTACCAATATCGTGCTGGATCTGCTGTTTGTCATCCAATTTCAGATGGGGGTTGCCGGTGTTGCATGGGCGACGCTGATTGCACAGGGTGTCTGTGCGTTTATCTCGTTCTTCGTCCTGGTTGGCCGTTTGCGGAAAATGGAAAACGAGCCGGAGAGCAGGCATACGAAGTTTGCATTTTTTGAAACTACCGCGGCACGGCGGATTGCCAAAGTCGGGATTCCGTCCATGCTGCAGCAGTCGGTGGTATCCCTGAGCATGATGATGATGCAGGGACTGGTAAATTCTTACGGAAAGGTTTTTGTGGCCGGTTATACGGCCGCGACCAAGATCGATACCCTGGCGATGCTTCCAAATATGAACTTTTCCAACGCCATGTCCAGCTACACGGCCCAGAATATCGGGGCGGAAAAACCTGAGCGGGTGAAACAGGGATACAGGGCAAGTATACTGATGGTTTTGATATTCTCGATTGTGATCACTGCGGTCATCTATCTGTTTGGTCCGAACCTGCTTGGCCTGTTTCTGAAGCAGGGCACAGAGGGGAGCGCCATGAGCTATGGGCTCAGATATATGCAGACGGTCTCCGTCTTCTATGTGCTGATGGGATTCATGTTTGTAGGAAACGGGCTGCTTCGCGGCGCAGGAGATATGGGAGCCTTCATGCTGAGTTCCATGTCAAACCTGGTGGTACGCGTTGCCACCGCCTACCTGCTGGCCCATTTCATCGGCTCCAGCGCGATTTGGTGGTCAATCCCTACCGGCTGGGCCGTGGGAGCGGTATTCTCCTTTGTGCGGATCAGAAGTGGGAAGTGGAAGCTAAAGAAGCTGGTGGGGTAGGCAGATAGGTCCGTCCGTCAGATGCCAGGTACACAGCTCTTTTCAATCAGTGAAATCTTCATTTTACAACTGGAGCCAATACACAGCGAAGGAAAGGCGGGGAGGGGGAGCGCTGGATGGAGAGGAGACCTTAGCTCGGAAGCTGCCACTTCCGAGGTACAGTCCCTCTCCATCCAGCGCTCCCCCTCCCCGCCTTTTCTTCGCGTAACTTTCTCCAATCCTTCTCTAAATTAACGATTGAACTTCCTCTTCTCCGACAACCCCAGCCCTGCCAATGTGAGTACAATGCCGAAGACGGTGATAAACGTGATCTTTTCGTGCAGGATGATTGCAGAGAAGACGGTGGTTATGACCGGGACCATGTAGATATAGACGCTGGTTTTCACAGCGCCGAGGACGCGCACTGCAACATTCCATGTGACAAAGCACAGCGCCGATGCGCCAAGTCCGAGATAGATCAGGTTCAACAGGTTTGTCAGGTCGGTCAGTTCGGCGGGGGTCACCTGGAATCCCATGACGGACAATACGGGAACCATGAACAGGATGCCGTAGAAAAAGGTCCGCCTTGTGGTCAGGATGGTGGGATAGCCGAATCCGCTGATCTTTTTTGTCAGTGTGGAATACACCGCCCAGATGATTGCAGCGCCGACGGCAAGCAGGTCGCCGAGCGGGTTGATGGAGAGTGTGGTCCCGCTTCCGAAGCTGATCAGGCAGATGCCTGCGATCGCCAGCGCAAAGCCTGCAAAAAAACGCGGGCGGGGGCGTTCTCCGTGAAGGAAAAGGCAGCCAAATATCGCGGTAAAAAAGGGCGCGATGGAGATGATGACGCCGACATTGGATGCAAGGGTGAAGGTCAGAGCAATATTTTCAAGCAGATAATACAGCGTCACGCCGCACAGCCCTGCTAAAATGAAATACCATTCCTGCTTTTTGTCGTGCAGTCTGAGCTTGCGGGGCAGGACCAGACAGAGCGCCAGATAACCGATGAAAAACCGGATAAACAGGATTTCAATCGGGGTGAATGTCTGGAGCAGTACCTTGGTGGAGACGAAGGTGGTTCCCCAGATGAAGATGGTGATAAAGGCTGCGAGATGTCCCGTTATGGTCTTGTCTGGGGCGGATGGTGTGTGTGCTGCCCGATTCTGTTGTTGTGTCATTTTTGTCTCTCCTTTGTGGGATACTCCGGCAGGCCGGTATCCGTAAACATTTTTTGATATAGTTTGGGTGTTTATTAGATTCTATCACAATTTGAACAGTTTTTCTTGCAAGATATGACACAAACCAGAAGTGAAAGCAGCAGGATAGACAGAGTTTCGGGGATATGGTAGAATACGAGGGTAAAACATGGCTTCGCAACAGGTTGTTCAAGAAAGGGATGGGAAATCGATGGATAGAGAAAAAGCGATAAAGCTTCTTTATGGCGGCGCGATGATTTTGGGCGGATCTATTGCAGGCATTTGGTCATTTACTGCAAACAGGTTTACAATGTCAGAATGCATATGGATTATTTTAGGAGGAATGATTGCCGGTCTGGGGCTGGGCTGTATTCTCCATGCTATGAGTGTTCTGATCAAGGTGGACTAAGCGCCCGGCCTGTTTTGTTTTTATGAAAGAGAGGAATTTTCATATGGCTGCTATCATGCAATTTCACATCGCAGGTGCAAACGAACTGCCGCGGCTCAGATCCATTGCTCATCACTCAGAGGCGCACTGGGGGTACAGCCGGGAGTTTATGGAGATATTTGACCGCAAGTTTAATATAGACACTGGATTTTTGAGGAAAAACCCTGTGTATTCAGGGAAAATACAGGAAACCACCGTTGGGTTCTGGGGGATGCAGGAGGTGGATTCGTGCCTTCCGGAGCTGGAATATTTTTACATTTCCCCGGAATATCTGAACCAGGGGCTTGGAAAAATCATGTGGGAACACATGACTGCATGGTGCAAGGGACAGGGGATTTCCGCTTTTACATTTGTCACCAGCCCGCAGGCGGTCGGATTTTATGAAAAAATGGGCGCGGTCGTGACCGGAGAAAGATTTTCATCCATTGACGGGCGCAGGATTCCGTTGCTGGAATACAGGCAGCCGCAGCACAGCGGCCGGTGATACGGTATGAAACATATAAAAAGAAGTAAGAAGGACAGGGCGGCATGGCATTTCACGAGGCACAATTACAGGCAATCAGACATAAAGACGGACCGATGATGGTCCTCGCAGGTCCGGGCTCGGGCAAGACCACGGTCATCACCCACAGGGTAAAATATCTCGTGGATGACTGCGGTGTGGAGCCGGGAAATATTCTGGTCATCACATTTACCCGGGCGGCTGCGGAGGAGATGCAGCACCGTTTTAGGACGCTGACGGAAGAGAGGCGGCTTCCGGTCAGCTTTGGCACATTCCATTCGGTGTTTTTCCGTATTTTAAAATATGCATACCGCTATGATGCCACGAATATTATCCGGGAAGAGCAGCGGACCCAGATCATCCGGGAACTGATGGAGCGGCATCGGGTCGATGTGGAGGATGAGACGGAATTTATTTCTTCTATATTGTCGGAAATCAGCTCGGTAAAGGGCGAGATGATGGATTTGGAGCACTATTATTCGAAAAACTGTTCCGAGGAGATATTTAAGAAGCTGTACCGCGGATATGAGGAAGCGCTGTTGTCTCAAAGCCTGCTGGATTTTGACGACATGCTGGTGATGTGCTATGAACTGTTTACCCAGCGGAAGGATATCCTGAAGGCATGGCAGCAAAAATACCGCTATATCCTGGTGGACGAATTTCAGGATATTAACCGGGTACAATATGAGATAGTCAGGATGCTTGCGGCGCCGGAAGACAATCTGTTCATTGTGGGAGACGACGACCAGTCCATCTACCGGTTCCGCGGCGCAAAGCCGGAGATCATGCTGGGCTTTTTAAAGGATTATCCCAAGGCAGCCCAGACACTTTTGGGGATAAACTACCGTTCTACGTCAACGATTGTGGATACGGCGTGCAGATTGATCGCACATAACAAAACGCGCTACCCGAAGGTGATCCGTGCGGACAGAGGAGCCGGGAAGCCGGTCGCGACTGCGGTGTGGGCGGATGCCCAGGCGGAGACGAGGGGCATCGTGCAGGAAATCCAGGACTATGTGAGGATGGGTTACCGGCTGTCTGATATCGCCGTTTTGTACCGCACCAATATGGAACCCCGCCTTTTGATGGAGCGGCTGATGGAATATAATATCCCGTTCCAGATGAGGGACGCCCTGCCAAACCTCTATGACCATTGGATCACACAGGACATTCTGGCGTATATCCGGGCTGCAAAAGATGGGGCGAAGCGGGGCGACGTCCTGCGAATCATCAACCGGCCCAAGCGTTATATCAGCCGGGATGCGCTGGAGGGGCAGAATATTTCCTGGGAAGCTGTGAAATCCTGGTATCAGGATAAGGGATGGATGGTAGAGCGGGTCGAACAGTTGGAGTATGACCTGCGCATGATCCGGAAACTGGCTCCGGCAGCGGCGGTGAACTATATCCGCAAGGCCGTTGCCTATGACGATTATCTCCGGGAATATGCAGAATACCGCCGGATGAAGCCGGAGGAGCTTCTCGAGGTGGCGGACCAGCTTCAGGAGAGCAGCGCGGGCTATAAGACTTATGACGCGTGGTTTCTTCATATGGAAGAGTACGGAAAACAATTGAAACAGCAGATGCATAACCGGGACAGGGAGACGGACAGCGTTTATCTGATGACGATGCACAGCGCCAAAGGGCTGGAATTTCCGATCGTCTATATCCTGGACGCCAATGAGAATGTAACGCCCCACCACAAGGCGGTGCTGGAAGCAGATATCGAAGAAGAGCGGCGGATGTTCTACGTGGCGATGACGCGGGCAAAAGACCGGCTGCATGTGTGCTATACAAAGGAACGGTATGGAAGGGCGCAGGAGCGGTCGCGCTTTGTGGACGAATATCTGTGATCTGTCAGGCATTGACTGACAACTGAGAGGAGGAGAGAAAAAGGATGAAAGGATGTATCCATATATATTGCGGTGACGGAAAGGGAAAGACATCGGCGGCGATTGGGCTGGCGGTCCGCGCGGCAGGAAGGGGGCGCAGGGTTTTGATCGCCCGTTTTTTAAAGACTGATGATTCCGGGGAGGTTCCGGTCCTGGGCGGGATTGACGGGATCACCGTGGTCCCATGCGAGCGGACCTTTGGATTTGTATTCCGCATGACCGAAGAGGAAAAGGAAGAGGCGGCCGGGTATTTTCAGGCCCGTTTTCTGAATCTTTGTGAGATGGCAGTGCGGGAGCAGTATGATGTGGTCATCTTTGACGAGCTGATGGCATCCTGCAATTACCACATGGTAAAGGAGACGGATGTCCTTCAGTTTCTAAGCCAGAAGCCGGAGGAGATGGAGGTGGTGATGACCGGACGGGACCCGTCGGAGGCACTTGTAAAAGCGGCGGATTATGTATCTGAAATCCATATGGTCAAGCATCCGTTTACGGAAGGAATCCCGGCGCGGGAAGGGATTGAGTATTAGCCCTTGATTTTCTGCGGGGATTCTGATAAAGTGAAAGCAGGGACGGAATATGATCCGAATCCCAAACCATTTGACTACAGAAAAGTGAGGTATCGGTATGGCACAGGATCCGAATTTAGAGAACGAGATGGAGCAGGAAGAGATGACCGTTACGCTGACCCTGGATGACGGCAGCGAACTGGAGTGCGTAGTCCTGACGATTTTTGAGGCAGGAGAGCGGGATTACATTGCGCTTCTTCCGATCGAAGGAGAAGAGGCAGAGGAAGGCGAAGTATATCTGTACCGCTATTCCGAGGATGCGGATGGCAATCCGAACCTTGAGAATATCGAGGATGATGACGAGTATGATATCGTAGCAGATGCATTTGACGAATTGCTGGATGCACAGGAGTACGATGAACTGGTGGAAGAAGACGAAGAATAGTGGCATATGCCGGCGGTCGGCTGACCGCCGTATCTGATGAAAGAAGAGGTCCGGGGCGAGAGTTCCGGTCCTTTTCTTTTAATGTTTTTTGGAATGTGGTACATGGTATCGTGCGGTGTCGGTGTGATTTGGAACATAAAAAATGCGTTTTGTGCAAAAACGAAGTCATACAAGAAAATTTGTATTAGAATGCTAAAAACAAGACGATTAGAGGTGAGCAGTTTGCCTGATACCACAAAGATAAATTTTTATTTACAACCAATATACAATTCGAAGAAACATTGCTTTTCCAATCTTGAAGTCCTTGCCAGATTTCCAATGGAATCTGGTCTTGAGGCGGATGTCGAGAATTCAATCGCCCAGGCCGAGCAGGACGGAAGTATTGCCGGGATCGATCTGGCGGCTTTGAAATTTGCATGTGATAAATTTCCCGAATTAAAGAAATATGGGATTGAGTCGATCCATGTGAATTTATCGCCGGTTACTTGTGCCGTTCCCTCACTGGGCAGACAGATCAAACAGATTCTGGATCAAACAGACACCAATCCGCAAAATATCTGCATTGAATTGACCGAAAGCAATTTTTCAGGAAATCTTGCAGCATTGCTTGCTGTCGCAGATATGCTGATTCAGTTTCGGTTTCAACTGGCGCTGGATGATGTGGGAAAAGGGGAATCTGATTTTGAGCGGATCATACACCTTCCCATCAGCCATATGAAACTGGATAAATCTATGGCATTTCATCTGGATTTCAATGAACGTATCCCGCGCCTGATCAGCAGCCTGGTTCAATTTACAGATGCAAGCGGCATGACGATCACGGCAGAAGGCGTTGAAAACGCAGAAGTGGCTGAGAAACTGATCGCCCTTGGCTGCCATTATCTTCAGGGATATCATTTTTCAAAACCATTGTCTTATGAGCAGCTGCTCTCATGGCTTTCTTATCATGATCTTGCCTCCCCATGTTTTCAGCATTAAGATAACACAATCCGATACAAAGGACCGGACATAAACCCCGGTCTTTTTTTGCGTCGAAATTTCAGAAAGAAATATTTCAAAAATGTAATGTTACTGTTATGCAGCGACGTGGCAGTCCAGGCGGCGGCATGATACACTGTTGCCATGAACAAAAAGAAGTCAGGACAAGGAGGAGACAAATGGACGTACATCAGATGATGCAGTTTTTCTGGCAATATGGAGCAGCGTTTATCTTTGTGATTGTGCTGTTGGAATATATGAATCTTCCGGGATTTCCGGCAGGGGTCATCATGCCGCTTGCGGGGATCCAGGCAGCGCAGGGCGGTATGAGTTTTGCGGCGGCAATGTTTCTCACGGTGAGCGCCGGGATGGTAGGAAGCTGGATCTTATATTTTCTTGGGCGGCTGGGAGGTTCCATCCTGATGCCCTGGTTCTTTAGACGGTTTCCAAAACAGGAGACTCTGATCCGGAAAAATCTGGATTACCTGCGGCAAAAAGGCGGGACCGGCGTTTTTGTCAGCAAGCTGATCCCGATGGTCCGGACCGTGATATCGATTCCGGCCGGAATGATAAAAATGGATTTTTTTGTATATAGCGTCAGTTCTGCCTGCGGGATCTTTCTTTGGAATCTCGTATTGGTAGGCGCGGGTTACTGGATGGGCGATGCGGTATTTCGCTGGTTTGCATAGGAGGTATGACGATGAGGATTGCAATGTTTACAAATAACTATAAGCCATTTATCGGCGGAGTTCCGATCTCGATCGAGAGGCTTTCCAACGGGCTGCGAAAACTGGGACGTGAGGTGGTGGTATTCGCCCCGGATTATGGCGTTTGCGAGACGGAAGAGCATGTGGTGCGGTACAAAACCATTTATCAGAAGAACCGGGACGGGCTGATGATTGGAAACTGCTTTGACAGTAAGATAGAAAGACAGTTTTTAGAGGGGCGGTTTGATGTGATCCATGTCCACCATCCGATGATATCCGGATTTGCGGCGTTGTATCTGGAAAAAAAATACGGGATTCCGGTGGCGTACACCTATCATACGAGATATGAAGAATATCTGCACTACCTTAAATTCTACAATGTGATGGAGAGGCATGAACTGAGCGACGGCATGGCATCCTATCTGAAAACAGTACTGGTGCCGCGTTATATGACGGCGTTTGCAAATTCCTGCGATCTGGTGTTTGCGCCGACCCGGATGATGAAGAACTGTCTGGGCAGCTATGGGGTAAAGACGGAGACGACCGTGCTTCCAACGGGACTTGAGGACGCTTCGTTTATAGAGCGGAGGGAAATCACAGAGGAGATCCGGGCGCGGCTGAAAGGAGACAAAACGTATCTGTTCTGCACAGTATCCCGGCTGGAAAAAGAGAAAAATCTTGAATTTCTGCTGAGAGGCGTGGCAGAAGTGAAAAAACGGATCGGGAACTGTTTTCGGATGATGATCATCGGGGAGGGCAGCGAGCGGGAACGACTGCATTGCCTGTCTGTGGAGCTGGGGATCGAGGAGAATCTGGTTTTCACGGGAAAGGTTCCCAATGAACAGATCAGGGATTATCTGTTTGCAGGCGATCTGTTCCTGTTTGCATCCAGGTCTGAGACTCAGGGAATCGTCCTTTTAGAGGCGATGGCGGCCGGTACGCCAGTAGTGGCGGTGAAGGCGAGCGGCGTCGTGGATGTCGTAAAAAACGGGGTGAACGGATATATGACCGAAGCTGATGAGGCGACGTGGGCGGAGGCAGTCCGGACGATCGTGGGGCAGCCGGAACATTTTCGGGAGCTGAAGCACAGCTCGGTACAGACGGCTTTGGAGTATCAGTCTTCCAGAATCGCGGCGATGGCAGCCCGGGGATATCAGGAGATGCTGGCGCGCTATAAGACCGGAAAAATCATTGGTCTTCTAAGAAAATCCGTATGGGCGGCCTGATATTTTTTTCTTTGGCCTGACCGCCTGCTGTGTCACCTGAAAGTCCGGGCCAGCGGAAATTGTAAGGCAAATGTAAGAGTTGCTGCCGGAAAAAACGTTGACAAACGGTGGGCTAAAAAGTATGATGAACCTATCAAGGACATTCCATGTCGATAAGGAAAAAGGAGATGGGTCATATGAGAAAAAGAGGATTACTTGCAGTGACGGCAATGACGATCGCATTATCGATGTTTTCTGCATCCGCAGTTTTTGCAGCCAACTGGGGACAGACAGGCAATAAATGGTATTATTATCTGGATGACGGAACCGTGGCAAAGAGTACCTGGGTGACTACTGAGGGAGGCACGTTCTGGGTGAACAGCGACGGCGCGATGGCGGAGAACCAGTGGGTCAATGACAATGGTTCCTGGTATTACGTGGAGGCCAGCGGCCTTGCAGTCAAAAACCAGCTGATGAAGCTGGATTCCAAGCATTACTGGTTCGGCGAAGACGGCAAGATGCTCGCGAATGACTGGCATCAGATGGAGGATGGCAGATACTATTATTTCGGAGAGAACGGAGCGGCGCTGACGAAAGGCTGGTATCTGATCGACGGAGATTATTATTATTTCCTCAACAGCGGCGTGCTGGCAACCGATGCCCTGGTACCGGGCGGCTACCGGGTAGGGGCTGACGGAAAGTGGGTTCAGTAGTAGACTTTTTTGCGATATGATGATATGATAACGATATGATGGTTTTATCATATATTATGCCAAAAAGGAGAGGATATCGTATGAAAAAGCAGTTGAAGATGCTGACAGCTCTGGCGGCGGCCGCTGTATTTACCCTGTCTTCTGCAGTGACCGGTTTTGCAGCAACAGGATGGGTTCAAAATGGTGGAAACTGGACTTATTACAAGTCAGACGAGACGATGGCGACCAACCAGTGGGTGATCACGGACGGAAGATGGTACTGGATTGAGCCAAACGGTGTGATGGCGACCAATAAGTGGGTGAACAATCCGGTGAACCATCAGGATACCTGGTATTATCTGGGACCGGATGGCGCAAGCGTGAGAAGCTGGTATTACATCAACGACAAGTGGTATTTCTTTTACGACGATTTTACGATGGCAAAGGATACTGTGATCGACAGTTACAGGCTCGGCAAAGACGGAGCGATGATTGAGTAAACTCGTGAAAAGGCAGGAATGAGGGACTCTGGAGACAGGGTTCCTCATTTTATTTCATAGAAAGTTGTGATAGAAAGCTTTTGAAATAACCGGAAGTTATGATTCTGATTCCAATCTTATATACTTTTTCGCAATAAATTCCACATCCACAGTTGAAAAATATAATCAAATGCGCTAAACTGAAAAGAAACACACTGCGGCGTAGTAAAGCAGAGGACGAAATGCAGAGGAGACCAGGCGATGGATTGTAAGATTGTGACGATTCCGGGAGACGGAATCGGACCGGAGATTGTCCGGGAAGCGTGTAAGATATTAGATCAGGTTGGAAGCGTGTATGGACACCGCTTTGATTATACGGAGATTCTGATGGGAGGATGTTCCATCGATGCGTATGGAGTGCCGTTGACGGATGAAGCCCTTGAGACGGCAAAGAAGAGCGATGCGGTCCTGCTTGGAGCTGTCGGAGGCGACGTGGGGAATTCCAGATGGTACGACGTGGCGCCGCATTTGAGACCGGAGGCGGGACTGCTTGCCATCCGCAAGGGGCTGAACCTGTTTGCCAATATCAGGCCGGCATACCTGTATCAGGAGCTGGCGGAAGCGTGCCCGCTGAAAAAAGAGATCATCGGCGACGGATTTGACATGGTCATCATGCGGGAACTGACCGGAGGTCTTTACTTTGGGGAGCGCCATACCGAAGAGGTGGACGGCGTGATGCAGGCGACCGACACCCTTACATATAATGAGAACGAGATTCGCAGAATCGCCGTCAAGGCCTTTGACATTGCCATGAAACGCAAGAAACAGGTCATCAGCGTAGACAAGGCAAACGTGCTGGATTCTTCCAGACTCTGGAGGAAGGTGGTCGAGGATGTGGCAAAGGATTATCCGGAAGTCACCTTAAGCCACATGCTGGTGGACAACTGCGCGATGCAGCTTGTCATGAACCCGGGACAGTTTGATGTGGTGCTGACCGAGAATATGTTCGGCGACATCTTATCGGATGAGGCGAGCATGATCACCGGTTCTATCGGGATGCTGTCATCGGCCAGCCTGAATGAGACGAAATTCGGCATGTATGAGCCAAGCCATGGTTCTGCCCCGGACATTGCAGGCAAAGACCTTGCAAATCCGATCGCGACGATCCTTTCGGCGGCCATGATGCTGCGCTACTCGTTTGATCTGGATAAAGAAGCAGATGCGATCGAAGAAGCTGTGCAGAAGGTGCTGACGGAAGGCTACCGCACCGGAGACATCATGTCAGACGGATGTATCAGAGTGGGCACGGCGCAGATGGGCGATCTGATTGCAGAAAGGATTACAGGAGGAAAATAATATGAAGAGTGATAACGTAAAAAGCGGGATGCAGCAGGCGCCGCACCGCTCTCTGTTCAACGCGCTTGGTATGACAAAGGAAGAGCTTGCAAAGCCGTTGGTTGGTATCGTCAGTTCCTATAATGAGATTGTGCCGGGACATATGAACCTGGATAAGATTGTAGAAGCAGTGAAGCTTGGCGTGGCAATGGCAGGCGGAACCCCGATCGTGTTCCCAGCGATCGCCGTCTGCGACGGGATTGCCATGGGGCATATCGGAATGAAGTATTCTCTGGTAACCAGGGATTTGATCGCGGACTCCACAGAGTGTATGGCGTTGGCCCATCAGTTTGACGCCCTGGTCATGGTCCCGAACTGCGACAAGAACGTGCCGGGACTTTTGATGGCTGCCGCACGGGTCAATGTACCCACGGTGTTCGTCAGCGGCGGTCCGATGCTCGCAGGGCGGGTACAGGGTCACAAGACCAGCCTCTCCAGCATGTTTGAGGCGGTGGGCGCTTATGCTGCCGGCAAGATGAGCGAGGAAGACGTGGAAGAGTTCGAGAACAAGGCGTGCCCGACCTGCGGTTCCTGTTCCGGTATGTACACGGCAAACAGCATGAACTGCCTGACCGAAGTCCTTGGCATGGGGCTTCCGGGCAACGGCACGATCCCCGCAGTATACTCCGAGCGGATCAAGCTGGCAAAACATGCGGGCATGGCGGTGATGGAGATGTACCGCCGGAACATCCGTCCGCGCGATATCATGACGAAGGAAGCATTTTACAATGCGCTGACGATGGATATGGCGCTGGGATGCAGTACCAACAGCATGCTGCATCTGCCTGCGATCGCCCACGAGGCAGGCGTGGACCTGAATGTGGAGATCGCCAATGAACTGAGCGCAAAGACCCCGAACCTGTGCCATCTGGCTCCGGCCGGTCCGACTTATATGGAAGATTTGAATGAGGCGGGCGGCATTCCGGCAGTCATGAAGGAAATCAGCAGCCTTGGTCTTTTGAACCTGGACTGCCTGACTGTGACCGGCAGGACCGTAGGGGAAAATATCGCAGGCGCAGTCAACAGAGATCCGGAGGTTATCCGTCCGGTATCCAACCCGTACAGCCCAACAGGCGGGATTGCCGTATTAAAAGGCAACCTGGCTCCGAAGTCCTGCGTGGTAAAACGCTCCGCGGTCGTTGCCGAGATGCTGGAGCATGAAGGTCCGGCGAGGGTGTTTGACTGTGAGGAGGATGCTATTGAAGCCATCAAGGGCGGCAGGATCGTGAAAGGCGATGTCGTGGTGATCCGGTATGAAGGACCAAAAGGCGGACCTGGCATGAGAGAGATGCTGAACCCCACCTCCGCGATCGCGGGCATGGGACTTGGCTCTTCGGTGGCGCTGATCACCGACGGACGGTTCTCGGGAGCATCCAGGGGCGCATCCATCGGTCACGTCAGCCCGGAGGCGGCAGTGGGCGGACCGATCGCACTGGTGGAAGAGGGAGATATCATTTCCATCAATATCAATGCCAATACGATCACCCTGAAGGTATCGGATGAGGAGCTTGAGGCGCGGCGGGCAGCATGGCAGCCGAGAGAGCCGAAGGTGACGACCGGTTATCTCAACCGCTATGCAAAGCTGGTGACCAGCGCAGAAAAAGGTGCGGTGCTTGAGGGAAACTGAATAAAGATGCAGGATACAACCGCGGCAGATGCCGCTATGCAACTATAGACCAGCAGATACACAGAGAAGGAGTTTGACGATGGCAGAATACAAAGCACCAGATACGCAGACCCCGGATACCGCGCCAGAGAGCAGAATGTTAAATGGTGCGGATATCGTAATTGAATGCCTGAAAGAGCAGGGAGTAAAAACCGTATTCGGTTATCCGGGAGGCACGATTTTAAATATATACGATGCGCTTTACAGGCATCAGGATGAGATCACCCATATCCTGACTTCCCATGAACAGGGGGCTGCCCACGCAGCAGACGGATATGCGAGGGCGACCGGAAAAGTCGGAGTCTGTATGGCGACTTCGGGACCGGGAGCGACCAACCTGGTCACGGGCATCGCAACCGCATATATGGATTCCATCCCGATGGTGGCGATCACCTGCAACGTGGCGGTCAGCCTGCTGGGGAAGGACAGCTTCCAGGAGATCGACATCGCCGGTGTGACGATGCCGATCACCAAATACAATTTTATCGTAAAAGACATCAATAAGCTTGCCAGGGTCATCCGCCGGGCGTTTACCATCGCCCAGTCTGGAAGGCCGGGACCGGTGCTCATCGATATTACGAAGGACGTCACGGCGGCAACCTGTGAGTATACGCCGATGGAGCCCGAGCCGATCGTCCGCGAGACGAGCGAGATCCGCGAAGAGGATATCGAGAGGGCATTGGAGCTGATCCGCAAATGCGAAAAGCCGTTCATCCTCGTAGGAGGCGGCGCGATCGTAGCGGACGCCGCAGAGGAGCTTCGCACCCTGGCGCACCGGATTCAGGCGCCTGTGGCAGATTCTCTGATGGGCAAGGGGGCGTTTGACGGGACCGATGAGCTGTACACCGGAATGGTGGGTATGCACGGAACCAAGACCTCCAACTTCGGCATCACCGAGTGCGACCTTCTGATCGTAGCGGGAGCGCGGTTCAGCGACCGCGTGGTGGGCAATGCATCCAAGTTCGCTAAGAATGCCAAGATCCTGCACATCGATGTGGATTCGGCGGAGATCAATAAAAATATCAGGACCCATGCCTCAGTCATCGGAGACTTGAAGGTGGTGCTCAGGAAGCTGAACTCCCGTTTGGATCCGATCAACCACGACGAGTGGATCGCCCACATTGAACGGATGAAGGATATGTATCCGCTCCGCTATGACAAGACCCAGCTGACAGGACCTGCGGTAGTGGAGGCAATCTACGACCTTACAAAAGGCGATGCGGTGATCACGACGGAGGTTGGCCAGCATCAGATGTGGGCCGCCCAGTTCTATCAGTATAAGAAGCCGAGGACCTTTATCACGTCAGGCGGCCTGGGCACGATGGGCTATGGCCTGGGGGCTTCCCTGGGAGCAAAGCTGGGCTGCAGGGATATGGGAAAACCGGATACGCTGGTGTTCAACATTGCCGGAGACGGCTGTTTCCGCATGAATATGAATGAGATCGCCACCGCCACCCGCTATAATATCCCGATCATCCAGGTGGTCATCAACAACCACGTGCTGGGCATGGTGCGCCAGTGGCAGACCTTGTTCTACGGCAAGCGGTATTCTCATACAGTATTAAATGACTCCGTGGACTTTGTAAAGCTGGCAGAGGCTATGGGGGCAAAAGCCTACAAGGTGACATCGCTTGAGGAGCTCAGACCGGTTCTGGAGGAGGCAGTCTCTTTGTGTGCTCCGGTGGTGATCGAGTGCCAGATCAACTGCGATGACAAGGTATACCCGATGGTGGCGGCAGGCGCTCCGATCCAGGATGCGTTTGACGAGACCGATCTGAAGATTTAATCAGGTAAGCAGCAAATTAACCATAATACAAGGAGGAAGAAACAATGGGAAGAGTCTATAATTTTTCAGCAGGACCAGCCGTATTGCCGGTGGAAGTCCTGAAGGAAGCCGCAGAAGAGATGCTGGATTACAGAGGCACCGGCATGTCAGTTATGGAGATGAGCCATCGATCTAAGGCTTTTGAGACGATCATTGGAGAAGCGGAAAGCGACCTTCGTGAGCTGATGAATATCCCGGACAATTACAAAGTCCTGTTTTTACAGGGCGGCGCCCATTTACAGTTCTCCATGATTCCGCAGAACCTGATGAAGAACGGCGTGGCTGATTATATCATCACCGGTCAGTGGGCAAAGAAGGCGTTCAAGGAAGCGCAGAAATACGGCAGGGCTGTTGCCGTGGCATCCAGTGAAGACAAGACGTTCAGCTATATCCCGGACTGCTCGGACCTGCCAATCGACGAGGATGCGGATTATGTATACATCTGTGAGAACAATACGATCTACGGCACCAAATTCAAAACCCTGCCGGATACCAAGGGCAAGACCCTGGTGGCAGACGTTTCTTCCTGTTTCTTGTCTGAACCGGTGGATGTGAGCAAATATGGCGTCATCTACGGCGGCGTTCAGAAAAATATCGGACCGGCAGGCGTGGTGATCGTGATCATCCGTGAGGATCTGATCACAGAAGACGTGCTTCCGGGAACTCCGACCATGTGCCAGTACAAGACTCACGCGGACGCAGGCTCTCTCTACAATACTCCGCCTGCCTACGGCATCTACATCTGTGGAAAGGTGTTCAAATGGCTGAAAAAGCAGGGCGGACTTGCAGCCATGAAGGAGTACAATGAGAAGAAGGCGAAGATCCTGTATGATTTCCTGGATGAGAGCAGGCTGTTCAAAGGCACGGTCGTGAAGGAAGACCGTTCCCTGATGAATGTTCCGTTTGTGACCGGCGATGCAGAGCTGGATGCGCTGTTCATCAAAGAGGCGAAGGCTGCGGGCTTTGAGAACCTGAAAGGGCACAGGAGCGTAGGCGGCATGAGGGCCAGCATCTACAATGCAATGCCGATCGAAGGCGTTGAGAAGCTGGTAGAGTTTATGAAAAAGTTTGAGGAGGCACACCAGGCATGAAAAAAATCCATTGTTTAAATGCAATTTCCAAATATGGCACCGACCTGCTGACTGATGAGTATGAGCTGACCGATGAGCTTAACGAAGCCAACGGCATTCTTGTCCGGAGCGCATCGCTGCATGAGACTGTATTTCCCGATTCCCTGATGGCGATTGCCCGCGCAGGCGCAGGCGTCAACAACATTCCGCTGGATGCATGTGCAGAGAAGGGCATCGTGGTATTCAATACGCCGGGCGCCAATGCAAACGGCGTAAAAGAGCTGGTGATCGCCGGTATGATACTGGCATCCCGCGATATCGTGGGCGGTATTGAGTGGTGTCAGTCCATCAAGGAAGACCCAAATGTGGCCAAGGCAGTGGAAAAGGGCAAAAAGGCGTTTGCCGGATGTGAGATCAAGGGCAAGAAGCTGGGCGTCATCGGTCTTGGGGCGATTGGCGCAGAGGTTGCGAACGCAGGCGTGTCCCTGGGGATGCAGGTGCTTGGCTATGACCCGTATATCTCCGTCAACGCGGCGTGGATGCTGTCCCGCAGCGTAAAGCACGTGACCAGTCTGGATGCAATCTATGAGGAGTGCGACTATATCACGATCCATGTGCCGCTGACAGACGGCACGAGGGGGATGATTGACAAAGAGAGCCTTTCCACGATGAAGGACGGCGTAGTTATTTTGAATTTCTCCCGTGATACGCTGGTAAATGAAGACGATATGGCGGAGGCGCTTGGAGCGGGCAAGGTGAAAAAATATGTGACCGATTTCCCGAATCCCAAGTCTGCCAATATGGAGGGAGCGATCGTGGTTCCCCATCTTGGAGCATCTACGGAGGAATCCGAAGACAACTGTGCGAAAATGGCAGTCCAGGAGATGATGGATTATCTGGAGAACGGCAATATCCGCAACTCCGTAAACTATCCGTCCTGCGATATGGGCATCTGCAAGACAGCCTGCAGGCTTGCCGTGATGCACCTGAATGTGCCGAACATGATTGGTCAGATAACCGGTACGCTGGCATCCGGCGGCATCAACATCTCCGATATGACCAACAAGAGCCGTGATAAATATGCATATACGCTGATGGATCTGGAAAAAGTTCCGGATGATGCGACGATTCAGAAACTGAATGCGATCCAGGGTATTCTGCGGGTGAGGGTGGTATAAGATGGCTACGGTAAAACCATTTTGCAGTATCCGGCCAAATAAGGAAGTGGTGTCCAAAGTGGCAGCACTTCCTTATGATGTCTATAACCGGGAAGAGGCGAAGGCGGTGGTCGCGGGCAATCCGCTGTCTTTTCTCAAGATCGACCGCGCCGAGACGCAGTTTTCCGACGATGTGAGCATCCATGACCCCAGGGTGTATGAAAAGGCGCGCGAGCTTTTGGAAGCCTGGATTGCAGACGGAACGCTGGTTTCCGATGAATCTGAATGTTATTATATCTATGAACTGACGATGGACGGAAGGACACAGACGGGGATTGTCGCCTGTGCCGCCGTCGATGATTATCTGGAGCACGTGATCAAGCGCCATGAGTCGACCAGGGAGGAAAAGGAACTGGACCGCATCTGCCACGTGGACGTGACGGATGCCCATACCGGTCCGATCTTTCTGGCGTACCGTTCGGATGAAGGACTCAACCGGATGATCAGTCTCGTATGTGGGACAGAAGCGCTCTATGACTTTACTGCGGAGGATGGGGTGCGCCACCGGGTATGGAAGGTCAGTGACACAGAGCTGGTGGAGAAGATGCAGGCGCGCTTTGCGGCAATCCCTGCACTCTATATTGCGGACGGTCATCACCGCGCCGCTTCTGCGGTAAAGGTAGGGCTCAGGCGGCGGGATAAGCTGCCGTATTATACGGGAAAGGAGCCGTTTAATTTCTTCCTTTCGGTTCTGTTTCCCGATGACCAGCTGATGATCATGCCCTACAACCGGGTGGTGCGGGATCTGAACGGATACAGCAAGGAGGCGTTCCTCCGGGAAGTGGAGGCGCGTTTCCAGGTGATCCGGTTGGGGAACATTCAGTACCAGCCAAAGGAGAGGCATCAGTTTGGCATGTATCTGGACGGGGACTGGTATGCCCTGCGGGTCAATCAGGAGTTGGTAAACGAGAGCGACCCGGTGAAGGGGCTGGATGTCTCCATCCTGCAGGATGTGCTGCTCGGGCCGGTGCTTGGGATCCGGGATCCGCGGACCGATGAACGGATTGATTTTATCGGAGGGATCCGGGGGCTTGCAGAGCTGGAACGCCGGGTGGCGGAGGATATGGAAGTTGCGTTTTCCATGTACCCGACCTCGATCCGGGAGTTGTTTGCCGTGGCGGACGACGGCTTTTTGATGCCGCCCAAGTCCACCTGGTTTGAGCCGAAGCTGAGGAGCGGGCTGTTTATTCATAAGTTGACAGAATGATTTTAATCTTTCAATAGTTTTTCCACGTCCAAAAGTCCCCAGCCCTGCTGGTTCTGGGGAAGACCAAGGTCGGTGCACCTTTCCCGGAGACGGAGTTTGACGTCCCGGTTGGACATGTCGGGATATTTTTCGAGCAGGAGGGCGATAGCGCCGGAGACCAGGGGAGTGGCCATGCTCGTGCCGCTTTTTGTGGTGTATTTGCCCGCCTGGTTGGAACAGCTCATGACGGCGGCTCCGGGTGCTACCACGTCGGGCTTGCAGATGCAGGAGCCGGTGGGACCTCTGCCGGAGTAGTCCACCATGCGGCTGCCCATGACGTTGACTTCCTTATTATCGTCGGAGCAGCCGACGGTGATGACTTTACGGCTGATGCCGGGGGTGGTGATGGTTCCCCTTCTTGGCCCCATGTTGCCTGCGGCGACGACAACGACAAGACCGTCGTCCCAGGCATCGTTGACGCCGCGGACAAGGGCGGAATTTTCCCCCATGCTTTTGCGGGAGAGAGAGCCGACGGAGATGTTGACGATGCGGATTCCAAGCTGTTTTCGGTTCTCCCTGATAAAGCGGAGACCGGCCAGGACATCGGAGGCGAATCCGTTGCCCCGTCTGTCCAGTACTTTGACGGGGATGAGGTTGCAGCCGGGGGCGACCCCGTGGTAAAGTCCGCCGCTGGCATGGCCGTC
>JAPJQL010000065.1 GCA_030825115.1 Lachnospiraceae bacterium
GTTCACAGGTATCTTGTCCACATGATATCTTTGACGAAGAAGAGCGGGAATTGCCTCAACTCCATTTCTAAACCCTGCATACTCAGAGAAATTTTCTGTTTTCATGTATTGCAATTGTTCTGCTCTTCCAACAGATTTCCAGGATAATTCTTTTCGTACCCGTGTTTTCAAAAATCGTGGATTACAGCGTTTTTTGTATGGACAGTTTTCACATTCGCATGTGGCTTACGTCCTGTAAAATTAGTTGTAACAAGCCTTAGGTTATGCTCAGATGCTAAATGTGAGTTCTTTTCTCCACTGTATGTCCCATCAGCAACAATAAAGGAACCGTCAGAAAATTGTTTGTTCCTATTGAGATAATCTTTCATAAACTGATTATCTGCGTAAGTATTAAACCTTTTGGCACCCTAATCTTCTTAAATAATCAATTTTTCCAGTAATTGGAGCACTTCTTCCAGTTTGGGATTTGGCACTTCGGTATTTTGTCAGCTTATATGCTGTATGCAGTTCTGGCACATCATATATTCAATCCCCGATCAGAAAGAAATTTTGCTCAGATGGACGGTTTTTTTCTGATATCGGTCAAGGATGTCCTGTAGAGTGATAGACTTCATTTCTTCTTCTGCTTTTTCCTGGATTTGGTCAAAAAAATCCTGAAGAGACAACTGAATATAGATGCCAACACCGCATTCCGGATTAGTATGAGTATCCAGATGAAGCAGAGGCTTTTCTCCTTCTACCGCTCTGTAGATATCCAACAATGTAATCGTCGAAAGCTCTTTGGTAAGAGATGGTTTTGGATGACCTTTGACACTGGAGATGAGACCGGCTCGGCGCAGACTGGACATAAGCTGGCGCACACAGCCGGGATTGGTGTGTACGCTTTCCGCAATACTGTCACTGGTCAGGGAACCATTGGGGTTCAGTACGATAAATGCAAGGATGTGAACCGCATCACTGAGTTTTGTTGAATATTTCATAAATAATCCCTCCTAGATGTTAATTTAATTATAACAACATATTGACAGAAAGGCAACCCCATGATAGAGTAAGAATTGGTGTTAAAATAAAATTTACAGTAAATACGAAAGGAAGACAGGAAATGACGTTTTATGAAGAACTTGTAATGCAGACACAGACGAATTTTTCAAAATATTATGGAATGTATGCGTCCGGAAAGACGCCATATATACTCACGAAGAAAAAGCCGCTGCCGTACTCGGAACAGATCAGCCGCCTGGTGCAGGAGCTAAATGAGGCTGACTGTATCGTCGTTGGCGGTGCGTCCGGGCTGTCAGCGGCAGGCGGCGGAGATTTTTACTATGAAGATAATGCTTCCTATCGGAAGTATTTTGGAAGGTTTGCAGAAAAGTACGGATTTCATGGCGCGTTTGCTGGAATGCAATACCCATTCCCGACCCGAGAGGAACACTGGGGATATGTGGCGACCTTCTTAAACACAACGCAGAACGCACCGGTACGGGAGCCTTATCTGGATTTGGACAGGCTACTTGCGGAAAAAGATTTCTTCATTTTGACGACCAATCAGGATACCCAGTTCATAAAACTTTATCCGAAGGAAAAAGTCAGCGAGATCCAGGGAGACCATCGGTTTTTACAGTGCGCGAAGTGTTGCACGGATGATACATGGGATGCCGTGGAACCGGTGAAAGAGATGATTCGTGCAATGGGAAATGACACCTATGTGCCATCTGAGATGATTCCACGATGTCCTCACTGCGGCGGTGAGGCGTTCCCGTGGGTGCGGGGATATGGCAATTTTCTTCAGGGTAAGAAATATGAGGGAGAATATCAGAAAATATCCGATTATATTTTGAAAAACAAGGACAGGAAGATAGTGTTCTTAGAGCTTGGGGTGGGAAGGATGACACCGATGTTTATTCAGGAACCTTTCTGGAACCTGACACTTTCCCTTCCTCATGCACGGTATATTGCTGTGAATAATAAATATGATTTCCTGCCTCAGCAGATTGAGGACAAGGGGATGACGATTGTGGGGGATATTGCAAAAGTCTTAAGGGATGCTGTGAAATTAGCTGGAAGATGACCTGAAGGAAATGCTTGTAAGTTTGAAAGAAGCAGTGAAGCAATACAGATGAACAAAAAATTTCGATATGAGAAGTGAAAAGAAGGAGTAGACAGTATGAGTGATCTGAAAAAAATTGCGGAAAAAATAAAAAGAGCGGATGCCATCCTGATCGGAGCGAGCAATGGACTTTCCATTACGGAAGGACTGCATCTTTTTGCGGATGATCAGGCGTTCCGGGAATTATTCGGCGATCTGAAAAAGAAATATGGGTTGACATGTATCCTGCACGGCATGAGCGCACAGTGGCCTGCAGAAGAAGAAAAATGGGGATTTTGGAGCAGGCTGATCAATCATTACTGCGGTGAATATAAAGAGAGTAAAGTGATGTCAGACCTGAAAGCGATCATAGGAGAGAAAGATTATTTTGTGGTTACATCCAACGGAGAGTGCCATTTTGAGATGTGTGGTTTTGATCCAGAGAAAATCTATGAGATAGAAGGGAACTGGTTGACTATGCAGTGTGCGTCCGGATGTCATCAGAAGCTGTATCCTGTGCTGGATCTTGCGGAGAAGATGGCGTCAGAGGAGCAGGACGGGAAAATCCCATTAGAGCTGGTTCCTCGCTGCCCGGAGTGCGGAGGTCCCATGAAGATTCATATGATCGGGCCCAATTTTATCCAGCCGACAGCGGAAAAGGAACGTCTGGATACTTTCCTGAAGAAATATCAAGGGAAAAACCTTGTGATCCTGGAACTGGGGATCGGATGGAGAAACCAGCTGATCAAAGCTCCCCTTATGCGGTTGACGGCTCAAGAGCCGAACGCAGCCTATATAACGATCAATCTCGGAGAAGTGTACATTACGGAAGATATTAAGGAGAAATCTTTTGGAGTGAACGGATATCTGGACGAAACGCTTGCTGCTTTGAAAAAAGAGGCAGAGTCTTTTGTTAGTGCAGTGTGAACTTGCAACTTAATGCGAATGGTGATGTGCATGTAAAAGGCAATTGCAATCTTTTGTCCGCCATAAATCAAAACTGAAAATACAGAAAAAGGAGCATTTTAAAGATGATAACGACAAAAAGTAAAAGCTATGAAGAACAGGTAAAACTGTTTGCCGAACACATCAAAGAGGCTGGTGCCATTGTTGTGGGAGCAGCCTCGGGAATGTCAGCTGCCGCAGGCTACCGGCACTACTATGAACGGGATAAGGACTTTGTAGAGAATTTAGGTGATTTTGAAAAAAACATGGCTACCACAATTCCTTTGATGGGTTCTATTATCACTACCGTACCAGCGAGGAACGGTGGGCATTCATTGCCCGGAACCTGTGCATGATCCTGGACGCCAGGACCGGACAGCCCTATTATGATCTGTCTGAAATTTTGAAAGATAAAAACTATTATATCCTGACGACCAATCAGGATACACAGTTTAGCCGTATATTCTCGGAGGAAAAAATCAGCGCGATTCAGGGAGACTGGCGGTATTTCCAGTGCAGTCGTCGGTGTCATGACGAGCTTTATGATTCTGTGGAAACACTACATAAGCTGAATGACGCCATTGGTCCTGACCTGCGGGTTCCTACGGATATGATTCCTCGCTGCCCGAAGTGCGGCGCGGAAATGGAACCATGGGTACGTTCATGGGTGTTTCTGGAGGGCAAAAAGTACCATGAAGAACACAACAAACTCAATACGTTCCTGAAAAAGAATATGCATAAAAAGGTTTTGTTTCTGGAGCTCGGTGTGGGTCGTATGACGCCGATGTTCATTCAAGAGCCATTTTGGAACCTCACTTACACATGGCCGGGCGCCTTCTATATCACCATCAATCCGCGGGATGCCATTGTGCCGGATGAACTAAAAAATAAGGGGATGGCAATCCGGGAAGATATTGCAAAGGTATTGACTGACACCAGAAAGATTTTGAGTGGGGAAATGAAATGAGAGCAGAGAGCATCAGAACCACGACAGAATTGCTCCGGCAGGCGGATGCAGTGCTTGTAGGAGCAGGCTCCGGGCTGTCCAGCGCGGCTGGCTATAATCATTATCATCATAATACCGTATTTGAAGAAAACTTCCATGATTTTGAGAAAGCCTATGGAATTCAAAGTCTTTTTCAGGGGTTCTATTACGTTTACTCAAAGCCGGAACAGCAGTGGGGTTTTTACTCACGCTATATAAGATTTATGGAAGAAGCACCTGTGGGTCAGCCGTACATTGACCTTCTGGAGATTTTGAGAGAAAAGGAATATTTTATTTTGACGACAAATTGTGATATTCAGGTTCCAAAGGTTTTCCCGGAGGAAAGAACTTGCCAGTTCCAGGGGGACTTCCGCTATTTTCAGTGCAGCCAGCCATGCCATGACAAACTGTATGAAAATCACGGACTGGTCGAGGATATGTTAAAGAGCATGAACGGCCTGGAAGTTCCGTCAGAACTGATTCCCCGCTGTCCTGTCTGCGGCTGGAAAATGGTTCCGTGGGTGCAGGACAGTACATTTTTACAGGGCGAAGCATGGAAAATCGCATATCGAAGATATGAGAATTTTGTCCGTAAAAATCAGGATAAAAAGCTGCTCCTGCTGGAATTAGGAGTAGGCGATATGACGCCCAGCGTGATTAAACTTCCCTTTTGGAAGATGGCCGACAAATTTCCAGAAACATTTCTGGTGACAGTGAATCTTGCGAAAGAGAGTTCGCCAGAACATCTAAAAGGAAAGAGTCTAGCGGTATGTGAAGATTTATCCCTCTTTCTACATGAGCTTAAGGAGAATATGTAATGAAAAAGAATGTAAAAATCACAATATTAAAGTCAGAAGTTGCCCATGAACCGGCAAGGTAATATGCATTCCCCATTTTGAAGCCTGCCCGTTTCATAAACCAGGACAGGTTTTTGTCAGTGACGGTAAAAACAAACCGGAAAAGCTGTGCTTTCCATGCGGGAACATGGGCAGATACGGAACCGAATGCCTTTTATATTACCTTTAATAAGGGCGAGATTTACATTCCACATCAGATTCAGAATAAGGCGATGGGCATGGACAGAGATCTTGCACTGATTCTGCTGGAAGTTCTGAAAACTTAAAGCAGTTTTAAGGAGAAATTTTGTTTACTTTGAAAGATGGGAGGAAGGATAGTGACGCAGTTTGATAAAAGAAACATCAGCATGATGATGGATCTGTATGAGATGACAATGGCAAATGGCTACTTCGCTAACCAGCAGAAAACGCAGAAGGTCGTTTTTGATGTGTTTTACCGGAAGAATCCCGACCAGGGCGGCTATGCGGTATTTGCCGGTCTGGAGCAGGTAGTTGAATATGCAGAAAATCTGCATTTCGACAGCGCGGACATAGATTATTTCCGCTCTCTGAATCTGTTTTCAGAAGAATTTCTGCAATATTTGAAAGAGTTCCGATTTACAGGAGATATTTATGCTTTTCCAGAAGGAACGGTTATGTACCCCAACGAGCCGGTCATTACGGTCGTTGCATCTCTGATTGATGCACAGCTGATCGAGACGGCGATTCTCACTCAGGTCAATCACCAATCCCTGATTGCCACCAAGACCAGCCGGATTGTCCGGGCAGCGCAGGGACGCATTGTCTCAGATTTTGGAGCAAGGCGGGCGCATAATATTGATGCGGCAGTCTACGGCGCAAGGGCAGCATATATCGGTGGGGCTTCCGGTACGGCCACTGTAATGGCAGGTCAGAAATTTAGAATCCCGGTGAACGGGACAATGGCGCATAGCTGGGTCATGTATTTTAAAGATGAATATGAGGCGTTTCGGCGATATGCGGAGATTTACCCGGACAATGTAGTGCTCCTGGTAGATACCTATGATGTGCTTCATTCCGGCGTACCTAATGCGATCCGTGTTGCAAAAGAGGTGCTGGAGCCGATGAACCGGCGTTTGAAAGGAGTGCGCCTGGATTCAGGAGACTTGGCGTACCTCTCTAAAAAAGTCCGGAAAATGCTGGACGATGCAGGGCTTGAAGATTGTAAAATCGTAGTGTCAAACAGTCTTGATGAATATACGATTACTTCTATTTTGTATCAGGGCGGGAAGATTGACAGCTTTGGCGTTGGGGAACGGTTGATTACGGCAAAGAGCGATCCTGTGTTTGGAGCAGTTTATAAGATTTCGGCGGTGAAAGAAAACGGCTCCTTTGTTCCGAGGATTAAAGTATCGGAAACCGTAGAGAAAATCACCAATCCCGGGTTAAAGCAGGTATATCGAATATTTGGCGATTGTGGGCAGGCGGTTGCTGATCTGATTACAGGTGCGGAGGAAGAAGTGGATTTAACAAATCCGTACCGCTATGTCGATCCAGAAAAGCCGTGGAAGAACCGACATTTTGAAAATTGTACTGCAAAGAAACTGCAAAAGCTGATAGTCAAAAACGGCAGACGTATAGCCCCAGTACAATCTCTGGAAGAAATCAGGGCATATGTGAAAAGGCAGCTTGATACGGAAATTTGGCCGGAGGAACAACGGTTTGAAAATCCTCACAAGCATTATCTGGATATGAGTCCGGCATATTATGAAATGAAAATGAATCTGCTGGACGAAGCAAGGAATCTGTAAGAAATATTTGAAGAACCAGTCGGATTTATATATGAATCTGAGTCTGGCAGCAAAGAAAAAAAGAACCTATGACAGAAGTAATCCCACTTATAAGTGGGTGGCACTTGCAATTGTGATCATGGGTGCGGCAGCATTTGTTTATGGCATTTATGCATTAACGACACATGCAGGATTTGGAATGTATTTTTTATTGTTTGGTCTTGCGGCAATCTTTCTTTTTGCCGGTGCGAATGTGCTTCCTACATCAAAAAATAACAGAAAATATATTGAAAATCAGCTTTCGGGAGTCATTGAGCAGATGGAAGAATATATCAGAAAGTATCCGGAATTTCCAATACCTGCTCATTATGCTCATCCAATTGTGCTACAGAGAATGCAGGAGATCATGAGAGAAGAACGGGCAAAAACAATTCCTGAAGCATTACAGGTTTTGAAAAGCGATTTGAAAGCATTGAATTCGGATGTAGTGGTCGAGAAAGAAGAATATGATGAAATCGTAGCAATTAAACCGATGTTTCTTGTTATGGATTATGTGTAAAACTATAGATTATTATAATAATTAAAATATTGTTTCGTCATCTTGAATATGCTATACTTGAATTATGTTTATAGGGGCAAAGCTGTTGAAAAACTGTGACGCAAAGCCAAAGGGACTAAGGCAGTACGCTATGTCAGCCGGTTGCAATAAGAAGATGCGAATAGGTTAATAGAGTAAGTGAAAAAAGTTATTCGGCTTAAATTTTAGTCACCTGTATAACGCAGGTGACTTTTTTGTTTCATAGGAAATTACATTTTCTATGTAGAAAAGCTTCCGGCAGAATGCATAGGAGATGAGGGAAATGAAAAAAGGAAAGAAATGGAAAAAAATTGAAGCATTCTGCATTTTGCTCATTGTGACATTGTTGCTTATTTTTGTCAGAATACTGTATCAGCCGGGTACGGAGTCGGAAAGGGGCGAGTTGTACACCTTCAGCAATGGATGGTATCAGCTGAAGGATGGGAAAAAGACGGAGCTCAAATTGCCGTGTTTTGTTACAGCGGATAAAGATGGGCAGATCATTCTTTACAATGATATGTTATCAGAGGCTGATAAGGGAAAAATCTTGTCAATCCGAGGAATACAGGATCAGCTGGAAGTCTGCATAGGAGACCGGCTTCTCTACCAATATAAGGATAACAGATTTGAAAAAAACAGGCAGATGAAAGGGAAAATATGGGCAGATATTTCTTTGCCGGAGAAAATCGGGCAGGAAGTGTTATCAATCAGCTATGAAACTAAAAAGAATGCCAGACTATATGTGTATGCCCCGATGATCGGAGAGTTTTGTTTTCTTTTTAGGCAGCATCTGCTAGAATCAATTTTTTCGATACTGATGATTTTGGGAATGACTGGTCTCGGTATCGTCTCGGTAATTGTCTTTTTATATACCAGACACAGACAAATTGTAGAAAAGAGATTTTTAAATGTAGCACTGTTTTTGATTCTATGGAGTTTGTGGTGCATTGTTGATTCAGGGATTTATCAGATGTATGGAAGTCAGAACGCAGCAGGAACACTGATATCCTTTTATGCGTTTATGACGATGCCTGTTCCCATGCTGTTATTTATACAAAATACAGTGAGTGAAAGTGTAAGATGGATACCGCAGGTCTGGATTTTTCTTCTTTATGCAAATGCTGTTTTACAGGGATTCTTGTATTTTCTGTTTAGGATTCCTTTTATAGACATGTTATTTATCACACATCTTTTATTATTTACGGGGGTTGTGTCTATGATTCTTCTTTTGTGGAAAGAGTATCGGAAAACGCAGGAGAAGGAAGTAAATCTCTGTCTAAAGGCATTTGGTGTATTAGGGATAAGCGGTGTAATCGCACTGGTACTGTACTGGGTATTATCCATTTACTGGTATGAATCTATTTTCCAGTTTGGCATTCTTCTTTATATTGCTGTTTTATTTTGGGGATTGCTTTGTAAAGTATCCAACAACATTCAGTTTTGCCTGGAACAGGAGGTTTATAGGAGAATGTCCTTGGAAGACCGGATGACAGATATGAAAAACCGGAAATCATTTGAGATGTATCTTGAAGAGATCCAGGAGGGTGCGATTTTACTTGAAAATGTATTATTGTTGTTTGTGAAAATTGCAGAAC
>JAPJQL010000019.1 GCA_030825115.1 Lachnospiraceae bacterium
ATATAAAAATTTTCAAAGATTTGAAAGGATTTACAGCTTTCATTCGTATATATAGTGAGACACAAAAAATAACAGACCAGGAGGATTTTAGAATGAGAAAGATGATTGGCTTGACTATGGTGATAGCAGCTTTAGCATTTGGAAGCATGACGGTATACGCAGCGCCGGTGGCAGGGAGAAGCTGTACGAGGAGCGCGGACTGCCCAATCCACGAAGAATGTGTGAATGCAGACGGCGTATGCAATTATGAGGACTGCCAGGGCGGCAGGCAGGGCAGATGCTATCGGAGCGATGACAGCCGGGATACAGGACGTTATGAAGGCATGGGACGTCATCACAGAGAATCGGGCAATGGGCATAGAAGAGGATATTGCTGATCGGCAGATAAGGAACAAAGGGAGAACTTATGCGGACGGAACAGGAAGCGGACAGAGCCATTGAGATTTATTCGGACACGGTCCGCAAAATCTGCATGCTGCATTTGAAAAACGAATCAGACATGGAGGATATATTTCAGACGGTATTTACGAAATATATCCTCTATTCGGGTACTTTTGAAAACGGGGAACACGAAAAGGCATGGTTTATCCGGGTGACGATCAACGCCTGCAAAGATTACCTGAAAAGCTTTTTCAGGAGCCGGACCGTGCCGCTTGACGAGATCGCCGAGCTTGCAAAAGAGATGCCGGAGGATCACAGCGAGGTGTTCGAAGCCGTACTGTCTCTTCCTAAAAAGTATAAGGATGTGGTGTATCTGTATTTTTATGAGGAGTATTCGGCCGTGGAGATCGGTAAGATACTCGGGAAAAATGTGAACACGGTCTATACGCTTCTTTCCCGGGCAAAGGCGATGCTGAAGGAGAAGCTTGGAGGTGATGGCTTTGGATGAACGTACCAGGATAAAAGATGCATTTGATGCTGTTCACGCTGATGAAGCGTTGAAAAATCGTACCAGGGATATTCTGCACAAAAGATTTTATGAAGCGGACAGGCGCAGTAAAAGCTGGAGCAGACGGATGGTTTGTACGGGGTATGCCGTGGCCTGCAGCCTGTTTCTGCTGCTGGGGATCGGAGGATACGCCGTATATTTTACGCCTGTCGCCTATATCAGCATCGACATCAACCCTTCGATCGAGCTGGAGCTGAACCGGCTGGACCGGATCATCACCGTCACCCCGTTCAACGAAGACGGTGAGACGGTCGTGAAAAATCTGTCGTTAAAAAACCGCAGGTATGATGACGGGATACTGACTCTGTTGGAGAGCAAAGGGATGGCTGCTTATCTTTCCGGGGATGCGGATATCAGTATTTCTGTGGCATCGGATCATGAGGAGAAGAGTGCCAGGATCCAAAACCGTGTCATGGAGTGCGCCGGTGAACGGTACGGCAGCATTAGTTGTCACGAAAGTTCGGAGGAAGTGATCCGCAGTGCCCACCATGCGGGGCTGTCCTTTGGAAAATACCGGGCATTTTTGGAGCTGCAGACGGAAAATCCGGACCTCACGGTGGAAGACGTGAAGGGAATGAGCATGAGGGAAATGCATGAACTCATGGGAAAAAATTCCTGCGGGAACAGGGGACAATCCGGGCAGGGGAGACACGGGAATGGGTGCGCCCATTGATTTGTCCTTATCTGAACTACAACTTTATGACTGTGATACTAACAATCGCTTGACTTTGCCATTCTTTTGTGGTAAGCTGTTTAGCGTGGCTTAAGCGAGCCGTTAGTCAATGGAGACATCGCAATTTTTTTGCGTTGTCTTTTTTATTATGATCTATGAGGAGGAAAATCAATTATGAAGAGGAAAATGTTAGGAATTACAATGGCAGTGCTGATGGCGGCATCCCTGACCGCATGTGGCGGCTCAGATAAGGCTGCAACCACAACGGCAGCAGCGGCAGATACGACAGCGGCAGCAGCGGATACGACGGCAGCAGATACCGCTGCAGATACGGACAAGAGCGGCAAAGTATATAAGATTGCAACGGATACCACGTTCGCTCCGTTTGAGTTCGAGAATGAAAACGGCGAGATGGTCGGCGTGGATCTTGATTTATTAAAGGCGATCGCAGAGGACCAGGGCTTCGAGTATGACCTTGTCGTGGCAGGCTTTTCGGCGGCAGTGACTGGCCTTGAGGCAGGCGAGTACGACGCTGTGATCGCAGGAATGTCCATCAACCCGGACCGTCAGGCAAAATACGATTTCTCCGAACCGTATTATGATTCCGGCGTTGGCATGGCAGTTGCGGCAGACTCCGATATCGCTTCCTACGATGACTTAAACGGCAAGACGGTAGCGGCGAAGATTGGTACAGAGGGCTGTTCATTTGCCGAGTCGATTGCTGACCAGTACGGCTTCACCATCATTCAGTTTGAAGATTCCGCCAGCATGTATCAGGATGTGCTGTCCGGCAACTCTGTGGCATGCTTCGAAGATTATCCGGTGCTTGGCTACGAGATTTCCAGAGGCACTGCTCTGAAGCTGCCGCTGGATATGGAGCGTGGCTCCTCCTATGGTTTTGCTACCATGAAGGGCGAGAATCCGGAATTGGTGGAGATGTTCAATGCCGGTCTTAACAACTTAAAAGACAGCGGCAAATACGATGAGATTTTGAATACATATATCTCCAAATAATAAAAATTAAGGTGATTACAAATGGAATTTTTCAACGTACTGGTACAATATTTCCCATCTTTTACCGTAGCTCTGGGAGAAACCTTAAAACTGACGATCGTCTCGCTGCTCTGTGCGACGGTACTTGGCGTCATTTTCGGTCTCTTCAAGGTGTCGGGCATCATGCCGCTTAAGCTGATCGCCAACATCTATATCGATATCATACGCGGAACTCCGCTGATGGTACAGACCATGATTGTTTTTTATGGAATCAGTCAGGTGGCCCGCCCGTTTGGCTTTTCCTGGGGAAGCATTGGCGGTGCATTTACCGCCGGTGCAGTGACCCTGAGCCTGAATGCAGGCGCCTATATGGCCGAGATCATCCGCGGAGGGATCGAAGCCATCGACAAAGGGCAGATGGAGGCGGCACGCAGTCTGGGGCTGCCTTACGGTAAGGCGATGCGCAAGGTGATCCTGCCGCAGGCTTTCCGCACGATGATGCCGTCCATCATCAACCAGTTTATCATCTCGCTAAAGGACACTTCCCTGATTTCGATCATCGGTATCCGGGAGCTGACCCAGAACGGCAAGATCATCGCGGCCAATTCTGCATCCAGGGTCATGGCGATCTGGCTGGTGGTAGCGGCATTCTACTTAGTCATCTGCACCATCCTCTCCAAGATCGCGCTTGTGGTAGAAAGGAGAGTGTCCTATGGAAAGTAAGATATCGGTTAAGAATCTGAAGAAAAGCTTCGGAAAGCTGGAAGTCTTAAAACATATCAATGTCGAGATTTCCGAAGGGGAAGTGGTCTGCCTGATCGGTCCGTCCGGCTCCGGCAAGAGTACCTTCTTACGTTGCCTGAACCGTTTGGAAAAGATTACCGCCGGGGAAGTTATCGTGGATGGCCATCCGATTTCCGACCCGAATGTAAATATCAACAAAGTGCGGGAGAACATCGGCATGGTGTTCCAGCATTTCAACCTGTTTCCCCATCTGACTGTGACGGAGAATATCACCCTGGCTCCCACAGAACTGAAGCTGATGGATAAGGAAGCGGCAAAAAGCAGGGCCTTGGAACTGCTTGCGCGGGTTGGGCTTGCGGATAAGGCCGGGGCTTATCCGGGCCAGCTTTCAGGCGGGCAGAAGCAGCGTGTGGCTATCGCCCGCTCCCTTGCCATGAATCCGGACATCATGCTGTTTGACGAGCCTACCAGCGCCCTTGACCCGGAGATGGTCGGCGAGGTTTTGGAGGTTATGAAGCAGCTTGCCGCAGAAGGCATGACGATGGTGGTCGTGACCCACGAGATGGGGTTTGCCAGAGAAGTGGCGGACCGGGTTATTTTTATGGATGACGGCTATATCGTGGAAGAAGGGACGCCGGAAGAGATTTTTTCCAGCCCGAAGGAAGATCGAACCATCAGTTTCCTGAATAAAGTATTATAAAATCCCGGCAGACGGGGAAGTCTTAAGACCTGTATCAGGCAAGTTTATAAATGGCTTGCTTTTTACAGGTCTTTTTGTGTATAATAATAGCTTGGAATATGCAAAATGGAGGGAAATCATGGCAAAGGCACAGTATAATGCGGACAGTATCACCGTCCTGGAAGGATTGGAAGCGGTGCGCAAGCGACCCGGCATGTATATCGGAAGCGTGGGTACGAAGGGGCTGAACCATCTGATCTATGAGATTGTGGACAATGCGGTAGATGAGCATCTGGCTGGCTACTGTGATAATATATGGGTAACACTGGAAGCGGACGGTTCCTGTACCGTCAAGGACAGCGGCCGCGGCATCCCGGTTGAGATGCATAAAAAAGGGGTATCGGCAGAACGTATCGTCCTGTCCACCCTGCACGCCGGCGGCAAGTTTGACAACGACGCGTACAAGACAAGCGGAGGACTCCACGGCGTGGGCTCCTCGGTGGTAAACGCGCTGTCGGAGTATATGGATGTAAAGGTATATAAAAACGGGGCGATTCATCATGACTACTATAAAAAGGGCGTTCCTGCCATTGAGCTGGAAGACGGCCTTCTTCCGGTGATCGGCAGGACAAAAGAGACCGGAACGGAGATCAACTTTCTGCCGGATGGAGATATTTTTGAGCGGACGCGTTTTAAGGCCGACTGGTTAAAGAGCCGCCTCCACGAAACGGCATATCTGAATCCGAAACTTTCCATCACCTACACCAACAAACGTCCGGGAGAGGGTGAGAGCATTCTGTTCCACGAGCCGGATGGCATCGTGGCTTATGTAAAAGAGTTAAACAACGGCAAGGCGCCGGTCCATGACCCGATCTATTTTAAAGGGGAACAGGACAAGGTGGAGGTGGAGGTCGCCATCCAGTTCGTCGATACCTTTGAGGAAAATATCCTGGGCTTTTGCAATAACATCTTTACCCAGGAAGGCGGCACGCATCTGGTCGGCTTTAAGACCCGGTTTACCCAGATGATCAATTCCTATGCAAAGGACTTAGGGATTTTAAAAGAGAAGGACCCCAACTTTACCGGGGCAGATACCAGGAGCGGTATGACGGCCATCGTAGCGGTCAAGCATCCCGACCCGATCTTCGAGGGACAGACAAAAACCAAGCTTGCAAGCGCCGACGCCACCAAATCGGTGTTTACCGTCACCGGAGATATGCTGCAGCACTATTTCGACCGGAATCTGGAAGTGTTAAAAGGCGTCATTGCCTGCGCGGAAAAATCTGCGAAGATCCGCAAGGCGGAGGAGAAGGCAAAGACCAATATGTTGAGCAAATCCAGGTTTTCCTTTGACAGCAACGGCAAGCTTGCCAACTGCGAAAGCAGGGATGCAGAAAAATGCGAGATTTTCATCGTGGAGGGAGACTCTGCGGGCGGTTCGGCAAAGACGGCGAGAAACCGCCAGTATCAGGCGATCCTTCCGATCCGCGGAAAGATCCTGAATGTAGAAAAAGCGTCCATTGACAAAGTGCTCGCCAACGCGGAGATCAAGACGATGATCAATACCTTCGGCTGCGGGTTTTCGGAGGGATATGGCAACGATTTTGATATCAACAAACTCCGCTACCACAAGATCATCCTGATGACGGATGCGGATGTGGACGGCAGCCATATCGACACGCTCCTTTTAACCTTCCTCTACCGGTTTATGCCGGAGCTGATCTACAACGGGCATGTCTACATCGCCATGCCGCCCCTTTACAAGGTCATCCCGTCCAGAGGACAGGAACAGTACCTGTATGATGACAAGGAACTGGAGCGTTACCGGAAGAGCCATACCGGGGATTTCCGTCTGCAGCGGTACAAGGGCCTTGGTGAGATGGACCCGGAACAGCTCTGGGAGACGACGCTGAATCCGGAGAGCCGGGTGATGAAGCGGGTGGAGATCGAAGACGCCCGCATGGCGTCCGAGGTGACAGAGATGCTGATGGGCAGCGAGGTGCCGCCACGGAGAAAGTTCATCTACGACCACGCCGACGAGGCGGAGATTGATGCATAAGGAGAAGCGACATGGCTGAGAAGATAGTGAGAACAGAATATTCCGAGGAGATGCAGCGCAGCTACATGAATTACTCCATGAGCGTCATCACGGCGCGCGCGATCCCGGATGCGAGGGACGGGCTAAAACCGGTACAGCGGCGCGTCCTCTACGACATGGGAGAGCTGAGGCTGGGCCATGATAAGCCCCACAGAAAATCGGCGCGTATCGTCGGTGATACGATGGGTAAGTACCATCCCCACGGAGACAGCTCCATCTATGAGACCCTGGTCGTGATGTCCCAGGCGTTCAAACGCGGTATGCCGCTTGTGGACGGTCATGGAAACTTCGGTTCTATCGAAGGGGACGGGGCCGCCGCGATGCGGTATACTGAGGCGAGGCTGCAAAAGTTTGCGGAGGAGGTCTATCTGAGAGATCTGGACAAGACCGTGAATTTTGTGCCAAACTACGACGAATCCGAGAAAGAGCCGGAAGTGCTGCCGGTCCGGGTGCCAAACCTTCTGATCAACGGGGCAGAAGGGATTGCGGTGGGCATGAGCACCAGCATTCCGCCACACAATCTGGGGGAGGTGATCGACGCGGTCCAGGCTTATATCGACAATCCCGATATCAGCACTGCGGAGCTGATGGAGTACCTTCCGGGACCTGATTTTCCGACCGGGGGCATCATCGCCAACAAAAAAGACCTTCTGGAAATCTATGAGACAGGCACGGGCAAGATCAAGCTGCGCGGCAGGCTGGAGGTCGAGCTTGGAAAGCGAAAGGCCGACAAGGACAAGCTGATCATCAGCGAGATCCCCTATACGATGATCGGGGCTGGCATCAACAAGATGCTGGTAGATATCGCCGATCTGGTAGAGTCCAAAAAGCTGACGGATGTGGTGGATATCTCAAACCAGTCCAACAAAGAGGGCATCCGCATCGTGCTGGAGCTGAAAAAAGACGCCGATATCGATAAGATCAGGAATATCCTTTATAAAAAGACAAAGCTGGAGGACACCTTCGGCGTCAATATGCTTGCCATCGCAGGCGGCCGGCCGGAGACCCTGAACTTAAAAGGGATCCTTCGCAATTATCTGGAATTCCAGTATGAGAATGCTACGAAAAAATACCAGGTCCTGCTGGAAAAAGAGTTGGAAAAGAAGGAGATCCGGGAAGGCCTCATCAAAGCCTGTGATGTCATCGACCTGATCATCGCCATCCTGCGGGGCTCAAAGAACTTAAAGGATGCCAAGGCATGCCTGATGAACGGGGATACCTCCAACATCCGGTTTAAGCATGCAGGCTTTGAGGAAGATGCCGCACAGCTTCGCTTTACGGAGAAGCAGGCGACTGCAATCCTGGAGATGCGCCTCTACAAGCTGATCGGACTGGAGATCCTGGCGCTGGAGAAGGAATATAAAGAGTGCCTGAAAAAAATCGCCCAGTACCAGAAAATCCTGAAAACCCGGGCCAATATGAACACGGTGATCAAAGAGGATCTGGAGAACATAAAAAAAGAGTTTGCGATGCCAAGGCGCACCTTGATTGAGGACGGCAAAGAAGCCGTTTATGTGGAAGCCCCGGTGGAGGTCCAGGAAGTCGTCTTTGTCATGGACCGTTTCGGTTACTGCAAGCTGCTTGACAAGACCACCTATGAGCGGAACCAGGAGACGGTGGACGGCGAGTATCCCCATGTCCTGCGCTGCCTGAATACGGATAGGCTCTGTATCTTTACCAACACCGGAAACCTGCATCAGGTGAAGATGCTGGATATCCCGTCAGGAAAGCTGCGGGATAAAGGCACGCCGATCGATAACCTGAGCAAATACGAGGGGGCAAAGGAAGAAATCATCTACCTGATCAACCTGGAGGCGCTGCTCAGCCAAAAACTTCTGTTTGCCACGAAGATGGCCCTGGTCAAACTGGTCCCGACCGTGGAATTTATAACGAACAACAGGACAGTGGCGTCCACCAAGTTCCAGGACGGGGACAGTCTGATCGCAGTCCGGCCGATCGGGATGGAGACAGAGGTTGTGCTCCAGACTGCAAACGGGATCTTTCTCCGCTTCCCTCTCCAGGAAATCCCTGAGATGAAGAAGAATTCCAGAGGCGTCCGCGGAATCAAGCTGGAGGCGGGAGATGAGTTGGAGCGGGTCTGCCTGCCGGGGGAAGAGCCGGTTATCCAGTATAAGAAAAAAGAGATTCAGCTGAACCGTCTCCGCATCGGAAAACGGGACGGGAAGGGCTCAAAATACCGGGTATGATGAAATGTGCAGAGATTCCGCCTCTCGCGTTCATTTGTTTGAAACACACGGATAATGTTCTTGTACGAAAGACAAATGTATTTTTCTCGCGAATAACTATTGATTTTTTCTCAAAGATGGATTAGGATATACAGGAATTAATTTTGCATATGAGGAGAAAATGGCAATTATGGAGAAGAAACTGAGAGTAGGCGTGCTTGGCGCGACCGGTATGGTAGGACAGAGATTTATCTCCCTTCTGGAGAATCACCCGTGGTATGAAGTCGTGACGGTTGCGGCCAGTCCGCGTTCTGCAGGAAAGACTTATGAGGAAGCAGTGGGAGACCGCTGGAAGATGACGACTCCGATGCCGGAAGCCGTGAAAAAGCTGGTAGTGATGAATGTCAACGAAGTAGAAGCTGTCGCTGAAAGCGTGGATTTTGTGTTCAGCGCGGTGGATATGTCCAAAGATGAGATCAAAGCGATCGAAGAAGCATATGCAAAGACCGAGACTCCGGTTGTCTCCAACAACAGCGCGCATCGCTGGACCCCGGACGTTCCGATGGTGGTGCCGGAGATCAACCCGGGACATTTTGACGTGATCGAGTCCCAGAGAAAACGTCTGGGCACAAAGAGAGGATTTATCGCAGTGAAGCCAAACTGCTCGATCCAGAGCTATGCGCCGGTGCTGACTGCGTGGAAGGAGTTCGAACCGTATGAGGTAGTTGCGACCACCTACCAGGCGATCTCCGGGGCAGGCAAGACGTTTAAAGACTGGCCGGAGATGGTGGAGAATATCATCCCGTATATCGGCGGCGAGGAGGAAAAAAGCGAGCAGGAGCCGCTTCGCCTCTGGGGCCGGATCGAGAACGGCGAGATCGTCAAGGCTGCAGAGCCGGTCATCACCTGTCAGTGCATCCGCGTACCGGTCCTGAACGGACATACGGCAGCCGTATTTGTAAAGTTCAGAAAGAAACCGACGAAGGAAGAGCTGATTGACCGCATCGTGAATTTTAAAGGTCTTCCGCAGGAGCTGAAACTGCCCAGCGCACCGGCACAGTTCATCCAGTACCTGGAAGATGACAACCGTCCTCAGGTGAACCTGGACGTGGATTTTGAAAACGGCATGGGAATCTCCGTGGGACGTCTGAGAGAAGACAGCGTATATAATTACAAATTTGTAGGCTTATCCCACAACACGGTCCGCGGCGCGGCCGGCGGCGCTGTCCTTTGTGCCGAGCTTTTGACGGCCCAGAGTTACATTCAGGCAAAATAATATATTAAGATGGTATAAAAATCAGAAGGAAAGCAGTAATTGTTATTTATTGCTTTCCTTTTTTGTGTTAGAATAAGAGCATAGGGATGATATCCCAAATCTGACATAAAAGGGGATAAGACAAAATGGCATGGAAAAAAGAGTTGTTTGGAACATTACCGGAAGGAGGCAGTGCAGATGTCTATACACTGACCAATGAAAATGGTGTGTCGGCATCCTTCACAAACCTTGGCGGGATCTGGCTGACGATGCTGGTTCCGGACAGGAGCGGCAGCCTTCAGGATGTCCTTCTCGGATATGACACCGTGGAGAAATGCATGACATATCCGGGACATATGGGAGAACCGGTAGGAAGGAACGCCAACCGGATCGGCGGGGCGGCGTTTACCCTGAACGGAACTACTTACGCCCTGGAAGTGAATTCCGGCGGAAAGAACAATCTGCACAGCGGTCCTGATTATTACAGAAACCGTTTGTGGGATGCCGAGGTGGACGAGAGCAGCCTTGGAACCAGGGTTACGTTCTCCCTGTTCAGCCCGGACGGCGACCAGGGATATCCGGGCAATGCAAATATCGCCGTCTCTTATACGCTGACGCCGGACAACAGCATCAAGATCGATTATCATATGGTTGCCGACGCCGATACGGTCGCAAACTTTACGAACCATGCGTACTTCAATCTGGCGGGGCACGGTTCCGGTACGGCTATGGACCAGATCGTATGGATCGACGCCGACACCTTTACAGCAGCAGACGAGACCTCGATTCCCACAGGAGAGCTGGTGCCGGTCAAGGGGACTCCGATGGATTTTACGAAGGCAAAGCCGATCGGACGTGATATTGAGGAAGATTATGAAGCCCTGAAGCTGGGCAGCGGCTATGACCACAACTGGGCTTTGAACCATCCGGAGGGAGAGCTGGCGCTTTCCGCATCGGCATATGATGAAACGAGCGGAAGAGTGATGGAAGTCTATACCGACCTTCCAGGTCTCCAGTTCTACACGGCAAACTTTCTGGATGGGGAACACGAAGGCAAGGACGGCGTAACATACGGCGCCCGCTGGGGATTCTGTTTTGAAACCCAGCATTACCCGGATGCCATCAATAAGCCACAGTTTCCTTCCCCGGTCTTAAAAGCCGGAGAGGAGTATAAGACTACGACGATCTATCATTTTGCTGTCCGGTAGTTTCCGGCGGCATGTATAAAAGGAGATCCTTATGAGATATCGGTGGAAGCAGTTTACAGTGACGGCGCTGATGCTGTGCCTGATGCTGTGCCTGTTCCCCGTTGCAACTGCCGCTCAAAACAGAAAGCTCCGCGTTGGATATATGGATGCGGACGGATTTATCATGAAAGACAAAAACGGCAGCTTTAAGGGATATGGCGTTGAATATCTGAATAAAATTGCGTATTATACCGGTTGGGAATATGAGTATGTGTATGGCACATGGGATGAACAGCTGAAGCTTTTGGAACGCGGCGAACTGGATCTGCTGTGCAATGCCCAGTATACCAGCGAGCGGGCCGGTATCTATGGGTACCCGGATTATCCCATCGGACAGGAGACGAGCGTGCTCTATGCCCGGCCGGATGATGAGGATATCTATTATGAGGATTATACCGCCATGGACGGGCGAAAAATCGGTCTTATGCAGTCCTCTCACCAGAACCGCCAGATCACCCGTCTTGAGAGCAAATATGGCATCCATATGGAAAAGATATACTATGATTCGACCCAGGACGTCCTCGATGCCCTGACCAGCCGTGAAGTCGATCTTGTCCTGCTTGGAGGGCTTGCGATCCATGACGGACTGAAAGTAGTGGCCCAGTTTGGGGCAGATCCGTTTTATCTGATCACGAACAAGAACGATGTGGATCTTCTGGAAGAACTGAATGATACTTTAGAGCAGATCAATTCCTTTTCTCCGTATTTTGAGAGAGGGCTGTATCAAAAGTATTATGGAAATACCACTACGTATTCCTACCCGCTCCTGACCAGGGAAGAGCATGCCTACCTTCAGGAATGTGCTCCTGTAAAGATTGGGTGTATTGATGGATTCATTCCGCTGTGCTATCGTGATCAGGAGACGGGAAAGGCCGATGGGATCCTTCCGGCTCTGATCACGGCGGCAGCCGAAAAAAGCGGTCTGCCATTTGAACTCGTCTTACTGGATGATGCAGGAGATGTCACAGAATATCTCTACAACGGCGAGGTCGATCTTCTTGTAGGCGTGATCTACAAGATGAATCTGGATACTTCCAGCAGGCTTGTGGTATCTGAGCCGCTGATGGATGAAACTCTGATCATGCTGGCCAAAACAGGTATGCCAGAAAGCATGAAAGATGAGATCCGGGTCGCCCTGCCAAATCAGCTCAGCTATCTGGAGCCACAGCTGCAGACTTATTATCCGCAGAGCGATGTCTGGTATTATAACACGGTTGAGGGCTGTATCGATGCCCTGATTTCCGGCAATGCTGATATTACGGTGCAGAATAGTTATGTTGCCAGTTATTATCTGCAGAAAAAACCGTATCAGGTTCTGACGGCAACCTCTTTTATGGACTTTGACGATCCGATCGCGATCGTAGGAGGACCGGAGATTGACAGCCACATCATGTCGATCATTAACAAATCTGTTTTGTGCATTCCTCTAGAGGAGCGGATCAGCATCCTGACCAGGTTTTCCATCGCCAAGCCATACAAGGACTCTGTCACCGATATCCTCTGGTATTACCGGTATCCGTTTGGGGTCATCGTAGTCCTCCTCATCTTCCTGATCGTGGTGACTACACTGCTGCGGGGACGGCGGATCAAGATCAGGATGGCCCAGAAAGAGGCGGAAACCTATAAAAAGATGTCCGAGACGGACATCCTGACAGGCGTATATCAACGCCAGACATTTTATATCAAGTCAAGAGAACTGCTGGATCAGAATCCGGAGACGCTGTATCAGTTTATCTATCTGAACATTGAGAATTTCAAGCTGATCAATGATTTGCTGGGGACGGAAGCGGGCGATCGGGTTCTGATGAATATCGCATCCTGGATAAAGGAATATGCCGGTCAGAACGACGGAGTGGCAGGAAGACTGGATTCGGATCATTTTATCCTCTGCGTGCCTTTTAAGGAAGAGCAGGGAGAGCTGGTAGTAAAACTGCTGTCAAAAGAACTGAAAAAGGATCCGATCGATATGGACATCACAGTGAATTGCGGTGTGTATGGAGCTGTGGACCGGACAAGGGATGTCCAGCTGATGTGCGACCGTGCCCACCTCGCGGCCAATGACAGCAAAGGAAATGTGATGAAGCCCGTCACCTACTACTCTCATGAGCACAGGGAACGTCTGATGCAGAAGCAGGCCATATTGAATGAGATGCGTTCGGCGCTTACAGACCATCAGTTCCAAATCTATCTTCAGCCCCAGATCTGCATGAAAAGCGGCAAAATGATCGGTGCGGAAGCGCTGGTCCGCTGGATCCACCCGGAACGCGGAGTGATATCTCCGGCAGAGTTTATCCCGATATTCGAGCAGAATGGATTTATCGCGAGGCTTGACTTATACGTGTTCGAAGAGGTGTGTAAGCTGCAGAAGCGCTGGCGGGAAGAGGGGCGGACGGCAATCCCTGTCTCGGTCAATCTTTCACGGGTCAACTTTTACAGCCGCACGCTCCGGGAGCAGCTGCTTCGGATCCTCGATCAGTATGAAGTAAAACCGGAGATGGTGGAGCTGGAATTGACAGAGTCGGCCTATGCCGATGATGTCCATGAGATATACAGCCACCTGCGCCAGCTTCAGTCCGATGGATTCCGGATCCTGATGGATGATTTCGGAAGCGGTTATTCGGCATTTAACATGTTAAAGGACGCACCGGTGGACATCCTGAAACTGGACCTTCGGTTCCTTTATAAATCAGACCCATATCACAGGAGCTGGCAGATCTTAAAGTCCATCCTTTCGATGGCCAAAGAACTTGGAATCCCTGTGATCGCAGAAGGAGTCGAGACATCGGAACAGGCAGAGGTCCTTTCAAAAACAAGCTGTTACGCGGTCCAGGGTTATTATCATAGCCGCCCGGTCGATGTGTCTTCTTTTGAAGAAAAATATTTAAATTGACCTGCTACATATTTCTGCCATTTTACGCAGAACCTTCTAGTGTATTATCCTTGTTTCCTCACATACTAACATCGTAACAAAAAACAAGTCGTGAGGTCGGGAACAGATCAAGGATGCCTGCCCTCATGGCAGGCAAAGAAAAGGAGGCCTTTATTATGGCAAGCAGATCTTCTAACAGAGCTGAAGTACCAGAGGCAAAAGAGGCACTGGATCGTTTCAAAATGGAAGTAGCAAATGAACTGGGAGTACCGTTAACCAATGGTTACAACGGAAACTTAACCTCCGCACAGAATGGTTCTGTAGGCGGCTATATGGTTAAGAAAATGATCGAAGCCCAGGAAAGACAGATGGCAGGTAAGTAAGATACAGCCACAATCAGAAAAGCCCCGGTTTTTAAGACTGGGGCTTTTTTTCGCGGCCGTTTTCCGGAACGGGATGTGCGGTATCCGGTTTTTTTGCCTGCCTGACGGTCCGGCTGCACCGGAAAATTCGCAGGAAATACAGAAATTGGCTTGTGCAATGGGGAAAATACATATATAATATCTAAGATAAAAAGAATCCAAAAGGAGAATATCCATGCGTGTAATAGCAGGCACGGCGAGAAGAACCAGGTTAAAGACCCTGGAAGGGATGGACACCAGACCGACTACCGACCGTCTGAAAGAGACGTTATTCAATATGCTTCAGTACAATCTGGCGGACTGCTGTTTTCTGGATCTGTTTGGCGGAAGTGGAGGGATCGGAATTGAAGCCCTGAGCCGCGGAGCATCATTTTGTGTGTTTGTAGAGCAGAATCCCGAGGCGGCGGCATGTATCCGTGACAATCTAAAGGCGACAAAGCTTGAAGAAAAGGCGCTTGTGATGAATTGTGACGCCCTGACGGCCCTGAACAGGCTGGAGGGAAAAGAGTACCGGTTTGATTATATCTTCATGGACCCGCCGTATGATGAAGGGCTGGAACGCCAGATGTTGGAATATCTGGCTCACTCCGGCATGATAGACAAGCAGAGCACGGTTGTCATAGAGGCATCCTTACAGACCTCGTTTGACTATCTGGAATCCATTGGTTTTATTATGGAAAAAAATAAAAAATACAAGACAAACAGACATGTGTTTGTCTATCGAGGAGAATAAATTATGGCAATCGCAGTATATCCCGGCAGTTTTGACCCGGTCACCCTGGGGCATCTGGATGTAATTGAACGGACCGCAGAGATGATGGACCATGTGATCATCGGAGTTTTGCAGAATAATTCCAAAACTCCGTTGTTTTCTGTCGAAGAACGTGTTAATATGTTAAGGAGTGTAACTTCCCATCTTCCGAATGTGGAAGTAAAGTCTTTTGGGGGGCTTTTAGTGGATTTTGTCCATCAGTGCGGAGCCAATGTGATCGTCAGGGGACTGCGTGCGATCACGGATTTTGAGTATGAGCTTCAGATGTCCCAGACCAACCGGGTCATTGCCCCTGACATCGATACGATATTTTTGACGACCAATTTGAAATATTCTTACCTCAGCTCCAGCATCGTAAAAGAGATTGCCTGGTATCAGGGAGATATCAGCGAGTTTCTGCATCCTGACGTGGCAGAGAAGGTAAGAGAAAAAGTGGCGGCTGCCGCCAAATAAGAGAAGTAAGGAGAGAGGACCATGAGTAGAATCGAACAGTTAATCAGTGAAATTGAGGAGTATATCGACAGCTGCAAGTTCCAGCCGCTGTCAAACACCAAAATCCTTGTCAATAAAGAGGAGCTGGAAGAACTGTTGGTGGAGCTTCGTCTGCGGATCCCGGACGAGATCAAGAAATACCAGAAGATCATCAGCAATCAGGATGCCATCCTGAACGAAGCACGTATGCAGGCCGACGCCATGCTTGCCGACGCCAATGCCCAGACCAACGAGCTGGTGAATGAGCACGAGATCATGCAGAAGGCATATGCCAGCGCCAATCAGGTGGTGGAAGAGGCGCAGATGCAGGCGCAGGCCATCATCGACAGCGCCATAGAAGATGCCAACAGCATCCGCCAGAGCTCGATCAATTACACCGATGATATGCTGCGTAGCCTGCAGACCATCATCACCCATTCGATGGAAGGCGCTCAGGGACGTTTTGACGCGTTCATGTCCTCCATGCAGTCCAGCTATGATATTGTCTCCTCCAACCGCAACGAACTTGCGGCAGGTGTTACCGCCAGCGAAGAACCGCAGCCGACAGAAGAGTAACGATCAGACAAGTACATATCGTATGGATGATTTTCCAGAATGAATAATGCCGGATGGACAGTCCGGCGTTTTTTATTACGCTTTTTGTCTGGAAGATGCCGGAAAATCCGCCGAAGGCTACGGTGGCAATCACCGGAAGCGCGGCTCTTTCGGGCGGCATTGCCGTACAGATCTGATTCACCCCGGTGGTAATCTCCGCGATGCCCGCAAGGAATGCCGTAAGTTCCGCGGGAAGCACAGGGATCTGCTGAATCCAGACGGCCAGGATGGAAAACAGCATGATATATCCGCCGATGACGACCATAGTCTCTGCGGTGGAGAGGAGTACCTCTTCCATGGTGATTTTCTGTGGTATGCTGCAGGCGGTCAGGTCCGTGGCGGGGCGGAGGGATGTTTCCATATGGTAAAACCGGCGGGAAAGCAGGGAGACAGGAAGCACCGGAAGATAAAAGCAGGCAAGCAAAAACGCCGGATGAAGCGTGTGCTGCAACCTGGATCCCACAAAGCCCAGCAGGAACATAGGGCTGGGATGGTTGCAGATGGAGAGCAGATAGTTTGCTTCCGTCTGCGTGATCTCTCCCCGCGCCAGAAAATCCCCGCACATCTTAGCCCCCAGGGGATAGCCGCACAGAAGGCCGCAGATCAGGACATAGGTTCCCGGCCGGGAAAGCCCGAACAGGCTGTGGACAGCCGGGTAAAAGGGCTGTGTCAGAAGCTCTGCACCGCCAAGCGCAACGACCATCTGTGTGCAGATGATGAAGGGAGACAAGGTCGGAAGTATGATATTGAACCAAAGCAGCAGCCCGTCTGCGGCTCCTTTGACCGAGAGGGCGGGAAAGGCGAGGAGAAGAAGGAGCAGGGCGATGGGAAAACAGCGGGAGAAGAGCCGGGCGGTGGATTGGCGTCCAGAAGATGCTTGCATGTGCAGACTCCGGGGTTTTTTATATGTATATGAGAACGCGGGAGTGCTTATTCATAGGGGTATTGTGGGATAGCTGCCCGCTGCGGTCCGGGACAGCGATGAGAATCTGGTTGTATAAAACAGTTTCTTGTTTTACAATATGTACAGGCGGAATAGAACAAAAAGGATAGACAGGAGGGTCAGATTGAATCGTCAAACTTATAAAAATTTAGAAGAATATATGCATTCCTGTATGGATGACAGCGCCCATGACAGGGAACATGTCTACCGTGTCCTGTATGCGGCGCTGGACATTGCGGGGCGCCGGGCTGCTGCGGCTGAATTCTATCAGGCGCTTCTTGGCGAAGCCAGGGATATGGTTGAGAATGGAGCGGAATTGCTCAGGCAATGCATAGCTGAGGATAAACCGACAATCGGGATGGATCATCTCGAATTACAGGAAAAACATAACATGGAGGATAAAACCAATGGATTCCAAAGAAGCAAGAGAGCGGATGCACAGCGGCAGGCTGTACTTTCCGGGGGATGAGGAAATACTGAAGGAGCAGTCGGCATGTTTAGAGCTGCTCTACGACTTTAACCAGACACGGCCCGGCGAGATGGCACGCCGTATAGAGCTGATGAAGCAGATGTTTGCCGAGATTGGGGAGAACTGCTATCTGGAGCCGCCGTTCCATTCGAATTTCGGCGGAAAGCATGTGCATATGGGAAATGATGTCTATGCCAATTTCAATTTGACACTGGTGGATGATGCTGATATCTATATCGGTGATAACTGTATGTTTGGACCGAATGTGACGGTGGCGACCGCGGGGCATCCGATCGACGGGGATCTTCGCAGGCAGGGGTTGCAGTTCAACCTGCCCGTCCGCATTGGGAACAATGTCTGGGTCGGGGCAGGCGCAGTCATCCTTCCAGGAGTGACGATCGGAAATGATGTGGTGATCGGCGCAGGGAGCATCGTGACAAAAGACCTCCCTTCCGGTGTGGTTGCCGTTGGAAATCCCTGCCGGATCCTTCGGGAGATCAGCGAGCATGACAAGGAATTTTATTATAGGGACCGGAGGGTGGATCTTTAGGCGGAGGTGAGCCATGAAAACATACCAGGCAGTAATCTATGACATCGATGGAACCATCCTGAACACGCTGGATATGAACATGTATCCTCTGATACGGATCATCAGGGAAGAGACCGGGGAGGAATGGACCTTTGAAGAGGTGCTGAGATTTGCCCCTTATCCCGGTATGAAGGTGATGGAAGAACTGGGCATCAAGGACAAGGAGAGGACTTATGCCCGCTGGGTGCGCTATGTCAATGAATACGAGACGGGGGCTGTCCTCTATGAAGGATTTGAAAAAGTCTTTGAGGCGCTGCACGGAAAACTCCGGCAGGCAGTTGTCTCGGCAAAGACAAGGAAACAGTACGAGATCGATTTTGTTTCTAAGGGGGTTGACCGGTATATGGAGACGGCGGTGCTGGCGGAGGATACCACAAAGCATAAACCCGACCCGGCCCCTCTGAATCTGTGTCTGGAGCGTTTGGGGCTTTTGGCAGAAGATGTGCTTTATGTTGGCGATTCCCCGTCGGACTATCACGCCGCACAGGCAGCGGGCATGGATTTTGGCTATGCCAGATGGGGCAGCATGTGCAGCAGGGGGATCGACTGTCCTGCATTTGTATTCGAAAAACCGGCTGATTTAAAAATTTTGATCGAGAAGGAGAAACGGTATGGAATTCAATAAAGTGGTAGAGTCGAGAAGGAGTATCCGTCACTACGACGCGATGAGACCGGTCGGCAGGGAACAGATTGAAGAAATGCTTGAGGCGGCAGTTCAGGCGCCTTCCTGGAAAAATTCCCAGACAGCGAGATATTATGTTGTGATGGAACCTGAGCTTCTTGAGACGGTGAGGACGACCTGCCTGCCGGCTTTTAACGCGGTCAACGTGTCAGGAGCCCCGGTACTGATCGTCACCAGTTTTGTAAAGAACCGCTCCGGTTTCAACACGGATGGGAGTCCGTCAAACGAGCTGGGAGACGGATGGGGGTTTTATGACCTTGGGATCCACAACGAGCATCTGGTGTTAAAAGCCGCCGACCTGGGCCTTGATACGTTGATCATGGGGATTCGGGATGCAGGTAAGCTGAGGGCATTGCTGGAAATCCCGGAAGAAGAGATCGTTGTATCTGTTATCTCGGTGGGATACCGTTCCCAAGATGCCGCGATGCCGAGGCGGAAATCCATAACGGAGATTGCCAGGTTCTTTTAGCGGAACAAGAAAAGCGAGGAGGAGTACTATGGATACCAGAATCACAGATGTTACTATCATCGGCATGGGTGCATTGGGCGTATTGTACGGGGAATATTTTTCCGGACACCTGGGGCCGGAGAATGTCAGGTTTCTTGCAGACCCGTCAAGAATCGCCCGGTATCAGCAGAGCCGGATCACCTGCAACGGAAAGGAATGCCATTTCAGATACCAGGATACGACACAGCCGGGTAGACCCGCAAAGCTTTTGATCTTTGCAGTGAAAGCCACGGCGCTTTCTAAGGCGATCGAGGAAGCGCGCAGGTTTGTAGATGACCATACGATCATCCTCTCTGTGCTGAACGGTATTTCAAGTGAGGAGATCATCAGCCGGGAACTGGCGGCAGGTACTGTTTTATTTACGGTTGCCCAGGGGATGGATGCCGTTAAGGCGGGCAGCCAGGTGACATATTCCCGGATTGGAAAGCTCTGCATCGGCATACCGAAAGACCAGCCCGAAAAGAGGCCGGCGCTTGACCGCGTGACGGAACTGTTTGACCGTACCGGGCTTCCTTATGTCGTGGAGGAGGATATCCTGCACCGCTTGTGGAGCAAATGGATGCTGAACGTCGGGGTAAACCAGACTGTGATGGTCCGGGAGGGAACCTACAAAACAGTCCAGGAGCCGGGGGAGGCCAGGGAACTGATGATCGCCGCGATGCGGGAAGTCATAAAGATTGCCGAAAAAGAACGGATTCCGGTGACGGAAGCCGACCTGGAAGAGTACCTCAGGCTGATCGATACCTTAAGCCCGGACGGGATGCCGTCCATGCGTCAGGACGGTCTGGCGGGGAGACGTTCGGAGGTGGAGCTTTTTGCGGGAACTGTCCTTGAAAAGGCAAAGAAACTGGGAATCGATGTCCCGGTGAACCGTTATCTCTATGAGACGGTCATCAGGATGGAGCAATTGTAAGAAAGATTTGGGCTCTCGATGTTTCAGCAACAGGAGGGAGGACTTGGTTATGAAGAGAAAACATGGATGGTGGGTCTTGCTGGCCGTCGCATTTTGTATCAGCGCCTGCCAGAATCAGGAGCGGGCAGACCGAACGGAACCGGATGATATGCCTGGGATTGCCGACGGCTTCCAGTTTGTCAGAGGACTTGGCATCTGCAGGCCGGATCACCCTGTCATCTATATGCTTGACCAGCCGGAAAAGGCCGAGCTCGCGAATGAGTATGCCAACGTCAGATTGACCGACGTCTTTTATCAAGATAACATGACGGTGGTAAAGCTTGTGCTGGAGGATACTTCCATTTCTGTCATTCCCGCAGACGAAGTTGAGCTGCTCCTTGAAAATGAACGGAACAACCAGGAGAAAGAGGAACGCGGCGAGGCAGTAATCTGGGATGACAGCTATTTTTGTATCGATATGGATGAGAAAATATATGGTAGAAGTGGACTGTGGGAAGCTCTGAACCACGATGATCCGGGCGGTCCTGTCCGGCTGGTGGAGGCCAGGTTGTATCCGGCCGGTACGGAATCCGGCTATGGATTTTCATCACAGGCCACGAATATGCAGTACAAAGAGTATGAGGATGGATGGCACGGCATTGTGACCGCAGAAATGCGGCTTACGGAAGTTCCGTTTACAAAAGGGGAGCTTGCGGGATCTTTTGAGCTTAAGCTGAATGGGTTTGAAGAACCGTTTTCCTTCTGCCTCAAGACCGCAGAACAAGTCACGGCGCTAAACGAGCTTCCGGGCTGGACTGAGACAGAGGCGTTTTCATCGATTTCTATTGGGACATATGAGAATCAGAAATTGACTGTTTCCTGGTATCCGGTTTGGGAGGATGGCTGTCTTGTATCTCCGGTTATTGCAGAGGCCTCGTATCATACTGCCGAAAACAGCGAGGAAAAAAGCTGTCCGCTGTATTTTGACAGTGGAAGTTCCTCTCCGGTTTCTTTGTTTGCAGGGATGTATCCGTCGGGGATGAGATCGTTTTCCTGCCAGATTCCGGAAAAAGGAGAGATTCGGGATGTCAAACTGGTATTGAAAAAGCTTTCCGTCACTGCAGAAGAAAAATCCGGCATCTATCAGATTCCGGTCCCGGATACAACGGAGAAACTGGACCTGAATGTGAAATTCCAGGATGGAACGCTGTATCTTACCGAAGTGGGACGGATGCCGGACGAGATAAAGACCTGGGATGAAAGCGGGAATGTAATCCTGAAACCCGGAATCCGTCTCTCGGCCCGTTGCGAAGCGAAGACAGAAGGGCTGCACATGGGGATCGTCTATGGCTACAAAGCAGAGTATCTGGGCGAAAAGGGAGAGATCGACCGGTATGGGAGAGGGTCCGTTTTTCCTGTTTTTGACACCACGGAGAAACCGTGGTATGAATGTGAAGTAAAAGCTTTCCAGGTTCCTTATGAGCCGGATGAAAAAGCGGCAGAGATCCTGTTTTGGAACCCCGGTTATTTTACGGAAGAAGCATATGTCCTTCCGGTTGAGTTCCCTTAAAACGGATTTTGTGATATACTGTTGAAGATTATACAAGATAAGGGATGGCATTCGATGAAATTACCGGAATTATTTTTAGAAAATATGAAGTCTCTGTTGGGAGAGGATTATCAGGCGTGGCTGGACAGCTTTGGGCAGACCCCTGTTTCGGGGCTGCGGATCAACCTGACTAAGACTGATGTCACGACGTGGGAAGATAAGCTTTCTCCTTATCAGACGGAACGGATCCCCTGGACGTCCAACGGTTACTATTACCCGGACGATGTAAGGGCGGCAAAGCATCCGTACTATTATGCAGGATTATACTATCTGCAGGAGCCGAGCGCCATGACACCGGCGGAGCTTCTGCCCGTGGATCCCGGCGACATCGTGCTGGATCTCTGCGCGGCGCCCGGCGGCAAGAGTACGGAACTGGGGGCGAAGCTTAAGGGCAGGGGCCTCCTCGTCTCCAATGACATCAGCAATTCCCGCGCAAGGGCATTGCTAAAGAACCTGGAACTGTTTGGAATTCCCAACATCTGCGTGACCAGCGAAGCGCCGGACAAGCTCGCAGACACCTTCGGCACGTTTTTTGATAAGATCCTGGTGGACGCCCCCTGCTCCGGCGAGGGGATGTTCCGCAAAGACCCGGAACTGATCAAAAGCTGGGAGGAGCGCGGTCCCGGGTATTACGCAGAAATCCAGAAGGAGATTTTAACCCAGGCGGTGCGTATGCTGAAACCGGGTGGATACCTGCTGTATTCTACCTGCACCTTCTCCAGGTCGGAAGACGAGGATGTGGTGGAATGGCTGCTCTCCCGGGCAGAGGATATGGAACTGTCTCCCCTGCCGCTCTTTGACGGCGCAAGCCGGGGGATGGACGGACAGCCTGTTATCCGGCTGTTTCCGCATAAGATCCGGGGAGAGGGGCATTTTATCGCATTGCTCCACAAAAAAGAGACAAAACTGCCGTCCCCTGTTTCCTTCTGCTCCGACTATGGCAATCACAAGAAAGAACTGCAGGCGCTGGAAGCCGATACGGATTTTTACCGGTTTGAGCAGCAGCTTTTACAGCCCTTTGACCGGAAGCGGCTGATGGTGAAGCAGGATATGGTCTACTACCTTCCGGAGCAGTTCCACTGTGGCTGGAAGCTGCGGTATCTCAGGACCGGTCTGCTTTTGGGTGAACTGAAAAAGGGACGTTTCGAGCCGTCCCAGGCATTTGCGATGGCTCTGAGACAGGACGGATTTTCCAATACGGTCAGCTTTTCCTGCGAAGACGTGCGGGCCGTCCGGTATCTGAAAGGGGAAACGATCTCCCTGAACCCGGAAGAAGACGTGAAAAAGGGGTGGTGTCTTGTCTGTGTGGACGGCTATCCCCTTGGCTGGGCAAAATGCACCGGCGGGACGCTTAAGAACAAATATTATCCTGGATGGCGGTGGAATTGATGGGAAAACCCATAAGACTGGACAAATTTTTAGTTGAGATGAATCAGGGAAGCCGGAGTCAGATCAAGGACGCGGCAAAAAAAGGAAGAATCCGGGTGAACGGAGAGCCAGAAAAGAAGACTGAACGGAAGATAGACCCTGAACGTGATACGGTCACGTTTGACGGCGCGCCGGTCCTCTATGAGGAATGGGAATATTATATGTTGAACAAGCCCCAGGGCGTGGTATCCGCGACGGAGGACAACCTTCACCGGACGGTCATCGACCTGATCGGGGATGCGGCAAGGAAGGATCTGTTTCCGGTGGGGCGGCTCGACATTGACACAGAAGGACTTCTTCTGATCACAAACGACGGGGAGCTGGCCCACCGGCTGCTGTCTCCCAACCGTCATGTAGATAAGCAATATTATGCAAGAATCGAGGGCAGGCTTCCGGGAGATGCCATAGACCGGATGGCAGAAGGAATGACGTTAAAAGACGGAACTGTGGTAAAACCGGCAAAACTGGAGATCTCCGGGCAGACAGCCGACGAAAGCGCCGAAATCCTCCTCACCATCCAGGAAGGAAAATTCCATCAGGTCAAACGGATGTTTGAGGCGCTGGACTGCAGGGTAATATTCTTAAAGAGGCTGTCGATGGGAAGCCTGAAGCTGGACGAGACGCTACGGCCGGGCCAATACCGGAAACTGACGAACGAGGAATTAAAGAACCTGAGAACATAAAAACAGAGGAACATTGGATGAGAGAACAAAGCAAGAAGATATTGCCTGTACTCCGGCAGAAAAAAGCGGTCATCTTTGATCTGGACGGCACGCTGGTGGACTCCATGTGGATGTGGAAGGCAATTGATATCGAATATCTGGCGCGCTACGGCTATGAGTGCCCGCCGACGCTGCAAAGGGAGATTGAAGGGATGAGCTTTTCCGAAACTGCCGTTTACTTTAAAAACTATTTCAGCCTGCCGGACACGATCGCGCAGATCAAGCAGGCATGGATCGATATGAGCATCGAAAAATACCGAAACGAAGTGCCGATGAAAAAGGGCGCGCTGAACTTCCTGCAATATCTGAAACATGCAGGAATCAAGACCGGGATCGCCACCAGCAACGGCCGGGAGATGGTCGATGCAGTCATGGAGGCCCTTCACATCACCCCTTATTTCCATGTGGTCAAGACGGCTTGTGAAGTGCCGGCCGGCAAACCGGCGCCGGATATCTATCTGGAAGTGGCAAAGGAGCTGCAGATACCGCCTTCTGGCTGTATGGTGTTTGAGGATGTGCCCGCCGGAATCCAGGCTGGCAAAGCCGCGGGCATGACGGTCTGTGCCGTTGAAGATGAATTTTCCATCCCGATGAGAGGGGAGAAGCAGGAACTGGCTGACTTTTTCATCGAGGATTATGACGAGATATGGAATGAGGATAAAAAACATGCATGATTATTTACCGATGAGCCGGGCTGACATGAGCATCCGCGGCTGGAACCAGTGTGATTTTATATATGTTTCCGGGGATGCCTATGTGGACCATCCATCCTTTGGGGCGGCGATCATCAGCCGCCTGTTAGAGGCGCATGGATATAAGGTCGGCATCATTGCCCAGCCGGACTGGAAGGACAAAAAGAGCGTCACCGTACTTGGGAAGCCGCGGCTTGGTTTTCTGGTGTCCGCAGGCAATATGGATTCCATGGTCAACCACTATTCGGTGTCGAAAAAACGGCGGCAGCAGGACTCCTACACACCGGGCGGAGAGATGGGGAAACGGCCGGATTATGCGACGGTCGTTTACTGCAACCTGCTCCGGTCGGTTTATAAAGACAGTCCCATTATCATCGGCGGGATCGAGGCGAGCCTGAGGCGGCTTGCCCACTATGATTACTGGTCCAATAAGATGAAGCGTTCCATTCTGCTGGACTCCCAGGCCGACCTGATCTCCTACGGCATGGGGGAACACTCCATCGTGGAGATCGCGGATGCCTTGGACAGCGGGATCGAGGTGAAGGATATCACTTTCATCGACGGGACCGTCTATAAGACACGGAGTCTGGAATCGGTCTACGATTACGAGCTCCTGCCGGATTACGGAAACCTTTGCCAGGATAAAAAAGAATATGCGAAAAGCTTTTTTGTCCAGTACAGCAACACCGATCCCTTTACCGGCAAACGGCTGGTAGAGCCCTATGACGGAAAGGACTTTGTGGTGCAGAACCCGCCTGCAAAACCGCTTACCGAGGCGGAGATGGACGAAGTCTATGCCCTTCCCTATATGAGGGATTATCACCCTTCCTATGAAGAGCAGGGCGGAGTTCCCGCCATTCGGGAGATAAAATTCAGCCTGATCAGCAACCGGGGCTGCTTTGGCTCCTGCAGCTTTTGCGCGCTGACGTTCCATCAGGGGCGCATCATCCAGGCGAGGAGTCATGAATCCCTTGTGGAGGAAGCGAAGATGCTGACAAAAGAGCCCGATTTCAAGGGCTATATCCACGATGTGGGAGGACCGACTGCCAACTTCAGGTATCCTGCCTGCGAAAAGCAGATGAGCAAAGGGGCATGTCCCCATAAACAGTGCCTTTTCCCGGAGCCTTGCAAAAACCTGCGGGCCGATCATACCGATTATATTGAACTGCTCAGAAAACTCAGGTCGCTGCCGAAGGTCAAGAAGGTCTTTATCCGTTCCGGCATCCGGTTTGACTATCTGCTTGCCGACCCGAGCCGGAAATTTTTAAAAGAACTTTGCGAGCACCATGTCAGCGGACAGCTTAAGGTAGCGCCGGAACATGTGGCGGATAAAGTCCTGTCCAGGATGGGCAAGCCGAAAAATGAGGTTTACCGTCAGTTCACAAAAGAATACAAAGAGATGAACAAACGGATTGGAAAGGAACAGTATCTCGTTCCTTATCTGATGTCCTCCCACCCCGGCTCTTCCATGAAAGAGGCGGTGGAGCTGGCGGAGTATCTGCGTGACCTTGGCTATATGCCGGAGCAGGTGCAGGATTTTTACCCGACTCCGTCCACGATCTCTACCTGTATGTATTATACCGGGCTTGACCCGCGGACGATGGAACCGGTTTATGTCCCCGTCAATCCTCACGAAAAAGCGATGCAGCGCGCGCTGATCCAGTACCGGAACCCGAAAAATTACGACCTTGTGGTGGAAGCATTAAAGATTGCCGGAAGAACGGATTTGATCGGTTTTGATAAAAAATGCCTGATCCGGCCGCGCAATACCGGGGACCGCCCTCAGGGAGGCGGCAAGGAATGGGGAAGACAGGCATCGTATGGAGGCAGAGGAAAGACGGATGGAACGCAGCATGGCGGCAAAGGAAACGACAGCCGCAAACCGAAAAAAACCATCCGGAATGTGCATAAGAAAAAAGCGTAAGGCAGCAGCATAGTATGGAAACAGGAGGCAGTGGATATGAAGATTGCAATTGTAACCGGGGCATCCTCCGGTATGGGAAAAGAGGCTGTCATACAGATCGCCGACCGTTTTGGCGGGCTTGACGAGATCTGGGCGATCGCCAGGAGAGAAGAGCGGCTAAGGAACTTAAAGCGTCAGCTTCCGGTTCCGCTGCGTATCCTTCCACTGGATCTGACGGAGGAAGACGATCTGAATACGCTGCGAAAAGAGCTGAAATGGCATACGCCGGATGTCAAGATCCTGATCAATTCCGCCGGATATGGAAAGATTGGAAAGGTCGGGGATCTGAGCCTGACGGACGAGTCCGGTATGGTGCGGCTGAACTGCGAAGCATTGTGCGCCGTGACCCATCTGGTCCTGCCCTATATGTCAGACCACAGCCGGATCATCCAGTTCGCATCCTCGGCGGCCTTTCTTCCACAGCCCAAATTCGCGATCTATGCGGCGACCAAATCCTTTGTGCTGAGCTACAGCCGTGCGCTGAATGCAGAGTTGAAGCCCCGGAATATTTCAGTGACGGCGGTATGTCCCGGACCGGTCAAAACCGAGTTTTTTGACATCGCGGAGACGACCGGGCATGTGCCATTATATAAAAAGCTGACGATGGCGGACCCGAAGAAGGTGGTGCGCCTTGCACTGCGCGACAGCATGATGGGAAAGAGCGTGTCCGTCTACGGTCCGCTGATGAAGGCATTTTCCCTGCTGTGCAAAATCGTGCCCCATGACATCCTGTTAAAAGTCATGGAACATATGTAAGGAGAAAAAGTTCTATGCAGAAGAAAAAAGGACAATATGGTTACCGGGACAGCAGCAGGAAGGTGCGGCTTGCCATTGTGCTGGTGCTTTTGGCGGCAATCCTGATCCAGTTGGTTGCCCGCTATTTGACAGACAACCAGGCGGCGAGAAATATCCTGACCGTGATGGCGATCCTGACTGTGCTTCCGATGGCAAATATGGCATCCCCGCTGATCGCTTCCTGGAAGTACCGGACGGCGTCTGAGTCGTTCCACAAAAAGACCGCAGCCTACGAATCACGTTTTCCGATCCTCTATGACCTGGTCATCACGTCAAAAGAGCTGATCATGCCGATGGATGCGATCGCGGTCCATCCAAAGGGAGTCATCGCGTACTGCACCGGTCAGAAGGTGGATGTGGCAAAGGCGGAACAGTTCTTAAACAGCATGCTGTCTGCGCAGAAGCTGGATGCAAATGCGAAGGTCATCAAAGAAGAGTCCGCATTTTTCCGACGCCTTGACAACTTAAAGCCGGCAGCGGAATATGAGGACGACGGAAGCCTTCCCTACGTGGAGTCGCTGTTAAAAAGTTTATCGATGTAAAGAAAGGATTTTCAGTTATGCGTGCACTCACAGTAGGAGAAAATGAGGCCGGGCAGCGGCTTGATAAACTGCTTGCCAAATACTTGAATCTCGCCCCCAAAAGCTTCCTCTACAAGATGATGCGGAAAAAGAACATCACGCTGAACGGGAAAAAATGCGATGGTTCGGAAAAGCTGAATCCGGGCGATGAGATCAAGATGTTTCTTGCGGATGAGACGATTGAGACGTTTTCGGAAGTAAAGATCCAAAAAGTAAAAAAACAGAAGCTTGATATCATCTATGAGGACGGGCATATCCTGCTGATCAACAAACCGTCCGGGATGCTGTCCCAGAAGGCAAAGGATACGGATGAATCCCTGGTAGAATACCTGATCGACTACCTGCTGGATACCGGCGGGATTACGAGAGAGAGCCTGCAAAGCTTCCGTCCGTCGGTCTGTAACCGTCTGGACCGCAACACCAGCGGACTGGTGGCGGCAGGCAAATCCCTTGCGGGTCTTCAGATCCTGTCAGGGGCATTCAAAGACCGCACCATCCACAAATATTATCAGTGCGTCGTGGCAGGGGAGGTACTGAAATCTGAGACCATATCCGGATTCTTGAAAAAGGATGAAAAGACCAACCAGGTGGAGATATCTGCTAAAGAGACGCCAAACAGCGCGCCCATCCGGACCAGATACGAGCCGCTTGCCCAAAAAGACGGATTCACTCTTTTGAAGGTGACGCTGATCACCGGGCGCACCCATCAGATCCGTGCCCATCTTGCCTCCATCGGCCATCCGATCGTGGGGGATTATAAATATGGCAATGCCCGGATCAATGAAGCGGCAAAGAGGGAGCATGGCATCCGTTCCCAGATGCTTCATTCCTGGCGGCTGGTGATGCCAAACGATCTGAAGGAGCCGCTCCACTATCTTGGCGGAAGGGAGTTTACCGCCCCTTTGCCGCCGGAATTTAAAAGATTTTTTCCGGCAGAATGATCTGCCCTTATGGATGACAGCGAAGGAAAAGACGGAGGAAAGTATGGGAACATGGAAGACAAGGGGACTCAGGGGCTCTACCCTGGAAGACCTCATCAACCACAGCAATGAAAGCTACCGGGAAAAGAAACTGGCGCTGATCCAGAAGATCCCGACGCCGATCACCCCGATCAGCATAGAAAAAGAAAGCCGTCACATCACCCTGGCCTATTTTGACCAGAAGAGTACGGTGGATTATATTGGCACGGTCCAGGGGATTCCTGTCTGCTTTGATGCCAAAGAATGCGCGGTAAAGACCTTTCCGCTGCAAAACGTCCATTCCCATCAGGTGCAGTTTATGAAGGAGTTTGAAGAACAGGGCGGGATTGCCTTTTTAATCCTGCACTTTACAGCGCTGGACGAGATCTATTACCTTCCGTTTCGCGAGCTCTACGGCTACTGGACGCGGATGGAGACGGGCGGACGAAAGAGCTTTACTTATGATGAGATTGACAAATCCTGGAAGATCGGACATTACCGGGATATTCTGGTCCATTATCTGGAACTGATCCAGAAGGACCTGGACTGGAGAGAAGAGCATGGAACACACCGCATATGAGCTGCTTTGGCTATTTTTGATCTATTCGTTTCTTGGGTGGTGCCTGGAGGTCAGCCTTGCGGCCGTCAAGCGGCATCACCTGATCAATAAAGGATTTTTGAACGCGCCGTTTTGTACCATCTATGGTACGGCGGCTGTGGCATTCGCCCTGTTCTTGCCGGAACTGAAGGACAGCCTGTTCTTTTTGTTCCTTGGCGGAATGCTGATCGCCTCCTTCCTGGAGTACTGGGCCGGGCGGATGATGGAGCGGATCTTCCACCGGAAGTGGTGGGATTACTCGGAATACAGGCTGAACCTGGATGGATATGTCTGCCTGCGCTACTCCATATTTTGGGGAATCAGCGCCGTGCTCATGATGAAATTCACCAACCCGCTTTTATTAAAACTGCTTGGCCTGGTGCCTTCGTTTGCAGGAAAGATCCTTTTGTGGGGCATCAGCGGACTTTTGGTGGTGGATGCAGTCGGAACATCGGCGGCGATCCTGCAGCTTCATCACGGAATCGACCGGATTACCCAGATCAGCGAGGACTGGCAGAAGCTGTCGGAATCCCTGGGCAATGCCCTGACACGGCGGATCCACCGGCGTATGATGAAAGCCTATCCGAATATCGAGCTGAAACATATCCTGGAAGAGCGGGGACATGCACAGGAGGCGGCGCCGGATATCTTTGCCGCCGGATGCAGCTTTTATAAGCTGGTATCCCTGTTTTTTATCGGAGCTTTTCTTGGAGATATCGTGGAGACGATATTCTGCTATGTGACCAGCGGCGTTCTGATGAGCCGCAGCAGCGTGGTATACGGCCCGTTCAGCATCGTATGGGGACTTGGCTGTGTGATGCTGACCGCCGTCCTGTATCAGTACCGGGAAAGCAATGACCGGCACATCTTTCTGGCAGGGACGGTGCTTGGAGGCGCCTATGAATATATCTGCAGCGTATTTACAGAGCTTGTATTCGGCACAGTGTTCTGGGATTACAGTGCAATCCCGTTCAACCTGGGGGGACGCATCAACCTGCTGTACTGCTTTTTCTGGGGCATCGTCGCCGTGGTATGGCTGAAGGTGGTCTACCCGGCGCTCTCAGGCTGGATCGAGCGGCTGCCCGTAAAGGCGGGAGTCATCGGCTGTAACCTGCTGATCGTTTTCATGGCAGTCAATATAGCAGTCTCAGGCCTGGCCCTTTACCGGTACACCGCGAGACAGGGAGGGGCGGCGGCAGATCATGCGCTGGAAGTTTTCCTGGATGACCACTTTCCTGACAGCAGGATTGAGCGGGTTTATCCCAATCTGAAAATTGTGGATTGACAAGGGCAGGTTCTTCCCCTATAATAGAGAGCACGTTATCGAATTATCACTTTACCATGTGAAAGCGAGGGCATATGAATAACCAGTTATTACATACCCCGGAGGGAGTCCGGGACATTTATGCGGAAGAATGTGCCAGGAAGATGGCCGTCCAGGATAAGATCCAGAAGGTATTCCATCTGTATGGCTACCAGAATATAGAGACTCCGACGTTTGAATTTTTCGATATTTTCAAAAGCGAGCGGGGAAGCGTCGGCTCCCGTGAGATGTTTAAGTTTTTCGACCGGGACAACAACACGCTGGTGCTGCGGCCGGATATGACGCCGTCGATCGCCCGGTGCGTGGCAAAATATTTTATGGATGAGGATAAACCGCTGCGGCTCTGTTATCTGGAACCGACCTTTATCAACAACACCAGCTACCAGGGGCGCTTAAAGGAATCCACCCAGACCGGCGCAGAGCTGATCGGGGACGATACAAGCGATGCGGATGCGGAGATGATCGCCATGGTGATCGACGCCTTAAAGTCCACGGGTCTTCAGGAATTCCAGGTGGAGCTGGGGCAGGTGGAGTTTTACCGTGGGCTTGTAGAAGAGGCCGGCATGGACGAAGAGACCCAGGAACAGCTTCGGGAACTGATCGAGAACAAGAATTTCTTCGGAGTGGAGGAGCTTCTTGGCAGACAGACGATGGATGCCTCTCTCAAACAGGTATTTTTAAAGCTGCCGGAGCTTTTTGGAGATATCGGACAGATTCGCCTGGCTAAGACCATGACTTCCAATCCCCGGGCGGTAAAGGCGATCGAACGCCTGGAGCGGGTGCAGGAGATTTTGGATGGATATGGGCTGGGTGATTATGTCTCTTATGACCTGGGAATGCTCAGCAAATATTCCTACTATACCGGAATCATCTTTCAGGCATACACCTACGGGACGGGGGCATATATCGTGACGGGAGGCCGCTATGACAAGCTGCTGGTCCAGTTCGGCAAAGACGCTCCGGCGGTCGGTTTTGCCATCGTGGCAGACCAGCTGATGCTCGCCCTGTCCCGCCAGAAGATCGAGACAAAAGTAGACATGGTGAACACGATCATCCTGTATGACCGTTCGTCGAGACTGGCGGCGATCCGTCTGGCCGGGCATTTCCGTTCCCGGAAGATGGCGGTCCAGCTGATCCGTAAGCCGTCAGATGCAGATGTAAAGGAGTATCTGGCCTATGCGGCGCGCCGGAATATCCGCAATATCCTGTATCTGCCGGGAGACGGCGCTAACGTGCAGGCGTATGACATCCCGTCAGGCAGGATGGATGTCATCGCCTATACGGACTATATCCATTGATGGGAAGCAGGAGGTAGGCATATGAGATATCTGACTTTCGCCCTTGCAAAAGGCAGGCTGGCGGATAAGACTCTGGAGATGTTTGAGAAGATCGGCATCACCTGCGAGGAGATGAAGGACAAAAAATCCAGGAAACTGATTTTTACCAATGAAGAACTTGGCTTTCGGTTCTTTTTATCAAAGGCAAACGACGTCCCAACCTATGTGGAGTACGGCGCCGCCGACATCGGGATCGTAGGCAAGGACACGATCCTGGAAGAAGGCAGAAAACTGTTTGAGGTGCTGGACCTTGGCATCGGCAGATGCCGGATGTGCGTCTGCGGGCCGGAGTCGGCAAGAGAATATCTGCAGCACCATGAACTGATCCGGGTGGCAACCAAATACCCGGCGATCGCCAAAGACTATTTTTACAACAAAAAGCATCAGACTGTGGAGATCATCAAGCTGAACGGATCGATCGAGCTGGCTCCGATCGTGGGGCTGTCCGAAGTGATCGTAGATATCGTGGAGACCGGCTCTACCCTGCGTGAAAACGGGCTTGGCGTGCTGGAAGAGGTCTGCCCTCTGTCCGCCCGCATGGTGGTGAACCAGGTCAGCATGAAACGGGAGAATGAGCGGATCACGAAATTGATCCGGGATTTAAAGACACTGATACAAATGCAGCAGGAGGAAACATGAGAATTGTCAAACTAAACGAAGATACCAGAAAAAATATCCTTGCCGACCTGTTAAAAAGGGATCCGAACAATTACGGCAGCTATGAGGATACGGTGAAAGCCATTGTAAATGATGTGAAGGAGCGGGGGGACGCTGCGGTTTCCGAGTATACAAGACGTTTCGACGGAGCCGATATCAACGCGTCCAATATCCGCGTGACCGATGTCGAGATCAAGGAGGCGCTGTCGCTGGTAGAGCCGCAGCTTCTCACGGTGATGAAGAGGGCGATGAAAAATATCCGGGAATACCATGAAAAGCAGAAGCAGTACAGCTGGTTTGACAGTAAGCCCGACGGCACGATCCTTGGCCAGAAGGTGACTCCGCTGGCCAGCGTAGGTGTCTACGTGCCGGGCGGAAAGGCGGCATATCCGTCCTCCGTCCTTATGAATATCATCCCGGCAGAGGTGGCAGGGGTCTCCCGGATCGTGATGGTGACGCCTCCGGGAAAGGACGGCAAGGTGAACCCGGTGACATTGATCGCGGCCCATCTTGCCGGAGCGACGGAAGTCTACAAGGCGGGAGGCGCGCAGGCGGTCGCCGCCCTTGCCTTTGGCACGGAAAGCATTCCGAAGGTTAATAAGATCGTGGGGCCCGGCAACATCTTCGTGGCGCTCGCCAAAAAGACGGTCTATGGGCATGTCAGCATTGACAGCATTGCCGGCCCCAGCGAAATCCTGGTCCTTGCAGATGAGACGGCAAACCCGCGCTATGTGGCGGCGGACCTTTTGTCCCAGGCAGAACATGACGAGCTTGCCTCCGCGATCCTTGTGACCACCAGCATGGAACTTGCAAAAAAGGTATCCCGGGAAGTGGACAGCTTTGTGGCCGAGCTGTCCCGGAAGGATATTTTGGAAAAGTCCCTGGAAAACTACGGGTATATCCTGGTGGCCGATTCTATGGAGGATGCCATCGCCACGGCCAACGAGATCGCCTCCGAGCATCTGGAAATCGTGACCCGCAATCCGTTTGAGGTGATGACGAAGATTCAGAATGCGGGAGCTATCTTCCTTGGGGAGTACAGCTCGGAGCCGCTGGGAGATTATTTTGCAGGTCCCAACCATGTGCTTCCGACCAACGGGACGGCTAAATTCTTCTCCCCGCTGAGCGTAGATGATTATATTAAAAAATCCAGTATTATTTACTATTCAAAAGAGGCCTTAGAGCCGATCCACAAGGATATCGAGGAGTTTGCAAAAGCGGAGCATCTCACGGCTCACGCCAACTCGATCCGGGTGAGGTTCGAATAGGGAAAAGAGGGGAAAGATGGAACGAACTGCGACGGTGACACGGGATACAAAGGAAACACAGATCAGGCTGACCCTGAATCTGGACGGAAGCGGCAAAGCCGATATTTCTACCGGGATCGGATTTTTTGACCATATGCTCAACAGCTTTGCCCGTCATGGCATGTTTGACCTGACTTTGTCCGTGGAGGGCGACCTTGAGGTGGATACCCATCACACGATAGAGGACACCGGAATCGTGCTGGGAAGGGCAGTCAAAGAGGCGGTAGGGGACAAAGCAGGGATGCTGCGCTACGGTTCAGCCCTGCTTCCTATGGATGAAGCCCTGATCTTATGCGCCCTTGACCTCTGCGGCAGGCCCTATCTGGTCTATGACTTAAGACTTGACAGAGAACGGATCGGCGATCTGGAGACAGAGATGGTGCGGGAATTTTTCTATGCCGTCTCCTATGGCGCTGAGATGAACCTGCACTTAAAGCAGCTGGACGGCAGCAACAACCACCACATCATCGAGGGGGCGTTTAAGGCATTTGCAAAGGCACTGGACATGGCGACCGGGCTGGATGCGCGGATTACGGGCGTTTTGTCTACCAAGGGGAGCCTGTAAACAGATCTGAGAAATTCGAAAAAGCAAGGAGTATGAACATGCAGTTATATCCGGCAATCGATATGAAGGGCGGCAAGTGCGTCCGTCTGACACAGGGACTTTTTGACAATGTAACGATATATTCCGACACCCCCGCCGAGATGGCAAAGCTTTGGGTCGGTCAGGGAGCCAGCTTTCTCCACATCGTGGATCTGGACGGCGCGCTGGCGGGGCGTTCGGTCAACGAGGAGGCGATCCGTCAGATCGTGGAGTCGGTGGATGTGCCGGTCCAGCTGGGCGGCGGCATCCGTAGCGCCGAGGCAGTCGCCTATATGCTGGAGCTTGGGATTACCCGCTGCATCATCGGGACCCGCGCCGTGGAACGCCCCGCGTTTATCGGCGAACTGGTGGAACGTTTTGGAGCAGACCGCATCGTGGTCGGCGTAGATGCCAAAGACGGGATGGTGGCGGTGGAAGGCTGGGAAAAGGTATCGGACCTCTCAGCCCTGGAGCTCTGCATGAAGATGAAGGATTTTGGCGTAGAACATATTGTCTACACCGACATCTCCCGGGACGGCACCCTGACCGGACCGAACGTGGAATATACCAGGGAGCTGACGGAGCGCACAGGGCTTGACATCATCGCGTCGGGCGGCGTGTCCGGCATGGAGGACCTGATCCGGCTGGAACAGTGTAAGGTCAGGGGCGCGATCATCGGAAAAGCGTTGTATGAGAACAAGATCAGCCTTCCAGAGGCTGTGGCGAGGTTTGAGAGGGGAGGGCGTTGACATGCCGGATTACAAGAAACTGATTCCCAGCTTCGGCTGCAAAAACGGCCAGGCGATCATCCTGGACTATGGTAACGAGTATTACAGCAATGAAATCCTGACATTGGCCCGTTACTACAGCGACAATGGCGCAGATGAGCTGCTGATTTTTGATATGTCGGAGACGGACGACGACCATGAAAAGACGATCGGCATCATCAAAGAGGTGGCGCGGGCGGTGGACATCCCCCTGATCACCGGAGGACGGGTCAAACGGCTGGAGGATGTAAAAAAATATCTGTATGCAGGGGCAAAAGCCGTATTTTTAGATGCACAGGATGAGGAAAATATCGACCTGGTCAAAGAGGCATCCGACCGGTTTGGAAGCGAAAAGATATACATGCATCTGACCTCGATGGACAGCCTGGACCGGGTGCCGGAGTTTGCCCAGCTTGGCGCATCCATGATGATCCTCAACATTCACGAGACGCTGGACAGCCAGGAGCTGCACACGATTTCCCGGCTGGAAGAGCCGTTCTTCCTCTTTTGCGATGACGATGTGACCGGGACGATCGTTTCTTATCTGAAGCTTGCAAATGCCGCAGGCGTCATCCTGACGGCCCCGGGGGAGGAAGCGGGCAACTGCATGCACCGGAAACAGGAGCTGAAGGCGCGGGGGATCATGGTGGATACCTTTGAGCCGTCGGTGGAGTGGAGTCATTTCAAACTGAATTCGGACGGCCTGATCCCGGTCATCGTACAGGATTATAAGACATCGGAGGTCCTGATGCTTGCCTATATGAATGAGGAGGCATTTCATGAGACGCTCCGCACCGGGAAAATGACCTACTTTAGCAGGAGCAGGCAGGCACTGTGGTTAAAGGGTGAGACATCCGGTCATTTCCAGTATGTCAAATCCTTAGACCTTGATTGTGACAATGACACGATCCTGGCGAAGGTCGCCCAGGTGGGAGCTGCCTGCCACACCGGTTCCCGCACCTGTTTCTTCCAGAACCTGGCTAAAAAGGAATACAGGGAAGTCAATCCTCTGAAAGTGTTTGAGGATGTATTTGCCGTCATCCTGGACAGGAAAGAGCATCCGAAGGAAGGTTCCTATACCAATTATCTTTTTGACAAGGGGATGGATAAGATCCTGAAAAAAGTAGGGGAGGAGGCGACGGAGATCATCATCGCCGCCAAGAATCCTGACCCGGAGGAGATCAAATATGAGATTTCCGACTTCCTGTACCATGTCATGGTATTGATGGCGGAAAAGGGAGTGACCTGGGAAGAGATTACGGAAGAACTGGCAAACAGGTGATCAAAGCAGGATGAATATCAGAAAGCGAGGAGTTTATATCATGTCAAATGTTACAGAGCGATTTCTGCGATACGTATCGATGGACACCCAGTCGATGGATGACCAGGATGCATATCCAAGCACAAAAAAGCAGACGGCGCTTGCAGAGGTATTGAAAGAGGAGCTGTCCCGTATGGGGGCATCCGACGTTGAGCTGGATGAATATTCTTATGTGACGGCAACGATTCCGGCAACGACAGACAAAAAGATCCCCGTATTGGGCTTTATTGCACATATGGATACGTCGCCCGCCTGTTCGGGGACGGACGTAAAGCCGCAGATCCACAAATCGTATGACGGCGGAGATATCCTGCTGAATGAAAACAGCGGGCTGATGATGAGGAGAGCGGAGTTTCCGGAGCTTGAAAAAGAGACCGGAAACGATCTGATCACGACCGACGGAACGACGCTTCTTGGCGCGGACGATAAGGCCGGTGTGGCAGAGATCATGACGATGGCGGAATATCTGCTCGCGCACCCGGAGATCCCCCACGGAACGATACGGATCGCATTTACCCCCGATGAGGAAGTGGGGCGGGGGACTGATTTCTTTGACGTCGAAGCGTTTGGCGCAGATGTGGCCTATACGGTTGACGGCGGGGAAGTTGGCGAACTGGAGTACGAAAACTTCAATGCGGCGACGGCAAAACTCTGCATCCATGGGATCAGCATCCACACAGGTTCGGCAAAGGGGAAGATGAGAAACGCCCTGCATGTGGGGATGGAATTCCATGATATGCTTCCCGTGTTTGAAAACCCGGCATTTACAGAGGGATATGAGGGATTTTTCCATCTGGACAGCATGCACGGAGGCGTAGAGCTTGCCGAGATGAAGTACCTGATCCGTGACCATGACATGACAAAGTTTGTCCATAAAAAAGAAACGATGCAGGAAATCGCGGCTTATCTGAACCGCAAATACGGGGAGGGTACGGTCGAACTGGATATCCGGGATTCCTATTTCAATATGCAGGAGAAGATCGAGCCGCATCGTTACCTGATCGATATCGCGACCGGGGCGATGAAAGAGATCGGTGTAGAGCCAATCGTGCGCCCGATCCGCGGAGGCACAGACGGGGCGCGGCTGTCCTACAAAGGCCTGCCCTGCCCGAATCTGTTCACCGGAGGCCACAATTTCCATGGGAGATTTGAATATATCAGTATTCAGGCGATGGAAAAAGTGGTGGAGCTGCTTGTCCGGATTGTAGAGAAATTTGGTGCGGATGCGTCTGTGTAAAATTAGATATTGGAAAATGAGCCACCTGTAAGTGAAGGACAGAGTGGCTCATTTTTGATTGTAACGGTTATATTTTGCTTGAAAGTTGTGCAAATAATTGGTAAAATGTAACGGCTAGATATGGTGGACCATTCCGGAGAGTGGCAATGTATCTGCAGTACGATAAGAAAAGGAGAATAGGGTATGAAAAAAGCAGCCGCATGGCTCCTTGTAGTCTGCCTGATGCTTCAGGGACCGGCAGGATCGATCGTCGGAAATGCTGCGGTCAGGCAGTTCGGGACAAGTACGCCATCCAATGCTTCAGCAAGCTCTTCCAACCTGCCGGACATAACGGATGATGATGTCCCGGAGGACCAGTTGGACGGAGATTTGGAGATGGACCTGGCTACAGGTTCCAACTCAGATCAGGATACAGAACTGGACCAGACCGTAGATTCTGACGGTCCGGGAGAAGTAAAAGTAGAAATCCGCGGCGTTCTTCCGATCGGAGAAGCTTCTGAATGGGAAGTGTTTCTGATGCGGGAAGATCAGGCAGCGGAGGACCGGCGTGAACTGATAAGTATCGAAGCGACAGCCGGGACAGGATACAGTTCCCCGGGAAGCTGTATCTTTCCGGATGTAGAGCCGGGAAGTTATGAGCTTTTAGTACGTGATAACGCAGAGCGCGGATATGAGGATTACATACAGACTGGCATTCAGATTGGGACGGAGAGGGTATCGGTCCTTCTCATGAATGACTATCCGAAAGCTTACGGATATACCGGGAAAACCCTTCCCGGAGTAATCCGCCTGGGAGATGTCAACAGTGATGGGGAGATCACCGCCGAAGATATGGATATCCTCGTCGACGCTGTCGACCGTGGGGAAACCGCCTCGATCGACTCCCGCTGTGATCTCAATGGAGACGGAAAAGTGGACTTGACCGATCTCCAGTATTTTTCACGTTTCTATCAAAATGATACGGCAAGAAAGGCAGGCGTGACAAGACAGGCGATTATTTCACCTGAGGCGATCACCGCTTCGGCGAGCAATGCTTCTTTCAGCCAGGAAACGCTCAAAGAGGTTTTTTCCGGCACCGGAGAGAGCGCAGTACTGGAATTGAAGACAGAAAAAGAAGGCCCGATCTCAAAAGAGAATGCGCTTGAACTTGAAGTTGCTTTCAATCAGGATGTACAGGATGTGACCGTAGAAGGGTTTACGCTTGTTCCCGTCACAGGTTCGGGAAGCGCCATTACGAGTGGCGAAGTCGTGGTAAGTTATCTGGACCCGAAAACCGGTGAAGAGAAAGAACGGGTTTTTGTGATTGAGGAAGGAAAGACCAGGTCGAGAGCCAGAGCGCTGCGAAGTGCCATGCTTCAGGACGACGAATCCAGAAGCACTGCCGGAAAGACTATTGTCATCGACCTTGGAAAACAGGTAGCGATCAAGAAAGTAACCATCAAAGTGACAGGGACGTTAAACTCCTCTTCTCCGATTGCGGAGATTTCCAGGGTAGAGTTCCTGAACAAGATGGAAGAACGCATCCCCGAACCGGACATGTCCATTCCGGAAAGTGTAAAGGCGGTGGCGGGAAGCGAATCCTTCGAACTGAGCTGGAAACGGGTGATGAATGTAACCGGATATGAGGTCGAAGTGACCGGTGAAGTAAAAGGCGGAACAGAGAAGGAAGTATTTGAAACCGACCAGAACCAGTATTCGGTACAAACGATCAACAATAAAGATTTGATCAACGGCAACTCCTACACGGTAAGGGTACAATCCGTCAATGGAGAGTGGAAAAGCGGCTACGGAAAGCCGGTCACCGTAACTCCTATGGCTGAAAAAGTGCCTGACGCACCGGAGAGCATCGTCATAAGTTCCGGCTACCAGATGTTGAATGTATCATGGAAATCCATGAAAAATACAGACAGCTATTCCCTGTTTTACCGGGAAGCTGCCGATACCGCAGGAGAATACACCAGGGTTGACAACATCATAACCAACAGCCAGACTATCTCTAACTTAAAAGATCAGACGGCATACGAGATATATCTGACCGGACACAACAGGATTGGGGAAAGCGCCCCGTCGAATCATCACACCGCGACGACACTAAGTCTGGATCCGGCGATCACGCCAAACTACAGACTGATCAACGTTCCGCTGGAAAACGGTGGAACTGCCCACATCCAGGCAGTCAAAAACCAGGGTGGAACTGTGGACAGTGAACTTGCCATTGTCGATCACGACTATGTATCCGCATGGGTACGTCATGACTGGGATGCAGGCTGTATCTATGAAAATATCAACCTGTCTCCGATCGTCACGCTGGATGATCAGTATGAGATGGATACTGTCGTCATCATTCCGGATCAGGCACAGACTTTTGGCTACAGTACACATTCGAAGGTGTATTACTGGCCGGAGGGCGGCAGTACCCCGGTTCAGGCAGAAGGCACCTTCAGCAGAAAGACCAGCTCCAACAAGAAGGTTTATTACGAATTCCAATCCAACGAGCCGTTTACGACCGACAGGATACAGGTACGCCTGACAACCAACAATGGTCCGGCAAACCGGCTCAGTATCGCGGAGCTGAAGTTTTACTATTATGATTCCATTGAGCACGACGTTAATGGCCTGTTTGCCGATGACATGCACATTTCCCTGAAAGGTGATGTAACGCAGGAAAAAATCGATGGTTTGCGAGTACGGTTACAACAAAAAGATGAGGTAAGCGACGAATATCATCCAAAGAAAATCCTGCTGGAAAAAGAGCTGGATACGGCAGAGTCCCTGCTGCAGGATATGGCATTGCAGGATGTCCTTCAGGTAGATACCCACCTGGCATCCAATGCAGACAACCACATCTCCTTCCGGGGCGGACTAAACCCGTGGCAGCCTTTGGGAATCAGTGCGTCGGCAGGGGATACCGTTGTTGTTTATGTGGGAAATCCGTCCAAGAATCCGGGGGACAGTGCAAGCTTAAGGCTGTACGCTACCCAGTACCACGGAGAATCCAGTGCATGGAGCCAGAATTTAGGGCAGCTTAAGGTGGGACGCAACGAGATTACCATCCCGGCGATCACCAGCATGAACGTAGAACAGGGCGGCGCCCTCTATCTTGAGTATACCGGCAATGCCGATCAGGAACAGTATACTGTGCGGGTAAGCGGAGGAAATCACATCCCGAGGCTGGATATTTCAAAAGCCTCCGATTCCAACGCAGCCATGCAGTTGGTGACCGCCTATGTAGAGGACCTGGAGCGGACGGTCAGAAGTCTCGAGGAACAGCATAATACACTTCACGAAAACGCAGGAAGCAATACCTGGGACAGAGAGACTCAACGAAACTGCATTTTGGGCGCAACCGATATCGTAACCAGATTCGGCATGTTCTCTGTCTCATCCCAGCAGATTTTAGCGGGGTTAAAGGGCGGCAGCACGGAGGAAAAGGCAGAACAGCTTTACCAGTCTCTTGTTGCATTTGATGAAATGGTAAATCTGTTCTATCAGCACAAAGGGCTTGCCGATGTGAAGTCGGGCAAGAACCGCCTGCCCTACCGCCGTTTGAACATCCGCTACCAGAGGATGTTTGCAGGGGCATTCATGTATGCAGGAGGACTTCATATCGGCATTGAGTGGGATTCCATACCGGGTCTTACCCAGGGAGTTCCGATCACTGCAACAGAGGACGGAAAATATCAGAGCGGCAACTATTTCGGCTGGGGTATTGCCCACGAGATCGGACACGAGATCAATGAAGGGGCCTACGCCATAGCGGAGATCACGAACAACTATTTTTCGGTGCTGGCTCAGGCCGATGAAACCAATGACGGCGTACGTTTCCAATACCCGGAGGTTTACCAGAAGGTAACCAGCGGCGTAAAAGGGCGTTCTTCCAATGTGTTCACCCAGCTTGGCCTGTACTGGCAGCTCCACCTGGCCTATGATATGGGCGGCTACAACTATAAGATTTATCCGGATTACGAAGAACAGCTCGCAAACCTGTTCTTTGCAAGAGTGGATTCCTATGTAAGAGCGCCGGAAACAGCGCCAAGTCCGGGAGGAATTCCGCTTACTGTCACCGGCGATGTGGACAACAAGCTCATGCGGCTGTCCTGCGCGGCGGCAGAGAAAAACATCCTGCCATTTTTTGAACGCTGGGGCATGACACCGAATGAAGAAACAAAAAAATATGCAAAACAATTCACAGAAGAGACCAGGGCGATCTGGTTTGTCAACGACGAAGCGAGAGCCTATGTGATGGAGCACGGAGCAGACGGCTCTGTAGCGAAAGACACGAACGTGACGGCAGATATAAGCTATACTGCAGATTCCAACGAGGTCACCATCTCCCTTGCCAATGACGCTGCCGATCAGGAGGCAATGCTGGGCTATGAGATCCTCCGGTCGGAGCGCATCAAAGATAAGGTCATCACAAGACCTGTCGGCTTTGCAACAGCAGACCAGACAGAATATGTAGATTCGATCTCCACGGTCAATAACCGGGTGTTCAGCTACACCGTCACCGGTTACGACAAGTATTTAAATGCCACGGCTTCCGTTGAACTGGATCCGGTGAAAGTCTCACACGGAGGTGTGATCGACAAGACCGGATGGACGGCGGTTACCAACATGACGTCAGCCGGGGATCCTGCTGCGGACGAAGACAATCCTGATGCAGGGTCGGCAGTAAATACTGCTGTTTCTGCTGTGATCGACGGCAGCAAGGCAACCTCTTATACCGGAAAAACCACGGGAAATGCGGCGCCGTTCATTACCATCTGCCTGAACAAGACAGAGACGGTTACCGGTCTGACCTACGCGTTAGAAGGCGATGGCACTCCAATCACGAAATACAGGATTGAGGTCAGCCAGACCGGGACAGACGGTTCCTGGACTGAAGTCAAGACGGGAACATTTGACCCGACCGGTTTTGCAGACGGCAGCCATCAGACTGTTTATTTTAACAAAGAAGGCGATTCATGGCTCTATGCTTACGATGCCGCTTATGTACGGCTCACTGCTACCAGCCAGAGAGGAATTGAGATTTCTGTTTCAGAGCTTGGACTCCTGGGACAGACCGGCGATAATATTGATTTTGCCCAGACTGATTCCATTGGAATCTTAAGCGGGGATTATCACGCCGGTACGGGAGAAAGCGGACAAGAAGCTATCATCCCCAAAGGGTCTTTGGTGTACACGGGAACTTATAAAGGAAATCCGGCGTACAATATGATCGTGCTGTTCGATGAATCCGGCACGATTGCCGGCGGAACCGATTCGGAGGGCAGCATCGTAGCAGAACAGATGATATTTGCGGAAGTTCCGGACCGTGGGGATCTGGGTGAAGTCAGCAGCGGTACCTGGATCTATTATGTCCGGCCGGAGAACTGGACAAAAGAGCAGCTTCCAAAGAAGGTTCGGGCTGAACTTTACCGTGTAGACGACGCCCACACCAATCAGGGAGAACGCCTTGTCAGCAACACGCTGTTCGTAGAACTGCCGGTGGAATTGCCGCAGGTGACAATCCGCTCCAACAGAACAGACTGACCGGACAGCAGGAGGAAAGAACATGATAAAACCACTCAAACATAAAAAGATCATATTGGGGATTCTGGGAGCCGTGGTCCTGCTTGCAATGCCGGGGCACATCCTGAATACCGCAGCGGAGGAATACCGGTTTGTCACATGGAAGAAAGCGGCCGATGACAATAAAGTCAAGGTTGAAGTCAAGCTTTCTGCACTGGAAGCAGTGCAGGAGGCGGGGACCTTCCAGCTCCAGTTTCACATAGCTTCCGATGACAGCAGCAAAATCAGCGATGTCGCCTTTCTCTTTGATAAAGGAATCCGTGATGATGCAGAAGTTCCGGTAAAGACTTACCGCTACAATGAAGAAAACCAGACCCTTACCATATATGTTTCGGGCCGAAGGGAAGATACTTTGTCCACAAGCCCATTGGTGCTGGGAACGATTGAAGCAACCAGTGGAAGCGACATCACGCTGACTGTGAGCAGAGCCAATGACGGATATGAGGATGGCGGATGCAAGATAGCGGATGACAATTTTAACTTGCTGGCTGTCACAGAATTCGGAAACATCGAGCCTTATGTGCTAAAAGCCATGAAGGAGGAGACCCCGGAAGAGACTTTGCCGCCGGAAACGCCGGAGGAAACTCTGCCGCCGGAGACGCCGGAGGAAACTCTGCCGTCGGAAACCACGGAGGAAACCTTGCCGCCGGAGACGCCAGAGACACCAGAGGAAAGTACAACATCCAGAGAACCGGGAAATCAGAACGACCAGGACATTCTGTGGAATGATCCCGATGAGGTGAATGGTACCTGGAGCTATCAGGACGGGGCATGGAACTTTACCCGTGAGGATGATACGAGAGTGATCAACGACTGGATCAAGGTAAGTGGAAAATGGTACCGGATCGGCACAGACGGCAAAATGCTGACGGGATGGATCAATCTGAACAATACCTGGTATTACTGCGATCCGTCCGGAGCCATGAGGACCGGCTGGATCATTACCGGCGGTCAGTGGTATTTCCTCGACCCGTCCGGGGAGATGAAAACCGGCTGGGTACAGGACAAAGGATATTGGTACTATCTCAGTCCATCCGGAGAGATGAAAACCGGCTGGAACGAGATTGGCGGGAAATGGTACTATCTGGACAGCAGCGGAAAGAGGCTTGCCAACACGGTCACGCCGGATGGCGGCCGGGTTGACCGGAATGGAGTCCGGGTAGATTCATAAGTAAGGACGAAATGCCGGTTTCCAAGGGCTTAAAACCCCTGGAAACCGGCATTTTCACACTGCGGCGAAAGTAACCTGCCGTACGATGCAATCCCGGCACAAATAATTGCTATTGAAATGTGACGGGAAATACCTTATAATTAGGCAAGTATTTGACTATGTGGAATTGTACCCCGAAAGTACAGATCAAATGTAGATTAATGAAAGACAAAGAGAGCATATAACATGAGAAAATTAGCATTAAGTGACGAAATACTGCTGTCGATCCAGCAGCCCGCCCGCTATATCGGGGGCGAGATGAACATGGTGACGAAAGACCCGCAGAAGGTCGATGTCAGATTTGCCATGTGTTTCCCGGACGTTTACGAGATTGGTATGTCCCATCTGGGAATGCAGATCCTTTACGATATGTTCAACCGCAGGGAAGACGTTTACTGCGAACGGGTATTTTCCCCTTGGACTGACCTGGACGAGGTGATGCGAAAGAAGCATATCCCGCTGTTTGCCTTAGAGTCCCAGGATCCGGTCCGGGATTTTGACTTTTTGGGGATTACGCTGCAGTATGAGATGTGTTACACCAATATTCTCCAGATTCTGGATTTGAGCGGAATCCCGCTCCACGCGGAGGACCGTTTTGAGAAGGACCCGATCGTCATCGGCGGCGGTCCATGCGCCTACAATCCAGAGCCGCTGGCGCCGTTTTTCGACCTGTTCTATATCGGCGAAGGCGAAACCGTGTACTTTGATCTGCTGGACCTGTATAAGGAAGTGAGGAGCGCAGGAGGAAGCCGTCAGGATTTCCTTCTCAGAGCGGCAGGCATTCCGGGAATCTATGTACCCGCATTTTATGACGTGGCTTATCAGGAGGACGGCACGATCGCCTCGTTCACGCCAAACCGGGAGGGGGTTCCGGAGAAGATCACCAAGGAGCTGGTGCTCAACATGGACGACGCCACCTACATTGAAAACCCGCTGGTTCCATTTATCAAAGTTACCCAGGACAGGGTGGTTCTGGAGATCCAGAGGGGCTGTATCCGCGGCTGCAGATTCTGCCAGGCGGGCAACGTATACCGGCCGCTGAGAGAGCACAGCCTGGAATACTTAAAGGACTATGCTTATAAGATGCTCAAAAGCACGGGACATGAGGAAATCTCCTTAAGCTCCCTCAGCTCCAGCGACTATACCCATCTGGAAGGGCTTGTAAACTTTCTGATCGATGAGTTTAAAGGGAAAGGGGTCAATATCTCCCTGCCGTCGCTGCGGATCGACGCGTTTTCTCTGGACGTCATGAGCAAAGTCCAGGATGTGAAAAAGAGCAGCCTGACCTTTGCGCCGGAAGCCGGTTCCCAGCGTCTGCGCGACGTGATCAACAAGGGATTGACGGAGGAAGTGATATTAAAAGGCGCTGCCGATGCATTCCACGGCGGATGGAACCGTGTGAAGCTGTATTTCATGCTGGGGCTTCCGACCGAGACCGTGGAGGACATGGAGGGGATCGCCCTGCTGTCCAACAAAGTGGCGGAAACTTATTATGATGAGATTCCAAAGGAACAGCGAAACGGAAGAGTACAGGTTGTGGCAAGCTCCTCCTTTTTCGTTCCGAAGCCGTTTACCCCGTTCCAGTGGGCTAAGATGTGCACCAAAGAAGAGTTTTTGGAGCGGGCCTATATCGTGCGGAATAAGTTCAAAGAAATGCTGAATTATAAGAGCCTCAAATACAACTGGCATGAAGCCGACCTGACCGTGTTGGAGGGCGTCCTCGCCCGCGGTGACCGGAAGGTGGCGGCAGTGCTGGAAGAAGCTTACCGGAAAGGGGCGCTTTACGACTCCTGGTCCGAGCATTTCCACAATGAAATCTGGATGGATGCCTTTGAAAGCTGCGGCGTGGATCTCAGCTTTTACACGACAAGGGAGCGCGGGCTGGATGAGATATTCCCATGGGATTTTATCGATGCCGGCGTGACAAAGGAATTTTTAAAGAGGGAATGGCTGAATGCCATCAGCGAGAAAGTGACGCCAAACTGCCGGCAGAGATGCTCCGGCTGCGGCGCAAAAGGATTTGGAGGAGGTGTCTGCTTTGAAGATCAGAATTAAATTTGCCAAAGAGGGCGCCATGAAATTTATCGGTCATCTGGATGTGATGCGGTATTTCCAGAAGGTGATGCGGAAAGCCGACGTGGATATCCGCTACAGCGAGGGATTCAGCCCTCACCAGATTATGTCGTTTGCCGCGCCCCTCGGCGTCGGCCTGACCAGCCGGGGTGAATATGTGGACATCGAAGTGCTGAGCACCGATTCCTCTGCCGAGATGCTAAAGCGGATCAATGCCGTTATGGTGGAAGGAATGGAAGCGCTGAGCTACAAGCGGCTGCCGGACCAGGCGGCTAATGCCATGTCCATCGTGGCAGCTGCAGATTACACCGTGGTCTTTCGGGAGGAATATGCCCCCAAAGACTGGGACGATTTTGTGGCCGGACTGGATACCTGGCTGGCACAGGACAAAATCCTTATTATGAAAAAGACGAAAAAGGGCGAGAAGGAGATGGATATCCGTCCGCTGATCTATCACCTGTCGGCAGACGGGAAAGAGATCCGGATGCAGATTGCGACAGGAAGCGCGGCAAACTTAAAGCCATCCATGATCATTCAGGCATATATGGAGAGCCGTGGGATGGAACTTGCCCCGTTTGCCCTGATGGTACAGAGAGAAGAAGTCTACGCCGATCTTGGGGATGAAAACGCCCATAAATTCTGTCCGCTTGACGGCCTGGGGGAAGACATTGAATAAACTGGTTATCACAAGGCGGGATGGACGTATCCTGACGGCGCTGCTCGATGAGGGCGTCGTTCAGGAACTGAGCCTGGAGGAGGATACATCCATTCTTGGAAATATTTATATCGGAAAAGTAAAAAACGTGGTGAAGAATCTGAATTCCGCGTTTGTTGATTTTGGGGAGGGACGCACCGGTTACTACAGCCTGACAGAAAATCCGGTATCGATCCATACCACGGGAGCGAGCCGTTCTTTAAAGAGCGGGGATGAGATCGTGGTCCAGGTAGCCAAGGATGCGGTCAAGACGAAGGACCCGGTCCTCACCGCCAATCTGAATTTTGCCGGCAGATATGCGGTGCTCACGGCGGGAAAGACGGTCATCGGCTTTTCGTCCAAGATCGCAGACAAAGAATGGAAGGAAGCTTTAAAGCCGAAACTGGAAGCGCTTACAGAAGGGCAGGCAGGGCTTATCATCCGGACAAATGCCTACCGCACCGACCAGGATGCCCTGATGCGGGAGATTGCCCATCTGATGGAGGAATACCGGAAAGTCTGCTCGGATGCCCCGTACCGTACCTGCTACAGCCTTTTGTATCAGGCGCAGCCGGGCTATATCGGAAGCCTGAACAGCTGCCCGGAAGGGACGATCGACGGGATTGTGACGGATGAGGATGAGATTTACGAGAACTTAAACCGTTATCTTCAGACATATCAGCCAGAGCTGCTGGGTCTTTTGACAAAATATTCAGACCCGCTTGTCTCCCTGACAAACCTCTATGGGCTGGAAACGGCGCTGGAACATGCCTGCCAGAAGCGTGTATGGCTGAAATCCGGCGGTTATCTCGTGATCGAACAGACGGAGGCCATGGTGGTCATCGATGTGAACACCGGCAAGTATTCCGGCAAAAAGAGCCAGGATGAGGCGATTCGCAGAATCAATCTGGAGGCCGCCCGGGAGATATGCCGCCAGCTCAGGCTCAGAAATCTCTCAGGCATCATCATGGTTGATTTCATCGATATGAAGGACGATGAGGATAAGATCCTCCTGATGGATACCTTAAAGCGTCATGCCATAAAAGATCCGGTCAAGACTACCGTCATCGATATGACGCCTTTGGGGCTGGTGGAGCTCACAAGAAAGAAAGGACGCCGGCCGCTCGCCGAGCAGATTGGAAGGACAAAGGAGAAGGATTCATGAAGATTATCATTGTAGGTTGTGGAAAGGTAGGTCTTACCCTGACCGAACAGTTGAATCATGAAGGACATGATATCACAGTGATCGACAAGGACGGAGGAAAACTCCGCTCCGTTACGGACAATATCGACGTCATGGGCGTAGAAGGCAACGGTGCGATCTATCAGGTACAGATGGAGGCGGGAATCAGGGAGACGGATCTTCTGATTGCCACCACCAATTCGGATGAACTGAATATGCTGTGCTGCCTGATCGCAAAAAAAGCAGGCAACTGCCATACCATTGCCCGAATCCGAAATCCCGAATATGCCAATGAGATCCGTTATATCAGGGAGGAGCTGAACCTGTCTATGGCAATCAACCCGGAGCTTGCGGCGGCGACCGAAATCTCCCGCCTGCTCAAGTTCCCGTCCGTGATCAAGATCGACACCTTTGCCAAGGGGCGGGTGGAGCTGATGAAATTCATCGTTCCGGACCACTCGGTGCTGCACAATATGCAGGTCTATGAAGTATCCCAGCGGCTGCGCTGCAACGTGCTGATCTGCGCGGTGGAACGTGGCTCTGAAGTTGTCATCCCGGATGGAAGCTTCCGTATGCAGTATGGAGATAAGATTTCCTTTATCGCATCCCCGGCTGAGGCGACGGCCTTCTTCCACCAGGTCGGTATCGAGAACAACAGCGTCAAGACGGCGATGTTTGTCGGTGGCGGAAAGATCACGTATTATCTTGCCAAGATGCTGGAAGAGACCAATATCAAAATCAAGATCATAGAGCAGGATTTTGGCCGCTGCAACGAGTTGAGCGAGCTGCTTCCAAAGGCGATGATCATCCACGGAGACGGCTCCAACCAGCAGCTTCTGCTGGAAGAGGGGATCCAGCAGACGGAAGCCTTTGCATCCCTGACCGGTTTCGACGAGGAGAACATCATGCTTTCCCTTTATGCGGCAAGCGTTTCCAAAACAAAGCTCATAACAAAAATCAACCGGATCGCGTTTGAAGATGTCATCAGCCAGATGAATCTTGGCAGCATCATCTACCCGAAGCTGATCACTGCAGACAGTATCGTCCGCTATGTCCGGGCGATGCAGAATTCAATGGGAAGCAACGTGGAGACGTTATATAAGATCGTGGCAAACAAGGTGGAGGCGCTGGAGTTCAGGGTGGGTCCGGATGCGCCGCTAGTGGGGATTCCCCTTGAAAAGCTGACGTTTAAGAATAACCTTCTGATCGCCTGTATCAACCGGAACGGCAAGATCATTACCCCGCGCGGAAAAGATACGATCGAACCGCAGGATACGGTCATTGTCGTCACAACCCATTCCGGGCTGAACGACCTGAAAGATATTTTAGGGTAAGGAGCTGGTGGAGAGATGAATATCAGAATTGTATTATATTTTCTTGGCTGGGTCCTGAACATCGAAGCCATTTTTATGCTCCTTCCCTGTGCGGTGGCGCTTGTCTATGGAGAGGTCAGCGGATTTTATTTTCTCGCCATCGGGCTGGTATGCGGCGCGCTTGGCTGGCTGTGCTCCCATAAAAAACCGGTCAATACCATATTTTATGCAAGAGAAGGATTTGTATCGGTGGCTCTTTGCTGGATCGTGCTCAGCTTTTTTGGGGCTCTGCCATTTTACCTGAGCAGGGAGATTCCTCAGTTTGAAAATGCCCTGTTTGAGGTCATCTCCGGGTTCACGACGACGGGGGCCAGCATCCTGACGGATGTGGAGGCGCTCAGCAAATGTATGCTGATGTGGAGAAGCTTTACCCACTGGATCGGCGGCATGGGCGTGCTGGTCTTTATCCTGGCCGTGCTTCCCCTTGCGGGCGGCTACAATATCCATATCATGAGGGCAGAGAGCCCCGGCCCATCCGTGGGGAAACTGGTCCCCAAGGTCAAGGCCACGGCGAAGATCCTCTATATGATATACTTTTTCATGACGGTCGTGCAGATCCTGCTTCTGTTGTTTGGCGGCATGCACTGGTTTGACGCCCTCGCGATCGGTTTTGGAACGGCAGGCACAGGAGGATTTGGTGTGCTGAACGACAGCCTGGGTTCTTATACCACGTACCAGCAGGCGGTCACCACCATATTTATGATCTTGTTTGGCGTCAATTTCAATATTTACTACCTGTTTTTGATCAGGAAGCCAAAAGATGCCTTCCGTTCGGAAGAGGTGCGGGCTTATCTGGGGATTATCTTCATCAGCATCCTGCTGATCGCATGGAATACGAGAGGATTCTATACCAATATCCTGCAGGCGCTGCATCACGGGGCATTTCAGGTGGCATCCATCATCACGACGACCGGTTTTTCCACGGTGGACTTTGATCTGTGGCCGGCATTTTCAAAGACGATCCTGGTGTGTCTGATGTTTGTCGGCGCGTGTGCGGGCAGCACGGGCGGCGGCATCAAGGTTTCCCGGATCGCGATCGCCATAAAGACGGTGCAGAAAGAACTTTCTTTCCTGATTCACCCGCGGAGCGTAAAGGTTCTGAAGTTCGAAGGAAAGACGATCGAGCATACGGTACTGCGCTCCATCAACACGTACCTGATCTCATATCTGCTGATATTTGTCGGTTCGATCGTACTGATCAGTTTAGACAACTTCGACCCGACTACCAACTTTACCGCGGTGGCGGCGACGCTGAACAATATCGGGCCCGGGTTAAATGAGGTTGGACCGACCTGCAATTTCAGCATATTCAGCCCGTGGACCAAGTTTGTTTTGATGTTTGACATGCTTGCCGGACGTCTCGAACTGTTCCCGATGCTGCTTTTATTTTCACCGAAGACGTGGATGAAGGAATGATCAGGGCGGTATGACCAGAACCGTAAATTTCTTGTTGACATACGTCAAAAGACATGCTATTATATATCAGTATGCCGCACAATGAGGTTGAAAAGCTCCCGTTCAGGGACACCGAAGTTGGCGAGTAATGATAATAGGAGGTGCCATATGTACGCAATTATTGCAACTGGTGGAAAACAGTACAAAGTAGCAGAAGGCGATATCATTAGGGTTGAAAAACTTGGTGTAGATGCCGGCGAGACCGTGACATTTGATCAGGTTCTTGCAGTGAACAACGGCGAGCTGTCCGTAGGATGCCCGACTGTAGCAGGAGCAACCGTTTCTGCAACCGTTGTGAAGGAAGCAAAAGCGAAGAAAGTTATTGTTTACAAGTATAAGAGAAAAACTGGATATCATAAGAAAAATGGTCACAGACAGCTCTATACTCAGGTTAAGATCGACAAGATCAACGCATAATTAGATTATGATTTGTGCAACCATTTTTGTAGATTCAGAGCAGTATATCGGAATTGAGATGTCGGGACATGCAGGGAATGCAGTGGACCGTGTGGAAGGGCAGGAGCTGGTGTGCAGCGCAGTATCCGCACTGACCATCAACATGGCGAACAGCGTTGAGCAGTTCACGGACGATTCCTTTGAGGCAGATATGGATGATGAAACCGGGTATTTCCGTTTTCGTTTTTCCTCTTCTGACGTTAGTTTTGGGTCGCAGCTCCTGATGAATTCTCTGGTGTCCGGATTACAGGATATCGAGGAGACATACGGGGAACCATATATCAAAATTCGATTTGAGGAGGTGTAAATGATGTTTAAGATGAACCTTCAATTATTCGCTCATAAAAAAGGTGTTGGTTCTACCAAGAACGGTAGAGATTCCGAGTCCAAGAGACTGGGCGCCAAGAGAGCTGACGGTCAGTTTGTACTGGCAGGCAACATCCTGTACAGACAGCGCGGAACCAAGATCCATCCGGGTCTGAACGTGGGTCGCGGCGGTGATGATACCTTGTTCGCTACTGCAGACGGTGTCGTAAGATTTGAAAGAAAGGGCAGAGACAAAAAACAGGTTTCTGTATACCCAAGAACAATCAACGAATAATTTGACGGGCTTCATACTGATTAATTATTAGTATGAAGCCTTTTTTCACTGAAAGGTTTGGTGTTTCATGTTTGCAGACAGTGCAAAAATTTTTATCAAGTCCGGCAAGGGCGGCGACGGCCATGTCAGCTTCCGCCGGGAGCTTTACGTCCCGGCAGGCGGTCCTGACGGCGGCGACGGCGGCAAGGGCGGAGATATCATCTTTGAAGTAGATGACGGTCTCAATACCCTGACTGACTTCCGCCATGTCCGGAAATATGTGGCAAAAGATGGAGAACAAGGCGGAAAGAAGCGGTGTCACGGAGCCAACGCGGAAAACCTGGTGGTAAAGGTGCCGGAAGGCACGGTCATCAAGGATTTTGAGTCCGGCAAGGTCATCGCGGATATGTCCGGTGAACATAGACGGGAAGTGATTTTACGGGGCGGGAAAGGCGGTCTTGGCAACATGAACTTCGCCACTCCCACGATGCAGGCTCCGAAATACGCCCAGCCGGGGCAGCCGGGGCATGAGCTCTGGGTGCTTTTGGAGCTGAAGGTGATCGCGGACGTCGGCCTGGTCGGCTTTCCGAATGTAGGCAAGTCCACCCTGCTGTCCCGCGTATCCAACGCAAAACCAAAGATAGCGAACTATCATTTTACGACGTTAAACCCACATCTTGGCGTGGTAGACCTGGACGGAGGCGCAGGCTTTGTCATGGCGGATATCCCGGGGCTGATCGAGGGTGCATCCCAGGGCATCGGCCTGGGACATGCCTTCTTAAAGCACATTGAGAGGACCAAGGTCCTGGTCCATGTGGTGGATGCCGCAGGGACAGAGGGGCGCGACCCGATCGCAGATATCCGTGCGATCAATGCAGAGCTGGAAGCCTACAATCCAGAGCTTTTAAAACGCCCGATGGTGATTGCCGCCAACAAGATGGACGCCGTCTATTCGGAAGATGAAGATCCGGTGGAAATCCTGCGCCGGGAGTTTGAGCCGGACGGCATTGAGGTCTACCCGATTTCCGCAGTCAGCGGAAAGGGCGTAAAAGAACTGTTATATAAGGTATACGAACTGCTCCAGACCGTGGACCGGGAACCAGTGATCTTTGAAAAAGAATTTGAGATCGAGTATGCCGGAGACCGGAACCTGCCTTACACGGTGGAACAGGATGAAGAAGGCGTCTTCGTCGTGGAAGGTCCGCGGATCGAGAAGATGCTGGGCTATACAAACCTGGAGTCGGAAAAAGGCTTCCAGTTCTTCCAGAAGTTCTTAAAGGACAGCGGCATCCTGGACGACCTGGAGACAGCGGGGATTCAGGAAGGCGACACGGTACGGATGTACGGGCTTGCCTTTGATTATTACAAATAAGAGGAGATTACTATGACAAGCAAGCAAAGGTCCTATCTGAAAGGGATTGCTATGACGACAGACCCTATTTTCCAGATAGGAAAGTCGAGTGTGACGCCGGAGATCACGGCAGCGATTGCAGAGGCTTTGGAGGCCCGGGAACTGATCAAGATCACCGTGCTGAAGAACTGCCTGGATGACGGGCATTCCATTGCGGAAGTGCTCGCAGAGAGGACGCATTCGGAGGTCGTTCAGGTGATCGGCAAGAAGATCGTGCTGTACAAGCCTGCGAAGGATGAGAAAAAACGTAAGATAGAGCTGCCAAAATAAAGGCAGCAGGTTACCGGCAAAGGAGTGTTGTCAAGATGGCAGACATTGGTATCATGGGCGGAACCTTTGACCCGATCCACAATGGTCATCTGCTGTTGGGAAAACAGGCGTATGAAGAATATGGCCTGGATGAGGTCTGGTTCATGCCGTCGGGGAAACCGCCCCACAAATCGGACCATCACGTAACCGCGGTGGAAGACCGCTGTGAGATGGTGCGCCTTGCGATTGCAGAGCACCCTTACTTTGTCTTTTCCGATTTTGAGGTGAGGCGTTCTGGCAATACCTATACGGCCCAGACCCTCCGGCTGCTGAATGAAGCATATCCGCAGCATCATTTTTATTTTATCATCGGCGCCGATTCTTTGTACGAGATTGAAAGCTGGTATCATCCGGGAGAAGTGATGGAGCAGACCACCCTGCTGGTTGCAGGGCGGGAATATGAAGGCGCCTTGCGGAGCCTGGATGACCAGGCCGCCTATCTTAGTGATAAATACGGGGCATCCATCCGTCTGCTGCACTGTGACGAGGTAGATATCTCATCCGGGGAACTGCGGGAGATGGAGAGCAGGGGAAAACGGCTGTACAAATATGTGCCAAAGCCCGTGGAAGAATATATCATGACGCGGGGATTATATCAGGAGTGACAACGATGGAGGAACACATTATCACATTTCGGAAGCAGCTGGAATCCCGGCTGGATCCGATGCGCTACGAACATTCTTTGAGCGTATCCTTTACCTGCGTGGCTCTCGCCATGCGCTATGGGTACGACATCCATAAAGCCGAGATTGCAGGTCTTTTGCACGACTGTGCCAAGCGGTTTGGCGATACGGTGCTGATTGCAAAATGCAAAAAGCACGGCATCCGGCTCACCGAAGACGAACTTCATGCGCCTGCGGTGATCCATGCCAAATACGGGGCCTGGATGGCAGAACACAAATTCGGCATTCAGGATGAAGAGATCCTGTCTGCAATCCGCTGCCACACCACAGGGAAACCTGCGATGGGGACGCTGGATAAGATCCTGTATGTAGCCGATTTTATCGAACCCCGCCGGGATAAGGCGGGAAACCTTCCTGAGATGCGCTATCTGGCGTTTCAGGACCTGGACCAGACGGTCTATGCACTGCTTGCCTCCACCTTGTCCTATCTGAAAAAAAAGGGCGCAAATGTGGATCAGATGACACAGCAGGCATTTGAGTATTATGAAAAAGAAGCCCGGGAAACAAAGCGACAGGGGGCATGAAAGGAGGAGAATGACGGATGGATTGTTCGAATGAGATGGTAAAACTGGCCGTATCGGCTTTGGAGGAGAAAAAAGGAGAGGATATCCGTATTATCGATATCCGGGAAGTATCCGTCCTTGCAGACTATTTCATCATTGCCAGCGGTTCCAATACCAACCAGGTACAGGCGATGATCGACAATGTAGAAGAAGTCCTTGGAAAAAAAGGGCATGTGTGCAAACAGATCGAGGGATATCAGAGTGCCAACTGGGTTTTGATGGATTACCAGGATATCATTGTCCATGTGTTCTGCAAAGAAGACAGGCTGTTCTACGATCTGGAGCGGATTTGGAGAGACGGAAAAGTAGTTGAGCTGGCAGATATCCAGTAAGAAGTCGAGATTTAGGATTACAGGATAAAATCAGGCGCATGTAGTTGACATAATTATTTTATGTCAACTACATGCGCCATTTTTGTCATTATTCCACGGTGACCGATTTTGCCAGATTCCGCGGCTGGTCCACATCCAGGTTTTTTCCAAGAGAAGCGTAGTAAGCGATCAGCTGCAGTGCGGCTGCAATCGGAAATACCGTAAATTTATCATCGACATCCGGAATCCTGATATTGACATCCGCCAGACTGCTGTCAACGACAGAGCTTTCTTTTGTCAGGAGGATGATAAATGCACCCCGCGCCTTTACTTCCCGGATATTGGAGATGGTCTTTGCATACACATGCTCCTGGGTTGCAATCGCGATGACAGGTACTTCATCGGATATCAGGGCGATCGTGCCGTGCTTCAGTTCCCCAGCCGCATAAGCCTCGGCATGGATGTAGGAAATCTCCTTCAGCTTCAGCGCGCCTTCCAGGGAAAACGCATAGTCAAGCCCGCGCCCGATGAAAAATGCGTCCGGCTTCTGGATCAGATGGGTTACGACGTCCTTGAAGCTGTCCTTCCTGGCGATCATGGTCTCCATGGCAGGAATCACGTCCAGGAGGTCTGAGAGGAAATCCACGGCCTGTTCTTTGGTGTATCTGCCCCTGCAAAGCGCCATCTTGCAGAGAACCATGTAAAGGGCGGCAAGCTGCACGGAATATGCCTTGGTGCTTGCCACAGCAATCTCGGGACCGGCATGGGTGTACAGGACATGGTCGCTTTCGCGGGCGATGGTAGAGCCTTTTACATTGACGACTGCAAGGGTGACAGCGCCGTACTGGCGGGCAAGCCGGAGGGCAGCCAGCGTATCAATGGTTTCGCCGGACTGGGAGATGATGATGACCAGGGTCCGCTCATCGATCAGGGGCGTCTCATACCGGAACTCCGATGCGATGGTGACCGTGACCGGGATCCGCAGCAGAGGCTCCATCACGGCCCGCGCCACCATACCGGCATGCATTGCAGTCCCGCAGGCCACGATATGTACCTGGGCGCAGTCTTCAAAGATACTGTCCGGGATCCCGTCCTCACTAAAATCAGGCAGCCCTTTGTTGATCCTTGGCAGGATGGTATTTTTCATGGCTTCCGGCTGCTCGTGGATCTCCTTCATCATAAAATGGGGAAAGCCATTTTTCATCGCGGCGTCCATATTCCAGTTGACGGTCATAATCTCCGGCTGCGCCTTGCTGAACTGATCGTCCAATTGGTACGTATGGACCTTGTACGGGGTCAGGCGGACGATATGCTGCTCCGGCACGACAAAATACTGCTGCGTATAGGGGATCAGCGCCGTCAGGTCGGACGCCACCATAGCTCCTGCGTGGGTGTAAGCCGCCACCAGCGGGCTTACGCTGCGCAGGGCATAGACAGACCCCGGCTGGTCGTCAAACATGATACAGAAGCCGTAAGAGCCTTCCAGCACGCCCATCAGGCTGCGGATCGCCATCAGCGGGTCCCCTTCATACAGGGAGTTGAGCACCCATGCCGCCACTTCGCTGTCAGTCTGGGACACCAGTTTGTCCTCTAAATGGTATTCTTTCGTAAGCTGGTGATAATTTTCTATGATGCCGTTGTGGATCAATGTCACGCGACCGGCCCTGTGGGGATGGGCGTTCTCATCGGTTACGCCGCCGTGGGTAGCCCAGCGGGTATGGCCGATCCCGCTGTGGCCGGAGCTGTTTTTAATCGTTTCACAATACGTCCTGAGGTTCTTTACCTTTCCGGTCTTTTTCAGGACCCGGATCTGGGAATCCTCCATGCAGAGCGCGATGCCTGCACTGTCATATCCACGGTATTCCAGCCCCTCAAGGCCGTCAAGCAGTATATTTTTTGCCTCCAAAGGGCCGCTGTATCCTATAATTCCACACATGATATGTCTCTCCTTTTTGTCATTCTTTTCACAAAATCCTGATTTTGGGCACAGAAAATAAGACTGTCCGGAACGGGGCAGAAAAATCCTCTGTTTTCTGTATGATTTTTTTTAAAATAGTCTGGGAAAATCTCTGATCTCCGGTTATCCTGTCTTTGTTTTGCAGTTACCCGCATATTTTACAGGACATCACACGCCCGGAGCCGCATGGGAGAGCACCCGCCGAATGTTCGATTCTCTCTCCACCTCGTTAACCTTACTGGCGACGGCTAAACCGTTCACGAACTGCCAAAAGGTGCATGGCGCTTAGCTTTGCTATCAAAATCCTATGCCTCCTGTCACAGATTTAGACCATTATAGCGCAGGAATCCCGTTTCGTCAATTCCGTTTTTCCGGCTGCCGGTAAGCCCCCTATAACTTTTCCGGATAGCGGTTGAATCTCGGACGATTCGATAGTATAATAGTTCCATAACAAGATGAGGAGGATTTTCGGTGGATAGCCAGCAGAGAATAGCAGTTTTGATTGACGCGGAAAATGTGTCCAGCAAGTACATTAAATTGATATTGGATGAGGTGAGTGACTATGGGATCGCCACTTACAAGAGACTATATGGGAATTTTGAAATACCAAGCGTAAAAGCATGGATGGACAAGATTCAGGAGTACGCCCTGACCCCTGTCTTCCAGTGCAACTATACCCAGGGAAAGAATGCATCCGATTCGGCTCTGATCATCGATGCGATGGACATTTTATACTCCGAGAATGTTACTGCGTTCTGCATTGTGACTTCCGACAGCGATTTTACAAAGCTGGCGATGCGCCTGCGGGAATCCGGCATGACGGTCATCGGCATGGGAGAGCAGAAAACCCCCAGTTCCCTGGTATCGGCCTGTGAGACATTCAAGTTCCTGGATATCTTATACAAGGAGGACAAGCCCGCACCGAGCCAGCCAAAGAGGGAAGTAACTTATGTGGCGGAGGAGTCTGCGGTCCCGGCGGCGCGGGTCAGCACCAGCATTCCGACCCGCAGGGAGATTGAGAAGGAGATCATCGCCATCATCGAGGCGAGGGCAGGGGATGAGGAGTGGGTCGATCTGTCTGAAATCGGCGACAATCTTCCCAAACGTGTTCCCGGATTCGATCCCCGGAATTATAAGTGCCAGAAGTTAAAACAGTTGATTGAGACATTCAAATCACTGGAGACAAAATCAATCCAGAATCCCCATAACAAGATTCTGAAGATTGTGTATGTAAAAGTGCGGTGAACGTTATTTTATGATTATTTTTTATGATATGATCGATAGCCCTCTGGAACAGGAAAAGTTTGAGATTATATATCATACGTATCATACCTCCTTGTACAATCTGGCATATTCCATCACAAAAAACCAATGCGATGCCGAGGATGTCATTCAGACGTCAATGATCAAACTGATCAAAGTCCTGTACAAGATCCCGCAAGAAGAAGTGATGTCACCAGCATGCAGGGCACTGCTTATTTCCATTGTCAAAAACACAGCTCTGGATTTGCTCAGGCGGCGCAGGCACATGCCTGTTCCGGTAGAATCTTTTTTTATGGAGTCGAAGTCTGCAAGTACGGAGGAGGTTTACATCAGGGCAGAAGAGTTGCGTTCTGTCATCAGATCGATCGGAGAGCTTCAGGAAAATTACAAGGACGTGCTGCGATTGCGTATCTTTTATCAATTTACGGCAAAAGAAACTGCAGAGATCATGTGTACCAACGAGGCAAATGTCAATACGCTGCTTGGCAGGGCGAGAAAACAGCTCTATAAAAAGTACGAGGAGTATAAGTATGGAAAACGGGGCGGAAAATAGAAAAAGCGAGATGATATTGAGACTTGCGCTTGCCGAACAGCTGGAGGATGACCCGGAAGTCCTGGCATTCCTTCCGGAATCCGAATTGGAAGAAAGACATGTATATTCAGCCGGGCACGAACGGAAGATGAAGAAAATATTCCGAATGGCAAAAAGGGCGAAACGCCGCCCCAAACGCAGAAAGCGGATGCTCCGGTCAGCGGCCGGCATCGCAGTCCTTTTGGGAATCAGCCTGGTGACGATATCTTCGGTGGATGCATTTCGGATTCCGGTCGTGTCTTTTATAGCAGATGCCAGGGAAAAGGCGACACAATACCGGATTGCAAAAAAGACAGAACATCCGCTGACAAAGTCCTTTGCGAAGTTTGAGCCGTCCTATGTTCCGGAGGGTTTTTATGTGGAGAGCGTTAAGGAATTAAAGGACTCCTTTTCCATCAGCTACAGCAACAGCGAAACCGGTTTGTGGTATGATCTTCACTATTACAGCGTTCCCACTACAGTAAGCCTGGACACGGAAGATTCACAGGTAACGGAAACTTTCATAAATGGAAACAGGACTGTCATCGTGGAAAAAAACGGCCAGCGCAGAGCTGCCATGTATACCGGTTCTTCCCAGATCAATCTGTATGGCACGATTTCCGAAACGGACTTAAAACATGTCCTCAAAAGCATAAAATAAAAAAACATGTCACAACCTGCCTTCCTTTCCGTTATATAGGATGTATTCTATTCTATCTTTCAAGGAGGGCAAAACAATGAAGAAAACAACGAAAAAAGTAGGGATCATGGCAGCGTCCTGTATGCTTGCATGTTCTTCGGCTGTGATGACGGCGCAGGCGGCTTCTGTTCCAAACACAGCGGTTTATTCTGCACAGCATGGTATCATGCCGCTCTGGGACTATGTCATTATGATTGCCGCCAACATGGACATCAGCAGTTCCGGTTGGACAGACGTCTTTGTAGATATCGGCTGTGACCGCAATAGCGTGAATAAGATCACGGCTTTGATCGAGGTACAGCGTCTGGAGAACAGAAGTTGGAAAACAGTCAAATCCTGGACTGAAACCAGCAACAGCTCGACGCTTGCAGTCGACAAAGCAACCGCTGTTTATAAAGGCTACAATTATCGGCTCAAAGTAACCGTATCCGCTTATTACAGCAGCACGCTGCTGGAGAAGGTGACAGAAACCTTCGACTATGGTTTTTATAATTGACCGGACCGCTGTTACTGCCGGTCAATCTTAATAATTACATAAAATTTAGCGGTTGAAATACGTAGGAGAAACATGAAAATCCTTGTAAATACGTTGTTTTTTATGCCGGGTAAACTTTAATTGACAGGTCAAAAACTAAACAGTTAGCGACACGTTAGCAACAAATTTTTATCTTCTCAATTTCTTTCCTTAATGCATCCAGAGATCGGTGTCCGTAGATTCCATTAGTAATGTCAGAGCCGAAACTATGACCCAACATCCTCTTGCGATCATTGTCATTTATACAGTACTGTTCGCATAGCATGGAGAATGTATGGCGGCAATCATGGGGTGTATGCTTTGGAATTCCAAGATGGCTTAAAGTCGCATACATTTCATTTCGGATTGTGATAGTGGAGCAGGACAGGATACTACCATCCCGTTTTATTCGCCGTTCAACAAGCGGAAGTATGCCTGAATGAATGGGGACAGTCCTGTTTTTGCTGCTCTTGGTTTTAACACCGCCGGTAAAGCTTTTCTCTTCGAAATCCACTTTGATGGTTTTATATGCAGCAATCCGATAACCTGAATAGCACATGATCAGGATAAATTCCACGGTTTTGTCTGTTTGGTTATTCCAAAGAATTTTCAGTTCGTCCTCTGAGAATGGGACGCCGTGTTCGTCATCATTCTCTTTGTTGATTTTGAGGTATTCGGATTCATTTACAGTAACGATTTTATATATTTTGGCATAGGCGTACATTTGGTGAACCAAACTTACCATAAGCTCCAGGCTTGCGTGCTTGAGCGGACAGGCATCTATTACTCTCTGCAGGTCGTCGTGGTGCAATTCTTCGAATACTCTGTCATGCAGAACCTGAAAATTATTAAATGCGGCTTTACTGGAGCTTTTTGTAGAATTGGAATATTTCTTCGATGTATCCTGCTCAAATTTCCACTTATAAAATGCCTCATATACCTCTTTGAAGGTCATCTTTGGCGGCTCCGTAGCTTTTATTCGCTTTACCGTGTTGTACTCTGCAAGTATTCCCTGCACCAGATCGGCCGGTTTCTTACAGTCCAGATAATCCGGGATTTCCATGCCTGGAGTATATGTGCCGTTGTGGTATGCGGTCAGGACGCCGACGCCCTTGAGCCACTCGTCCACGTAGGTTAAGGCCTTGGGAGTGATGGCGCTGCCGGTTTCGTTGTTGTACTGGGTTACTGGTGGGTACACTGCGAAAGGATTTGTCCGGTTTCCGGACAGGCGCTTTATACTGCCGAAGCCGTTTGGGAGCTTGGGGTATTTACGTCTTGTCATGATGCCGTCCTTTCTGTTGCGATATCGCAACGGTTTTTGGATTTTGGGTATAAAAAATACGCCCCTTGCCAGGACGCACCAGAGATGATATAATTTAGGTGTTCTAACTAAAGTATATCTTTCCGGGGTTCCGGCAAGAGAAAATCTATGTAAAAGCCGCTTTGGTGTTACCAGCACCGGGCGGTTTTTGCTGTGATATGTCCATTTATTGGGGTTTTGAAGCACCACATCCACAAGTACCCGTGTAATTTGGATTGATCTTTCCGCATTTGGGACATTCCCAGTTGTTGGAAGGTACGCCTTTAAATGAAGATTTTTCTGGACTTCTTAGGTTATCCAAAGCCTGAGACAGCTCTTTGTACAAGGATTCTTGGTTACCCAGAATTTCATCAATAGCGTATAAAATAACACTCAATACTACTACGGATAGAAAACCGAATAGAAAGACTATAATAGTTGTACCCCAATTTCGTTCCATATCATAGGTTCTCATGTTCAAAGACATCCCCATTGTCTTTGCTATAAAAATACTTCCAATAGTTCCAAGAACCAGCATTGTGGTGGCAAGGACTTTACAAAAACCTTTCATACTCATATTCGTTCCTCTTTTCTTTATTTTTATTAAAAAAGCCATTAGCTATTTTAATCTAAAACTTGCAACGTAATTCAACTACTTTTCCAATAACTTTTACTGGTTTATTTAGGATTTCTTCATTGGAAAAAAATATCGGTTCATAACTTGGGTTTGTAGAAATAAGCTCTATCCCATCACGATATTTTCGGAGTCTTTTGCAAGTGGCATCGGTGCCATTAATGGTAACAATAACGGTATCACCGGATTCAGCATCATCTTGTTGGCGGACGATGACCACGTCTCCCTTGCTCATCTTAGGCTCCATAGAGTCTCCATGAATTTGTAAACCAAAGAATTCACCGGTTGCCGCCAATTCCTCTGTGATTTCTTCTGTATCTATAATATCTTCTACTGCTTCAATAGGGGTTCCAGCGGCTACGCGACCAAGTACGTTGATGACAACACCGGGTTTCTTGTGTTTGGAGCCGTTTGTTATGGGGGTGACGTTATTATCCCAGCCAAAAAGTTCGGATGATGTGGTTCCAAGAGCATTGGCGAATAACTCTATTTTTGATTGTTGCAAGTCTACCAGTCCTTTTTCAATCTTTGTAATAGAGGAGCGATCTGTATAACCTGTAAGTTTTGCGAGTGATTCTTGTGACATTCCTTTTTCTTCGCGTAATCGCTTTATATTTTTATATAAATCAAGCATATAAGCACCGCCTTTCGATAATTTGATAATAACATATGTGTGAAAAAAAATCAACAAAATTGTTTAAAACTGTTGACATAAATTCACTACGGTGATATAGTGAATATGAATCAACAAGGAGGTGAAAAGGTGACAGATGTAGTAGCATTAAAAAAATGCATAGAAGATTCTGGAATGACAGTGACATCCATTGCTGAAAAAACTGGAATATTAAGAGAAACCTTATATAATCGCTTGAGAACGGGCGATTTTAAAGGCTCTGAAATTTATGCATTATCGGAAATTTTAAATCTCTCAAGAGATAAACGAGATGAAATTTTTTTTGCTTCCGAAAGTGAATTTAATTCACGAAAAGGTAAAATTGAGAAAGGAGGAAAGGGGTGAGCTGAGGATGGAGATTAGGAAGTTAGAGATTGACTTGGATGCGGGAATATTGAAAATCAACGGAAAGGATTTCACGGAAAGACAAGTCGTAGTATCACTCCCCGGCTTAGAAGGCTGGACGTACAGAAGACTTTTTAATTTCGAACATGCAACAGAAAAACCGGGGAAATGTGATGAACTTACGGTGAATTACAGTCTGGGAGAAACGTAAAAGCAAGAAGGGGAGTGAATAGATATGAAATCACGGGTAAGCGTAACCGATGCGGCGAAAGAAATCGGATGCGCGCCGCAGCTCGTCCGCATAAAAATGAAAGCCGGTGAAT
>JAPJQL010000066.1 GCA_030825115.1 Lachnospiraceae bacterium
TTCTTTGAAAAAGTGGTGTAATCCCTGAAAATACAAGGTTTGTAACAAAAAATGATGTAGTAAACTTGACACTACCTCCCGATCTCGGGAGGTATATTGTGGAATTCGCGTTCGGGGATATCTACGCCAGGGACGGACTTAATCTGGATGAGCGGGAGCTGGTGACCGTCACAAGCCTTCTTACCGCCGGCGGCTACGAACCTTAGCTGGAGGTCCACATAAACGGCGCTCTCAACGTTGGAATCCCGCTGGAAAAACTGATCGAGACCTTTCCTCCAGTGCATCCCCTACACCGGTTTTCCCAGGGTGTTAAACACCGTGAACACGGCAAAAAAAGGTCTTTTCCGAGCGGCAGCTTCTGTGACACGCCAAAATCCGGCATCCTCTGCATGAGACTGCCGGACCTCCTATCATGTTTCAGTTAAACCCCGGGCTGCAGTACACGATCTCTCCGCCCTTAATCGTCATCTGGGGAACCAGCAGACGGTCTCCGGAGATAAAATCGTGATTCAGATCGTAGAATTGCATGGGTTTTTCAACCACTCTGACGATCGCCACATCGGCGATGCTCCCGTCCCTCAGCGTGCCCAGCTCCTCGTCCCCCAGCTGCCTTGCCGGATTGATCGTCACCATGTCGATGACCTGTTCCAAGGGCAGGCCGAAAGCTAAATATTTGGACATCAGCCTGGGAAGGCTGACGGCGGGCTGCTTGTAGAACGTGACGGGACTGATGTCGCTGCTGATGATATCCGGCAGGAATCCCTCGCCGACGGCGGGGCGCGCCACCTGGAAGGAGAAGTTGCTCCTACCGTTGCTGGCGTCGAAGACAACGCCTCTCTCCCTGGCGCGCCGGATCTCCGGTTTCACATGGCCGCGGCTGTCGATGATCGTATCCCCCATGCCCTGGTACATATGGCAGAACACATCCCCGGGGCGCAGCATCGCCGCGATCTCCTCCTGGGGAATGACCGGGTCGCTCACATGGACCACCACCGGACAGCCGGCCTCCTCAGCGATCCCGATGGCCTTCTCTAAGGGCTCCCGCGTCAGTCCCGCGGGTTCGATGATATTTCTCGACATGCGGATCTTCAGCGCTTTCAGTATGTAAGGATATTTTCGAAACAGCGCGGTGATCTTCTCTCTCTCAAAACAATCCGGGTCTGCGTTCTCTGGAAATACCGCCGTCGAAAGCCCCGAAGAGGAGACGTGCAGATAACTCAGCACACGGGTGATGGAGGGATCGATATTGTTCCTCTTAAACATCTCGAATGTGCTCACCCCGCAGGTTCCGCCGTCCACCGCTGTCGTCACTCCCGAGGGAAGCGAGATCGTGTCGGGCGCCACGCCGCCGTCGCAGCCTGTGTAGAGGTGTATGTGATAGTCGATGAACCCCGGCACTACGGTGCAGCCGCCGACGTCGATCACATCCGTCTCCTCCCCGGCCAGAGATTCCACCGGAACGATCCTGCCGTCCCTGATCCCCAGGCCACCCTCTCTTCTTTCCTTTGTCAGCGGGTCATAGATCTCCCCGCCCTTTAAAATCAAAGAACGCATACTCTATTTTCTCCATTCCAGTTATTTTGCTGCGTCAATGGCATTCAGCAGGGAATCCACCAGCTCGTCTCCCACCGCCTCGCGGATCTGATCGTAGACACCGGCTGATTTTTCCTTCATCTCCGCCTGCACGGAAGAGTCCAGAGTGATGATCTTGGTGCCGCTCTCCTCGATGGTCGCCTTGTCCGCTGCGATGCTGTCGTCGGCCAGACCTCTCGTGTAGACAATGGCCTCGTGGGCACAGTCATCCACCAGCGCCTGCACATTCTCGGGAAGACTGGTGTAGAGCCCGTCGTTCATCAGGAAGACGATGATATGTCCTAAGTGGTTGGTCTCAATGACATAGTCCTGCGTCTCGTAGAACTTGTTGGACACAATGTTCATGTACGGATTCTCCTGAGCATCGATGGTCTTCTGCTGAAGTCCCACATACACCTCGCTGAAGTCCATGGCCAGAGCGTTGGCGCCCAGAGACTGCCAGTACGCGATGTGGTAGGGGTTCTGGATCACACGGATCTTTAAGCCGGAGAAGTCCGCCACGGAGTGGATCTCCTTGTTGGAGGTCGTCTGACGGAAGCCGGCGTCCGCCATGCCCATCATTCTCACGTTGGTGGTGGCAGAGTCCCTGTTTAACGTGTCCACAAAGCTCTCGTCGTCCAGCACCTTTCTCATGGTCTCCAGATCCGGGAACGCGTTGGGAAGGTCGAACACACCGTAGGCCGGCACAAAGGAGGTCAGGCCGCTGGTGATCGTGGTGACAAAATCGTTGCTGCCCTCGATCATGCCCTGCATCTGCTCCGTGTCGTTGCCCAGCTGGCCGTTGGCGTAGAGATTCAGCGTGATCTTGCCGCCGCTCTTAGCCTCGATCAGCTCTTTGAACTTGTCCATCATCTTATAGTTTAACGTGGTCTCCGCCACATTCATGGCCACGGTCCAGGTGTAGGAATCCGCGATCTCCACCTGTTCTCCCCCCGCCGCCTCCGTCTTGTCGGAACTCTCCGTACCTGCCGCGGCGCTCTCCGTCTGGGGAGCTGCTGTGGTCTGCGGGGCGGATTTTCCAGAACAGGCCGTCAGTACAAGCATACTTAACGCCAGTAACACACTCATTTTCTTCTTCATATTCTTCTCCTTTTTATCCCTTATAATATTATTACATTCCCACCAGCCACAGACTCAGCTGCGGGATGAATGCAATCAACAGCAGTGCGATAAAGAACGAAATCAAAAACGGAATCGCCGCTCTCGCGATCTTTAAAACCGGAATCTTGGTCATGGAGCTGGCCACATAGAGGTTGATTCCCATAGGCGGTGTCACCATGCCAATAGCCAGATTCGCCGTCATCATGATACCAAAGTGCACCGGATCCATGCCGATGGCCGTAGCCATGGGCAAAAAGATAGGAGTCAGGATCATGATGTTGGGAATGTTGTCCAAAATCATACCGAATACCAGCAGGATCAGGTTGATCACCAGAATCACGGCAATGCGGTTGGAGATATTCCCCAGAATCCCCTCGCTGATCACCTGCGGGTAACGCAGCATGGTCAGGGCGCGCCCGAACGCGGTGGCCGCGGAGATCACAAACAGGATCGTCACATAGGTCTTACAGCCCTCCACCAGGAGATTGCCCAGCTCGTTGATCTTCAGTGTCTTATAGATAAAGATACTGATAATTAAAGCGTAAATAACCGAAACCGCCGCAGCCTCCGTCGGGGAGGCGATTCCCCCGTAGATGCTGCCCAGGATGATGACGGGGGTCAGCAACGCGGCAAAACTCTCCTTAAACAGATTCCAGAAGCCCATGTCGTGAATCCTGTTGTAATTCTCCGCCAGCTTCTCCTTGTCCTCCCCGCTCTTTCTGCATTTGATGTAAGCGCAGATCATCAGAGCGATGCCGATCAGGATGCCCGGGATAATACCGCCGATAAACAGCGCGGACGGGGACGCCCCGGAGGCCGAGGAGTATACGATGTAGGAGATGCTGGGCGGTATGATGACTCCCAAACCTCCCGCCACCGTCACAATGGAGGTACTGAACACTCCATCGTACCCGAGGGAGATCAAAAACGGGATCGTCATGGCTCCCACCGCCGACACCGTGGCCGGCGAGCTGCCGGAGATTGCGCCGTAGAACATGCAGGTGATGATCACCGCGCAGGGCATTCCCGCCGTCCTGTTGCCGATAAAGTAGGCGAAGAAGTTAAACAGCTTCTCCGAGATTCCTCCCTTTGCCATAATGATTCCCGAGAGCATAAAGAGCGGAACCGCCAGAAGCGTAAAGCTGTCCAGACCGCTCACCATGCTGCGGATCGCCGCCTCCACCGTGTAGGGGAAGGACGCATCCAGAATCCCCGGCAGAACCGCCATCCCTCCGAATACAATCGCCACCGGCGTCCCGATCGCGATCACCGCGAACAGGATCAAAAAAAACAAAACAATCGTCACTGCTCATTCCCCCCTTTTTTTCTCTGTACAAACCCCAGCACCAGATTCTGAACCTCCCGCAGAAGCGCCAGACCAAAACCGATGATCGGCGCCATATACACGTAGGTCATGGGAATCTGCAGCGTGCCGCTGACCTGTCCGCTCTTTTTAATTGCCAGCCAGCAGCTGATGGCCCCCTTGAACATCAGCAGAAAAAACGCCAGCACAATCAACTGAACCAGAACCTGAAAAATCATCTTCACCGGCCCCGGCACCACCTGCGCCAGCGCGTCCACACAGATCCCGCTCTTGTGGCGGATCCAGCAGCTGATGCTGATAAACCCGGAAAATATCAGGCAGTACTTGCAGATCTCGTCACTCCAGGTCAGACCGCTGTTGAACACGTACCTCAGCACCACATTCGCTGATGTCAGAATAATCAGCGTCAGCAGGAACACGGAGAGGAACAATTCCTCAACGTGATGATCCAGCCATCTCAATACTTTCATATCCATCCTCCTCTTCCCTACTGAACCGTTACGTTATTACTAAAAAAGCTGTCCTTTCTTTTAAATTTATTATATATGTGTTATTATAAGAAATAAAGATACTAATAATTCTATCAATACTAAGTTTTTGTAAGAGATACGGAGGACGCTGTCATGGACTTAAAGCAGTTGGAATACATCATCGCCATCGCCGATTACGGCAACATCACCAAGGCCGCCGAGGCCCTTTTTATCACGCAGTCCGGGTTAAACCAGCAGCTGATCCGGCTGGAAAAGGAATTGAACATCCAGCTGTTCGAGCGGAATAAACGTCACCTGCACTTGACGCAGGCCGGGGAAATCTATGTAAATCACGCCCGGGAGATGATCAAACTCAAACACAACGCATACTCTATGATCCAGGATCTGGCCGACAATATCACGGGGGATATCTTCTGGGGACTGCCCTTTGAGCACGGCGTGGATATGTTTCTCTATGTCTCCACCGCGTTCAATAAGCGGTATCCCGGGATCACGATCCATCTGGAGGAGCACAAGGTCAGCGACCAGCACGAGATGCTCTCCAAGGGACTTCTGGACCTGATCTTTGTGATGCTGACAGACAAGGATAAGCTGGACAACGAGTACATACACTTGTGCAATGAAAAGCTGGTTCTGGGTATCCCGATTCAGCATCCCATGGCGCAGTATGCCGCGCCTCCGGGGGATCCCCTCAGCACCATCAGCCTCTCCCACTTTCGCGACGACTCCTTCTGTCTCATGTTCGCGGGCTCCACCCAGCGCACGATCATTGACCCCCTCTTCACCCACGCCGGTTTCCAGCCCAACCTCTTCTGCGAATCGACGATGAACAGGACGCTCAGCAAGCTTGTGGAATACAACCTCTGCTGTACCATCATGCCTCAGTCCTACGCCCGATTCAACAACAAGGTGGCCTGGTTCTATCTGGATGAAAATCCCGAATGGGAGTGGTCCATCGCCCACTCCCACTCCATGCATCTGACGAAACCGACCAGATATTTAATTCAACTTGCAAAAGATTACGCCCATAAGATGGAGGAATATTGGGCAGAAAACTGTATCGGGAATCCCAACCTGATCTGATTTTTGTATAAAATGTAAAAAATCTCTTGACAAGTTCCCGTAAGAATTATATATAATCAACATGTCAGACAGCATATAAGTTGATTGTTTTATTTCAAGGAGGTCTCTATGAAATCTATAGCAAAGCAGCGGATTGACAGTATTGTGTATGAACGGTTGCTGGAGAATATTAAGAAAGGCGTCTGGAAAAGCGGAGATAAACTGCCCAGCGAACCGGAACTCAGTAAGCAGCTGAGTGTGAGCCGCGCTTCTGTCCGCAGCGCGTTAAACAAGCTGAAGGTGATCGGCCTGATTGAGGTGCGGAAAGGGTTCCTATGTGTTGGGCGCCGAGGAGCTTTTTGACTTTTCGGAGGTGAATTTTACCCTGGAGATGACAAAAAAGGAATTTCAGGACATCAGCGTACTGCGGGAAATGCTGGAGGAAAAGGCGCTTGAGCTGATTATCACCAGCAAAGAGCCGGTGGATTTAAAGTATTTCAGCGCCGCCTATCAGGGTTTGGTGGAGGCGACCAAGGCCCTCGATGCAGAACAGTACACAATTTATGATGCCAAGTTTCATCTGTCGCTCATCGCCGCCACCGGCAATGACAAGCTGATTCAGATAGCCCAGATTTTCAAAAACGACTTTTATCTCTTCCAGCATGAAAGTAATAAGTTCCTGCTGAGAAATTCCGAAGATCAGGAGAAACAGCGGGAGCATTTCAGGGAAGCCATGTCCTATCACGATCAATTGCACGAAGCAATCACAAGCGGCGCCGAAGAATCCGTCGATCTGCAGAAGCGTTTCTTTGCACGCAACTTCACACGTTTAAGCTATTATTATAAAAAAGAGGATGATGGCCTGAGTACAAGGTAGCACCGCAAATGTCCGCCGGCCGGGGACAGGCGTGTTGTTATAATACATTTTAAGAGGTGTAGAATGATAAAAATAACAGATAAAGACATTTTTAACGCGTCCTTTCCACAACAATCTGGTGGTCGTGCGGATAGAGACGAGTCAGCCCAGACTCTATGGGCTGGGCTGTGCCACATTTACACAGCGCTGCAAAGCGGTCATCACGGTCATCGATGAATATTTGCGGCCCCTGCTCATTGGCAGGGAAGCCAGGGATATCCAGGATTTGTGGACTTTAATGTATCAAAACTCCTATTGGCGCAACAGCCCCGTGCTGAATTCGGCTTTCGGCGGCATCGATCTGGCGTGTGGAACATCAAAGGAAAGATGGCGGGGATGCCGGTGTACGACCTCCTGGGCGGCAAGAGCCGGGACGCGGTTGCTGTTTATATGTATGCAAACGGCTCCTCGCTGGAGGATGTGATTGAGAAGGCCCAGGCTCACTGGGAGAATGGATTCAGTTATATCCGTCTGCAGTACGATCCGTTGGAAAGCTTTTCCATGGAGTGGCTTACCAATGACCGCAGGTCGCGGGGAACCAAGAGCGGATGTTATCTGGATTCCAGAAAATATGCCCGCGAGACCGTGCATCCTTATTAAACTCAAACTCATCTGGCTTTGTACGGTTCCCTTGGGTAACAATACTGTTTAATCTGGATACGAGTTCATAATCTCCATCTTTAGCTGCATCTATATTTTCTTTGCTTGAATACGCTTTGTCTCCAATTACGGTTTCAATTTCCATCCCTGCCTCCCGGCTTTTCTGAATCAGCGCCGGTAATTCTTTTCCGTCTGTTTTTTCTCCGCTGGTAACAGTTGCAGCCGTAATGATCCGTTCTTCTGTCATGGCGATGTGGGTCTTATATCCAAAGAAAGAAGTATCGGCTGTTTTATGACCGATTTTTGCATCTCCATCCTTTGAAGTTTCCAAATGTTCCATATCATCACTGACCGATTCCTCTAATAGATTTAATTTTTCCTGCACTTTCGGATAACTGCATAATTCTTCATTTCCTCTTATGACTGAGATAAGCTGTTTACAGTATTCTAATTCTTTTTCTAAAGAATCTTCGGTGTTTTTATTGGGGAATTTATCTTTCATTGTTTCATCTATTTCATAGATGGTACATCGCAGTTTCTTAGACTGATCCTGAAGTGCCTGACGCGGTGTTTTTTGGTTATATCTTGATTTTGTATGAGTGGCATCCACAATAATAGATTTTGAACTTATGATTCCTTTATCCAATGCAATCTGAACCGTTTTAGCAATCAGCCTATCTAAAAGATTCATATCTTTTAAGCGCAGCTTGCGAAACTTAGTCAATGAACTGGGGTTTATGACCTCATCTTCTGGCGCCATGTCCAGAAAATATTTAAAAGACATATCATATTTAGAACGCTCTACAACATCAACATCAGATAAATCATAAATTGATTTTAAAAGCAGATATTTAAACATTCGGATAGGCGCAACTGCATTTCGTCCGTTATTCAGACAATATTTATCAAGTAGTTCATCGTAAATAAAGCTAAAATCAACCAATTCTTTTATCTGTCGAAGAAGATTATCTTTCGGGATTACTAATTCATATATCACCATGTATGGACTTAACACCAATCTCTGCTGTTGTTCGATCATAAAAACACCGCCTATATTTGATATATATATTATAGCAAACACAGGCGGTATTATCTACTTTTTCAGTGCCCTCCCTCACTCATGAGGGGATTTTGGGGGTTCTCTTTGTATCTTTTTATTGCAAAATGTTCTTATGTGTAAAAAGAACATCCTCCAAACTATTTTTTCTGACCACTT
>JAPJQL010000020.1 GCA_030825115.1 Lachnospiraceae bacterium
CGAACCCGCCTCCCCAGCTTGGGAAGCTGGTGTTCTACCGATGAACTACATCTGCGCGTGTCATTTCGACGAGGTTTATTATACCTCATAACGGCAGAATTGTAAAGCTGAAAATCTGGAAAATAAATCAAAAAAGTTTCTCTTAACAAATAAAACAAATTGTACTAAAATAATATACATCATGATTGGCGAGAACCAAAAACGAGAAAGATCATTGACGAGGAGGATAATCATATGACAAGCCAGATTGACAGAGAACAGGCGCTGGTCCTGTTGAAGCAATACAACCACGAGCCTTTCCACATCCTGCATGCCCTGACGGTAGAAGGGACAATGCGCTGGTATGCAAGAGAACTGGGCTGCGGGGAGGAAGAGGATTACTGGGGGATCGTGGGTCTGCTCCACGACATCGATTTTGAAGAGTTTCCGGACCAGCACTGCGTAAAGGCGCCGGAGCTGCTGCAAAAAGGCGGTGTAGGGGAGGATATGATCCGCTCGATCTGTTCCCACGCATATGGAATCTGCAGCGACGTCGAGCCGGAGCATTTGATGGAGAAAGTTTTGTATGCCTCGGATGAATTGACCGGCCTGATTGGGGCGGCGGCACGGATGCGCCCGTCTAAGAGCACCAAAGATATGGAATTATCCAGCCTGAAGAAAAAATTTAAAGACAAGAGATTTGCCGCGGGCTGTTCCCGGGACGTCATCAAGGATGGAGCAGAGCGCCTGGGATGGGAGTTGGACGAGCTGCTGGATAAGACGATTCTTGCCATGCGGGACTGCGAGGATTTTGTGAATGCCCAGATGGAGCAATTGGCAGCAAACGAAATCTAAGCGAAACCTAAATGCTGCAACCGGTTGAATTCCATCAGGCTTTATGTTATACTCGTCTTTAGTTGAATGTCGTAACAGGAGGCGAAGGGATGGAACTTATGTTAGCAGGCGGACTTGCCCTGATCATTTTGTTTGTAGTCGTGGTTGCTGTGTCCACAGCGGTCAGCACCGTAGGCTCAGGCATTATTGAAGAGGAAGATGCTGAAGAAGATTAAGAAATACAGCTTCAAAAAATGGACTGCGCAGTGCTGTTAGAAAGCATGTGCAGTCTATTTTTTTGAAAAAGCCGCCTCTTCATTTCTGTCAGACCTGCCTGTCAGATTTGTTCAACAAAGATCTCAGCGGCATTTTCCCGCCGCAGGGCTATCACGGCGTTCCGTACCAGAAATGCGCTCATCCCGCCGCGGGGCGCCTTCAGCATGCAGGAAAGGGATTCCTCCGGCTCGAAGCCAAGATCGAGAAGGCGCTGTTTCATATGATCATCGCTGGCAACCCAGACAACCTTGACCCGTTCGCCAGGCTTGATTCGACTTAACGGCAATACCATATTATCACTTCTTAAAAAGTACGTTGTTATCATGATATGCAGATGCGGATGAAGCTTGACATTTCCCGTCCTGTCCTTTATTCTGATTGAGGATAAACGTAAAAAACAGAGAGAAACCGCGAGATTTAGGAGAGAAACAGATGAGCATATTAAACGTAGAGAATTTAAGCCACGGTTTTGGGGACCGCGCTATTTTTCTGGATGTGTCCTTTCGCCTGCTTAAGGGAGAACATATCGGGCTGATTGGGGCCAATGGAGAGGGAAAATCTACATTCATGAATATCATTACCGACAAGCTGATGCCGGATGAAGGCAAGGTGGAGTGGGCAAAGAATGTCCGGGTTGGTTATCTTGACCAGCATGTAGTGCTGGAAAAGGGGATGACGATCCGGGATGTGCTAAAGAGTGCGTTTTCCTACCTGTTTGAGATGGAAGCGACGATGAATGACATCTGTGACAGGATGGGAGAAGCGTCAGAGGAAGAGATGGAGCAGATGATGGAGGAGCTGGGGACGATCCAGGACCTTCTGATGGCTCACGATTTTTATATCATAGACAGCAAAGTGGAAGAAGTAGGCAGGGCGCTTGGCCTGGATGAGATTGGACTTGACCGCGACGTCACCGAGCTTTCCGGAGGACAGAGGACAAAGATCCTGTTGGGTAAACTTCTGTTAGAAAAGCCGGACATCCTTCTTCTGGATGAGCCGACCAACTATCTGGATACTCAGCACATCGAGTGGCTGAAACGGTATCTTCAGGAGTATGAGAATGCATTTATCCTGATCTCCCATGATATTCCGTTTTTAAACAGCGTGGTAAATCTGATCTATCATATGGAGAATCAGCGTCTCGACCGCTATGTGGGGGATTATGACAAGTTCCAGGAGGTATATGCTGCGAAAAAGGCGCAGCTGGAGGCGGCGTACAAGAAACAGCAGCAGGAGATTGCCCAGCTTGAGGATTTTGTGGCAAGGAACAAGGCGCGGGTATCTACAAGGAATATGGCGATGTCCCGTCAGAAGAAGCTGGATAAGATGGATGTCATTGAGCTGGCCAAAGAAAAACCAAAGCCGGAGTTTCATTTTTTGGAGGCGCGGGCAGCAGGCAAATATATCTTCGAAACCCATGATCTGGTGATCGGCTATGATGAGCCTCTGACCAGTCCCCTGAATTTTTCTATGGAGCGCGGAGAGAAGATTGTGCTGCGCGGGGCCAACGGAATCGGAAAGACCACCTTGCTAAAGAGCATTCTCGGGCTGATTCCCCCTGTTGGCGGCAGTGTGGAGCTGGGAGATTATCTGTATATCGGATATTTTGAGCAGGAGATGGAGCCGGGGAATACGACTACCTGTATCGAGGAGATCTGGAAGGAGTTTCCGTCCTACACCCAGTATCAGGTGCGTTCAGCTCTTGCCAAATGTGGTCTGACTACAAAACATATCGAGAGCCAGGTCCGGGTGCTGAGCGGCGGCGAGCAGGCGAAGGTGAGGCTGTGCAAGCTGATCAACCGGGAGAGCAATGTTCTTTTGCTGGATGAGCCGACGAACCATCTGGATGTGGAGGCGAAGGAAGAACTGAAGCGGGCACTGAAAGCTTACAGGGGAAGCATTCTTTTAATCTGCCATGAACCTGAATTCTATGAGGGACTTGCCACGAGAGTCGTGGATTGCAGCGATTTTTGCCTGAGAGCATAGAGCCGGGGCAGAACGAACAAAAACCCGCCGGGGTTACGGCGGGTTTTTGTTTGTTACTAGGGAATGGTAGGTATATAAATAAAAGAAAATGGCTTTTTGGGGGGCCGGGCAGTTTGCACTGCCCGGTATGAGTATGAAAAAGCTTTTTTAAAAGCTCATTACCCTCTCGGATAATGTACTTATAGTATAAAAAACAGTTGTGTCGAAAGTATGTACCCGCTATAAAAAAAGCATAAAAAAAATTAAGAAAAAGTGTATATTCTCGAAATGATATGTAAGCAACGGCGGCCAGGCACACAGAAAAGACCCCGCCGGGTTATGGCGGGGTCTTTTCTGTTATTATTTGGGAATGGTAGGTATATAAATAAAAGAAAATGGTTTAGGGGGGCCGGGCAGTTTGTACTGCCCGGTATGAGTATGAAAAAGCTTTTTTAAAAGCCCATTACCCTCTCGGATAATGTATCTAAAGTATAAAAAACAATTGTGTCAAAACTGTGTCTCCCCAATAAAAAAAACATAAACAAAATAAAAAATAAAAAAACCCTTTCAAAAACATCAATGTTTGTATATAATAAGAGGGATTAGACTACAGAATCGGGAATTGTGAGGAACATACAGGAGGAATTGTAATGTTAGTGTCCAATGACATTGGTATTGACTTAGGTACGGCGAGTATCTTGGTATATATAAAAGGAAAGGGCGTTGTATTAAAAGAGCCGTCCGTAGTAGCTATTGACCGTGATTCCAACAAGATCATGGCGATCGGCGAGGAGGCGCGTCTGATGATCGGAAGGACTCCGGGTAACATTGTGGCAGTAAGGCCGCTGCGTCAGGGCGTGATATCCGATTATACCGTCACAGAAAAGATGCTGAAATATTTTATCAATAAAGCCGTTGGCAAGAAGACGCTGAGAAAGCCGCGTATCGCAGTCTGTATTCCGAGCGGTGCGACCGAGGTTGAGAAGAAGGCGGTAGAGGATGCTACTTATCAGGCTGGGGCAAGGGAAGTGTCTATCATCGAGGAGCCGGTAGCGGCAGCCATCGGTGCGGGCATCGACATTGCCAAGGCGTGTGGAAATATGATTGTAGATATCGGTGGAGGTACGGCCGATATCGCTGTTATTTCTCTGGGAGGGACCGTAGTCAGCACTTCCATCAAGGTGGCAGGTGATGACTTTGACGAGGCGCTGGTCCGCTATATGCGTAAAAAACATAATCTTCTGATTGGTGAGAGGACCGCAGAGGAGATCAAGATCAATATCGGAGCTGCTTACCGCAGACCGGAGGTCCTGACGATGGAGGTACGTGGCCGGAACCTGGTGACCGGTCTTCCAAAGACGATCGTGGTCACTTCCGATGAGACGCTTGAGGCGCTGAGGGATCCGGCAATCCAGATCGTGGATGCCGTCCACAACGTTTTGGAGCGCACGCCGCCGGAGCTTGCGGCAGATATCTTCGACCGCGGCATCGTGATGACGGGCGGCGGTTCCCTGCTGAACGGTCTTGACCAGCTGATCGAAGAGAAGACGGGCATTACCACGATGGTAGCGGAGGACCCGCTGACGGCAGTGGCGATCGGCACAGGCAAGTTCATCGAGTTCCAGCATGGAGATAACAAACCGATGGAATATTGATGCCAGGTTATGCACAACGGCATCAGGTGATTATAAAAAAGTCTCGTGACAAGAACAGTCGCGGGACTTTTCTATACTGACAGGGAGTAAAGGTATGGCGACAGTAACCGGATATGTTGAAAAAATCAAATACCGCAATGATGAAAACGGGTATTCTATCCTGAGTGTATCGTCCGGCGGGGAGGAATATGTCCTGGTCGGGACATTTCCCTATATCAGCGAGGGCGATATGGTGGAAGCAAGCGGTACGATGGTGGAGCATCCAATCTATGGAGAACAGATACAGGTAGAGACATATGAACTGAAAGCCCCCGAGGACACGATGTCGATGGAGCGGTATCTTGGCTCCGGGGCAATCAGGGGCGTGGGGGCAGCCCTTGCAGCCAGGATTGTACGCCGCTTTAAAGCGGATACCTTCCGTGTGATCGAGGAAGAGCCGGAGCGGCTGTCTGAGGTCAAAGGCATCAGTGAGAAGATGGCGATGGCAATCTCAGAACAGATGGAGGCAAAGAGAGAGCTGCGCCAGGCGATGATGTTTTTGCAGGAATATGGTATTTCCATGAACCTGGCATTGAAGATTTACAATGAATACGGTCCCCGCCTTTACGGCATCATCAAAGAAAATCCCTACCGCCTTGCAGACGACATCCAGGGCGTCGGGTTTAAAATGGCAGATGAGATTGCCCAGCGGGTTGGGATATTTACTGATTCGGACTACCGGATCCGAAGCGGGATTTTTTATACGCTTCTCCAGTCTGTGGCAAACGGGCATACATACCTGCCTCTTGCCGAGCTGCTTCGCGGTGCGGCGGAGCTTCTCCATGTGGATGCGGAAGTGATGGAAAAGCATCTGGTGGACCTTCAGATGGAAAAGAAAATCGTCGTGAAGACGGGAGAGGGCGGCGACCCGGGCCGCCATGTATATGCGTCCCAGTACTATTACACGGAACTGAATACGGCGAGAATGCTGCACGATTTGAATATCAGGGGGAGCGAGCCGGAGGCGGAGATCAGGAAACGCCTGGACCGGATCCGGGATGAGGAGCAGATTGAAGCGGATGAACTTCAGATCCAGGCAGTGGTGGAAGCGGTGAACAGCGGTCTTTTGATCATCACCGGCGGTCCCGGTACGGGAAAGACGACGACGATCAACACCATTATCCGTTATTTTGAGCAGGAAGAGATGGAAATCCTTCTGGCTGCGCCCACCGGCCGGGCGGCAAAGCGGATGGCGGAAGCGACCGGCTATGAGGCAAAGACGATACACCGTCTGCTGGAGCTGACCGGAGCGCCGGGGGACAACGGCGATACGTCGGGCATGCATTTTGAGCGCAATGAGGAAAACCCGCTGGATGCGGATGCCATCATCATCGATGAGACTTCGATGGTGGACATCTATCTGATGCAGGCGCTTTTGCGGGCGGTGAATCCGGGGACCCGCCTGATTCTGGTAGGAGATGTCAACCAGCTTCCCAGCGTGGGACCGGGCAATGTGCTGCGGGATATGATCGATTCCAACTGTTTTAATGTGGTCCGTTTGTCCAGGATCTTCCGGCAGGCGGCAGAGAGCGATATCATCGTGAATGCCCACAAGATCAACGCAGGCGAGCAGATTCCCCTCGGAAAAAAGAGTCAGGATTTTCTTTTTATCCGCAGGGAGCAGCCGGATGCCATCATCAGCGCCATGATCACGCTGGTAAAGGAGAAGCTTCCGAATTATGTTCATGCAGAGCCATTTGACATCCAGATCATGACCCCGATGCGGAAAGGGGCTTTGGGAGTGGAGCGGCTGAACGGGATCCTTCAGGAGTATTTGAACCCAAAATCTTCATCCAAGCCGGAAAAAGAAGCGGGCGGTACGATATACCGGGTTGGCGACAAAGTGATGCAGATTAAGAACAATTATCAGATCGAGTGGGAGATCCGCAACCGGTACGGCATTCCGGTGGACTCCGGCATGGGCGTGTTTAACGGAGATATCGGAATCATCAGGGAGATCAATTCCTTTGCGGAAGAGCTGACGGTAGAGTTTGATGAGGGAAAGATGGTGGAATATACCTTCAAACAACTGGAAGAACTGGAACTTGCCTACGCGATCACGATCCACAAGTCCCAGGGAAGCGAGTACCCTGCAGTTGTGATTCCGCTCCATGCCGGTCCACGTATGCTGATGACCCGCAACCTGATCTACACCGCAGTGACCCGCGCCCGTTCCTGCGTCTGCCTGGTAGGCGTGCCGGAGACGTTTCAGGGTATGGTGAACAATGAGGTGGAACAGCGTCGGTATACAGGTTTGAAGGAGCGTATCTGTGAGATTATGAATTTGACCCCGGAGGAGTAGTCTCCGGGGGAGAGGGGGTTTTATCAATCTTAAAATCAATTTTCCATTTTTTTATCAATCTTCTTTATCCACACCGCTGCCCGGTCTGCGGCGACATCGTATATCCGGAACAAGATCTGATCCATCCGTCCTGCATTTCAAAGCTGTCTCCTGTAAAATCCCCAACCTGCAAAAAGTGTGGTAAAGAAATCATCAGTGAACAGGCAGAGTACTGCTATGACTGCAGCCGTCATCTGCACACGTTTGACTGCGGTATGGCTCTGCTTAATTATAACAAGGCCGCGAAAGATTCCATGTCGGCCATCAAATATAAAAACAGGCGGGAGTATCTGGATTTTTACGCGGCTGCCCTGGATTGCCGTTTTCGGAAGAAGGTTCTCCGTCTGCATGTGGACGCGCTTGTGCCGGTGCCGATCCATCCTTCCAGACGGCGGACGCGGGGATTTAACCAGGCGGAAGAGCTGGCAGAGCGTCTGTCGGATCTTTGGAACATTCCCGTGGATAAAAAGCTTCTTATCAGGAAAAAGAAAACGGCTCCCCAGCGGGAATTAAGTCCTGCGGAGCGGTTGAAAAACCTGCGGGAAGCGTTTTTCGCCGACCCGGACTCCGGCAGACCTGCGGGAATTCCTGAGACGGTGCTTCTGGTCGATGATATCTATACGACCGGGAGTACGGCCGAGGCCTGCACCAGGGCGCTGCTGCAGGCGGGGGTGAAACGTGTCTTTGTCGTGGTGATCTGTATTGGGGCGGGGCGGTAGGAAGTGCTTGACACCAATTCCATTTTTTGATAATATAAGACCATTCAGTTGGGAAATTCTTTTCTCACAGAATAAGGTTATCATTGCAGGTTCTGCACCAATTCCAAACATGGAAAGAAAAAAACAGGAGGAGATTTATGGATCAAAAGACAAATGAGATAACAGGGCGGAAGAAGGAGCGAGAAGAGGTTTTGCAGATGTTGAAACGTGATCCGGTAGTCTATGCCAGGTTTTTGGAACTGACAGAAGATTTCCAGGAAGACCTGATTGCATTCTGTATGGGAAACAAGGGGCTGAAGATTACGTGGGATCCGGTGTTTAAGGAAATATTCAATCCGGAAGTCCATGCGGACCGGCTGTCAGAGCTGCTTTCGGCAATTTTGAGGCACACGGTGGAGGTGAGGCGGGGATTGCCGAATGAGTCCAGCCGCCTGACGGCAGAAGGCTCCCTGCTGATCATGGACATTTTGGTAGAACTTGAATCGGGAGGTCTGGCCAACGTGGAGATGCAGCGCATTGGATACCGTTTTCCGGGGGAGCGGGGGGCATGCTACTCGTCGGACCTGGTGCTCAGGCAATATGCGAGGGCAAAAGCGGAGATGAAGAAGAATTTCACTTACCGGGAGATGAAAAAAGTCTACACTATCGTTTTGATGGATGAGAGCGGGAGGGAGTTTGGGGAGAAAAAAGAGTACTACCGCCATCATGCCAGGCAGGTTTTCGATACCGGCCTGAATCTGGAATTGCTACAAGAATACATCTATATCCCATTTGACAAATTTCTTGACATTTACCACAAAAACAATCAAAATATAAGTGAGGAACTTGAAGCATGGCTTTTGTTTCTGGCATCAGATGACCCGGCAGACATTGTCCGCCTGACAAAAGCCTATCCGAAGTTTCGCGAACTGTATGCAGAGATTGCTGCGTTTCAGCAAAGACCGGAGGAGCTGGTGAATATGTATTCGAAGGCATTGGAGATCATGGACCGGAATACGGTGCAGTATATGATTGAGGAACAGAAGAAGGAGATTGAGGAGCAGGCAAGGCTGCTGGCAGAAAAGGACAAGGTAATAGCGGAAAAAGACAAGGCGATGGCGGAAAAAGAAAAAGCGATGGCAGAACACAACAAAGCAATGGCTGAGAAAGACGCACAGCTTGCGGCTCTAAGAGAAAAACTTGAGAATATGAATCGGGAAAAAGGAGACGCTTTATGATAATCAGGACAGCCGCCATAAAAGACATGCCCCGTCTGTTGGACATCTACAATTATGAAGTGTTAAACGGCATATCGACTTTTGACCTGCACCCCAGGACGATGGACGAGCGCATGGAGTGGTTCCGGGAACACAATATTGACAACCACCCGCTCATCGTGGCGGAGGTTGACGGCATAGCAGTCGGATATGCTTCGCTGTCTTCATACCGTCCCAAGGAGGCATATGCTGCCACGGTAGAGCTGTCGGTGTATGTGGATCCTGAGTACCGGGGGCAGGGGATTGCCCGCGGTCTGGTTGCCGATATTCTGTCGATCGCCCGTGAACGGGACGACATCCATACCGTGATTTCCGTCATCACTGACGGGAACGATGCCAGCGTGAAGCTGCATGAGGAATTTGGTTTTGTATTCTGTGGTGCGATGAAAGAAGTGGGTAAAAAATTTGGAAAATTTCTGGGAACCGTGAGTTACCAGCTCATGGTATAGGTTTTTTGATATTTTTTATTGACGTAAGGCTCTTCCTGTGCTATAGTAATATGGCGAATGGAAGAGCTTAGGTCTTTTTTTTATGCTCAAAATTGGGTTTGGATCAGCCCGATGCAGGATAAAAATGACCGAAAAACAACGAAAAATTTAGTGGAGGTGGAAGTCGTGCGCACAAGAATTACACTGGCATGTACAGAATGCAAGCAACGTAACTACAACATGACGAAGGATAAGAAGACCCATCCTGATCGCATGGAAACCAAGAAGTATTGTAGATTCTGTAAAACACATACTTTGCACAAGGAAACCAAGTAAGAGGTGTAAAATATGGGAGAAACTGCAAATACCAGTACTGAGAAGGCTCCGAAAAAGAGCTTTGTCAAAGGGTTAAAAGCTGAGTTCAAGAAAATCGTATGGCCTGACCAGGAGACAGTAACCAAACAGACCATCACCGTACTGGCGGTGTCTGTAGCTCTCGGATTAATTATCGGCATCCTGGATTTTGTTATCAAATGGGGCCTCAGCTTCATTATCTAATTAAAGCGAGGGTGATGCTATGTCAGAAGCAAGGTGGTATGTAGTTCATACCTATTCAGGCTACGAGAACAAGGTAAAAGTAGACATTGAAAAAACGATTGAGAACCGCAACCTTCAGGACCAGATCCTGGAAGTGTCCGTCCCGATGCTGGAAGTGGCAGAGTTAAAAAACGGCGTTGAGAAACTTGCCGACAAAAAGATGTTCCCGGGTTATGTGCTGATTCACATGGTCATGAATGATGACACATGGTATGTTGTGCGCAATACCCGCGGTGTGACAGGCTTTGTCGGGCCGGGTTCCAAGCCGGTGCCTCTGACGGAAGAGGAGATGGTCAGCCTGGGCTTTGGCAAGAAGGAAGCGATTGCAGCTTTCGAGTTGGGCGATACCATCGTGGTTACTGCCGGCGCATGGAAAGATACCATCGGCGCTGTCAAATCCATCAACGATGCGAAGAAGACTCTGATCATCAATGTCGAGATGTTCGGCCGTGAAACACCGGTTGAACTGAACTTCACGGAAGTGAAGAAAATGTGATCGCAGACAATACGTGTGCGGTCATGACGTAACAAAGAGACAGACCGGGCAGGTTCCGGTCACGGCACAGGCTTGTGCCGGCTCGTGGGAGGGAAATCCCCGACAATACCACATTATAGGAGGTCATTATCATGGCAAAGAAAGTAACTGGTTACATCAAATTACAGATTCCGGCAGGCAAGGCTACTCCTGCTCCGCCAGTTGGTCCTGCACTGGGTCAGCACGGCGTTAATATTGTGCAGTTCACCAAAGAGTTCAACGCAAGAACTGCAGACCAGGGCGATTTAATCATCCCGGTTGTTATCACTGTATACGCAGACAGAAGCTTCAGCTTCGTTACTAAGACTCCGCCGGCTGCTGTTTTGTTAAAGAAGGCTTGCAAGCTGAAATCCGGTTCTGCAGCTCCCAACAAAACAAAAGTAGCTACCATCTCCAAGGCTGATCTGCAGAAGATCGCTGAGACCAAGATGCCTGACTTAAATGCAGCAAGTCTGGAAGCAGCTATGAGCATGATTGCAGGTACTGCAAGAAGTATGGGTATCACTGTTGAGGAATAATCGTTATTCCAATATTCCGATATAGAAGCGAGATGACAATTTAGATACGTGGGAGGGACATCCCCGACAATACCACTAGGAGGTTATTTTATCATGAAACATGGAAAAAGATATGTAGAAGCGGCTAAATCTGTAGACCGTGCGAATCTTTATGATACAGCAGACGCCATTGCACTGGTAAAGAAGACTGCTGTTGCTAAATTTGATGAAACCATTGAGGCTCATATCAGAACCGGTTGTGACGGACGTCACGCTGACCAGCAGATCCGTGGTGCAGTAGTTCTGCCGCACGGTACTGGTAAAGTAGTTCGTATCCTGGTATTCGCTAAGGGACCGAAGGCTGACGAGGCACTGGCTGCAGGCGCTGACTTTGTAGGCGCTGAGGAGCTGATCCCGAAGATCCAGAACGAAGGATGGTTAGATTTCGACGTAGTTGTAGCTACTCCGGATATGATGGGCGTTGTTGGACGTCTGGGTCGTGTACTGGGACCGAAGGGCTTAATGCCGAACCCGAAGGCTGGTACCGTTACCATGGATGTTACCAAGGCTATCAACGATATCAAAGCTGGTAAGATTGAGTACAGACTTGACAAGACCAACATTATCCACGTGCCAGTGGGTAAAGCTTCTTTCACTGAGGAGCAGTTAGCGGACAACTTCCAGACGCTTATGGATGCAATCGTTAAGGCAAAACCGGCTACCCTGAAGGGCGCTTACTTAAAGAGCGTTACCCTGACCTCTACCATGGGCCCGGGCGTTAAGCTGAACGTAGCTAAGATGATTGGCTAATCGTTGCGAAAAAACGGTTGACAATTCCAATATAGTATGTTATCATACACAAGTATTGACTGCCGAAGACAGCAGGTGCCGTAAGGCATAAGGTTACAGCCGCCTGCCGAGGAACGTACAATTCTTAAACTATTTATGAATTTACAGACCTCTCTGCCCTCGGGTGGGGAGGTTTTTCCGTGCAGTCTCCAATGCCGGATTTCTTTTTGATATCTGGCCCGCGGGCATCAGCCCGGACCGGGGAACCGGTACTGGCACTGCCGACGCGAGAAATAAAACAGGAGGGAAATATTCATGGCAAAAGTTGAGTTAAAACAGCCTATCGTAGCAGAAATCGCTGAGTTACTGAACGGTGCACAGACAGCAGTTGTCGTTGACTACCGTGGTCTTACCGTTGCTCAGGATACCGCGCTTCGTAAGCAGTTAAGAGAAGCTGGTATTACTTATAAAGTATATAAGAATACCATGATCAGACGTGCTGCTGAAGGAACCGCATTTGCTGCTTTGGATCCTCATTTAGAGGGACCGACCGCAATCGCTGTATCCAAGACAGACGCTACTGCTCCGGCAAGAATTCTTGCTGAGTTTGCAAAGAAAGCAGACAAACTGGAGATCAAAGGCGGTATCGTAGAGGATACTTACTACGATGCAAAGGGAATGCAGGCAATCGCAACCATTCCGTCCAGAGAAGTACTTCTGGGCCGCTTGCTGGGAAGCATGCAGTCTCCGATTGCAAACTTCGCACGTGTGCTTAATCAGATTGCAGAAAAGAACGCAGAGGCATGAATTTCTTAATGAATTGCCATCCCTTCAGGGATGTCAATGAATTTAGAAATTCAGCCGTTCGATGACCAACGGGAATCGAACATCCTTATGAAACGTAGTGGGACGCAAAAAAGTACCCACACTCAATTCAAAGAAAATAATATCAAATGGAGGAAATTAAAATGGCAAAGTTAACCACCGCAGAGTTTATCGAAGCTATCAAAGAGTTATCCGTATTAGAGCTGAACGAGTTAGTAAAAGCATGTGAGGAAGAGTTCGGCGTATCCGCAGCAGCAGGCGTAGTTGTTGCAGCAGCAGGCCCGGCAGAGGCAGCTGAGGAGAAGACCGAGTTCGACGTAGAGCTGACCGAGGTTGGCCCGAACAAAGTTAAAGTTATCAAAGTTGTACGTGAAGCTACCGGTCTTGGTCTGAAAGAGGCTAAGGATGTAGTTGACGGTGCACCGAAAGTCCTGAAAGAGGGCGTTTCTAAGGAAGAGGCTGAGCAGCTGAAGACTACCTTAGAGGCTGAGGGCGCAAAAGTTACCCTGAAATAATAACAACAAAATTGATTGTTTTGGCCGGAATCTGTGCAGACAGGTTCCGGTTTTTTGTTTCATAGGAAAGTGCGTCCTATGAAATCAAAAACGCTCCACGAGGATTGCACTGCGGGGGAAATGAGAGATGTCGCTATAGCGACCCGCCGCAGGCGGAGAATCCCGTGAGCGGGATTCTTTCTTGATTGCGGTATATTTTTCTTGCAATTTTCCTGGAACTAAGCTACAATAAATCTATCGAAATAAATGAACTATTACTAAAAATACATCAAATAAAATGATATAAAGAACATACCACATGGAAATCAGAACTCTGTTAACATTCATAAAGGTAGCAGAAGAGCAAAGCCTTTCCAAAGCTGCGAAGCAGTTAGGGTATGCACAGTCCACCGTAACGATGCAGATGCAGCAGCTGGAACAGGAGCTTGGAGTCGCACTGTATGAGCGGATCGGCAGGCAGATTCGGATTACCCAGGAAGGGCATGAGTTTCTTTCATATGCTGCACATATTGTTAAGACTTCCCAGGAAGCATTGCAGATTGGCAAGGGGAAGCAGAATGCGGTCAGCGGCAGCCTGCGCCTTGGGGCGGCTGATTCCATAGACGAAGAGAGGCTGGCCGGATTTCTTCACCGGTACAGATTCCTGTACCCTGATGTCCGCATCCATGTCCGCAGCGGGGACACTGGCAGGCTGACCCAGATGCTGCTCCGCAATGAGATCGATTTGATGATGACCGTCGATCATTTTTTGAATGAACCGGCTTTGATCCATGCCTGTGATCAGATCCGGACGGTACATTTTGCGGTGTCTCCGGACCACCCTCTTGCCAGAGTTTCGTCACCCGACTTAAAGACGATTCTGTCCTATCCTTTGCTGCGCGGAGACTTAAGCAGCGCCTGTGAACGGAATCTGGAGGCGGAGATGGCTGCGGCCGGTCTGAAGCCGAAGAACTGGATGGAGATAGAGAACAGGAAGCTGATCCTTGGCTTGGTCCGGTACGGGGACGGGATTGCCCTGATGCCGGATGATGCAGTACAGAAGCTGGCAGACAGTGGCCAGTTGGTACGGCTGGATTACGAGCTGCAGGGCGCGGTGCTGTGGCAGCAAACTCTTTACCATAGAAATAAATGGCTGACTGGAGCAATGAACGCATGGATCAATATGTTGGAGGAAGCAGGATGAGAATACCCTGGCAGAGCATATCCTGTTTTATGTCCGCTCAGACAGCGGGTATGTGTATCAACGAGACAATATCCCATTTACCGGGTTACAATAGCATTTGTGCGCCGCCAAAGGACTCTCCCCGGCGGCGCACCCATCACACAAAAATCACTTGACACCTTCCCCGACAGGTGATAGAATACAAATGTATTTTGTTATGAGCTTTTGATTCACATATTTTTGTAAGTCATGAAGTGCATTCACGATTTACAAAAATATGTGATTTTTTTGTTTCAGAAGAAATACAAATAATAATTTTTAGGAGGTACCACTCATGAATAACGGTACAGTTAAATGGTTTAACGCAACAAAAGGATATGGCTTCATCACCAACGACGAGACTGGCGAGGAAGTATTCGTACACTTCTCCGGCATCGTAGCTGATGGCTACAAGAGCCTGGAAGATGGTCAGAAAGTTACTTTCGATACCGCTGAAGGAAACCGTGGCCTGCAGGCAGTTAACGTAACCTTAGCATAATTTACGAGACGACATAGAAAAAAGCTGGTGCGATGAGCAGCAGCTTTTTTTGTACCGTTCTCCGGCCTGCGGCGCGGGTGTTACCGTCTTCGTCTCAGGCTTGTTTTCAACGCCTTCACCATATCTGCGATAATCCGGATCTCCTCTTCGGAGCAGTCCGATATCTCGCGGCCGATCTCGTTCTCAAACTGGTAACGGGACTGGACGAGGCTGTCGCAGAGCAGTTCGTCCATCGAACACTCAAGGATATTGGCGATCCGGGTCAGCGTAGGAAGGCTGACCTTTGTGTTTCCGGTCTCGATGTGGCTCATATGAGGGGTTGACAGATTGACCAGTTCGGCAAGCATGTCCTGGGTCATCCTCTTTTCAATTCGGAATTTTTTGATTCTCAGGCCGATGTCGTTATAGTTCAGTTCCATATGCTCCCTCCTTATGCTTCAATCTTATTATGTACGTCTATTGTATCGGGATTCAACTTGTGTTATAATAATTTGAAAAGACAGTTTGTGCATCTAAATAAATATACGGAAAATTTTTGGCAGCCAAAAAATGGAAACAGTATTTCAGCAGGTGGGGACATGAAAGAAAAGAGAGTGGAAGATTTAGAGCGGGAAAACAGGCGGATGAAAGACAGGATTGACAGCTTGGAAAAGGAACTGCGTAATTGCAGGATCCGTCTGGAAGAACTGAGTAAAAAGATGGATTTGGACTATCTTACCGGGGTTTTAAACCGGGAAGGCATCTGCAGGCTGATCAGTGGCTGCATAGAAGGAGAAGAAGGGAGAATGGGCGCTCTGTGTTTCCTTGATCTGGATAATTTCAAACAGATCAATGACAGGTTCGGACATAGCAGTGGAGACGAGGCTCTGCGCGCGATCGCCCGGACCCTGCAGGACAGCACCCGGAGCAGCGATCCGGTTGGCCGGTTTGGCGGGGATGAATTTCTGATCTATATGAAGGACTGTACAGGGAAAGAAGACATACTGGAACGTGCCGGTGTCATCTGCGGGAGGATCCGGGCCCTTTCTCTGCCGGTCAGCCTGACTGCCAGTATTGGGATTGCCTGCTGCCCGGAGCATGGGCGCGCATTTCAGGAGCTGATTGACAAGGCAGACGCGGCCCTTTATCGCAGCAAATGCGCGGGAAAAGACCAGATAAGTATATACGGCTTGTAAACGCTTACAAAAAAGTTGCAAAACCTATTGCATAATAGAAATAAATGGTGTATAGTATTGCTTACAGGATATTGAAGTAGCGTGTTGCAATTAAAAATGTAAGCACTTACAAAAAACACCATAAATAATCTATAAAATGGAGGTTTGCGAACAATGGACAAGAGAAAAGAGACAGTGATTCAGTTTGGTGAAGGCGGATTTTTACGTGGTTTTGTAGACTATTTCTTTCAGAAAATGAAAGATAAGGAACTGTTCGACGGTTCTGTTGTTGTAGTGCAGCCGATTGAAAAAGGGATGTGCGAGATGCTCATGAAGCAGAACTGCGAATACAATCTGTTCCTGCGCGGCATTGACAATGGCGAGGTCGTGGACGAGCATACCCATATCGATGTGATCTCCAGATGTGTGAATCCCTATGCAGACAATGCGTCTTATATGGCTCTGGCTGAAAATCCGGATTTCCGTTTTATCGTATCGAATACAACCGAGGCAGGCATTGTGTTTGAAGCCGACAACAAGTTTGAGGACGCCCCTGCAAAGTCGTTTCCGGGCAAGCTGACCCAGCTTTTGTATAAGCGGTTCAGCCTGGGACTTAAAGGTTTTATCGTCCTTTCCTGCGAACTGATCGACCACAACGGCGAAGAACTGGAGAAGTGCTGCCTGCAGTATGCGGACCTGTGGAACCTGGGCGAAGATTTCAAGACCTGGCTGAAAGAGGAGAATGACTTCTGTTCCACCCTGGTAGACCGGATTGTTACCGGATTCCCGAGAGACGAGCACGCAGCTCTCTGCGAGCGGATCGGCGAGCAGGACAATATGATGGATACGGCTGAGATCTTCCATCTGTGGGTGATCCAGGGACAGCATGAGGATGAGCTGCCGCTTCAGAAGGCAGGATTCAATGTTGTATGGACCGACAATGTAGACCCTTATAAGAAGAGAAAAGTAAGGATTTTAAACGGCGCTCACACTTCCATGGTTCTGGGAGCACATCTGTACGGGCTTGAGACCGTCGGCGAGTGCCTGAAGGATGAGCGGGTATCCGCACTGTTGAAAAAATGTATCTTTGAGGAGATTATCCCGACGATCGGCGATACGGAGGACAACCGGAAGTTTGGCGCGGCGGTGCTGGAGCGTTTCAGTAATCCGTTTATCAAGCACCTGCTCCTCTCCATTGCGCTGAATTCCGTATCCAAGTTTAAGGCAAGAGTACTGCCGACGATCCTGGAGCACAAGGAGCAGTTCGGCGTCTATCCACAGGGGCTGACATTCTCCCTGGCGGCGCTGATCGCATTTTACAGAACCGATGCTTCCAATGACAGCGAGGATATCATGGCTTACATGAAGACGGCTTCTGTTGCAGACATCCTGAAAAAAGAAGAGTACTGGGGTCAGGATTTGAGCGATATGGGAACAGATGTAGAGAAATGGTATGGTCTGATCCAGGAGAACGGGATGGCCAAGGCATACGACACTGTGCTTGCGGAATAAGTCAGGGTGAAATAAAAGGTTATAGCAGAATGATAAGACAGGCGGTATCCGGTGAAAGGATGCTGCCTGTTTGTTTTCTGGCGGAGGTATCGCCCCAAATCTGTCTAAGCCCCACCATTCCCACCCTGTCTGCGCGTACCTTTTGCCGATATCTCCCCTACAAAATACTAATTTGAATCCCCACGCATATAATTAGTATGAGTAACGAAAAGGCGGGTCCGATATGGCGTTTAAAGGCTGGAGCCTGCGGCGCAGAAGCGCCCTGCTCCTGGGAATCCTGGTTATAGATGGCGCCCTGCTTGGCTCGATGGGAGGCATAGCGGGGGCGTATACGGAGAAGGGAAGCTACATAGCCGGCAGCAGGACAACAAATATCCATGCAGCGGCAAAAGAGTGGGAGCAGAATCTTTCAAAAGTGGACAATAGCAAAGACATTCTTGCGGAGCATCCCGGTGAAAAAGTGGTGGCGCTGACGTTTGACGACGGTCCCCACGGAGTCTGTACCCCCAGGCTGCTGGATGGCTTGAAAGAACGTGGCGTACACGCCACTTTTTTTCTGATGGGAGAAAATATAGAAGGAAATGAGGAGCTTGTCCGCAGGATGCAGGAAGAAGGGCATCTGATTGGAAACCACAGCTTCCGCCATGTCCAGCTCACGAAGGCAGGCGAAGATAAAGTCTGTGATGCGATCGAACAGACAGAAAAAATCATTTCCGACATCACGGGAAACCGTCCCCAGTACCTCCGTCCCCCTTATGGAGACTGGAATGAGGAGCTGGAGTGCCGGATGAATCTGACGACGGTATTCTGGACCGTGGACTCCCTTGACTGGCAGCTTAAAAATACGTCAAAGATTGTCAGCCGGGTCCTAAAGCGGACCGGAAACAGCGACATCATCCTGATGCACGACATTTTCCCCACCTCTGTAGATGCGGCACTGCAGATCGTGGACCGCCTGCAGGAGCAGGGGTATGCCTTTGTGACTGTGGATGAACTCATGATCGACTGAATGGAACAGGCTGCGGGAACCGGCAGGGGAGGCAGACGGTCTATGGATACCGTATGGATACCGGCTTGACACCGCCTCTTGACACCGGCACAGGGGAGCGGCTATACTGGACGTATCGAAAGAGAGGCAGTGAGTATGGATTTATTTGATTATATGAGAAGCAGCACCCAGGAACGGGAATCTCCCCTTGCATCCCGCCTCCGCCCCACGACCCTGGACGAGGTGGTGGGACAGAAGCACATCATTGGAAAGGACAAGCTGCTGTACCGCGCCATCCAGGCGGACCAGCTTGGCTCCATCATCTTTTACGGACCTCCGGGGACGGGAAAGACGACGCTGGCCAAGGTGATCGCCTGCACCACCAGCGCCAATTTTCGCCAGATCAATGCGACCGTGGCAGGGAAAAAAGACATGGAAGAAGTGGTGAACGAGGCAAAAGACGCCCTCGGCATGTACGGGAAGAAGACGATTCTGTTCGTCGATGAGATTCACCGGTTCAACAAGGGGCAGCAGGACTATCTCCTTCCTTTTGTGGAGGACGGGACCCTGATCCTGATCGGTGCGACAACGGAGAATCCGTTTTTTGAGGTAAACGGGGCGCTTTTATCCCGCTCCCGGATCTTTGAACTGAAATCCCTGGAAAAAGAAGATATCCGGGAACTGATCGGCCGGGCGGTGTATGACACGGAAAAGGGGATGGGAAGTTACAATGCCGTCATCGATGAGGATGCGGCGGACTTTCTGGCCGATGCCGCCAACGGGGATGCCCGTGCGGCGCTGAATGCCGTGGAGCTGGGCATTCTGACGACAGAGCGGGATCCTTCTGACGGCAAGATCCACATCACGCTGGAAGCAGCGCAGGAATGTATCCAGAAGCGGGCTGTCCGCTATGATAAAAACGGGGACAACCACTACGACACGATATCGGCATTTATCAAGAGCATGCGCGGCTCAGACCCGGATGCCGCGGTGTACTATCTGGCCCGGATGCTGTACGCGGGAGAAGATATCAAATTCATCGCCAGAAGGATCATGATCTGTGCATCGGAAGATGTGGGCAATGCAGACCCGCAGGCCCTTACGGTGGCGGTCAGCGCCTCCCAGGCGGTAGAACGGATCGGGATGCCGGAGGCGCAGATCATCCTGGCGCAGGCTGTGACCTATGTGGCGACGGCGCCCAAGAGCAATGCGGCGGTCTGTGCGATCGGCGAAGCGATGGAGGCGGTCCGAAGCCAGAAGACGATGCCCGTGCCCGTACATCTTCAGGATTCCCATTATAAGGGATCCGCAAAGCTGGGGCACGGAGAAGGATACCGCTATGCCCATGATTACCCAAACCATTATGTGCGGCAGCAGTACCTGCCGGACGGGATGGAAGGGCAGACATTTTATCATCCTGCGGACAGCGGGTACGAGCGGCATATTCGGGAACATATGCAGTTCTTGCGTGAATCGACTGAATAAATATTGAAATTCAAAAAAAATACTTTCTTTTTTTTGGAAACCGTTATATAATACAGACAGGCAGATGGGGAGACCATATGGTCCCCCCGCAGATCTGTAATCAGGATTTTCTTGAATCTTATATTACCCCAATGGATATTAAGAAGCAATAAGCAGAAAACAGGACAGGGAACCCCAGCATTGATATGCGAGAATGATAGAAAGAAATGGAGAAAAATTTATGCGAGAGAAATTATCAACGTTACCATTGGCAGAACTGAAAGAACTGGCTAAGGCTCAGGGGATAAAAGGCGCAAGCACCATGCGTAAATCTGAGATCATAGACGCTCTGTGTCAGGCGGCCGAGACGGCGGAGATCGTAAGGACGGCAGTAGCCCCGCCAAAACCGGTGGACAGAAGCGCTGCACAGGAGAGCAGACAGGACGGCCGCCCGGCACGTCCGGCGCGCACCGAGCGTCCGCAGCCTGAGTCTCTTACGCCACAGGAGATAGCAGAGTTAGACAGCGGGATCGAGGCGAACGGCATCCTGGAGGTTATGCCGGACGGGTTTGGTTTCATCCGCTGTGAGAATTTCCTTCCGGGGGAGAATGACGTCTATGTGGCGCCGTCCCAGATCCGCCGCTTCAACTTGAAGACCGGCGATATCGTAAAAGGCAGCAGAAGGATCAAGACAGCGACAGAGAAATTTGCCGCGCTGTTATACATCAAGAGTGTTAACGGCTACCCGATCAGTGTGATTGAGCGCCGCCCGAACTTCGAGGACCTGACCCCGATCTTCCCGAACCAGCGCCTCCACATGGAGACTCCGGGCAAGTCCACCACCGCCATGCGTGTGCTGGACCTTCTGTCTCCGATTGGAAAAGGACAGCGTGGTATGATCGTATCCCCGCCAAAAGCAGGTAAGACGACCCTGCTTAAGCAGGTGGCGCAGGCGATCACCACCAACCATCCGGACATGCATCTGATGATCCTGCTGATCGACGAGCGTCCTGAGGAGGTTACCGACATCAAGGAGTCCGTAGTCGGCGAGAACGTGGAAGTGATCTATTCTACCTTCGACGAGCTTCCGGACCGCCACAAACGTGTATCCGAGATGGTGACAGAGCGTGCAAAACGTCTTGTTGAGCACGGCCGCGATGTCATCATCCTCTTAGACAGCATCACCCGTCTTGCCCGGGCCTACAACCTGGTAGTGCCGCCGAGCGGACGTACCCTTTCCGGCGGTCTCGACCCGGCAGCCCTGCACATGCCGAAGCGGTTCTTCGGCGCTGCGCGTAACATGCGTGAAGGAGGAAGCCTGACGATTCTTGCGACCGCTCTGGTAGACACCGGAAGCCGTATGGATGACGTGATCTACGAGGAGTTCAAGGGTACCGGCAACATGGAGCTGGTACTGGACCGCAAGCTGTCCGAGAAGAGGATCTTCCCGGCGATCGATATCTTGAAGTCCGGCACACGCCGCGACGATCTGCTGCTCTCGAAAGAAGAGGCAGAGGCTGTGGATATCGTGCGAAAGGCGACCAACACGATGAAGCCGGAAGAATCGGTGGAGAAGATCCTGGATCTGTTTGCAAGGACCAGGACCAACCGGGAGTTCGTGGAGAGTTCCAGGAAAATCCGGTTCTTCTAAGATTTTTCTTGAAAAAACCGGCATAAATCGGTGGAATTCGGGAAAATGCTCTTGCAAACACGGATATTCTATGATATACTAACAAAGCTGTTTATAGACGTGAGGTGATTTTAACGGTACGAGTGAGACCGTTAGATGATCACAGGACTATATAATTTGAAAGTGAAGAGGTGAAATCATGAGAGAAGGAATCCATCCAGCATACTACGAGGCAAAAGTTACCTGCAACTGCGGCAACGAGTTCGTAACCGGCTCTACCAAGAAGGAAATCCACGTGGAGGTTTGCTCCAAGTGCCACTCTTTCTATACCGGTCAGCAGAAGGCTGCTCAGGCACGTGGCCGTATCGACAAGTTTAACAGAAAGTACGGCGTTAACGCAGCCAACTAAGGATATGACGAGCGAAGTAAGGTTGAGACTTAAGTGGAGACACTTTGGCTCAACCTTATCTTTTTTTAGGACAGAAGGAGAGAGACATGAAATATTCCGGCATCGGCGGTCAGGCCGTCATTGAAGGAATTATGATGAAAAACAAGGACAATTATGCCACTGCAGTGCGAAAGCCTGACGGTGAGATTGAGATTCAGCAGGACACCTATGTCAGCATGACGGAAAAGGTGAAGTTCTGCGCCCTGCCGTTTGTCCGCGGCGTTTTCAGCTTTGCTGATTCCATGGTGCTGGGGATGAAGACCCTGTCATTTTCGGCGAGTTTTTTTGAGGATGATGAGGACTCCGAGCCTGGAAGGTTCGAGCTTTGGCTGGACAAAACCTTCGGCGAGAAGGTGGAAAAGGTTTTGATGGGCTTTGTCATGGTGTTTTCCGTGGTGATGGCGATCGCCATTTTCATGGTGCTGCCGCTTTTGATCGCCGGGTTTTTCAGGCGGTTTATCCAGTCGGATACGGTGATGGCAATTCTGGAAGGCCTGATCCGGATCGGTATCTTTATTGCCTATATCAAGCTGATCTCCCGGATGGAGGATATCCGGCGCACCTTCATGTACCACGGTGCGGAACATAAATGCATCAACTGTATCGAGCACGGCCTGCCCCTTACGGTGGACAACGTCCGCAAAAGCTCCAAACAGCACAAGCGGTGCGGGACCAGCTTTTTGATCATCGTCATGATCATCAGCATCCTGTTCTTCATGGTCGTCCGCGTAGACACGGTATGGCTGCGGATCGTCAGCAGGATTGTGCTGATTCCGGTGATTGCAGGCGTATCTTACGAGTTTTTGCGGATTGCAGGACGCAGTGATTCTGCGCTTGTGAATTTCCTCAGCAAACCGGGGATGTGGATGCAGAATCTGACGACAAAGGAGCCGGATGACAGTATGATCGAGGTGGCGATTGCCGCCGTCAATACGGTGTTTGACTGGAAGGCATACTTAAAAGAGAACTTCCCGGAGACGAAGATATGACGCTGTATCAACTGCTGCAGGAAAGCAGCGAAAAGCTGCGGCTTGCCGGTGATGCGGACGCCGCGGAGGATGCGAGGTTGCTGCTTTTTGCTGCATTTGACCTGGATACGGTCCATTTTCTGCTGGAGCGAATGAAAGAATTGCCGGATGAGGATATGGTCCGCCAGCAGATACGCAAGTACCGGGAGATGACGGACAGGCGGTGCAGCCGGTGTCCGCTGCAGCATATCCTTGGCAGCCAGGAATTTATGGGACTTGAATTTTATGTAAACCAACACGTGCTGATTCCACGGCAGGATACGGAGACACTGGTGGAACTGGTGCTGGAGGAACAAAAAGATGCCGCCAAGAAGGTGCTGGATCTGTGCACCGGTTCCGGGTGTATTGCCGTCAGCCTTGCGGTAAAAGGCGGTTATGAGAGCATCACGGCCACGGACATTTCAGAGGAAGCCCTCAAAATAGCGCGCAGGAATGTGGAGGCACATGGCTGCGCGGACAGGATCCGCCTGTATCAGGGGGATTTGTTCGGAGCATTGGCGGCGATGGAGGAGGCGGTTTTTGACGTCATCACCTCCAATCCGCCCTATATCCCCACCGCGGTGATACGGACGTTAGAGCCGGAGGTGCGGGAACATGAGCCGATGCTGGCTTTGGACGGCACGGAAGACGGGCTGTTATATTATAGAAGAATTGCCTCCGAGGCAAAGCGATATTTGGCTGAGGGAGGTTCGCTGTACCTGGAAATCGGGCATGACCAGGGGGAGGCGGTCAGGGGTATTTTTCAGGCGGAGGGGTATCAGGACGTCCGTGTCTGCAAAGACCTGCCGGGAAATGACCGGGTTGTATGTGCCCGGAGATAGAGGAAGGAGTGTATCACCATGTTTGATAAGTTAGAAGACATTCTGATTCATTATGAAGAAGTCATGCAGGCGCTGAATGAGCCGGATGTTACCGAGAACCAGAACCGTTTCCGCAAACTGATGAAGGAACAGGCGGATCTGGCCCCGATTGTGGAGGCATATAAAGCATATAAACAGGCGAAGCAGGATATCGAGGACAGCCTCATGCTTCTGGAAGAAGAGAGCGACGATGAGATGCGCGAGCTTGCAAAAGAAGAACTGAATGACGCGAAAAAGCGTGTCGAGACCCTGGAACAGGAGCTGAAGATCCTTCTGCTTCCCAAGGACCCGAACGATGACAAGAACATTATCCTGGAGATCCGCGCAGGCGCGGGCGGCGATGAAGCGGCCCTGTTTGCCTCTGAGCTGTACCGTATGTATGTGAACTATGCAGAGGCGCAGCGCTGGAAGGTGGAGATCATCAGCCTGAACGAGAGCGGGATTGGCGGCTTTAAAGAGGTCGTTGCGATGATAACCGGAAAAGGCGCTTATTCCAGACTCAAATACGAGAGCGGCGTGCACCGGGTACAGCGTGTTCCGGAGACGGAGTCCGGCGGACGGATCCATACCTCCACTGCGACCGTGGCAGTCATGCCGGAGGCAGAGGATGTGGACATCCAGATTGATATGAACGACTGCCGCATCGACGTTATGCGTGCATCAGGAAACGGCGGACAGTGCGTCAATACGACCGACTCCGCGGTGCGTCTGACCCATAACCCGACGGGAATCGTGATCTACAGCCAGACCGAGAAATCCCAGCTCCAGAATAAGGAGAAGGCATTCCGTCTGCTCCGTTCCAAGCTGTACGATTTGGAGATGGAAAAGAAGATGAACGCCGAGGCAGAAGAACGCCGCAGCCAGATTGGAACCGGCGACCGTTCCGAGAAGATCCGTACCTACAACTTCCCGCAGGGGCGTGTGACGGACCACAGAATCAACCTGACACTGTACAAACTGGATAAGATCATGAACGGCGATATCCAGGAGATCCTGGATGCCTGCATTGCGGCCGACCAGGCGGCGAAACTGGCGAAGATGAACGAAACGTCGTGAGACAGCATGGTGTCCGAAATTGGCTTTTATAGCTGATGTCGGCATCCCGGGGAGGTGGGCAAATGGCTATTTCAAAAGGAAGTTCAACAGGGCATGAAGCCTGCTGTTTTACATTGGCAGTGGAACAGTATGACGCACAGCAGATGGAGTGCGTGGTTTATATGGGCGTCCGGGAACATGGATATTGCTGCCATTCCTTTTTTGAGCTTGCCTGGCAGATGGAGCGGGGCTTTGAAAAGATGGATTATCCGACTCCGTCGGTACAAAAAAGAACGTTTGCAGCGTCCGGCATTGCAAAGAGCGGAAAGATTGAGCTGGAAGACCGGCTTGTCCCGGGCAGGATGGACGGCAGCCGGGGGAATTTTCTGATTCGGGTAAGGCAATGCTACCATGCCACCTGGCAGGGACAGATCAGCCGGAAAGGCGAAGAACAGGACGGCGTTTTATTTGAGAGTTTTTTGGAATTTATCATGATACTGGACGGATTGCTTTCCGGCGGCCGGTCTGCCGGGCGGACAAAGGGAGCATCTTTGGTGAAGGATCTCGCAGCAGGGCTTATCCTTGCCGGAAGATACGACGGCATATGGGTGGAAGCGCAGGCTTCTGATGAGGTGCTGGTCTGCGGCAGAAACAGGAAGGACGGTGGCAAAGAGACATTTGCGGTGCGTCCGATGTTTGAGGAAAACCATACGCTTCAGGGGAGCGTGTCCTGGATGGAAGGCAGGCAGCAGAAGAATTTCCGAAGTTTTCTGGAACTTCTGTTCCTGATGATGTCAGCGGCAAGGAGACAGGCGGCAAAAGAGGCGTGAGATGAAGACAGCGCCAGATAAAAAAGAGGGCAGGGACATCACCGCAGTTTGGTATGCGGGATGTTCCTGCCCTCTTTTTTATATCGTCCCGGTCTGTCTGAGGAGGACAGACTGGAGAGAATAGTCGATCACCAGATCTTTTCTTGTATATTCTTTCCTGAAGGTTGAGATGATCCGTTTCATCACGCTGCATCCATTCTCGTAGGAGGCGGTGGGAAGCAGGATGATGTACTGTGCGAGGCTGTAACGGGCGTAGACATCCCCCCGCCGGAGCGATCTGGAGATCGATCTGCCAAGCGAATCCATGGCGCGGACCATCACGGATGTCTTTGGCAGTTCCCCGCCTGCCGTGCGGACGGTCAGAAGGCACAGATAGACAGAATCCCCCGTTCGTTCGATGGTCCGCTGCTCTAACTGATAAATATCCCGGAAAACCGAATATTCACAGTAATAGGCGCCCCCTGCTTTTTGCTGCTCCTGCAGAGAATCCTGAATGATGCTCAGGTCGGTGGTAACACCATGTTCCTCATCGCGGATGATCTTATACAGGTCCTTTAACCGTTCGGAAGGCGTGATGGAAAATTCATTGTAGAACAGGTCGATCGTGCGTTTATAATGTTCCTGCGCCATGCTCTTTTTACCGGCGCTGTGCAGCGCATAGATGAGAGAATAGTGCAGGTCCTCATCAAATGGCTCGATCCGGATGGCATTTTCACACAGCCTGGCAATCTCGTCCCAGTCTCCGGCCGAGGTGAGCAGTCCGATCGTTTTATGCACTGTCTGCAGGTACATGGAATGGTAGCGGGCTCTGATCGGCGCGGTCCAGGACTCCCAGGATGACCTGGGGAGAAAATCGCCCTTGTAAAGGTCGATCGCCTGCAGGGACAGCTGAAGCTGTTCCTCTTTTGCGATTCCGTCTGCCGCAGCCTGAAGGCACAGGGATTCAAACGCATCAGCATCGGACAGGACCTTGTACTCCGGGTTCCATGCATAAGAACCACGCTTTTGGATCACCAGGTCCTGAGGCGGCACGCCAAGCGGTTCCAACAACTTTCGGGAACGGAATACCAGCGTCTTTAAGGCGCCGACCGGGTTCGTACTCTGGTCATCGGACCAGATCAGATCGATCAGCTCGCCTGTTGCAACGTCCCGGTCTCTGAAGGTGATCAGGTACTGCAGGATACTCCAGGGTTTTTTTGCCTGATTCGTCTTGCTGTTGATAGAATGATCTCCGATGGAAATGGAAAATTGTCCCAACATCTGGACATGGACGACATTATTTGTATTGGTCATTTGCATTGCTCCTCTGGATTATTGGCTTTTTCAGGTAAGTAGGATATTAATACGATTAGTATAGCGAAAATGATAGTAAAAGTCTATTGATATTTAAGGAGAAAAGGCGTTTTTCGCGTCGCTTTATCGGGAATTTTAAAGAAACCGTAATTGAATTATTGTCCCTGTTGTGATATAGTACAACTAATTATGTATACATGAGAGGTAAACAAATGAAAGGTATCATACTTGCCGGAGGTTCCGGCACACGTCTTTATCCGCTGACCAAAGTGACATCCAAGCAATTGCTTCCGATCTACGATAAGCCCATGATTTACTATCCGTTATCTGTCCTGATGAATGCGGGGATCCGCGATATTCTGATTATCTCCACACCTGAAGATACGCCCCGCTTTGAAGCGCTGCTCGGCGACGGGCATCAGTTTGGCGTGAACCTGGAATACGCCGTACAGCCGAGCCCGGACGGCCTGGCGCAGGCATTTATCATCGGCGCGGACTTTATCGGAGACGACAGCGTGGCGATGGTCCTGGGCGACAACATCTTCCACGGACAGGGACTGAAAAAGCGTCTCCGCGCCGCGGCAGAGAAAGAGAGAGGGGCGACGGTATTTGGCTACTATGTAGACGATCCGGAGCGTTTTGGCATCGTGGAATTTGACGCGGAGGGCAAGGCGGTTTCCATTGAAGAAAAGCCTGCACAGCCAAAGTCCAATTATTGCGTGACTGGGCTGTATTTCTATGACAACCGCGTGGTAGACTATGCAAAGAATCTAAAACCATCGGCCCGCGGCGAGCTGGAGATCACCGACTTGAACCGCATCTATCTGGAGAACGGCGAACTGGATGTGACCCTGCTTGGCCAGGGCTTTACCTGGCTGGACACCGGTACCCATGAGTCCCTTGTGGAGGCGACCAATTTCGTCAAGACGATCGAGAGCCACCAGCACCGCAAGATCGCCTGCCTGGAAGAAATCGCCTATTTAAATGGCTGGATCACCAGAGAGCAGGTATTGGAGACCTACGAGATCCTGAAAAAGAACCAGTACGGACAGTACCTGAAAGACGTCCTTGATGGCAAATATATTGATAAGCTGCACAACTAAAATCAGAAAGGAACAACGAACATGAAATTTATCGTAACAGGCGGAGCCGGGTTTATCGGCGGAAATTTTGTACATTATATGGTGGAAAAATATCCGGAGGATATGATCATCAACTTAGATGCCCTCACCTATGCGGGCAATCTGGAGACGTTAAAGCCGGTTGAAGGAAAGCCAAACTATAAATTCGTAAAAGGAGATATTGCGGACCGTCAATTTATCTTCGATCTGTTTGAGAAAGAGCGCCCGGATGTGGTTGTAAACTTTGCGGCCGAGAGCCATGTTGACCGTTCCATCACCGACCCGGAGATTTTTGTCCGCACGAACGTGATGGGTACGACGACCTTGCTGGACGCATGTAAAGAATTCGGGATCAAGCGCTACCATCAGGTGTCCACCGATGAGGTGTACGGCGACCTGCCGTTAGACCGCCCGGATCTGTTCTTCACCGAGGAGACCCCGCTGCACACATCCAGCCCCTACTCCTCCTCGAAGGCAAGTGCGGACCTGTTCGTGCTCGCATACCATAGAACCTTCGGACTTCCGGTTTCCATCTCCCGCTGCTCCAACAACTACGGACCGTATCACTTCCCGGAGAAGCTGATCCCTCTGATGATCAGCCGTGCGCTGGCAGATGAGGAGCTTCCGGTCTACGGAGACGGCGCCAACGTCAGGGACTGGCTCCATGTATACGACCACTGCCAGGCCATTGACCTGATCATCCGCAAAGGCAAGGACGGCGAGGTCTACAACGTAGGCGGCCACAACGAGCGCACCAACCTGGAAGTGGTGAAAACGGTATTGAAAGCCCTGGACAAGCCGGAGAGCCTGATCAAATATGTAAAAGACCGTCCCGGACATGACATGCGCTATGCAATCGACCCGACCAAGCTGGAGACGGAGCTTGGATGGAAGCCGGTCTACACTTTTGACACCGGCATCCAGCAGACGATTCAGTGGTATCTGGAAAACCGCGAGTGGTGGGAGCATATCATCAGCGGGGAATACAGCCAGTATTTTGATAAGATGTATGGAGACAGACTGTAATGAGCATGAGAGTATTGGTAACAGGAGCCAAAGGGCAGCTTGGCACCGACTTAATGAATGAATTAAAAAAACAGGGTCTGGAAGGGATCGGCGTGGATATCGAAGAGATGGATATCACCGATGAAAAAGCCTGTATGAAGGTGATTTCAGAGGCAGATGTTGACGCGGTCATCCACTGTGCCGCATATACTGCAGTAGACGCAGCCGAGGATAACGTGGAACTGTGCCGCAAGATCAACGGAGACGGGACCCGCAACGTGGCCCTGGCATGCAAAGTCGCTGACGTAAAGATGATGTATATCAGCACGGATTATGTCTTCGACGGCAAAGGTACACGCCCCTGGGAGCCGGACGATGAGCGCCACCCGCTGAATGTATACGGGCTGACCAAATACGAGGGCGAGCTTGCGATTGAAGAACTGCTGGAGAAGTATTTTACCGTGCGGATCGCATGGGTATTCGGCGTTGCCGGAAAGAATTTTATCAAGACGATGCTCCGGCTTGGAAAAGAGCGGGGAGCGGTCAGCGTGGTCAACGACCAGGTCGGTTCTCCGACCTACACCTACGACCTGGCGCGTCTGCTGGTCGATATGATCCAGACGGAGCATTATGGACGTTACCATGCCACCAACGAAGGTGAGTGCAGCTGGTATGAGTTTGCCGTGGAGATCTTCCGGCAGGCAGGCATGGAGAACGTGACGGTGACCCCTGTCAGCAGCAGCGAATTTGCGGCAAAAGCAGTGCGGCCGGAAAACAGCCGGATGAACAGGCAAAAGCTGTCTGACAATGGATTTACCCGCCTGCCGGACTGGCAGGACGCACTTTCACGTTTTTTGAAAGAAATCGACGATTGAGTGAGCATAAAAGAGGAGAGAACAGCAATGGGCAAGTATTTCGGAACGGACGGCTTCCGCGGGGAAGCCAATGTAAATCTGACAGTCGAGCATGCGTACAAGGTGGGACGTTTCCTTGGCTGGTATTACGGACAGAAGAACACGGACGGCAGATGCCGTGTGGCGATTGGAAAGGATACCAGAAGAAGCAGCTACATGTTCGAATACTCCCTGGTTGCGGGGCTGACCGCCTCCGGCGCAGACGTATTTCTACTCCATGTGACCACCACCCCCAGCGTCTCCTATGTGGTGCGGACGGAGGAATTTGACTGCGGAATCATGATTTCTGCCAGTCACAATCCGTTCTACGATAACGGGATCAAGGTGATCAACGGAAAAGGGGAGAAGCTGGAAGAAGAGGTGATTGAAGAGATCGAGAAATATCTTGACGGCGAGACAGGTGAGATTCCGCTTGCACAAAAAGAAGCCATCGGCAGGACGGTTGATTATGCGGCCGGAAGAAACCGCTATATCGGCTATCTGATCTCCATCGCGACCCGTTCCTTCAAGAATAAAAAAGTGGCGCTGGACTGTGCCAACGGAAGCGCGTCCGCAATTGCGAAGAATGTATTCGACGCCCTTGGCGCCCAGACCCTGGTCATCAACAACGACCCGAACGGCATCAATATCAACACCGACTGCGGCTCTACCCATATCCATGTGCTGCAGCAGTTTGTAAAAGAGCACGGCTGCGACGTGGGCTTTGCCTACGACGGGGATGCGGACCGCTGCATCGCCGTGGACGAGAACGGCAATGTGGTGGACGGCGACCTGATCCTGTATATCTGCGGCAAGTACATGAAGGAGAACGGCTCTCTCTTCAACAATACGGTAGTGACTACGATCATGTCCAACTTTGGCCTCTACAAAGCATTTGACCGGGAAGGAATCAATTACGAAAAGACAGCCGTGGGTGACAAGTACGTCTACGAAAATATGTCCCAGAAGGGCAACTGCCTCGGCGGGGAGCAGTCCGGGCATATCATATTCAGCAAACATGCCACTACGGGCGACGGCATTCTGACGTCCCTGAAGGTGATGGAAGTCATGCTGGAGAAAAAAGAATCTCTCGCCAAGCTGGTATCGGAAGTGGAGATTTTCCCGCAGGTGCTGAAAAATGTCCGCGTCCATGACAAAAAGCTGGCTCAGGATGACGCCCTGGTACAGGCGGAGGTTGCGAAGGTGACCGAGGTCCTGGGAGATGACGGACGTATCCTGTTGCGCCAGTCAGGGACCGAGCCGGTTGTCCGCGTGATGGTAGAGGCGGCAAGCGATGAGCTCTGCGAACGGTACGTGGACCAGGTCATCGATGTGATGAAGGCGCAGGGCCACCTGTTGTAAGCGGTTCAAATACAAAAGAAAGAGGACCTGGAAATGCTGTTTAGTTCTCTGATTTTTCTCTGGTATTTCTTGCCAGCGGTATTGATCGGATATCACTGTCTGAAAAACTTAAGATGGAAAAATGCCCTTCTTCTGTTCGCCAGCATTTTTTTCTATGCATGGGGGGAACCGAAGTATGTGATTCTGATGGTGATATCCATTGCCCTGAACTACGTGTTCGGGATGTTAGTCGCCGGCCGCAAAGATGTTCTGGCCGGCCGGCTTTTTGTCACCCTTGCAGTTATAGTCAATCTGGGACTGCTGGGGTATTTTAAGTACTTTAATTTCTTTGGGAAGCTGTTAAATGCGGCATTTGGCAGGGAAATGCTTGGCGCAAGGGAGATTGCGCTGCCGATCGGCATATCCTTTTATACGTTTCAGGCATTATCCTATGTGATCGATGTGTACCGCGGGACGATCTTTGTCCAGAAGAATCCCTGGCGGCTGGCTTTGTATGTCAGCTTTTTCCCTCAGCTCATCGCAGGTCCGATCGTCAAATACCATGACATCGAATCCCAGCTCGGGCAGCGCAGCGTCACCTGGGAAAAGAGCGCTTACGGCGTAAAGCGGTTCTGCTTTGGTCTGGGGAAAAAGGTGATCCTCGCCAATACCTTTGCCGCCGTAGTGGACCGGGTGCTCCAGAGCCCCAATCAGGACCTGGCGGGGCGCGGGCTGATCTGGTTTACGGTTTTACTGTATGCCCTTCAGATCTATTATGATTTTTCAGGGTATTCCGACATGGCGATTGGCCTGGGCAAGCTGTTCGGCTTTGATTTTATGGAGAATTTTAACTACCCTTACCTGTCCATGTCCATCCGGGAGTTCTGGCGCAGATGGCATATCTCTCTGTCTACCTGGTTTCGGGAATATGTTTACATTCCGCTGGGCGGCAACCGGAAAGGCAGGCTGAGGACCTATGGAAACCTGTTCCTTGTCTTTCTCACCACAGGGCTGTGGCATGGGGCCGGAGCCAATTTTGTGCTGTGGGGAGCGTACTACGGCGTGTTTATCGTCGCGGAGCGACTGTTTTTGGGCGATCTTTTGGACCGGCTGAAAGAAAAACGGATTCAGATCGGATCATCGGTTTACATCAGCCTTGGCATCGTCAACCGGGTGTATACGCTGGGAGTTGTGTATTTTGGCTGGCTTTTGTTCCGCGCGGAAAATCTTTCCCAGCTGAAACTGCTGGCGCGTAAGATGATTTTTGGCGGGAATGGTTATTATACGGCGGCGATGTTTGCGGACAGGCGGATATATTTTTATATGGCGGCAGGTCTTCTTCTTTGCGGTCCGCTGCAGGCAGTCTGGAAACGGCTTCCTCTGTGGTTGTACGATGAGGAACACACCGGCTGGCTGGATGTGGCCGTGATGGCAGTCCTGATCTTGTTCTGCACGATGCTGCTGGTCAACAACACCTATAACCCGTTTATTTATTTCCGCTTTTAAGTTGGAATATTAGAGGAACAGGGAGGAAATCGAGATGGCGAAAAAGTTCATAACCATATGCTTTCTGGCACTGCTCATGCTGCCGAACCTGCTCGGCGCTGCCGCAGGACCTTCGGCATGGAATCAGAGCGGAGAGAACCGGATGCTGGCGGCGCCTCCGACAATTTCCCGCGCAAACCTGAAAAATATCCCATCCCAGACGGAAGCTTATATCGGAGACCATGCCCCTTTCCGCAGCCTGTGGCTGGATGCCTATGCAGCTGTCAACCTGCGTCTGTTTGACAGTATTGACAACACGGGAGTCATCCCGGGCGAGAGGGACGGATGGCTGTTTTATACAGGCGAGAACACAGTCAATGAGATGCTGGGGATTGAACTCTTCACGCAGGAAGAGCTGGAGCAGATCCTCCAGAAACTTTTGGCGGTGCGGGAGCGGTATGTGGAGGACCGTGACAATTTTGTCCTTTTTATCGCCCCTGATAAAGAGAAAATCTACAAAAACTACCTGCCCCGCTGCTATGCGAACCAGACCGGGACCTCAAAAGCCGGGGAACTGGTCCGCTATATCCGGGAGCATTCTGATATTAAGGTCGTATATCCGGTGGAGGAGCTTGAGACGGCTGCAGAAAGCTTCCCGATGTACTTTAAAACCGACACCCACTGGAACCGGATTGGCGCATATGCAGCCAGCCAGCCTTTGATCGCGGCGCTCGGAGGAGAGACGCAGCCGTGGCAGGAGCTGGACATAGAGGTGCAGGAACGTACCCCGGGGGATCTGGCTCTCATGGGGCATGCGTTTCGCCTTTTTGAAAATGATATGGATCCGTTTTACACCGGATACCATGACGAGGCAGAGATCGATCTGCTGGAAGAGGACCTGGCAGGAAGCGGCCTTCGCCGCACCCGTACTGACCATGCTCCTGATTCCCGCAGCCTGACGATCGTGCGCGATTCCTTTGGAGATGCGATGAACCTTGTTCTGTGCAGATATTTTTCTGAGGTGACCTGCATCAACTGGGAGAAGCTGCATCAGGTCGATGCCATGTCCTATCGGTCGGATATCTTTGTCTATGAGGTGGTGGAACGGTGGAGCGGGCGGATTTCGGCAGATTTGGACGCCCTTTTGCAATGACGGAGAGGAATAGCAGATATAATCTTTTGTTATACCTTATCGCTTGCAAGAGCTATTTTCTTGTGTTAAAATATATTAACGTTACGACAGTGAGGTCGAATAACCCGGATGCGGACTGTCATCCGGGTTTTTTGGTCACTGCGGCGATTTTAACAGTAAAGGAATGATGAATGATGGGGTTAGACCTGTAAGCGTAACGATGTTCATTGTCAAAAACTACGGCGTGATTTACCGACTGCGTGGCCTGGAGCTATGTGTCCTATGACACTTTCGTAAGTTGAGATTGGATTTCAGGTTCAGAATAAAAAGCAGAAGGAGAGAAGATCATGTTAAATTATAAGAGATATAGACGAGTACCGGTTATTGATTACCCGGAGAGAGAGTGGCCAAACAAGGAGATCCAGAAGGCGCCGATCTGGTGCAGCGTGGATTTGAGGGACGGCAACCAGGCTTTGATCGAGCCGATGGTGGTGGAAGAGAAGATTGAATTCTTCAACCTGCTTGTAAAGCTGGGATTCAAGGAGATTGAAGTGGGATTTCCGGCAGCTTCCCAGATTGAGTATGATTTCCTGCGCCAGCTGGTAGACCGGAAGATGATACCGGACGACGTTCGGATCCAGGTGCTGGTACAGTGCCGTGAACACCTGATCAGGAGAACCTTCGAGGCGATCGAAGGCATCAAAAAGGTTGTGGTACATATTTACAATTCCACATCTACCTTACAGAGGGATGTGGTATTTCATAAAGACAAAGAGGAGATCAAGCAGATTGCCATCGAAGGCACAGAGATGGTGAAAAAATATGCCGCTTCCTACGACGGCGACCTGATGCTGGAGTACTCCCCTGAGAGCTTTACCGGGACGGAGTTGGACTATGCGCTCGACATCTGCACCGCAGTGCAGGATACATGGGGGCAGGCAACGCCCCAGAAGCCGATCATCTTTAACCTGCCGTCTACGGTGGAGATGAATACGCCGAATGTATACGCAGACCAGATTGAGTGGATGAACCGCCACTTCAAGGACCGCGACAGCATCATCTTAAGCGTGCACCCGCACAATGACCGGGGAACCGGCGTGGCGGCGGCAGAGCTGGCTCTGCTTGCAGGTGCGGACCGTGTAGAGGGTACGCTCCTTGGCAACGGCGAGCGCACCGGCAACGTGGATATCTTGAACATGGCGTACAACATGTTCTCCCAGGGAATCGACCCGGAGCTGAATGTGGAGAATGTTCGTGAGATTGCAGAGATTTATGAGAGCTGCACCAAGATGGATATCCATCCCCGTCATCCGTATGTCGGGAAGCTGGTATTTACCGCATTCTCAGGCTCCCATCAGGATGCGATCAACAAAGGGATGCAGGCGCTCAAGGAGCGCGGCGGAGATATCTGGGAGGTTCCGTATCTTCCGATCGATCCATCCGACATCGGCAGACAGTACGAGCCTATCGTGCGGATCAACAGCCAGTCCGGCAAGGGCGGCGTAGCGTTCGTGATGGATACGTTCTACGGATTCAAGCTGCCAAAGGGCATGCACAAAGAGTTTGCAGATGTGATTCAGAAGATTTCCGAGAAGCAGGGCGAGGTTGCCCCGGAGCAGATCTTAGATCAGTTCAAGATCTGCTATCTGGAGAGAAAAGAACCGCTCCACTTCCGCAAGTGCCAGATTACCGATACCGAGGTAGAGCCGGATGTATTTGCGACCCTTGCAAAGGTTACATACACCGACCACGGCATCGAGAAGACCTTTGAGGGCGTGGGCAACGGACCGATCGATGCGGTACAGCGCGGTCTGGAAGAGGCGCTGGGCATCCAGATCCGGGTTCTGGATTACAACGAGCATGCACTGAATTCCGGTTCCGGCGCGAAGGCGGCATCCTATATCCATCTGATGGATCAGGCCTCCGGCAAAGTGACTTATGGCGTGGGTGTGAGCTCCAATATCACGAGAGCGTCCCTGCGCGGTATCTTCAGCGCGGTGAACCGCCTGTTTTACAGCTAAATAAGAAGAATATTAATACAGGAGTGTCAGACCAGTGTGGTCCGGCACTCCTGTATTGCTTCCTGCGATCGTTTGGCGGCGGTCAGCCCGGCTGCTGACCGACCGAAAAACTGCCATTGCTTGTGCTGCCGTTACTTTCAGAAGGAGAGCCACTGTCTGCGCCGGTGATAGGCGGGACAAGGGTAGTGTCTTCTGTGCCGTTTCCGGTCGCTGCTTCCCGGCATACGCCGCTGGCGTCGATATCATATAAAACACCGTCTATGGCTATCTGCGTGTTGGCGAGCATCACCCCGTCAGCCGGATTCATGTAGTAGCGGTTTGCCCCTTCCTGCACCCATCCGGTCATCATAGCTCCGGAAGTGTTCAGGTAATACCAGCGGGAATTGTCTTCCACCCACCCGGTTGACATCACGCCGGAGCTGCTTAGATGATACCAGGAAGTCCTGTCGTTGAGCCAGCCTGTCTTCATCGCGCCGCTGCCGTCGAAATAATACCAGGCATTGTCAATCTGCCTCCACCCGGTGGTCATCGCGCCGGAATTTCGCAAATAATAGCGGGAAGACCCGTCCTGCAGCCATCCGGTTGACATCACGCCGGAGCTGCTTAGATGATACCAGGAAGTCCCGTCGTTGAGCCAGCCTGTCTGCATCGCGCCGCTGCCGTCGAAATAATGCCATCCGTCGTCCATCTGCAGCCAGCCCTGCGCCATCCTGCCGCTGTTCGTGTCCAGATAATAGGAAATCCCATTCTGGGTCAGCCACCCGGTGGAAGGCTGGCCGCCGGAGTTAAGATAAAACCATCCGGTCCCGTCATCGATCCATGTCTCCTTCTGCATCCGGTGATTTTGATAGTAGTATGTCGTCCCGTTGATCGTGCGCCACAGGTTTGGCATGATATCACGGGAAAAATCCTTATATTGGAAATTGATATCTACTCCGCCGTTTATCCCGCTGACAGAACCGGAGCTGGTTGCCTGCCACATAACCGGGTTCTCAAAGGCATGCTTCACTTCATAACGCGCTACCCACACATCATAGTCGATCTGAGACAGGTCGATCTTGTTGGCGAGCCAGTAGTCGTTGGCGTATAGCATGGGATGGTAGCCTGCCGCTTCGATCTTGGAACAGAAGGCATTGATGATGTCGCTGATCTGCTGCGGCGACAGGCTGCTCTGAGAAGAGTCCTCAATATCAAATGCCACAGGATAGGAGATCGGATAGTCCTTGATCAGATCCAGGATAAAATCTGCCTCCGCTTCTGCCATTGCGACATCTGTCGCATAAGAATAGATGTAAGCCCCCAGTTGGATTCCGGCGGCCGACGCCTCCGCGGCATTCTTGCGGAACATGGGATCTACCTGCCCGCTGTATCTGGTTCCCAGCATGGCAAAGGTCACATCATTTGCTGCAACCTGCTGCCAGTTGATGTCCCCTTTCCAGTGTGAGACGTCGATTCCCCGCGCCAAAACCCCTGTGATCGCTGTCCCGTCCAGCATCTGATAGACACCGTCGCTGACTTTGTCATACCCTGCGGCATAGCTGTCAAAGGCGGGGAAAGCTTCGGCGGCAGAGCCGAACAGGACCGCGGTGCATACTGCCAGCGCTGCCGCCCGTTTTCTGAATAAACTCTTATGTATCTGCATTTGGTAACTCCTTCTCTTTAAAATGTATCGCGCTTTTCATTCTGGGAAAAGAAAAAGCTTTGGTCCATCTGACAATGGGCAAAAGCTTTTTCATAGATATCTTGTGATATTCCTGTCTCAGTGCTTTATCATCATGGTCTCGGTCCGTTGGTCAGTCCCGGCTGCAGATCATAATTGTTGGAAGAGCCGCCCGGCGTTGTGTTGTTGCTGGACGGACCATTGCCTGAGTTGCCCGGAGCCGGACCGGAAGCATTATTATTGTTGTTGCTTCCCCCTGGTCCGTAGGAAGTGTTGGTATTGGTATTGGTTGAGCCCGGACCGCCGCTGTTGTTATTGTTATTGTTGCTGTTGTTGGAGCCGCCAGGGGTTCCGTTGTTATTGTACACATTGTTTGTCTGTGCGCCGTTGGTGTTGCATACGCCGTTTGATGCAAACTGGTAGGTCACGCCATCGATTGTCTTGGTGGTTCCCGCAACCATCTTACCATCCGATTCCAGATAGTAATAAGAGCCGTTTACCTGAATCCAGCCTGTCTGCATGTGGCCGGAGTTGTTGAAATAGTAATAGTAGTTGTCGATTGCCTTCCAGCCTACAGACATCTGGCCGCTGCCCGGATCCATGTAGTATTTGTTGGTGCCGTCGCTGAGCCATCCTGTGAGCATCTTGCCGTCGGTATGGAAATAGTAGTAAGCGTTGTTCATCTGCTGCCATCCGGTAGTCATCTTGCCGTCGGCTCCAAAATGATACCAGCTTCCGTCAATCTCCAATGAGGTGTTGAGGTAGCAGGTTCCTTTGGATTTGTCGAAGTAATACCAGGCGTTGTCCATATTTCTCCAGCCGGTGCCCATAGAACCGTCACCGCGCATGTAATAATAATCGTTGTTGATCTTCAGCCACTGGCTCTGAACCAGAGTTCCGTCATTCAGGCAGTAGTAATACTTTCCGTTGTCCTGAACCCATCCCGTAGCCATCAGCCCGTTGGATTTGAAATAATACCATTTATCATTGATTTTTTTCCAGCCCACAGACATCAGCCCGGTGGACAGGTCCATGTAGTAATATCCGTCGGAAGTGTTGATCCAGCCTTTGTGCAGGGAACCGTCCGCGTCATAATATACATAACCATTGTTATTCTGAGACCAGCCGGTAGCTGCGTAAGCAGTGATTCCGGAAGCCAGCGTCATAACTCCCATCATGCCGGCCAGTGCGATCGCTCTCATATGTTTTTTATTTTTCATCCCTTAATTCCTCCTTAAGTATCACTTGCCTAAAATTCATTATAGCACAACCCCTATATGAAATGGTAACATTTTTATTACGAATTGTGTAAACTTTTTATTTCAATTGCCATTCGATTGCCATTTTACAGGGCGAGCTTTTTTATCTTGCGGTAATACCGTTTGGCATAGCGGTACATGATCAGAGTGTATTCTCCGAACTCTTCCCCCAGGGAGCTTTTGTAGATTGCCCAAAGGCTCCACAAAAATCCTCCAAGCGCCATATGGGCATAGACAGAAAGCCGTTCTTCATCCGTTGCCTCGCGCTCAAAATGGCTGAAATAGAGGGAGATCAGCCGTTCTGTTTCCTCCTCATCATAATAGGAATAGATGGCGCACATCGCGACGTCAATGAGGGGGTCGCACATTCCGGCATATTCCCAATCGATCAGCCGCACCGTGCCGTCCGGCAGAAACAGAAAATTATCAGCAACGCTGTCGATATGGGCAAGGACTTTTTTTCGTCCAAGGCTGTCCATCCGGTCCATCAGCTCATCCATCCACCCACGCACCATTTCATAATCTTCAAACAGCGTACCGCCATGGCTGGTGCAGAGCCGCTCATAAAAGGAGATCCGTTCCCTCATGTTAAACTCATGGCTGACCTGGATCGTAGAAGCGTGAAGTTTATGCAGGGTTTCCATGCACTGCGCCACATCCTCCGCGTGGTCCGGACGCGAGTTCCGTGCGCCCTCATAATACTCTGCAACCTTGTAACCTGTTTTCCCGTTTATATAGATGATATGCTCAGAAATGCCCAGCGGGGCGATCGCGTCATACACCTGTGCCTCTTCCGAACGGTTGATCAACAGCTCCGTCCCCGGCCCCGGAATCCGGCAGATATAATGACGCCCGTCAATCTGAAACAGGAAGGATTTATTTGTCATGCCGGATTTCAGGCAGCGGATGTCCTGAATGTCCGATTCCGGCACATGAAATATTTCCGATACGAGTTCCAGTGCCTTATTATCAGAACGATTCTGATACCGCGGGTCAAATTTACGCAGTTCTTCCAGGTTTTCAAATTCATATACCTGGTTGTCCGGCTGGCGGTTGATATCCATTTCCAACTTATTCACATGGTCCAGGTATACCTGTTCCCAATAAAACTGCTCCGTGCCCGGAGTCCGGTAATATTTTTCCAGAAGCGGCAGGAACTCAGCGGAAAATCCTCTGGAAAAAAAGACGGGACCATACATCACCCAGGCGTCCGCGCCGCCTATCTGGACATCTGTGATACGTCCTTTTTTATTATAAGAAAGAACCCATTCGGAAGTTTCCCCGTCCATGTAGACAGAAGAATACCATGCCCCGCACTCATAGAGGTGGAACATATTGTCCCGCATCCAGTTGTCGGAAGACAGCACATACATGTTGCGTCCTTCCAGGACTTTTCGTGCGCGGTAGATGGTGGCGAGAGTATTTTTACAGGAATATTCCGGGTTGTACAGCAGTGTTACATTATATTTATCGATCAGGTATTCAAACTTTTCCTTCAGATATCCCACGGCTATGGTAATGTCTGTGATGCCGACTTCGTGAAGCTGCCGAATCTGCCGTTCGATCATCCGTTCCCCAAATACTTCCAGCAGGCCTTTTGGCATTTCAAATGTAAGCGGCACGAAACGGGAGCCGAATCCGGCTGCGATGATCAGCGCCCCGTCAACCTTAAACTGTTCCAGAAACTCATCGCCTGCACCTGTCAGCTCATAAGTACCTGCGATGCTTTTTTCCTGCGCAATCAATTTTCGCAGGCTGCACTCCTTAATTAATGTATTGATCGTACCCAGGGAAAGTTCCAGAGCCTGCGCCAATTCCCTCTGCGTACAATGCGGATTTTCTTTTATATGACGGCAGATCAGACCTGTTCTGTCCATCTTGTCTCCTCCTTCACCGGTAAAAAACTGTTCAAAAATATAAAAAAGCAAAAACTTATGAACAGTATATCATGAATTGTCGGAAAAACCTAGTACAAAGCAAAGATTGCACTAATTTAAGTACAAATTTCGGAAATAATTCGGGTTCCGTAAGATTTTCGTAAGAAAATGCTTATGGTTTCGTTATAGCATTTACTGAAAAAGTGTATTATACTGTCAGTGTGATGGAGAGGTGGTATTTCCTTTCAGATTATCAACACTCTTACTTTTTCCCCAAAACGTGGGAAAAATGTAAAAAAACTATTGATAATTTGCCTTATAGGAAGTATAATTACCTCGTAATGCAATTTAGGAATTTCGAAGAGATTTCAAAAAGAAAAAAGGAGAGTGCATTAATTATGAGAAAGCAGACAAAATTAGTTGCAGTTGCATCTGCAGCAGCACTGCTTGCTATCGGCGCTTCCATGACTTCTTTCGCAGCTACTGGCTGGGTTGAAGAAGGTGGCGAGTGGTTCTACTACGAGAAAGATGGCAGCAGAGCAGAAGACGCTTGGAAGAAATCTGGAGACAAATGGTTCTGGCTGGATTCCGAGGAAGATGGCGCTATGGCAGTTGACAAACTGATCGAAGACGGCGATAACACCTACTATGTAGATTCTACCGGTGCAATGGTAGCTAATACCTGGGTTAAAGTTGTTAACGAAGATCAGGATGACGACGATGATCCTGCAGAGTACAACTACTACTATATGCAGTCCAATGGTAAAGCTTATAAAGCTGGTGATTCTTCCACTACTAAGTTCAGAACTATTGACGGCAAGAGATATGCATTTGATGATGACGGCAAGATGCTGTATGGCTGGGTAGATGGTACCGGCAACAGATTATCTGGTGAAGATGACTGGGCTACTACCGATGGTGATGTATACTACTGCGGTAACTGGGATGATGGTGCTATGAAGACCGGTTGGCAGAAGATTTATGTTCATGATGCAGACGAAGATGATGATATGGATCACTGGTTCTGGTTCAAATCCAATGGTAAGAGATGGAACAATACCAAGGATAAAGAATACGACGAGAAGAAAATCAACGGCAAAAAATATGCTTTTGATGATCGTGGCGTAATGGTTTATGAGTGGGGTCTTGAAACCACTTCTAACGCTTCTTCTTCCAACAGCTGGAAATACTTCAACAGCCCGGAAGATGGCGCACGCGTAACCAAAGGCTGGTTCAAAGTAGTTGCACCAGACGAGGACAATACCTTCAACAGCGATAAGTATGATGGCTCCTTCGCAAAAACTCACGCAGAGGACGAGGAAGAAAAATGGTACTATGCTGATGGTGATGGCAAACTTGCTGCTGGCGAAATCAAGAAGATCAAAGGTAAATACTACGCATTCCGTCCGGATGACGGCGCTAAGGGCGCAGCAATGCTGAGCGGTCTTGTACTGATGAAAGTAGAAGAGGACGGATCCATTCTGCCAGGCAACATTGCAGATGATGGCGTTGACGCTGATGAGTTAAGCGATATCTTAGACGGAACTACTACGGTAGATGATGGCTATAGCCTGTACTACTTCGGTAACGATGCTGATTCTGATGGCGCTATGAAGACCGGTTCTACCACTGTTACTCTGGATGGCGATTCCTATAACTTCTACTTCAGCAAGAGCGGCGGTGTAGAAGGAAGAGGTAAGGGTGTATCTGGTATTGACGATGGTAAATACATCTATATGTATGGCTGCAAGATCAAAGCTGATTCTGATGACAAGTATCAGGTTGTAAAAGTAACAGAAGCTTCTGGCGATCTGTCTACCGGTTCCAGCCTCGCTACTGTTGAGAAAGTAAAGAGTATTGACTTGAGAAACAGCGACAATGCAAAGACAACTACACAGAAGAACAGCGATGACGAGCATGTAAGATACGTTCCGACCAGCGAATTTGCTGACTGCTATCTGGTAAATACCAGCGGTGCAATCGTTAAGAGCAAAACAGCTGCTAAAGATGGTGATGACTGGTACTTCTATGTAAATGACAAGAAGGTCAAGATGTACACCAACAACAAGACCCTGACCAAGACCGAACTGGCAGGAAATGCTTGGAAAACTGAAAATGTTAAGTAATTTTAACTAACCTGAATCAATACCCCTATTCTTGGAATTTCCAGAATGGGGGTGTTGTTTTTATATGACTCATAGAGGAATCTTAGCACTATGTTCTAAATGTATCAGATTCCTCTAATCAACACCATGCAGGCGACATATCTGTATGGTGTCAATCGTCAATTACCAGTCAACAACGCGATTAATAATATTTTGCTGTTCAGTGCTGGTTTTTCGTAAGTATATTCTTGTAGTCTCGATGCTTTCATGTCCCATCAGATCTGCGAGCATTGAGATATCATTATAACGTTCCAGAAAACTCTTTGCAAATCGATGACGAAAAGAATGCGGGTAAATCACGGATACATCAAGGCCATAGCGGGCGGCAAGGCGCTTTAGCTGGCTTGCGATCCCACGGGATGTAATACGCTCTCCATATTTATTTATGAAGATAAAACCGCTTGGTTTGTTATTAGCCTCCAGCCAGTTCAAGGTTTCTTTTTGAAGCACGGCAGGGATATAGATTCGCCGAAGCTTACCACCTTTCGAGTAAAGGTCCAGATAGCCCATCTTCACATGCTCAGATTTGATTTGAACGAGTTCACTGACCCTGGCGCCTGTGGCGGCTAAGAATCGAACCACAAAGTACCAATACATCTCATTATCTTTTTTCAGGCAGTTTTTAAAATACAGATAATCTGCCTCACTTATCACATTCTCCAAAAATGGCTTCTGTTGAACTTTAACCGTAGGCAGCTTTAGCTCTGGTTTACGAATGCTTTCAAGATAACAATTGATGGCCCGTATCCTTAAATTGACTGTCTGAGGTTTATAATTCTCAATCAGAAACATTTTATAATCCCTCAGATTTTTTCTTGAAATCTTCTCATACTTCCCGTTGTACTGTTTCACAGCGTACATATATGAGATGATTGTGTTTTGCGCCAGATTTTGTTCGTGCAAATATTCTTCAAATAACTCTACCATTATTTTCCTCCTTTGTAATTTTATGGTATTATGTCGCCCTTTTATTATAAGTTTACAAGTAGGAGTTGTGTAAATAATTTAATAGATGGTAAAAATTACCATGCTATTACAAAGAAAAGTTTTTTACGAAAAAAAGTGAGAGTGCCGCTCGGTCATGATATTTCATGACCGAGTGACACTCTCTCATTTTCCTAAAACTAATTAGGAATTAAATTGCTGATTTGCAATTACTTCCAGTTCTTTAAAGAATCTGGCAGATTCTTGTTGTTGGTGTACATCTTGATCTGTTTGTCGTTAACGTAGAAGTACCACTCATCACCATCTTTTGCAGCAGTTTTGCTCTTAACAATCGTGCCGGAGGTGTTGATCAGGTAAGTATCTGTGTTCATAGCGCCAACATACTTAACAGTCTCTTTATCTTTGTTCTTATCAGCAGTTGCAACTGCAGTCTTTCTCAGACCGGAAGTACCAATCTCATCAATGATAAGACCAGAGTTATCGGAACCGATATCTACAGAACCTTCAACTTCAACTACTTTGTATTTGTCATCGTTGCCAGCTTTCAGCTTCTTACCATATTTGTAGATATACTTGCTGCTGTCAATACCGCTTACGCCTTTACCCTTGCTCTCTACGCCGCCAGTCTTGTTGAAGTAGAAGTTGTGGGTATCGCCATCAACGCTAACTGTAGTAGAACCAACCTTCATAGCGCCGTCATGGTCTTCGTCGTTTCCGAAGTAGTACAGGCTAGCTTTCTTGTCAGAGTACTTGCCATCCATGATGTCGTCCAGATCGTCAGAATCTACGCCGTCATCGTACAGGTTTGTAATCTTACCGTCTGCATCTACGGTCATGAATACAAGACCGTTCAGCATGTAGCCAGTCTCAGCAAATGCATAGTATTTGCCTTTGATCTTAGCGATCTCGCCAGCTTTCAGCTTGCCGTCGCCATCTGCATAGTACCATTTCTCAGACTCATCATCTGCTTTCGCTTTATCAAAGGTCTCATTGATGCTTCCGAATGTATTGTCCTCGCTAGGAGCAACAACCTTGAACCAGCCTTTGGTTACGCGAGCACCGTCTTCTGGGCTGTTGAAGTATCTCCACACGTCTGTGCTGGTGTTGCTGCCGGTAGTCACGCCAGCATTGGTAGCCAGAGACCACTCGTAAACCATTACGCCTCTGTCATCAAAGCCGTATTTTTTACCGTTGATCTTAGACTCGGTAAAGTTCTTCTCGGTAGCCTTGTCGTTAAATCTCTTTTTACCATTGGACTTGAAGTTGAACCAATGCTCCATGTCATCGTCTTCTTCTGCGTCGTGAACATAGATTTTCTGCCAGCCAGTCTTCATAGCACCGTCATCCCAGTTACCAAGGTAGTAAGTAGCGTTTACCCACTCATCTTCGCCGTTCATCTTTGCGCCGTTTTCGTCAACCCAGCCGTACAGCATCTTGCCATCTTCGTCGAATGCATATCTCTTGCCGTCGATGGTTCTGAATTTTGTGCTGCTGTTGTCGCCAGCTTTATAAGCTTTACCGTTGGACTGCATATAGTAGTAGTTGTACTCTGCAGGATCATCATCGTCATCCTGCTCTTCGTTAACAACTTTTACCCAAGTATTGGATACCATAGCACCGGTAGAATCTACATAGTAGATGTTGTCGCCATCTTCAACCAGTTTGTCGGTTGCCATAGCGCCGCTCTCCTCGGAATCCAGCCAGAACCATTTGTCCCCAGATTTCTTCCAAGCGTCTTCTGCCTTGCTGCCATCTTTCTCGTAGTAGAACCACTCGCCACCTTCTTCAACCCAGCCAGTAGCTGCGAAAGAAGTCATGGAAGCGCCGATAGCAAGCAGTGCTGCTGCAGATGCAACTGCAACTAATTTTGTCTGCTTTCTCATAATTAATGCACTCTCCTTTTTTCTTTTTGAAATCTCTTCGAAATTCCTAAATTGCATTACGAGGTAATTATACTTCCTATAAGGCAAATTATTGTGAGTGCGAAAAAGGGATAAAATGCCTGTGAGAATGCTGTGAGAATTGTAAACAATGCTTGCGAAAGAACAGCATGGAAGATATAATCAAAATAGAGAAATTACGTTTACAGATAAATGCGACACTATCAAGAATAAGGAGAAGAAAATGGCTGGTTATCAGATAAAAGTGAATATAGAAGGTGTTAAGCCGCCAATGTGGAGGAGGCTGACGATTCCGGATCAGATTACATTTGCAGAACTTCATAAAATGCTTCAGACTGCATTTGGATGGGAGGACTGTCATCTGCATGATTTTGTATTTCAATATTTTGATGGAACTGTCGGAGACATGGATACAACGGATGCAGAGTATGAGGAGCATGACCTGCTGGCTGATGATTTTTTGAAAGACGGATGGATTCGTTATACATATGACTTTGGAGATAACTGGTGTCATAAGATTGTGCTGGAAAAAGAGCTTCCTGATTATGCGTTCCGCTATCCGCAGGTGGTGAAGTATAAACGGAACAATTTTGAGGAAGACAGCGGCGGAATCTGGTCTGATGAGGAGCAGGGCGAATATGATATGGATGAGGTGAATACCAGGCTGGCGGAAACATGTCTCTGTATGGCTCCTGACACATATAAGACTATGAAGGATTTAGAAGCGGATTATGAAAATTATGAAAACTTTCTTGCCCGGATGAATGAATATTCTAATGTTCTGGATGAAATCAGGGAGTGGATGCATGTTGACGGAGAACAGGAAAATTATTCCGAAATGGATGAGCGGATGGAAGCGCTCGAAAATTTTTATCAGCAGGCAAATATCATCAAGCTGGGGAGCGGACGAAAAGCAGGGGCAAAAAAATGCCAGGTAAAGCATTCGAAGCGGATTATGGAGCAGTTGCTCTATTCGGTAGATGAGGCTGAACTGGAGAATTATCTGAGATATCTTGGACAGCCTGTTCCCAAAAATCATACTGTGGTCAATATGGCCCGGCAGATTTCAAACGTGATCAGGCAGCATCCGGAATATCTTTGCATGCTTCTGGAGGCAGAGGAAATCAGGGCGTACGTGTCCTGTTATCACGGGAAGGGAAGTATGGAACTGCCGGATAAAGGCTTCGCAGCGGTCTGTGCATTGTGGGGGCTTTGGGAGATTGAGATAGAAAAAGAGAGGCTGACACTTTCATTTCCGATGGATATTGCTCCGATTGTGGAATGGATGGAGCAGGAGACATGGCTGGATCAGTGTATACAGATGCGTAGTACGTGGAACCATATCAAAAACCTGCTGGCATGCTATGGATTTGCCGATTTGGATGAGTTGTATGATGCCTATGTCAGCGCGTTTGGAGAGATGGACCCGGCGGAGTTTCGGCGTTATGTATATTTGATGGGAAGTTTCAGCGGCAGGATTAAGACGGGTGTGATTCCGAATGAAATCACCTGGGCGGCTTTGGATGACAGTATAGCGGTCGCTGCGATTGTAGGACAGTCAGAATATGCATCGGACCTGCAATATGCCAAATTTTCCAAAACGCAGGTCTTAAATATGCAGAGTGGTTTTGGCAAACTTTATCCACAGTGGGATAAGGTGTTGGAACTGCTTCTTCGAATGGGGCTGCATGAGCAGGATGCCATGGAACTGATGAACCAGACCTATGAAGCGGTGATGTACGGAGCGGGAATGGAAACGCTGATGGCTGTGGTTTGCGAAATGCTGCCGGAAGATATTGAGGGCGGAGAACTCCTGAGGCTTCGTCGGGCACTGGAGAACTGCTGGTGTGAGATGGGAATCCCGATGCTGAAGGGACACTCGCGCAGGGAGATTGCCAAGGAGCGGGGAATCAGTGCTTTGGAAGTTGCAGTGGCGGATGAAGATCCTGATTTTCTGTAAGTTGCATGATTTGTGGTTCAATGTTATACTGTAAAAGGTTCGGTCTGCTTTTGAGAAAAGGCAGAGGTGAGCGAAATATGAATCAGATGGAGGCATCTGCAATGGCAAAGAAAAGTGAGATGAACAAGCAAGAAACATTTGGAGGAACCTGTTCTTCTATTATCAGTGGGGTTATCAGTTTTTTTCTTTTGATTTTGGTTACTGTGTTTCCACTGATTTATGATAATTCTTATTTTAATATCCTGGAGACGAAGTACAAATGTTATTACCTCTGCATTATTGGCATGCTGGTGATACTTCTGGTGCTTTCGATTGTTATGCTGATCATTGACAGGATGGAGTTTAAGGGGATGCATGCCAGGGCGTTGATTTCGAAGCTGGCTCCCAGGAATTGGCGTACCACGTTCTGCACGGCGGATGTGGCGGTGATAGTATTCTGGTTTGCGGCTCTGATTTCCACCTTGCAGTCGGAATACCTGTTTGAGTCTTTTTGGGGGAATGAGGGGCGGTATTCGGGTCTGTTTTTGCTGACCCTGTATGTATGTGCGTATTTTGTCGTGAGCCGGTTTTGGAATGTGAAGGGATGGCTTCTGGAGGCATTTCTGATTAGCGGCATGATCATGTGTGTGATTGGAATTACGGATTATTTCCAGATGGATATTCTGGATTTCCGGGGTAACATTAAGCCGGAGCAGTCCGCAATCTTCACTTCGACTGTGGGGAATATTAATACTTATACGGCTTATGTGGCTTTATTGATGGGGCTGGCGGCAGCGATGTTTGCCACGTCGAAGAACCTGGTCAAATCAATCTGGTACTACAGCTGTATGGTCATTACATTTTTTGCGATTATTATGGGCTGCAGTGACAATGCGTACCTTGCGTTGGGAGCGTTGTTTGGATTTCTGCCGTTTATCCTTTTTCGGAACAGGACGGGGGTACGGCGGTATCTTGTAATGGTGGCTTCGTTTTTTACTGTAGTTCAGTGTATTGACTTTATAAATCAGCAGTTTGCTGGTGTGGTGATCGGCCTGGACAGCCTCTTCCAGGTGATGGTGAACTTGAAAGGTCTGATGCTGATCGTAGTTCTTTTGTGGGGCGCAGCGGCGGGGCTTATCTACTTTGACCGTCGGAACTCCTCAAATGAAGAGCTGGGGAATCGGCTGATTTATATTTGGGCGCTTGTGGTAGCGGTGGTGCTCCTTGGTGTCTGCTTTGCATTGTATGACGCCAATGTGGCTGGAAATGCGGAACGTTATGGGGCTGTCGGCAGCTATCTGGTATTTAATGACCACTGGGGGACGAACCGTGGGTATATCTGGCGGAAGTCGTTGGAACTGTACCGGGAGTTTCCCGTGATGCATAAGATTTTCGGGTATGGACCGGATACGTTTGGAATATTGACGACAGAGGCGATCAAGTTTGACATGATCAATATGACCGGGCAGGTTTTTGATAATGCACATAATGCGTACCTGCAGTACTTTGTGACGATTGGACCGATTGGGCTGGTGGCATATGTGGCGTTTTTAGGCGCTGCAATCAGCAAATGTTGGAAATCCATGTCACGAAATCCGTATGTGATTGGCTGCTGCTTTGCGGTGATCTGTTATGCGGTGCAGGCGCTGGTGAATCTGGATCTGCCGATTGCTACGCCGGTTATGTGGCTGTTGTTGAGCGTGGGGATGGCAGTGGGGAGAGGTGTGCAGAATAGAACCTAAGGCGGTATAAGTAGCATCGCAGGTGATATGAGCCTGATGGAGAAAAGTTTTTGATAGGAGTTGATTGCGGAATAGGAATGGTGAATAAGGTCATGCCAAAAAGAGATGCCATTGAGTTAGCCAGAAGCTTGCATGAGGAACGGTCGGAAGAGTTTTCTGAATTATGGATCTCCACTGATGCAGTGCGGGCCAAGGAAGTTCGGGATTGCTTTGGGATATGTATTTTTCCTTCAGTAGAAGCGGAAATTAGCGGATGGCTGGTATTTTATGATCCATCCACGTATATGAATTGGGAGCATGCATGTGAGTATCATTTCATAGTGGATGATAACTGCATAGAAACATGTTCGCATTTTCGGGTTCCGGAAGAAGCATTGCGTTTGGATAAGATTTAATAAGGGAAACATAACGGGGAGTATTTCAAATGATGAGATATGTGCTTCTTCTTTCGGGAGACAACAATCGTAAATGTAATTATTTCGGATATGCCTGTGATTTGGCGTATGCAACGTGGGTTCTGGAAGAACGATGGGGGACTGTAGAGACAGGGAAAAGAATATCTAAGCTTAGCAGAAGTAGTTGATTTGACAAATCAGATTTCTGGTCAGTGTTATGCCGGCAATGTACTGGATTTGCAGATGCAGAAAACATTAGTGCTGACGGCCAACGAGGTTGATAAGGAAAGTTATGCGAGAATCTATAAAGAGATAATTGCAGATGGGAATGATTAATATAAATACCAGTATGACGAATTCCTTTATCATCTGATATCCGGCCTGCATGGCAGTTATCCGTCAGGAAAAGGCTTGAACGGGGGCCGGGGGAAATGTCAGGACATTGAGGAAGCTTATGAGTATGCCAGGGCAAATGATATCTGGAATCCGGAACATCCAGACTATCAGGCTCTTTGTGAAAGAATCGGACGGTATGACATATCGGAAATACCACAATTGAGGTATTTTGCATGAGGAAGACCGGATATCTGGGAGTTTCTGAGGTATCCGATGTTTTGTGCTAATCGGACCGATTGGGCTAAGAGGAAAATAAAATGGACGAGAGTAGAGCAGCATTTCTTGGAAGTGGAAATGTTGCTCTGTTTTGTCTTATTGGGATTAGAGAACTTTGTTTGAGTGAGGAAAGAGGCAGAAAATGACATTTTTAATAAAATATTAAAGGATTCCCAATTCTTTTTGGTGTTGCGAAAGTTGCGGAAAGGTGCGTTAGATGGTATACTGTATTGAGACTTAGAATGATATTTATTGATTTTACGCGTGTTGGAGAAGAAAAGGCTGGAGTTTTAAATAAGATGAAATCTTTTGAAAAATACAAGCGATTAATAAAATTAGGCTTTTCAGTTGCTTTGGTAGCTTTTTTGACTGCAGTATATGGAATTGCCTGGATAGGGTATTATAACAAGATAATATATGCGCCGTTTTTTCGCCGTGGAAATTGGATGATGATTTTTATTTATGGAGTTTTACTTGTTTTCTTTATTCAAATGTATGGCGGGTTTAAGATTGCATTATTGAGAAAAGGAAATTTGATTTATTCTCAGATATTAGCTGTTTTTGTTACAAATATAATCACATATTTTCAGATAGCAGCTCAGAACAAAAGATTCACGACGCCGCTACCGTTAGCTTTGATATTGCTGGTTGATGCGGTAATTATTACTGCGTGGACGTTGGTTTTTCGGTGGCTATATAGTAAGATATTTCCTCCCAGAAAGATGTTGTTGATATCTGGTGATCGTGACGATTATCATCTGTTTGAAAAAATGAATGAGCGAGAAGATAAGTATGAAATATGCAAAACCATTACATATATGGCTGGCATGGAAATCATTACAGCGGAAATAAAAAAACACGATGCAGTTATTGTAGGTGACATTCCTTCTCACAATAGAAATTTGATTATAAAGTATTGCTTTTCAGAAGGTGTTCGAACTTACAGCGTGCCAAAAGTATCGGATATTTTGCTGAGGAGTTCTGTAGAATTGAATCTGTTTGATTCTCCTCTGTTGCTTTCAAGGAATACTGGATTGCAGATAGAGCAGGAGTTTTTTAAACGAATTGTGGATGTGGTAGGTTCAATAGTAGGTATTATTATTACGGCACCGTTCTTTCTGGTAATTGCTATCAGTATTAAATTGACAGATGGAGGTCCTGTTTTTTATAAACAGACAAGGTTGACAAAGAATGGAAAGGAATTTGAGATTTATAAATTCCGGACTATGATACAGAATGCTGAAGGTGACGGAGGTGCAAGGCTTGCTACAGAGGATGATGCAAGGATATTGCCTGTTGGACATTTTTTAAGAAGGCTTCGTCTTGATGAGCTTCCGCAGATATATAATATTCTAAAAGGGGAAATGTCGATTGTAGGTCCCAGACCAGAAAGACCAGAACTGGCAAAAGAAATTTCCAAAGAAATACCAGAATTTCCGTATCGATTAAAGGTAAAGGCTGGTTTAACAGGGTATGCACAGGTCTATGGGAAATATAATACTACTTTTTATGATAAATTAAAATTGGATTTAACTTACATTAGAAATTATTCTATGTTATTAGACTTGAAATTAATTATTATGACCCCTAAGATTATGTTTATGAAAGAAAGTACAGAAGGCATTAAAGAAGAAGACCGAAGGGTTTATGAGGAACTGTCAAAACATGGAAAGAAAAATTAATATTTTTATTGCATGCCATAAGCCAACATATGTGTTGGATAATCCGCTGTTTGTGCCAGTCCAAGTAGGAGCTGCATTGACAAATTGGCGTGCTGAAGGCATGAAATATGATAATGAAGGAGATAATATTTCGGAAAAAAACCCTGAGTATTGTGAATTGACAGCACATTATTGGGCGTGGAAAAATGTGGATTGTGATTATTATGGTTTTTTTCATTACAGACGGTATCTATCTTTTGCTGATGTGTATTCGGTGACTGCTGATGGGCTAAAGGGTATGAAAAGGACGATATGCCCTTATACTGAATTGGATGATATCAGGGAGAATTTGGCACCATATCATTTGGAAGAAATATGGATGAGACGAAAAATAGAAGAATATGATTTAATGACGGTGCTTCGAGAACGTATTAATACGACGGTGTACCGTCAATATTGCCAATATCATTCGAAAGAGAGCCTTGATTTGGCTCTGGACATTATGATTCGCTTGCATCCACAATACAAGATAGCTTCGCAGCATTATATGAACTCTAAAGAAATTTATTACATGAATATATATATTATGAAAAAATCGTTGTTTCATGAATATATGAGTTGGCTTTTTTCTATTTTAGAAGAATTTGAGATTGAGAACAAGCAAACACAAGGCTTTGTGATGGAGCCGCGATTGATGGGATACCTAGCAGAGCGCTTGTTTGGTATATTTTACACATATCAGAAGCAAGGGGGAGCGCGATGCGCAGAACTTCCTTATCTGAAATTTTATAATACAGAGATGGATGAAGGGGGAGCGAAACAGGAAAATATAAGATCATTCCGGTTGAAGCCGACAAAATATGAAATAAAAGTAGATATGCGTAAGTTGAATCGAATGTTTCCGGCAGGAAGCAGACGGCGGATTTTTCTTCGAAATATATTTTTGAAATAATATAACAGAAAAAGGAGTAGCTATGAATATATTTTTTAAACGTCTTGGCGGTTTTTATCAATATCGCTTTTTGATGCAACAATTAGTATCGAAAGACGTAAAGCTGAAATATCGGCGAAGTTTTTTGGGATATCTCTGGAGTATCCTGAATCCATTGATGATTATGGTTATTATGGTGATTGTATTTTCAAGTATGTTCCGTTCTGATATTGAGAACTTTCCGGTATATTTGATTATTGGACAAACCCTATTTAATTTTATGAGCGAATCTACGAATCAGGCAATTACATCAATAACGGGAAATGCAGCTTTATTAAAAAAGACATATGTTCCTAAATATGTTTTTACAGTATCAAAAGTAACCAGTTCCTTTGTGAATACGTTATTTGCTTTAGGAGCGTTGGTGATAGTATTTATTGTATGCAGGGTAACTCCTAATGTCTATTATTTATTGATACCCTTGATTTTGTTGCAGGAATATATTTTCTGTTTGGGGCTGGGGATGCTTTTAGCACAGGGGTCTGTGTTCTTTCGGGATATTCAATATATTTATAATGCTATCATTACGGCATGGATGTATCTGACGCCTATGTTTTATCCAATTACGTTGCTGCCGGATAAGTTACGACAGGCAGTGCAGTTGCTTAATCCTATGTATTTTTATATCGCAGAGTTTCGACAAATTGTGTTAGAAGGTCGGATGCCGGATCCATATCTACTTGTAGCGGGAACTGGCGCTGCAGTTATGGCTCTTATTATTGGTACTTGGGCATTTTTGAAAACTCAGGATAAGTTTATTTTATATATTTAGTGAGGGGAATTATGACGGCTGAAAATGATTATATGATAAAAGTGACTGATGCAACAGTACGTTTTAATATGGCCTCTGAGAAAATTGATAACCTAAAAGAATACTTTGTGAAATTAGTTCGAAAAGAGCTAATGTTTCAGGAGTTTCTCGCACTGCAAAATGTTAATTTTGAAGTGAAAAAGGGAGAGGCTTGGGGGCTGGTGGGAAGCAATGGTTCAGGAAAGTCTACGCTGCTAAAATTGATTTGTGGAATTTTGAAGCCATACCGCGGCATGGTGGAAGTGCGTGGATCAATTGCACCGCTTATAGAGTTGGGAGCGGGGTTTGATGGAGAACTTACAGCTACAGAGAATATTTATTTGAATGGGGCGGTTTTGGGATATAGCAAAGAGTTTATGGATTCCCATTACAATGAGATTGTTGAATTTGCAGAGCTGCAGGACTTTATGAATATGCCGATTAAGAATTATTCTTCTGGTATGGCAGCGAGACTGGGATTTGCAATAGCAACGATTGTACGTCCGGAGATTTTGATTGTAGATGAGGTTCTTGCTGTTGGTGATGTGGCGTTTCAGGAGAAGTGCCAGGTGAAAATGCAGGAAATGTTAAGTGGGGGAACTACTCTACTATTTGTTTCGCATGATATTGATAAAGTTAAAGATATTTGTAATCATGCAATTTGGTTAAATAAGGGGCGAGTGTGTACAACAGGTGATGTAGAAAGCGTTTGTAACGCATACATGAAAAGCTTTAATTAAAAAAGAAAAAAGGAATTGTTAAATATGGAAAATCGTAATTTAAATAGGGAACCAAATATAAAAATTTATGTGGTCTGTCACAAACCTTCTTATGTCCCGGAAAATCCTTACCTATATCCCATACAGGTGGGAACAGCACTGGCGGGGCAGAGGTTGTCAGGAATGCTTCATGATGATGATGACGATGATATTTCAGAACGAAACAAGAGTTATTGTGAGTTGACAGCTCAATATTGGGCTTGGAAGAATGATGATGCGGACTATTATGGTTTTTTTCATTACCGTCGGTATTTTTCATTTGATCCAGATTTGAATCGCGATGATGGTTGGGGAAACATAGCCTATGAACGAATAACAGAAGAGGCGATTAAGGAATTAAAACTTCAACCGGATGAAATGAAACGGTTGATTACAAAATATGATGTCATTTTTGTGCAAGGTCGGCGATACCCTAGAGTTCAAGAGGGAGGGGTTCTCCTAGATGTATACCATGAATATGGTTCCGTGAATTTCCAACATAGGGAGGATTTGGATATTGCATTAACTGTTTTGGAAGAGAAATATCCTGAATATAGAAAGACTGCTCAGGAATACATGCATTCTTCTGTAGCGCATGAATGTAATATGTTCATTATGCGAAAAGAAATATATTATCAATATTGTGAATGGTTGTTTGATATTTTATTCGAAACAGAAAAAAGAATTGATACAACATGGTACAGTGTGGAAGAATATAGGGTAATGGGATATCTGGCAGAACGGTTATGCGGAATTTATTATATGTACTTGAAAAAGCAGGAGGGAATCCGTGCCTTTGAATTACCGAAGACCCTGTTTCACGACACTGCACCGCGAGTAAAGCTGAATCCAGTCTTTCAAAATGGTGTGCCGATTGTTTTATCTGCAAATGATAAGTTTGCTCCATATTTAGATGTTATGATACGGTCGATAGTTGCAAATGCATCACCAATAAGACAATATGACATAATTGTCCTGTTCAATGATATCTCCGAAAAGAACCGTAGCCTGATTACGATGGCGGCTAGGGGCAAAGAGAACATCTCCATCCGTTTCATCCGCGTATGCGAATACTTTGATTCAGAAAAACTGTTCGTAGATCAACATCTTTCTGTGGAGACGTATTATCGCCTTATTATCCCGGAGATTATGCCGGATTACCACAAAATTCTTTATCTGGACTGTGATATGGTGGTGAATCATGATGTTGCGGAACTTTTCGATATGAATCTGGAGGGCTGTATTATTGGTGCAGCGAAGGACATCGATGTGGCTGGTCAGGTCAACTTGAAACAGAATGATTGGGGCAGTTATGCAGTCAAGCGCTTAGGGCTGGATAAGCCATATGACTATTTTCAGGCAGGTGTTCTGGTCATGGACTTGGACATGCTGCGCGAGACAGCCACTTCCGAGGAAATGATCCAACTGGCATCATCTGCGTCCTGGCGCTGCCACGATCAGGATGTCCTCAATATGATCTGTAAGAACCGTGTACATAACATTCCGCAGCAGTGGAATGCGTTGATGAGCTGGGAAGAACCAGGCAGGAGCCGTATGCAGATTATGAAGATGGCACCGCGGGCTCTGTATGAGGAATATATGGGAGCGAGGAAGGCTCCCTATATGATTCACTATGCAGGGTATCAGAAACCCTGGGATGTGGTGGACTGTGATTTGGCGGAATATTTCTGGGAGTATGCAAAGCTGTCACCATACTATCCGATGCTGCTGAGGCGGATCAAGAGGTGTTTTACGGATGAGGCGGAAAATCCTGTATCGCAGACAAAAGCAGCGCAGATGGAGAATGACCCAGTGATTCGGCGGGTGGCGAATAAGCTGATGCCATATGGAAGTAGAAGACGAGAACTTGTAAAGAAAATTTATCATTCTTTCAAGTGCTAAGTCCAACAATTCGCTGGATTAGGAACGTTAGTTGGAGAGGAGCATTTTATGAACTTTGATTATACATTAGAGCCAGGGAAACAACTCATTGATCGTAATTTAAAAAAGGACGGAAAACCATTAATTAGCATTATTACGCCTTACTATAATGGTGGAAAATATATTTGTCAAACGTTTCGCTGTATTGAAAATCAAACATTTCCTTGGTTTGAATGGATTATCGTAGATGATGGAAGTACTGACGAATATTCCTTATATATTTTGGACGAGTTGGCTGAATTGGATTGTAGAATACGCATAATTCATAAAGAAAATGGTGGAATTTCATCTGCTCGAAATATTGGAATCACAGAAGCAAAAACAGATTTTATATTTCCATTAGATTGTGATGATCTGGACGAACCAACATATCTGGAATACTGCTGGTGGATGTTGCAGAAAAATCCAGAAGCTGCATGGGCTTATGCAACAAGCTGTGGTTTCGAAGGACAAGAGTATTTATGGGATGTACCTTTTGATCCCATTACAATGAAGACGCAAAATATAGTGACACCAACAGCATTGATTCGAAAATCATGGTTAGTAAAAGCAGGATGTTATGATGAAACTATTTCAAAACATTATAATGAGGATTGGCATCTATGGCTTCGTCTGCTTGCGTTAGGAGCTTATCCAGTGCAGGCTACACAAGAATACCTTCATTGGTATCGTCGTTCTGAAAACGGTGTCTTTTCCATTGTTGAAAAAGATTCAACCTATGCAGAAATCAACAAAAAAGCTATTCAGAAAATTGCGGAATGTGTTGTTTTTCCTCATGCGCCAGTTATATATCCGCATCCAATTTCTGGAAAATGGAAAAAACCAATGTTATCATCTTGTGATGATTGTATTTTTACGGATCATAAAAAAATACATATTGCATTCATCGTCCCATATTTTGAAATGGGTGGGGCCGATAAATTTAACCTTGATTTAATCCATGGACTTGATAAAAATCGGTTTGAAGTAGGAATCATAACGACCGTGCCCAGTCAAAATCCGTGGCTGCAAGAGTGCCGAAAAGATGTAGCAGATATTTTTAACCTGCCTAATTTTGTTGAGCAGGAAGATTATGCTGAATTCGTTTCCTACTATATAAAAAGTCGCCAGATAGATATTTTATTCATAAGCAATTCTTATCATGGTTATTATATGCTTCCATGGCTACGTCAGCAGTTCCCTAAATTGGCAATTGTTGATTATGTACATATGGAGGAGTGGTATTGGAGAGGTGGAGGATATGCGCGTACATCTAGTTCAGTAGGTGCAATTACAGAAAAAACTTACACTTGTAATTCAGCAACCACACAAATAATGATTAACCATTTCTTAAAAGAACCTCAGAAAATGGAAACGGTGCATATCGGTGTGAATATTGATTATTTTTATAAGGATGTTGTACGTTCTGGGATTTCTTATAAATTGTTGAACATCAAACGGGAACGGCCAATTGTGTTATTTATTTGCAGACTTCATCCACAGAAACGGCCTTTCCTGATGTTGAAAATTGCGGAACAGGTACGCCAAAAGATAAATGATGTTGCATTTGTTGTTGTCGGAGATGGACCACAAAAAAATGAACTTAAAACAGCTGTTCATAACATGACATTGGAACATACGGTATATTTTGCGGGAGCACATAAAGATGTACGTCCATTTTACCAGGATGCTAAACTAACACTTATCTGCAGCTTAAAAGAAGGCCTCTCATTGACCGCATATGAGTCCTGTGCGATGGGAATTCCTGTTGTCACTTCAGATGTGGGAGGACAAAAAGACCTTATCGATGATACTGTGGGAGCTATTCTTCCATGTTTGCAGACGGAGGAAGAAGATCTGGATGTACGTATATTTTCTGAAGAAGAAGTACAGTCCTATGTAGATGCAGTTGTTGATATATTATCTAATCATGCACGATGGCAAGCTATGTCTAAAGCTTGTAGAAGCCGTATAGAAAAAAAGTTTACAACCCAAAACATGATTCGTCATTTTGAATCCGAATTTGAATGGCTAGTATCAGATGCATCTTTGGCAAAGAAACGTCAATCAGTTTCTAATGCATTGAAGCTACTATCTCCAATGGCCGCCGACTATCTTACGGTTGAACTTCAGGAACAAGCTGCTGAAGAAAATTGTGGATTTCGCTATTATGATGGAGGGGGAGACATTTATGACCAGGCTTACACCGATACAGATTGTGTTAAACAATTAAAAACACAAATAAATGACATTTCTAGTCAGCTTCATAACCATGAAGAAGTTCTAGTACGTCATGAAGAAGTTGTAAATCGTCATGAAGAAGTTGTAAACCGCCATGAACAAGTTGTAAATGATGATTGGTTGTGGTTAAAAGATTTAACACGGCGGGTTGGGGATTTGGAACACAATTTCCTAATTCGTGTGGTAAATAAGCTTTTTAAATTAAAATGATTCATTGGTAGCAACAGGTAAATATACGTCATGGAGGTATTTTAAATGAAGTTAATGGATGAGTTGATTTTATATGTACAGAATCAAGAAACGGATGAGATTATCCGTAATAATTTAATCCGTTTTTGGGGAGTGGATGAAACATATTCTCTCGAACAGATGAGAGAGATGTATGAAAGTGAGGAGTACAATGAGTTAGGAGAAAGTCTTTCTTATTTTAAAGATTGCATAGAAGATATTCGAGAACATCATCCGCAATACCGCAAGGTTTATGATACCTACTTGAAAGATAATAAAAGCAAAGATACTTTCCTTAAAATGTTATATGCAAAAGTGTTTATGGATATGGAATTTGTAAAAGATGCTTTTTCTGATGAACCGATTTATTTTTCCGAACCAATATGGGGAACTATCCAAGCAGGTGCTTATGTAGATTGTGGGGGGTATACCGGAGATACGGTGCTGCAATATATAGCACATTATCCACAATATTCCAGTATATATGTATATGAACCACTAAAAGAAGCCTATGAAAAATGCAAAGAAGAATTGTCATTTTTTTTGAAGGATGGAACTGTGAAAATCTTTTTACAGGCAGCCTACAAAGAAAATACAAAAATTTTGTTTAATACGGGGCGCAAAAAAGGTGACAGTATGCTTTCAAAAGATGGAAATACTACTATACAGGGAGTCGCCTTAGACCATATCATACAAGAACCAGTCGGCTTTATAAAGATGGATATTGAAGGGAGTGAAAAAGAAGCTCTTTCTGGTGCTCAGAATTTGATTCAACGGTATAAACCCCAAATGGCGATTTGTATTTATCACTTGGTTGATGATTTCTGGAAAATTCCAGAATTGATTTTGGACATATGCCCTGATTATGAATTTGTTATCCGACAACATGATCCACAAGTTTACAGTGAAACGGTATTATATTGCGTTCCCAAAGCTGATAAAAACTTGCGGCAAAACAATTTATCAGAAAAGCCTATAGATTATAAGAGTTTATACTGCCGGATGTATGAAGCAAGCCGAAAACTTATTACTCTTTCGAAAGATGATTATATGAATGCATTTGATTCACTGAGTGCAAAGTCATGGTATGTAGGCATGATACGTAAATTATCATTGTCTAACAAGATAGAGAAATCATGGATTTCTGAGCTGCAAAAAGCAAAAGATTGGTTAGAACATAAACGAGAAGAAGAACTGGCTATTATAAATAAAAGTAACGAAATTTATCATAATCAGCAATCATGGATTCATCATTTAGAAACTGAAAAACGTGAATTAGAGGAACAATTAGAACAGATGGTAAATTATATCAAGAAACTTGAAAGCAATAACTAGAGGTTAAATGATATGTTATGAAAAATATTTATTCAGATAATCCTTTTGATACTTATGTATCTCTGGGATATAATCATGAAGTTTCGTTTAGAATTAAAGATTTATTGATATTTTATCTGATAATGTACGATGGCAGTCTATGTCAGAGGCCTGTAAAAAGCGTATAGAAATTGGGGTCACAACGAAAACATGATTCAGTATGTTGAATCTGAATTTGAGCGGTTAGTATCAGATATATCTCTGATAGTGAAACGTCAGACAGTTGCGGATGCACTGAAATTATTATCTCCAATGGTTGCCGATTATCTTACAGTTGAACTTTAGGAACAGACTACGGAAGAAAATTGTGGATTTTGTTATTATGACGGAAATAGACAAATTTATGATCATACTTACGTAGATACGGAAGGTATAAAGCAATTAAAAACACAGATGAGCGATACTTCTGATCAGCTTCATAACCATGAGGAGGCTGTAAATCGCTATGAACAAGTTGTGAATGACGATTGGCTATGGCTAAAAGATTTAGCTCGGCGTATTAATAATATGGAACACAATTTAATAATTCGTATAACAGATAAACTTTTTAAGTCAAAGTAACTCTTTGGAAGAAACAGGTAAATATGCATCCAAGAAGGCGAAAAACATTATGTTTTTTGACAATATCATTTCATTGGGCTACAACTGTGAGGTATCTTATCGCATAAACGATTTTGCACATAAACCGATAGACGCTTATCCTTTTTCATGGGCTTATACTTTAGATCCTTCACTTTTTGCAAAATGTCTTTGGCACTTAGATGATCTCTTAAAGGGAGACATTGAAATCCTTTCATGGAAAAGGTTAATGGACAATATTTCTCTGCGGATGGTTCAGTCAATAAAGAAGTGGCCGAGAAAATAATTGATGAACTAAAATCGCGGGTACATCATCTGGTTTAGAGGTTTGAAAAATTGTTGGAGTCCGAGAAAACTACTCTTTTTATTTTGAAAGTATCTACAAAACCAACTGGTAGTAGCTCATTCATAAACGAAGTACTGGATTTTTTTGAGAAAAAATATAAATCTCAGAATTTTTTATTATTAGCCGTAGCTGAAAAAAGCAATTACGAATTAAAAGAAAATATAAATCTTTTTGATGAAAAAGAATATTTGCGCGTATTCTTTATCGAAGCTTTTGCAAATGATAATGATACAAAAGGCAGTGGTGATATTAAAGGCTGGATGGAAGTTATTTCTTCCAGCGGCGAATTTCGCTATGGATTATGTGAGATGAAATAGAAAATATTCTCTTAAATATTTGAAAAGAATGCTATTTGCGGTGCACGAAGAATAGTTGTTGAGAATTAGAAAAGGGAAAGAATGGTTGGAAAATCATGTAAAAGAACAAGAAAACTATATAAGTGAACTCATAAATCAAAAGTAATAAGAGAACAAGAAAGTATTCAGAGAAGCGATTGAAGTGGATATAGATAAATAGTTCCCCTTTTTCCCGCTCATGAGGTATTTACATTTACCGCTTATTTTCAGAGTAATAAAGTGTAAAATACAGTTTAGAAAAAATTATTTATAAAGGGTGATACATAATGAAAATAAAATTGGGATACTTAAATAAAAGATTTCTTGCTGTTAATGCATGTATTTCATTGCTATTAACATTTATATTATGTCATACAGTTTTTGTGAAATATTTTAGAGTGATAGAGCCAGTTTCTAATATAAAAATTGAAGCAACTGCGTAAAAAAACAAAAAATCAGCAGGGACAGATATTCGAATTAGAGGTGTAAAAATAAATGGTGAAAATATACCATTTGAGGAGATGCAGATTGGTAATGGCTGGAAATACATGGAGGGAGTGCTTGTTTCAATTAATCCGAAGAGTCCTGTAGTTATTGAATATAATACCTATAACGCCGAGGTTTTAGAGCTTGAAATGCAAAAACATCTTGGATCAGGAATAGTGCGTGTTTGGGTAAATGACCGACAAGTCGGAAAATGGGATTTATTTTCTTCTGGTTGGAAAAATGTGACTTTTACAAAAATGCTTACGCCCATTTCGATTTCAGTAAATCTCATAGCGTTTCTGGGCGTGTGGGGAGGATGTTTATGTGCCATAATATTCGTTCATATGATCTATAAAAAAGCAAAGGGAGATACCTTGTTTTTAAGACATGTTAAGATTTTTTTTGTTGGAATAAGCACAATGGCGATTATTATGTTAGCATGGTTTCAGACAGAGTGGAGTTGTGCATATGAAAGCATTTCTCAGTTTCTTAATATGGATATGAAGTATATTATATTAAATATGATTACAGGGGGAGCAGTAATTGCTCTACTTATGAT
>JAPJQL010000067.1 GCA_030825115.1 Lachnospiraceae bacterium
CAGATAGTCCACCCCCGTCCAGTAACCGATGTTATGGCGGCACTCAAAGCCGGGGCGGGCATAGTTGGATATCTCATAGCGGCTGTATCCCTGAGACTCCATCATCTCTTTCGTCAGATGGTACATCTCCCGGTCCGTCTCCTCATCCGGCAGACCTTTCCGGTCGCTGCCATACCGTTCATAGAACGGCGTCCCTTCCTCCACGATCAGGCTGTACGCCGAGATATGCTCCGGCTTTAACATCATCACCTTCCGGAGCGTATTTCTCCAGGAATGGATATCCTGCCCCGGAATCCCGGACATCAGGTCTACGTTGATATTCGTAAAACCCGCCTGCCTTGCCCGCTGATAGCTTTTTAAAAATTCGTCGAAGGTGTGGATCCTCCCCAGGGCTTTTAACTCCATGTCATCGCTGGACTGCAGCCCGATGCTGATCCGGTTGATCCCGCCTTCCAGATAGGTCTCCAGCTTCTCCATCGTCAACGTGCCGGGATTCGCCTCGACCGTGATCTCGGCCCCGTCTGCAATGTCAAAGCACTCCCAGATCACGCCAAGCAGCTCCCCAAAAAGATCCGACGGCAGGATGGATGGAGTTCCCCCACCGATAAAGATGGTGCTCACCTGATAGTCCTGAAAATTGCCGCACTGCCCGTATATCTCTTCAATCAATTTATCTACATACTCCCGGTATATCCGCACCGGAGCCGCAAAGGACGTAAAGTCGCAGTACGCGCATTTTCTGGCGCAGAAGGGAATATGGATGTATAGTTCCAGTTCTCGTTTACTCATCATCTAATTTCAGCACGCTCATGAATGCTTTCTGCGGGATCTCTACATTGCCCACCTGACGCATCCGCTTCTTTCCTTCTTTCTGTTTTTCCAGCAGTTTTTTCTTTCGTGTGATATCGCCGCCGTAACACTTGGCAAGGACGTCTTTACGCATCGCCTTTACCGTCTCCCGCGCAATGATCTTGCCGCCTACCGCAGCCTGGATCGGAATCTCAAACAGGTGCCGCGGAATCTCTTCTTTTAACTTCTCGCACATCCTTCTTCCGCGCTCATAGGCAGACTCCGCATGTACGATGAAAGAGAGGGCATCCACTTCTTCTTTGTTGATAAGGATATCCAGTTTTACAAGCTCAGACTGTTCATACCCTTTCATGTCATAATCAAACGACGCATAGCCGCGGGAGCGGGACTTTAATGCGTCAAAGAAATCATAGATGATCTCATTGAGCGGCAGGTCATATTTTAACAGGGCTCTTGTCTCCTCCATATACTCCATGCCTTTGTACACGCCGCGGCGCTCCTGGCACAGGGTCATGATCGCCCCTACAAACTCCGTCGTAACCATGATCTCCGCGCTTACGATCGGTTCCTCCATATAGTCGATCTCCGTCGGGTCCGGAAGATTGGAGGGGTTTGTAAGCTCAATCATCTCACCGTTTTTCTTGTGTACACGGTACACAACGCTGGGGGCCGTCGTAACCAGGTCCAGATTGTACTCCCGCTCCAGACGTTCCTGGATGATCTCCAGATGCAAAAGCCCCAAAAATCCGCAGCGGAAACCAAATCCCAGCGCGACCGAAGTCTCCGGCTCAAAGAACAGGGACGCGTCATTGAGCTGCAGCTTCTCAAGGGCATCGCGCAGGTCGTTGTACTTGGCTCCATCGGCAGGATACAGACCGCAGTACACCATCGATGTGACCTTTTTATATCCCGGAAGGGGAGCATCACACGGATTCTTGCCATCCGTGATCGTGTCGCCCACCGTGGTGTCTTTCACGTTTTTGATGCTGGCGGTAATATAGCCTACCATTCCCGCGCTCAGCTCCTCACACGGAATGAACTGCCCCGCGCCAAAGTACCCGACTTCCACCACCTCTTCTTCTGCCCCGGTTGCCATCATACGGATCAGAGTCCCTTTCTTTACCGTCCCTTCTTTGATCCGGCAGAAGACGATCACGCCTTTGTACGGGTCGTATAAGGAGTCAAAGATCAGGGCCTTGAGCGGCGCCCCGGCGTCTCCGCACGGCGCCGGGATCTTGTGTACGATCGCTTCCAGCACATCTTCGATATTCAGCCCGGTCTTGGCAGATATCTGGGGGGCGTCATGGGCTTCAATGCCGATCACGTCCTCAATCTCATTTGCCACCCACTCCGGGCGGGCGCTCGGCAGGTCGATCTTGTTGATGACCGGAAATACATCCAGATCGTGGTCCAGCGCCAGATAGACGTTCGCCAGCGTCTGCGCCTCGATGCCCTGCGCCGCGTCCACGACAAGGATTGCCCCGTCACAGGCCGCAAGGCTTCGGGAAACCTCGTAGTTGAAATCCACATGTCCCGGGGTATCGATCAGGTTGAAGATATATTCCTCGCCGTCTTTTGCCTTATATACCGTGCGGACTGCCTGTGATTTGATCGTAATTCCACGCTCCCGCTCCAGATCCATATTATCCAGAACCTGCGACTGCATCTCCCTGCTGGTCAAAAGCCCTGTCATCTCGATGATCCGGTCCGCCAGCGTGGATTTGCCGTGGTCGATGTGTGCGATAATACAAAAATTGCGGATTTTGCTTTGGTCCATTGTTGCCATGTATGATATTCCTCTCTTTAAATCAGGTTTTTAATCTTAGTATCCCTAAAAATATAACATTTTTTCAATTCCCTTGCAACACCATATCTAAAAGTTCTGCCAGTGGCTCCATCGCATTTCTTGCTTCTTCATAAGTATTTGTCTGCGCCCCCACCTCGATCAGCGCCGAGCGGGGCCTCAGGTGCAGATTGTAGCGCAGCCCCTTCATATAGATTTTCCTTGTCAGGCCCGGATACCGCCCGGCTGCTCCAAGCTGCATCTGAAACGCAAAGGCCAGATTGTCTTCCAGATAGGGATTTGGCAGATATTCGATGGTCCCGTCCGGGGTCCGGCTCATCCCCTGGAAAAACATGATGGAGGAGGTGGGCTTTCCATTCACCTCCGACACCAGATGTACATTTTCCCGCACGCCGTCGCGGTGAAGGTCCAGGATCACCTGAATGGACGGATTCTCCTGCAGGATTGCCGTAATCCCCTCCAGTGCATAGGTATAGGCCCGGTTCCGGTCCAGCTTCCCCGACTTGATATCGTATGTCGAAGTGTCATGGATGACATTCCACCCTTTCTGCTGCAAAAGGGAGGTCAGGTAATTCCCGATTCCGACTACCGAAGCATCCCGGTTCTCTGGTCCGTAGTCTGCATAAGTCTCCTGTGTGTGGGTATGGTAAATTAAAATCTGAGGTACGGAAGGATCTTTTACAAGCCGCAAGTCTTTGCTTAAGAAAGTTTCAGCATTCATGACGTCACGTCCCGCCGTTGTAGATGAGTGGACACTGTAGAAATGTTTCATTAGAAAATCATAATCCATTAGCTGTTCCATAGAATAGGTAAGCCCGGCCGCAAGGGCAGCCGCTCCCGATGGCAGGGCGGTCCCGTCCTGCGATGCCGCCGCATCCCGGGCTTTAGGCTCTGCTTTGCCGCCGTCTGACTGCCCGTCCCTGTTTTCATTTCCAACCAAAAACAGGTATCCGTATTTTTCATACGCATACCTGTACTTCTGATAGATTTTATATGACGGGTCCCGCCCCAGCGTGATTACGGCATCCGGCCGTGCCGCCGCCGGGTAACGGGATTTTAAAAGAAGCTGAAAGCCCCAGTCCTTTACCGCCGCTCCTTTTACCAGTACTGCCAAAACCAGCAGTCCGGTAATCCATTTGAGTATTTTATTCAAACCGGACAATATCCTTCTTCAGCCGTTTCATGATTTTTTTCTCCAGCCGGGATATATAGGACTGGGAAATGCCCAAAAGATCTGCCACTTCTTTCTGCGTCATCTCCGTCCCCTCCTCATCCTTCAGTCCAAACCGCAGTTCCACAATCTTTCTCTCCCTGGGACTTAAACGGCTGATCGCGGACTTCAGCAGGTTTTTCTCTGTCTCATCTTCCAGTCCCCGGTAGATGATATCCTCGTCCGTTCCCAGGATATCCGACAGCAGCAGCTCGTTGCCGTCCCAGTCCACATTCAGCGGCTCATCGATCGACACTTCCATCCTGGTCTTGTTATTTCTCCTTAAATACATCAGGATTTCATTCTCGATACACCGGGATGCGTATGTCGCAAGCTTGATCTTCTTTTCCGGGTTGAACGTGTTGATCGCCTTGATCAGCCCGATCGTCCCGATGGAGATCAGATCTTCCACGCCCACACAGGTGTTGTCAAATTTTTTTGCTATGTACACGACCAGCCGAAGATTATGCTCGATCAGCAGGGAACGCGCCTCCTTCTCGTCTTCCGTCCCCAGCCTTGCTATCATCTCCGCTTCCCGCCTGCCATCGAGCGGCGGCGGCAGGATGTCTGCCCCTCCGATATAATGTACTTCGCCCTGCTTCTGCCACAGCATCGTCGTAAACGACGGCACTGCCTTAAATTGAAACCGATTTGGTATGGATACCTTTACTATCATCCTTTATTCCTCCAAGTTCTTTTTACTTCTCAATAATCTTTCTCCCCATGCAGAAGCATCTCATACCGGTGTCCGGCAGACAGCGGTTCCCTGCTGACGGCAAGCCACGGACGCTCGTATCGTCTCACCGGCTTCCCTTCCTGCGCCACCTCCATCTCGTCGGCCCGGATTGCCGGGAGCATCCCGCATGTTGTCCCCACCGCCTGAAACGGGATGAAGATCGCTCCGTCAATCCTGTCGCAAAGCTGTCGGCAGGCATCGCAGGTGATGATGTGGACCGGCTCATGCCCATAAGGTTCATAGAGCTGGTTTCCCGTGTCATAAAGCGCCGTCACCCTGCTCTTTTTGCCCCGGTATGTAATGGTTACCTCGTATAGATTCTGCCGCTCCCCTATCTTTGTCTTTACAAGCAGGCAAACGGCATAAATTCCAAAATAAATCCCTGCCATCCAGCATAACAATGATATGGCAGAGAATCTTGCCGGTATCATCCCTCCGGCTATATACCACCCCGTCCGCATATGGTCTCCGAGGGCAGTGAGCAGTCCGCCTGCCGCCGCGCTGACCAGCCATAATGTACAGACCGTTTTACCAAATTCCGGAAATTCCATTCTCCCAAACGCAAGGAATATCATCAGCCCGCCGCCAAAGACCCAGGTGACGCCGGCTTCCAGCCATCCCGGAAGTACCGGAAGGCAGATCAGAAGGCAGGCCCATAGTGCACCGGCCGCCCCGGCTGCCACGAGCCGTCTTCGCTTCACCGGAACTTTCAAAATCTTTCTCACCAGTCCAAGCAGCAAAACATCCATTGCAAAATTCACCAGAAAATACACATCCAGATATAATGTATCCGTCACAAAGCCAAGCCTCACCTCCCCACTTCCATGATTTTCCTGCTGCATTCCATTATAGCGAACAGGTCCGGCGGAATTTGTCAAAGCAGGGTAGCTGATTCCTGTTTTTTTAACGACAAAAAAAGACAGGGAACCAAAATTTCATGTAGAAATTCTGATTCCCTGTCCGGGAAAAGTCTGACTGTTCGATTGTCCTTATCTCTTGTTCTTTAAGAAATCCGGGATATTGATCTGTACTTCCCGGTTCAGAGGACGGTATGCCCCCTGAGAAGGCGTCTGCTGCGGAGCTGCCTGTGGAGCCGGCTTTGCAGCCGTCTGGGCTGCCGGAGCCTGAGTCCTTGGAGCAGCAGCCTTTGCAGCCGTCTGCTCTGCGGCAGCCGCTGCCTGGTTCATGCCTGCCATCCCTGCATTCAGACCCATATTGGACGGCATCTTTGGCTTAAAGGTATTGAATCCGGCCATCGCCTTGTTGACCGAAGTATTTGCGCCGTGTGCGTCCAGACCGGTTGCGATAACCGTGATCGTAGCTTCGTCCTGTGCGGTCTCGTCGAACATCGCACCAAAGATAATATTGGCATCGTCGCCGGCCAGTTCCTGTACGTAGCTTGCCGCCTCGTTTGCCTCGATCAGGCTGATATCGCCTGAGATATTGATGATGACATGGGTTGCGCCCTCGATGGTCGTCTCCAGCAGCGGGCTTGCAACTGCCTGCTTCACAGCCTCAACCGCCTTCTCATCGCCCTTGGCATGTCCGATGCCGATATGTGCGATGCCCTTGTCGGTCATAACGGTCTGTACGTCTGCAAAATCCAGGTTGATCAGACCCGGTACATTGATCAAATCGGTGATCCCCTGCACCGCCTGCTGCAGGACCTCATCTGCCTTCTTCAAAGCATCCGGCATCGTGGTTCTGCGGTCTACGATCTCAAGCAGCTTGTCATTCGGAATTACGATCAGGGTATCGACGCTCTCTTTTAGATGCTCGATGCCGGTCAGAGCGTTGGTCATACGGGCCTTTGCCTCAAAGCGGAACGGCTTCGTAACGACGCCGACCGTCAGGATGCCCATATCTTTTGCAATCTTTGCGATAACAGGAGCCGCTCCTGTTCCGGTACCGCCGCCCATACCGCAGGTAACGAATACCATGTCTGCGCCCTTGATCGCCTGAGCCAGGTCCTCAGAGCTCTCCTCAGCAGCCTTCTGGCCCACTTCCGGCCTTGCGCCTGCGCCCAGACCTTTGGTCAGCTTCTCGCCGATCTGCATGGCTGTCGGAGCCTTGCAGAAGCCCAGCGCCTGTTTATCGGTATTGATTCCGATGAACTCTACGCCTGCAATGTTCTCATCGATCATGCGGTTTACTGCGTTGTTGCCTGCGCCACCTACACCGATCACCACGATTCTGGCACTGTTTTCTGCTTCATTTATCTTAATCTCTAACAAGATTTCTTCCTCCTTCAACCTCTTCACATCTAAATTGTAATAATTTTGTAACATGTTTTCTAAAACTAGCCTATCTAATACTATATTTGATTTTCGGAAAAATATCAACCTTTATTTTGCATAAATCCGTAAGTTTTTTGAGCTTTTTCCTGTCGTTATTTACGAGGCTTAAACGCATACATAGCAGTGGTATTCGCCTCAGAATATGTATCAAGATATAGCGTTCCGCTCAGGCCTTTTAACTGCGGAAGCATATCGTTCAGCTCCGCCACCTTTCCGTTCAGGCTGTCGTTGCTGCCGAGGATCACCTCGATCTCTCCCATGTAAAGAGTTGCCTCCCCAAAGCTGTTGTACTGGATCTTGTCCACCTGCATCTCGTAGATGGATAAGATCTGTGTCAGGTTGAGGATCTCCTGGAAGATCTCCTCGCTCTCCACGGGAAGCTTCTGATAAAGGACGATATGACCGAACTTCAGCCCGGTGACCCACGGGATGCCCTGGAGCTTGGAATTGGCGCTCTCCACGATGATACCGTCCTTATCAAAATACATATAGCTGCTCATGTAGGAAACATATCCCACAACGCTTTTTTCGTATACGATGACCTCCACCTTGCCGGGGCCTGTAAAGACCAGCTTGTAATCCTCCACAAACGGAATCTGCTCATGGGGCTTTAAGCGGTCCTTGAGATAACGAAATACCGTGTTGCGGCTTGCTTTGTCCGGGAACAGGATGTCGATCATCTGCTCATCAGTATACCGCTCGTTGCCTGTCACGGTTATTTCTTTTATATTGATGGAGACCAGCAGGATGGCTGCAAGCAGTATCACGATCACAGCCACGATCAGACCTGTTCTATTTTTCTTCTCCAGTGGTTCTATCATCCGGCTCTCCTCTGTCCTTTTTGTATTAGCCTGCTTCTGTATCCGGCGGTTCCAGATCTGCCCTTGCTCCGGTCCCGCAAAGGTCCCGGCAGATATCTTCGTAGCCGCGGCGGATATGGGAATACCCGGCGATGTCCGTAATCCCGTTTCCGGCAAGTCCTGCGACGACCAGGGCCGCCCCGCCCCTCAGATCCCCCGCACATGCCGTCCT
>JAPJQL010000004.1 GCA_030825115.1 Lachnospiraceae bacterium
CCCTTTTGTAACACAAAATTAGCACTATTTTTAATGTCTGATACCAAAGACAGGTACTATACTAAATTATGTTTTATAAATCAATATAAAATTCATTGAAAATTAAAACCGCTGCCCCTTCAAAGAAACGGCAGCGGTATAAACACGCGTTCTGTATTTGATTTCTCACATCATCGTGTCATCGGCTGTGATAACCGGTGTGGAGAAGCGATTTTGCCATCTTGCCTGTCGGCTCTCCAAGAAATGTATCATAAAGGCGTCTCAGTTCTCTGTTATCCAGCGAATTGCGGACCGGACGGTTTTCATCCGCCCAGTACAAGGAAGCGATCCGCGCCTCCCTGACTGCATCCGGCACCGGCAGCACCTTGCATCCGGGCTGCCCTCCTCCACTGATACAACCGCCCGGACAGGTCATAACCTCTACAAAATCATAGGAATCAATCTCTCCTGACTGAATCAGACGTTCTGCCGCTGTCGTCCCATGGATCACCGCCACACGAATTTCCTTATCCCCTACAGTGACAGCCGCTTCTTTCACCGCCTCCAGCCCGCGGATCGGACGATATTCCATCAGTAGTCCCGCCGGCTCCTGACCGGTCACAGAAGAATAGGCCATTCGGAGCGCGGCCTCCATCACGCCCCCCGTATTGCCAAATATGATACCGGCGCCGCTTCCTTCTCCCAGCAGAGTATCAAAACCGGAAGGTTCCAGTCTGTCAAAATCAAGCTGTTTTACTTTGATCCACTCTGAAAGTTCCTTTGTCGTCAGGACATAGTCGTTGTCCTTAAGCCCCTGGATATTCCAAAATTCCGAAGATGAACTCAGTTCTTCCCTCGTAATTTCAAACTTCTTCGCCGTACAGGGCGCTACAGCCACGCTGACGATCCGCCGCGGGTCAATCCCCCGCTCTCTGGCAAAATAAGTTTTGATCAGAGCTCCCTGCATACTGATAGGGCTTTTTGCGCTGGACAGACTGGGAATACGCTCCGGATGAAATGTCTCCACGTATTTTACCCATGCCGGGCAGCAGCTGGTAAACTGGGGTAGAACGCCTCCGCCAAGCAGACGCTTGAGAAATTCCGTTCCCTCCTCCAATATCGTAAGGTCTGCAGAAAATGCCACATCCAAAACATAGTCCGCTCCAAGAGCCCGGATTGCAGACACCATCTGCCCTTCCACAAAAGTTCCCTTTTGCTCGTAAAAACTGTCGCCAAGTCCCACACGGACAGAAGGCGCCGTAGAAAATATCACTATCTTTTCCGGGTCTTTTACAGCTTCTTCAACCTGTTTCCATGACGATTTTCCACGTATGGCATGTTCCGGACACACCGTGGTGCATTGTCCGCAATGGATACAGGCATATTGTGCGGCATCCGCAGGATTGCAGCGTGCTGCCACCCCAATCTCTTCCTTGCAGACCGCAAGGCAATGACCGCAGTTGGCACAGAGTGAATCATCCTTTTCAATTGCCGGATTGCAGGGATTCACCGGAACGAAATTTTTAAGATCAGACATCCAGCCCCAGCCCCTTTCTCTTCTCGGATATGATTCCGGCAAGCTTTTCGGCTGCTTCGTCGATCTCAGTCTCCACGATCAGTTTTCCTCCGGTAATGGACTCCATCTGGTTGCAGAGGACATCGAGAATGACCGGACTTCCTGTCACAAACGGAGCCAGGCCCAGATGTACAGTAAAACCAAGCGCCAATGCAAATGCGCCGTCTGCCAGCGCCTGCTCTTCCAGCCACTGGGGAGCAGAAACAACAACCGGAAGATCCGGAAGGTCGATATCAAGCGCTTTGGCAAGTTCTCCTGCCACCGTCTCAATCCGCCCGATAGCCAGACATGGGCCAAAATTCAAAACCGGAGGAATCCCAAGGCTTTTGCACACCTCAGCCAGCCCTGCGCCGGCAAGCCCTGCTGCCTCCCGGCTCATCAGTCCACAATTTTCCAGTCCTCCACAGGTGCATCCAGCGGACACAACCAGAATATCCTTCGCAATCAGCTGTTTGACCAGCTCTACCGTAAATACATCATGTCCTTTTGCACGCAGATTAGAACACCCCACTACTGCCGCAACGCCCTTTATCCTGCCTGATACGATCAGGTCAATAAGAGGTTTCCAGCTTCCACCCAGCGCTTCTTTTAACGTGGTCTCCGTCACGCCTGTGATCGCTTCCTGACAGCCGTGATGACTCATCCTGTTTACACGTTCCTTTGTCCGGACGCGCTTGATAAACGATGCAACTGCCGCAGCCAGAATCGTCGCGCCTGCCTCTTCCTGCTCTCCGGTCCTGTAACCGACCATCCTCGCGCCCTTCTTCTTGGCAACACTGTCCAGACACAGCATCGGAATCCCCATATCCTCACAGATTGGCTCAATCCCCGGAATCGAACAGTTAAACTCCGAAACCACCAAATCCACGCAGCCAGTCATCAGTACCGCTTCACTCGTGTAGTTATTCCCCGCATGTCCGCAGAATACCTCCGGAAAACACCCGCTTCTCGCCTGAAAATCCTGGCCGACGCAGGTACACCCGACAATCCTGATCCCCCTTGCGCCGTTTGCCTTCGCCAGCTCCTTCACCGACGGGTGTTCCATCAGTTCTGTCAGACCTGCAAACAAAGACTGCTGGTGTCCGGTAATCATGATATTTATGTATTCCGGGTCAATCACCCGCATTCCGACCGGGTCATAAGAAATAACCGGTTCTCCCATCATAATGTCATTCAGCAGGTTTGTGAGAACCAGCCCATACAGTCCTGTTGAAATCCCCAGCCGCAGACACTGAAACAGCATGTCCACGGAATCGGAATTCAGGTTGGTAGAAGTCTTTACCACCGCATTTAATATCTCATCCTTTGCACCGCCCGGAATCAGCCCCGCCTCCTGCCACAACGGAATCCGCTTATCATAACCAAGTTTCTCCGTCAGGAGCATCTTTTCCTCGTATGGTCTGCGAAGATCCGTTAATATGGCATCCGCCAGCTTAACGGCCTGATCTGCATCGGTCTTACCTTCAATCCCAAGCTTTGCACACAGCTTATGAAGCGTACCGCTGCCTTTAAGCTGACGCCCATGCAGCGCCGCCGCTTTCAATTCTTTCGCTGCAGTCTCAACTACATGGATATAACAGCCGGAACCTGCTGCTACAGAACGCAGGAAATTCCTCGCGGCAATCGTATCCCGGTCGGCGCCGCAAACTCCTCTCGGCCTTGTCTTCGAGATCCGGCACGGTCCGTTGGAACAAAGGCGGCAGCATACCCCATCCAGGCCAAATCCACACTTTATCTCCTGCTGGACCATCCGGTCATGGGAATGCTCCTGTGGCACAGTCTTAAGAAACGCTTCCAACTCTTTATCCGCACTGCTGCACATTGTTCTGTTCATATGCCCCTCCTTCAAAATCATCGTATAGAGGTATTATAACACCAATGAATTTCGGAAAACGTATAGAATCCAGACATGAAACATGTAAAATCCACACCAGACCTATATCCAGGGTTTCCCCACCGGAAGAGGCTCTGTGCCAAGGCTGCCAAGAAGTGTTTTTCCTGCATCGATGGCAGTCCTCAGGGACTGGCGTACCGCTGCGGAATCGCCGGTAAAACACAGCACAACCTCATTGGCAAAGCAATTGTCGTCCGGATGATGGTATCCTGTCACCTGAACCGGGGCAGCCTTCACGGCAAGATCGGACACCACCGTCCCGATGGCGGCCGGACCGCAGCAGATGACGCCGAAAGCTTTTTTCTCAACAGCCCCAAGCGCTTTCACACATGCCTGACCGGCCCTTGCCGTATAGCTATAGGAAAGGTGTCCTGCTTCATTGGTATAAACGTCCCCAAACTGACGGTCCAACGCTTCCAGCGCAGCCTCTGTCGCACGTCTCGCATCGGATACCTCGTCTGCGCCGATATAAAATAATGTGCCGCAGCCTGCGCCGCCTTTGCTGTCTCTTGCCACCTCCATCGATATCAGTTCCGTATTGGTCGCCTTGACTGCTTCATCGACAGCCATGACCAGCGGACCTACCGCAACACGTCCCCCCAGAATGCCGATGGAACGGTATCTCCCCAATTTCATCACTTCCCGCAGGGAATCGTCGACATTTGCAATCACCAGACCGATCGTATCGCCAACCCCGGTCCCTACAACCTCTGTCCTATGTTTCATACAACTCCTCCTATATGGCGCGCGTCCTCTTATATCAGGTACTTGTGTTCTTTTTTTCAGCGGCTTCCAGGGATTCATACCCATACATCTTTACAAGCAGCTCCATCGTCTCTGTCGTCATAGATCTTCCTGCTTCACAGTATTCCTCGACCATTCCGCAGTAAAGGCGGAATGTCTCATCCGAATAAGTCAGCAGTTCTCCTCTCAGATAAGTCTCATAGGAGGTGTCCCACGGACCGTCTTCACTCGTATGGATCACCCTGCTTGCCGCTCCCAGGTCGGGATATTGCCGGGCAAAAGCCTCTGCCCACCGGACTCCGACGGCGACCACCTCCTCCGTCTTTGCCAGCCGTTTTGCAGACCGGACAGGCAAAATCGGCTCAAACTCCCGATATTGCCGCGGAGCTGTACTGGCCATCATCCTCATATATTTTTCTAATACCAGATTCCATCCGCGCTCATCCGCCCTGCGTAAATCTTCCATATAAGATTCCAGCAAAGCATCCGGCCATATCTGAAACTGGCTTTTCCGCATAATCTCAAAGGTCTCCCAATCGTCCTGACAGGAAGCCCTTCCCCCTTCATTCTGAACCTTTTGAAACTGATTCCACTCTGCCTTTACAATGACCTGAATTATAATCTCTCTATCCACGGCTTCTCCTTAAAGATTTCTTATCCCACTGTCTGCGATTCGCAGCAGCACCTCCTGCTTCTGAATCTCAAGAAACGGCTCCCAGCTGCTGCTGAGCCCCTGACGGTTCAGTTCCTCCATGAACAGCACACAGATTTCCTCGATCCTCCGTTCCAGCTCTGATGCCGCCGTCCCCGCTGTCCCCGGTATCGGCGCACCCATCAGATATTCCAGCATCGGCCTGACATCCCTCAGCACAGGAAGGGAATCCATCCCTGCAAGCTGCCATTTGTAAAAAGGCGCATACCGGTCGTTGAGCAGATATACGGCCGACACAGCCGCCTTACAGAACTCTGCCATCGAAAAATACATGGCTCCCATATCCCCTCTGCGTCCCGCCCTGCCAAAATTATACTGTCCCGCCTGTGCCATCATGCCAAGACGGACGGCAAGCTTTTTCAGACGCACATCGTTCGGATAATGGAGAAATCCTTCCCGTATCTGCGAAAACACTCCCGCCTCATCGGCAAAGACCTTTCCATTCACCGCCGATGACAGCACTTCCTCCGGCAGATACAGCCATTGGACCAGCTTCTTTGGCGGCTCTTCATAGCCGGTGATCCCACGGTAAAAAGCTCCGATTTCAAATACGCCCACTCTTCCAGCACCCTGAGGCGTACCTTTGCGCCCGCTAAATCCCAAAAAGCTCTCAGGAAGGGTTTCATAATCATGCCTAAGAGCTTCTCCAATCTCGTCATAATCTTCTTTTAGCAGCCACAGGCAAAAGCCCGGACCAAAATCATGGTCCTGGGAAAACGCGTCGTCAAACCCAAGGCATTCCGAACCGTGCCCGACCAGTCCTGCAGCGATCCTGTGCAGATACCGCCCATACTTCTGTTCCAGAAGCGGACGTCCATATGCCTCAAAATAAAGCTCCGATAATGCCAGTCCCTTCATCGCTTCTCCTTTTATTTTGCACGGCCCTTTTCAGCCGCAGCAAGCTGTCTTGCCTTAGCCAGGTTTTCCGAGGTGACTCTGTAATAGTCATTCTGTCCATAGTACATCTCGATCTCGTTCAGGGCTTTTTCGTAGACAGCCACACCGTCCTCATACTTTCCCATGCGGCAATACGCTTCTCCCAGCCCGGCAAGGGCCGCCCCGTAATGCGGATCATGCTGCTCTTTCATGCCTTCAAACAATGCCAGCGCCTTTTCCAGATACTCCTGTGCCTGTTTTACCTCATCCCGTCTGAAACAGAGCAGAGCCAGATTCGTAAAAGTCGTGGCAAGTTCCGATACCGCTCCGGGCACATCCCCGATCACAGACAACGCAGAACGCATGGCCTCCAGCGCCTGATCCAGGTTTCCCATCTCCTCATGAAGAATTCCGATATTGTTATAGAGGGCGGCCAGCCGGTAATCTCCCTCCGGCAGTTCTCTCCGGTAGATATCCACCACCTCCTGATAGTATCCCAATGCTTCACGGTACCGGCCCGCCGCCCGGTAGCCGGTGGCAACATTGAGAAGCGTCGTTCCGTAGTTCACAGTGCCTTCAAGCCCCATCTTTCCTGCCAGCGCCAGCGCCTGTTTCGAGCAGCTCTCACACGCTTCATACATACCGAATGCCCGGTAATATCCGATCAGCTCATTGAGAATCATCAGCGCCGCACCCTCGTCACGGGCCAGCGCGGCTTTCCGCAGCCCTTCGATCAGATAGTCCCCCACCTCTTTTGCCCGTTTCTCTGCATACATTTCATCCAGGTTTTTGAAAAACGCCTCCGAATCGAACATAGTTTTCCTTTCTATTTGCCCTGTATATTCTTTTTCTGTATCTCATTTTTATATTGTTTAACTGTCATGTTCTCATACTTTTTAAAGACCTTGCTGAAATAGCTGCTCTCATTATATCCCAGCCGAAACGCAACCTCAGCAATGCTGTCCTCCGTAAAGTAAAAATACCCTTTTGCCAGATGTATCTTCTTCATGTGAAGATACTCCGTAACACTGATCTGAAACTGTTCCCGGAATATCCGGCTCAGATATCCCTGGCTGATGGCGCAGTTTTCGATAATATTATTCAGGGTAATATTTTCCTTGATATGCCGTTCAATATACTGGAAAATATTTTCAAGAAGCGGATAACGGCTGATGCTGTTTTGCTGGAACAGATAATCCATCACTCTAAAGAGCCACAGCTCAGACGTCTTCCGGTCAAGGATCAGCCCTTCATTGATCGGGAACATCTCCAGAAGATTCCGATGCTCCTCATACAGGTTCCTGGTATCCAAAAGATTCTGTCCCAAATAGGTAAAAAGCTTGATCAGGCGTATGGAGTCATCACCCGCAATCTCATAAATATCATCTACAAGCCCGGCAAGCCCGTGGTAAAATTCTTCAAAATTCTTTTTTCTCAGGCAGGACGTCAGGATTTCCAACTGTGTCTGAATCGAATCTTCATGCTCCGTCTTGTAGTTTTCCAGGATTTTTTTCAGGCAGGCACAGGTGATCGGCTTCTCAAGCACATCTTTTACCATATCCTGCGCCGCACTGCGGATCAGCACATTGGCAGCATGGCCCGACAGAATATAGATCGCCGTCTCCGGATTTGACTGGTGGATAATCCTGCTTGCCTCAAGGCCAGTGATTCCCGGCATCTGCATGTCCATAAATACAATATCAACTGCATTTTCCCTGCACACCTTTACCGCATGCTCACCGGTCCCAACCATGTCTATCACTTTGAACATTTCCTCTTTTGTGATCATGATCTTCAATGCCTCACGCATGAGAATGTCATCATCCGCAATCAATATCCTGTACATGATTACTCAGTCCTTTCTTCGTAATGCTCGGGCCAGACTAATATGCTCTTGCATCCTTTATTTCTGCCGCTCTCTACAGAGATGTCATAACCGTCTCCAAAAAGCTGTCTGATTCTGTCTTTTGCGTAATCCATTCCAAGCTTAATATAGTGTCCCTCGTGCCTGTCCTTATATGTTTCGTGTTTGATCGCGATCTCCGTTTCACTAAGTCCCGGACCGTCATCGCTGACCTCCAGGATCAGATTGCCGTTTCGGACAGAACCCACAACCGATATATGACCGCCTTCTTTTTTCATCATGATCCCATTGTATAGCGCATTCTGCACAAACGGCATCAGGATATTCGATGGCATCCGGTACATCTGCATCTCCTTCGGAACCTGTATAGAATATTCCAGCCGGTCTCCCAGCTTCTTTCTTTGGAACTCCAGATATCGTTCCACCTGCTCTAACTCTCCGGATATGTGGACAAGCGTTTCTTTATCCTGATATTTATACTTGATATATTCGATAAAATCTCCCAACAGCTCATTGGTCCGCGGGGCGTCCTCAATGACAGTCAGATTTAAGAGCGATACCAGGACATCCAGCATTTCATATGGATTGGAGAGGATCTTCAGCTCCTGTGCCTCCCGTGACTTCTGGATATTCTCCTTCATATACCGCTGGTTCGACATCTGCATTTTTTTGATCCGCTTTTTCAAAACATCTTCCTGCATGTGCTGGCTGATCTCGTTCTCACTGAGCTGGTTGATCACCAGAAATACCAGATTGGCAATATCCATAAATTTCTCATAGGAGTATATCGGGATTTCCTCCATCAAATCCTGACATTGGCTCACCACCTCGTTGGACTTTGCAGACTGCATAACGGAAGACAGACGGCTGACAGACTCCGGGGCGTCTAAGCAGCGAATCTGGCCGCCGATAAATCCGCCCAGATAATGCCCCCTTACAATGATCGGGATAGCCACCTCCAAAAGCCCGCAGGGGCAAAAATAGACATTCGTCCTCTGCGTTACCGCCGCCTGGATAGAACCGAACGCATCGGATGATTTGCACCGCTCGATCGCTTCCGGAAATCCCCTGACCTTCTGGCAAAAATGAGAAAATGATGTCGCCTCCGTAATCGGCTCTCCCCTGAAATCCACAGTAACGAACGCAAGTCCGGTGGCCTTGGAAAGACTCTTCTGGATATTCTCCAGTTTCTCCTTTCCAAACAGATGGATAATATCCAGTTGATTGACATTGCCTTCATCATTCATGTTAAAATATTCGTCTAATCGATCTGTTTCCAGTTCATTCATATGGATGCCCTCATGATATTCTGTCATATCCAAAATCTCTCCTTGTTGCGTCAACTATAATTTTACCATCTTTCTCCCGATAGGACAATCTGTTTGTAGGCAGCCGGAACATCTTCATCCAAAAAAGACCGGTCTGTAAGCACATGTCCTCCAGCCCCGGTCTTTTCGTTCTGCTCTGATCCCAACGGCTGCCCGTCGTCAGTAAATGCTTAGAAGTATCTCCCGCATAGCCGCAGTCCCGATTTCCCGCGGAGTCGTAGTGAGGCAGTTGTCCAGCAAAGCATTGTCTATCATATTCTGAATCTGCTTTTCATAATGATCCCTGCTGATATCCAGCTCCCTTACAGAAGTCGGCATGTTCATACAGCGCATCAGCGTCGCAACCAGCTCTTTCAGAGCCTGCACGGCATGTTCCGGTGATTCTTCGATCCCCACCAGCTGGACCTTGTAAGCCAGCATTGCATATTTACGCATGATATCGTGGTTCACACTGTTGTAATCGATCACCTTGTTTAACAACATGGCATTGGCCAGTCCGTGCGGGATATGGAAGGTGCCTCCAAGCTGATGGGCAATGCTGTGGTTTACTCCAAGCCCCGCCGTATTGAACGACATCCCGGCAAGCGTGGATGCCTCATGCATCAGTGTCCTGGATTCCAGATTCTTTCCGTCCTGATAACAGCTCAGCAGCGCTTTGGTCAGCAGCTCCACCGCCTTCTCAGACAGCGCATCGGAAAACACATTGGAATTGACAGCCACATAAGCTTCGATCGCGTGAGTCAGCACATCCATTCCTGTATTTGCCGTGATGGACGGAGGCACAGACAACGTAAGCCTCGGATCCAGAATTGCCACATCCGCAAGGATATCATCGGAAGCGATCAAATGCTTGGTTTTGCTCTCCGTATCCGTGATGACCGCCGCAGAGGTTACCTCCGAGCCGGTCCCGCTGGTTGTCGGAATCGTTATAAATTTAGGCTTCGGAATCAGCTCCTTTTCATTTGCAAAATAGATGATTCCTTTTGCCGTATCAATGGCCGAGCCTCCGCCAAATCCGATCACAACATCCGGTTTTACTTTACAGATCAGGCTCAGCCCCTTTCCTACCACCTCGATGGTAGGGTCCGGGATCGCCTCGTCAAAAAGCTCCAGGGTGTTGCTGGAATCCAGCGCATCGATGATATAGTTGATCGCTCCGCTCTCCGACAGAAACCTGTCGCAGACCACCATGATCCGTTTCCTTCGAATCTTCCGCAGATAGTCCATAGCATAATGGCCGCTGCGGATCTTTGTCTTGATATAAATATTTGACATAAGGCGTCTCTCCTTCTCAGTCCGTCAATGGTCGCTATGATGCAGGGGGTTTTCAGCGGATGCTGAATGCATCACTCATAACGCATTTCCGTTTTCTACAGAAAGATCTTGCCGATGTCAGACCTTCTCCGGTAGGCCCGGCAATGGTGAAGGTTGTATATCCTTCTCCGCCCACGCCGATTCCTGCATAAGAAGGCGCATTCTTAACGAAGATCGTGGTCTCCATGATCTTTGCCATCTTGCTCAGCTTCTCCACATTCTTTGAATGCATGATCGCGGTATGACGGTTGCCGTGCTCTGCTTCCTGTGCATATGCGATCGCCGTATCCACATCCGACACCCGGACAACCGGGAGAATCGGCATCATCATCTCTTCCTGTACCAGCAGATGATCCTTTGGAACCTCCATGATAATAGCTCTGACACTGTCATCTACATTGATTCCCAGCTTCGCCAGAATGTACTTTGCACTCTTTCCTACAAAGGAAGTCTTCGGACCGCCCTTTTCGTTGGTAACAAGCGCTACAAGCTGCTCCAGCAGCGCAGCGTCCGTAATCTGGAATGCCCCGTTCAGCTTCATGCTGTGAATCAGATAATCGCAGATCTCATCGACTGCAAATACTTCCTTCTCTGCAATACAGGGCACATTGTTGTCAAAGCTGCACCCGTCGATAATATCTTTTGCCGCTTTTTCGATATCGGCAGTCTCATCCACCACTACCGGGGGATTGCCGGCGCCGGCGCCGATCGCCTTTTTCCCGGAAGAAAGCACCTTCTTTACGATAGACGGTCCTCCCGTAGCAACCAGCAGGCGGACTTTTGGATTGTCAATCATCTTGTTCGTATTTTCAATTGACGGCTCCTCCACCATGGTGATCAGGTTTGCTGGCGCGCCGCATTCCATAAGCGCCTTATTCAGCATCTTTACAACCATCTGCGAAACCTTCTTTGCCCTTGGATGCGGGCTGAAGATCACGGTATTTCCGCCTGCGATCATCGAGATAGAGTTGTTGATGATCGTCTCCGTCGGGTTCGTGGTGGGAGTGATCGCACCGATCACACCAAACGGGCAGTATTCAACCAGGGTAAGACCGTTATCTCCGGTGATCGCCTCGCTGACCAGGTCTTCCGTTCCCGGTGTCAGCTCTGCAGCAAGACGGTTTTTGATCAGTTTGTGGTCATAATTGCCGATTTCCGTCTCTTCCACAGAAAGGCGGGACATCATCTCCAGATTTTCCCGTTTTACCACGGTAGCACGGATCACGTCCACGTACTTCTGACGGTCACTGATTTTAGAGAACAGCAGTTCCTTCTGAGCCTTTTCAGAGGCTTCGATCGCCTCATCCATCGTCTCGAACACGCCATACTGTTCTGCCTTTGGCATAACGAACTTCTGGGGCTGCTCCGTCCTGATTTCCTTCAGGGCCTGCTGCACCATCTGTTCAATCACTTTCATATCCATATCCATGAGTATTGCACCTTCTTTCTATCTATTCAGGAATTACGGCGGCATTCCAGGCAATGCCGAGCGGGGTGACAAGCAGTGCGTCGTTTGTCTTGACTGTTGTAATCCCCAGTTCCTTTTCAAACGTACTCTCAAAGTCTGTAAAACAGCTTGCACCGCCTACCACATAGACACGGTCCACATCGAAACCTTCCAGGAACCGCTTTACGATGGAAGCCATCTTCTGTACGACGGGCCTGATGATCGGGAACACATCGTTTTCCTTCGTCAGATCCTTCTTCATCTGCTCCGCCTCGTCAATGGAAATCCCGTAATACCCTGCCAAAACCAGAGTCATATGCGTGCCCCCTGTCGGTTCATCTGCGGTAAAGATTACTTTTCCGTCTTTCAGGATACTGATGCCGGTAGTGCCGCCGCCAACATCCACGACCGCCCCGTCGGTGATGTCCAAAACAGATGCCGCAGCCGTCGGTTCATCGATCACATTCGTCACCTCAAACCCTGCGCCTTCCACCACATTGGAAATACACCGCACATTCCCCTCAATAATCCCCGGAGGGATTGCTGTCGCCGCCGTCTCAAGCGATACGCCAAGTATCTCCTCCAACTGCGCCTTCAGACGTCTTACCGTCTGCATGGCGCCCACAAAATCCACAACAATCCCATCCTTTACGACTTTGGAAACCGCAGTCGCGCCTGCTACCGGATGGTTGTCTGCATCTGTCACAGCGATCACGATATTGGCAGTTCCCAAATCCACACCCGTTTTCAGCGGGCCGGAAAATGGATTGCATTTATTCTCCTCGATCAGCTCTGCAAATTCAGACAGCACTTCTTTGGTTATGAGCATACAACCCCTCTTTTCTGCTAATCTTATTCATGTCGGATAATTACATAATCATTGTTGCCGAGTGCACAGGCATTCGCCTCGTCCACATCCACGTGCATCTCCAGCGAAAACTGGTCGGAAACCCGAATCAGTACATCGCCAAACACTCCGCGTCTCTCCCCAAATGTCTCAACCTCCACGATATCCTTATCCTTAACTCCCATGGCCGAGGCCTGTTCCGGAGTCATATGGATATGGCGCAGAGCTATAATCGCTCCATGAGGAAGTGCTACAGTTCCTTTTGGCCCGACCATCTCCAGTCCCGGGGTTCCCTCCAGATGACCCGACTCCCGGATCGGCGGCCGGATTCCCAGACGAAAACTGTCTGTTTTGGAAATCTCGATCTGGCTTTCTTTTCTGACCGGTCCCAATATCCGTACCCGGTCAAATTCGCCCTTCGGTCCGCGGATCACCACCGTCTCATTGCAGGCATACTGCCCCGGCTGCTTCAGATCGCTTTTCTTCGTCAGCTCGTAGCCTTTGCCAAACAGTGTCTCCAGATCTTCCTGGCTTACATGGACATGTCTGTTGGAAACTCCTATGGGGATTTTGTATGTATCATACGTTTTTACTTTCTCCATTACCCGTTTGGTAATCAGTTTAATCAGTTCTTCATTGACCATAACGTAAGGCCCCTTCCAGAAGTTTTGGATACCAGCCCGAAAGCTGGTATCCATTTATTGCATCTTATAAAGACTTCGGCAAGATCTTCTCTACATCCGTGTGTGGTCTTGGGATTACATGCTGGGAAACCACTTCGCCAACGTTTGATGCTGCTGCCGCGCCTGCGTCCACGGAAGCCTTAACTGCGCCTACATCCCCGCGTACCATAACGGTAACAAGACCAGAACCAATCTTCTCATAGCCGATCAGAGCCACGTTAGCAGCTTTGGTCATAGCATCTGCTGCCTCGATTGCGCCTACCAGACCTTTTGTTTCAACCATTCCTAATGCTTCGTTAGACATATTATTTTCCTCCTGATTTTCCTGTTAAAATTTACTTTTTTAAAATACCAACTGTTTCAAAATCCATGCCTTGTCTGTCTCTTCCCACCGGAAGCCCTGGTCCGTCCTGCCGAAATGTCCGTATGCCGCAGTTTTTAGAAACTGTGGTTTTCTCAGGTTCAGCTCGGAGATGAAATCTGCAACCCCAAAGGAGAATACGCTTTTCACCAGTTCTTCTATTCTGCCGTCCGGCAGCCGTCCGGTGCCGAAGGTATTGACCGTAATCGCCTCAGGCATTGTCTGACCGATCACAAAAGCAAGGCTTACTTCACACCGCTTTGCCAGCTCTGCCGCCACGATATTTTTTGCCACATAACGAGCCATGTATGCCGCCGAGCGGTCTACTTTCGTCGGGTCCTTCCCCGAAAAAGCCCCGCCGCCGTGCTTTCCGACCGTCCCATAGCTGTCTACCATAAGCTTCCTTCCGGTCACTCCGGTGTCACCCGCCGGTCCGCCGATCACAAATCTGCCCGTGGGGTTCACATGGATCCTGGTCTCGGGCGTCATCCACCGGGAATCGATAACCGGCTCAATAACATCACACTTGATAAACGCCTCCAAAACCTCATGGGAAACCAATTCACCGTGCTGGGTGGATACGACGATGCTGTGGATGCCAAGCGGCTCTCCTGCCTCATTGTATTTCATGGTAACCTGGGTCTTCCCGTCCGGATACAGAAAATCCACATGCCTGTGTTTTCTCACATATGCCAGACGTTCAGACAGCCGGTTCGCCATATGGCAGGGAAGCGGCATCATGCTCTCCGTCTCATCGGTTGCATAGCCATACATAATCCCCTGGTCACCGCCGCCGAGTATCTCTTTTCCGCCTTTGCTCCCCCGCGTCACACCCTGGGATATGTCCGGAGACTGGTTATGGATATTGGTGAGGATCATACAGGTATCTGCATCAAATCCTTTGCCGCGTTCCACATATCCAATCTTTCGGATAATCTCCCTTGCCCTGCTTACCACATCCACCTGCGCCGTCGAAGTAACCTCTCCGGCAAGCATCAGAGTATCGGTGGAAGCCATGGCTTCGATTGCCACACGGGATCTGGGGTCCTGCTCCAGATAGGCATCCAGGATACCGTCTGCAATCTGGTCGCACACCTTGTCAGGATGACCTTCCGTCACGGATTCTGAAGTCACGTAATATGTTCTCATCCTATCACCTGCTTTCTTAAATCCTAACGGATGGAAAATCCGCTTGTCAGCGTACATCTGCGCCGCCGTGCAAAATGTCTTGCCGAGGTAGTTCCCTCCCCCGTCGTTGTTGCTATCGTAAAACTGGTATGCCCTTCTTTATCAAAGCCAATGCCAAGAAGCGACGCCCCGTTCTTTACAAATACAGAGGTCTGCATCTTCTTTGCCGCCCGGTTCAGGCGTTCAATCGACTCCGAGTGAATCGTAGCCGTATGCCGGTATCCCTGCTCTACATCCAGAGCGATCTCCAGCGCCTCGTCAAAGTCTGCCGCCTTTACAAGCGGGACCAAAGGCATCAAAAGCTCCAGTGTCACAAAGGGGTGCATCCGGTCTGTCTCCGCCACGATCAGTCTGATATGGTTTGGACAGCTGATTCCTGCACATTCCAGAATCTCATTGGCACTTCTGCCTTCCAGTTTCTTGTTGATCACATAATCTTCCGTCACCGCTACGTCCAGAAGCTTTTGGATCTCGGTTTCGCTCTTTACATAGTAGACGCCGTTTTTCAACAGCTCATATACAAAGCGGTCCGCAGCCTCTTCCACAACCACGATACACTTTTCTGAAGTGCACATCAGGTTGTTGTCAAAGGAAGCTCCCAAAACAATATCTCTCGCAGCTTTTGCCAGATCCGCTGTCTCATCCACCATCGCAACCGGATTTGCCGGTCCGGCCCCAATCACCTTCTTGCCGGATGTCAAAGCCTGTCTGAGCGATCCGCTTCCACCGGTACAGACTACCAGGTCTACGTCCGGGTGGCTCATAACCTCTGTCGTGAAGCCCATCAGGCTCTCGTGCAGAGTCACTACCAGATTGTCGATCCCACAGACGTTGCGGATCGCGTTGCTGATAACGGTTGTCAGATATTGCGAAACCCTGACTGCTCTCGGATGTGGGCAATGAATGATCGCGTTTCCGGCAGCCAGCATACCGATCGTGTTGCTGATCAGCGTGGCGCACGGATTTGTGCAGGGCTGGACCGCGCAGACGATTCCAAAGGAAGACAGCTCATATAACGTCATGCCATGGTCCCCGGTATTGACCTCAGTAACCAAATCTTCCACGCCCGGCGTTTTTTCAATCGCAAGCCTGATCTTCTGTGCTTTATCCCTGGCATCCCCCATACCGGTCTCTGCAACCGTCATGGTCGCAAGCTCGTTCACGATGGGACGGAGCGCTGTCTTTACACTGTCGAGTATTTCCTGACGCTCATTCAGGCTCAGGTCCACGTATCTGCCGTAAGCTCCCTTTGCAGCAGAGACAGCATCGGTAACGCTGGAATACACACTGCTTCTCATGTCATACATTACCTCCTTTCCTCTAAATATCCATTGTGTCTACAATTCCAATAATTGCCATATCTATGACAGCTTCCCGCTTCGCTTTGTCTACGCGGACAGAAGAACCCTGGCCGATCAGGACTGTCTCACCGATCCCGGCTCCAACGTAATCCACAGCAACCTCCTCCGAATCAATGAAGTCACCCTGGCCATTAATCCGTCTGATAATCATCAGCTTATATCCCACCAGAGAATCATCTTTTCTGGTCGCTACAACTGTTCCTATTATCTTAGCCAATCTCATACTGTTCACATTCCTTTCATGGAGAACCAGGCTGTTTCATCTATATGGCATATTTAATCTCCAATATTTTTATACTGTTATTCTTTCGGCTGTTCAGATATCTCCCCGGTTTCTTCCGGCGTTTCTGCTGTTGGCGCTACCGCCACCTCAGCGGTCTCTGCTTCCGGCGTTTCCGTCACCTCAGCCGCCTCTGTTTCCGGCGCCGCCTCTGCACGTATCACGTCCTCCGCTCCGCCTTCTTCAACCTGTTTCTTTTTCTCCGACAGCTGCTCTTTCTTTGCCCTTGCCGCAATCTTCCGCTTTGCAGGAGCTTTCGTTTTGGCCGCCTTCGGCTTTGCCTGCTTCTCTTCTGCCGATGGCTCCGGCTCTGCTTCCGTCACTTCCGGAACAGGTTCTGCCTGCTCTGCCGTCTCATTCTCCGGAGAGGAGGTCGGCTCGGGCGGTGTCGGCGGCGTCTCATTGCAGAACAAGTCGCCAACATAATCAGAAGGCCTCGGAATGACTTTCCAGGATACCAGTTTCCCGTTTATACGTCCAACCTGACAGCCGGCGTTCACAGCCGCATTCACGGCTCCCACATCTCCGGCGATCTTGATGGTCATATAGCCAAGACCCTTGGTGTTCTCAACGTCCAGGATATGGACATTGGCTGCCTTCGACATGGTGTCTGCCACCACGACCGCCGTAGACAATCCCTGGATTTCAACCAAACCCAATGCCTGTTTCATCCTATCACCTCACAGTCCTGTTTATCTCAATACAATGTTCAAAAACTTTGCCCTGTCTCTTGCCAAATCTGTTACGATATCACCCGGATGCAGGAAAAGGACTCCGTTCGACGCGAGCTGATCTACATTCGATGCGGTAATCACACGCCGTTTTCCCTGGTTTTCCACCCTGGGAGGCGCGGCTGTCAGCTCTTTTCCATCGCCCGGCAGCGCTTCCATGCCGCCGATCGCAATCCCGTATTCCAGCGCCTGCCTGCAGTATTCCATAATGCGGTTTACATAGGCGGGCGGCTCTTTTCCGGAAAACTTCGCAAGTCCGGAACGCAAAAATACGATCCGGCTTCCGGCTTCCATACAGGCCATGATCCAGGCCGTCTCGAAGGTGTCGCCGATACAGAGCGCCGTTTTCACCAGCACATCTCTTGGCACCACCGGAAAGACGGTGATCGCCTGTTCCAAATCAGCAGGATGCTGACCGGACCGGTAAAGAACGCTGCAACAGGACCGGTAGCTTTTCAGCGCCGTTTCATAGCCCTGCTTTTCCCAGGAAACAGGAACGACCGGATAGACATCATACGCACCCGACGCGTCCGTCTCCCGCAGAAAATCCGTATATTGGGGACTCCACGTAGCAGAACAGAGCATATATACCTTCTGCCGGGCGCCGCACTTACTCTTCTCTGCCTCCAGCTCCTGCAAAACACGCAATACCAGCGCCTTTAACTGTTCTTCGCTGATTTTCAATTTTACACCTCGTTTCAAGGAATGCCCCTATCCAACGGATAGGGGCATTCCCCACTGCAACCGCTGACAGATAAATCTTGATTTCTATCTGCTGCTCTTATTCAAGATGTGGAAGAATCTTTTCAACATCTGTATGAGGACGCGGAATTACATGAGTCGATACTACTTCGCCGACTGCTGCCGCAGAAGCTGCGCCCGCATCCGTAGCTGCCTTTACCGCACCCACATCGCCTCTTACCATAACGGTAACAAGACCGGAGCCGATTTTCTCATAGCCAACCAGCGTAACGTTTGCTGCCTTTACCATCGCATCGGCTGCCTCAATCGCGCCAACCAGACCTTTTGTCTCAACCATACCTAATGCATCTGCATTCATACCAGAACCTCCTTAATTGATTTCCATTCTCCCTGTTTCTATCAGATATATGGAGTTGTAGTGGACTTCGGTTCTTCACCCAGTGCACCTAACATCTTCTTTCCTGCTTCGATCGCAGCCTTAACCGCCTGTCTTACCGCTCCGGAATCACCGGTGAAGGTAAGGATAACCTCGTTTGAGTAGCTGGTTCCGCTGGACGGCGAGCAGTAGCCCACAACCTCAACGTTTGCTGCCTTTACCGCGATATCGGCAAGAACCGTACCGATCGCTGCCGGACCTGCACAGGTCATACCAAATGCTCTGCCAACCGGTGCGCCAAGCGCTTTTTCAAGACAGTAGCTTGCTCTTGCGGTGTACTGGAACTCCAGATGTCCTGCATCGGTTCCGTATACATCGCCAAAATATTTCGGAAGTACCTGAAGAGCGATCTCAACGGCTCTTCTTGCATCGGACACATCATCTGCACCGATGTAGATCAAGCTTCCGTGTCCGGCTCCGCCCTTGGTATCCCTTGGAAGCTCCACAGAGATGATCTCGGTGTTGGTAGCCTTTACTGCCTCATCAACCGCCCAGATCTGCGGACCTGCGCCGACTCTGCCGCCGATGATGCCGATAGAACGGTATTTGCCCAGCTTCATCACATCAACCAGCATCGGGTCAACGCTTGCGATCACCAGACCGATGGTATCGCCGATAGCAGTGCCTACAAACTCAGTCAGACCGATGTTGCTGTTTACTGCTGCAGCTTCAGGCTTACAATCGTCTTTCTTAATTCCCAACTCATCAGAAACCTGCTTCATAACTTTCTCAATTAACTGCTGATCCATTCTTTTTCCTCCATTCTAAAATCGTGTTTAACCGCCGATGATACATTGAAAACCATAACTTTCAACCACGGCTTTGCACTCTGTCAAATCTTCCGGTGCCAGTGGTTTGACATGCTTCAGTGAATAATCCTGACCCAGCAGCCCATACTTGTTCTCACCAAAAGAATGATATGGTAACAGATGTATGGTTCGGATGCCCATCAGAGTTCTTGCATATTCTGCGATCGCCCTGATGTCCTCAACCGAATAATTGAATCCCGGAATGACCGGAACCCGGATTACGGTCTGGGATATCTGGCTGATACGGGGAGCATTTTTCAGCACCAGCTCATTGGAGCCGCCCGTATATTTTTTATGCTGCTCTGCATTCATATGCTTGAGATCCAGAAGCACCGTATCTACATAAGGAATCACTTTCTCAATCGCCTCACTGCTTCCAATGCCCGTCGTCTCGATGGCCGTATTCCAGCCCTGACCCTTACAGGCCTGCAAAAGCTCGGATGCAAATTCATACTGAACCAGCGGTTCTCCGCCGGACAAGGTGATCCCGCCGCCGGAACGGCGATAGGTGGTGGCATCTTTTTTCAATTCCCGTATTACCTGCTGGACTGACATCGTCTTTCCCTTCAGGACCAGAGCGCCCGCCGGACATGCATTGACGCATTCCCCGCAGCCGCTGCATATATCCCGGTTCACCCAGCTTTGATTGTCAGGGCTGATTGCCCCCCTTTTGCAGGCTGTGATACAGCGGCCGCAATGGAGGCAATCGTCCTTCTTATACATAATAACAGGTTTCGCATTCTGCGATTCAGGATTACTGCACCACTGGCAAGAGAGAGGACAGCCCTTCAAAAATACGATCGTCCGGATGCCCGGTCCGTCATGCAGGGAAAATCTCTGTATGTCAAACACGGTGCCCGTTAAATTATAATTAATTGAATCCATGCCGAACTCCCTTCCCTGTCTGCCTCAGGAACAGACTAGAATGTCTGCTCTGTACGGCTGATAATATCATCCTGAACTTCTTTTGCCAGAACGGTAAACTGTGCACTGTAGCCTGCAACACGGACAACCAGGTCTTTATAATCTTCCGGTTTTGCCTGAGCTGCAAGAAGCGTATCTCTGTCAATAACGTTAAACTGTACATGCATACCCTTGTGGTCAAAGTAAGCGCGGACAACAGATGCGAAATTCTTCAGGCCTTCGTCACCAGCCAGTGCGGAAGGAAGGAATTTCTGGTTGTACAGAGTACCGTTGGAGTAGTTTGCATGATCCAGTTTTGCAACGGACATCGCTGCTGCCGTCGGGCCATTGGTATCTTTACCCTGTCTTGGGGATACGCCGTCTGCCAGAGGAGCCTTTGCCAGTCTTCCGTCCGGAAGCGCTGCTACGTCTTTACCAAACAGAACGTTTGCGGATACCGGATAGCATCCTGCCTGGAACTGTCCGCCACGTGGGTTGGTGTATTTCTCTACTTCATAAGAGTAAATCTGACCGCAGCGTCTTGCAATCATATCTACTTCGTCATCATCATTACCAAACCATGGGGTGTTCTCCATGATTCTCTTGATCCGTGCATACTCTTCCTTGTTGCAGCAGCCGCCTGCCGGTGCTGCCGGTGCGGAAAGCTGTGCAGTCAGGTCTGCCAGGTTGATGGAGCCGTTGTTGCTGAGGATGCGTTTTACAGCCTCATAGATTCTTGCTTCATCAGAGTCAGCACATGCTGCCTGCGGTGCGTCACACGCATAACCGAAGTTATTCTGTAATGCTTCCTTAAGCTGTGCCATCGTTACTTCCTTGCTGTCGAATACGTGCTTCTTGATTGCACACAGGGAGTCGCCGGAGTCAGCCACACCGAACGCCTGCGGGCCGGTGAAGTTGTAGATCGCTCCGCCTTCCTGTACGCTCTTGCCTCTGCCGATACAGTCATCAACCAGTGCGGAAAGGAACGGAAGCGGCGCTCTCTCTGCATGTGCATAGTCCACGCAGTTGTCAGCCTCAGCCAGATGATATACAAAATATTCCATCTGCTTTTTATATGCTGTAAAGATATCTTCCAGACAGGTGAAGGAGGTCATGTCACCGGTAACCGGTCCTAACTGCTTGTCGCCAACCTTACCATTGTTCAGGGTGATCTCAAGAACCTTTGCAATGTTAAAGAATGCTGCATCATGCCAGCCCTCTGTCTTATGCGGACACTGCGGCTCTACACAGCCGATGATACAGTAGCTTCTTGCATCTGCCAGAGAAACGCCTCTGTTACACAGTGCAGGAATGATAACCTCATCGTTGTACATCGCCGGAACGCCAAGTCCGAGACGGGTAACTTCACATGCTCTGTAGAGGAACTCGTCCGGTGTATTCTGATGAACCCGGATGGAGAAGGACGGAGCCGGAAGCTGTACATGTGCAACCGCTTCCATACACATATAGGAAACGTCGTTGGTTGCATCCAGGCCGTCTTCAGTCTGTCCGCCTACGATCAGGTTCTGGAATACTGCGTATCCTGCGAACGCCTGTGCGGAAACTTCGTCACGGGTCTTGTTTACGTCGTTTAATTTGATCCAGATACAGTCAACCAGTTCCTGTGCAAATTCTTTGGAAATGTTCTTGTCATTTGCCAGGTACGGATACATATACTGGTCAAAGCGTCCCGGAGAAATGGAATGTCCGTTTGCTTCGATCTGAAGGAGGATCTGTACAAACCAGAATGCCTGGCATGCCTCGTAGAAATTGGAAGCGCCGCGCTCCGGAACATTGTCACAGTTTGCCGCGATCTGAAGCAGCTCTGCTTTTCTTACCGGATCTGGACATGTTGCCGCCATCTCTCTTGCTTTAGCCGCATATCTGTGTGCGAAGTTGATCGCTGCGGTATATGTAATAACAATTGCCTCATAGAAGTTTTTCTTCTTAATGTATTCCGGATCGCTGGTATCCAGTTTTTCCATTGTCTCGATCACATTTTTAATGATGCCGGTAAAGCCAATCGCAAGTACCTTGCCGTAGTCAACACATACATGGCCTACGCCGCCATAGAAGTAGTTGCCAACGGTAAAGACGCCGTTTGCGATACAATCCTTGGTCTCCTGGGACATATAGGAATCTGCCAGGGCGCTGGTGGTCTTCCCATCCCAGTATTTGAATGCTTCGTGCAGCTCTGCCGCCGTCTCCTTCGGAATCTGGAACGGATCCGCGATTCTGGTCCCCATAGTCTCGAACTCTTTTTCAACCCAGTCGTAAGAAAACTCCGGACAGATCTCGGTTGAGCGGAGGTTCTTGGTGATCGCGCCGACAACCAGCTCGTTGTCATGGATCGTAACCGGAAGATTGTTGAAGATCTTCTCTGCTGCTTTTGCACGTCTCATGATCGGGGACAGCCCTTCTGTCTCCTTATAAGACTCCGTCACCAGAACCGCTCTCTCGGATTCTACGTACGGGACTGCATCCACAATTGCCCTCTTCAGACTTTTCACTCTTGCGGTTGGCTCTGTAAACCCTTTTGCTAACATAAATATCCTCCTTTACATTTTGTTGCATATTATAGTTCGTTTTCAAAGGACCGCGCACACTGGAGTCCAGTTCTGTGCATCCCCTCTTCCACTCATCATAGCCCATTCCTTCAAAAAAGATGGAACATTATAAAAACGTAAAAAATGTACAATCCAAACTTTTTACCCTTTTCCAGTTCAGCCTGCAGTCACTCCCAGCAGATTTAAAAATCCTCTCAAAATCTCTACATTTCCCGGCCACGCGGGGGATGTGACAAGATTTCCACAGACCAGCGCCTCGTGGGGCTCCCTGTCTGCGTAGAGCCCTCCCACTGCAGTTATCTCCGGCTTTACCGCCGGATATGCAGTCACAGTCTTTCCTCTGAGGACATCTGCCGCCGTCAGGATCTGTACGCCGTGGCAGATTGCCGCCACCGGTTTATCAAGGTCCATAAAATAATGAACAATGTCCAGAACCCGGCCATCCAGCCGCAGGTACTCCGGCGCTCTTCCCCCTGTCAGAAACAATCCGTCATACTGCTCCAGCTTCAGATAGTCAAACGATGCATTCAGAAAAAAATTGTGCCCAGGCTTTTCCGAGTAGGTCTGGTCTCCTTCAAAATCATGGATCGCAGTCCTGATGATATCTCCTGCCGATTTTCCCGGACATACCACATCCACCGCCACGCCGGCAACCTGGAGTGCCTGATAAGGGACCATCACCTCATAGTCTTCCGTATAGTCACCGGCAAGCATCAGTATCTTTTTCATCTGCTGTCTCCTCCTTTTTCATTTCCCAGGGGAGCACATCCCCCTCTTCTCTCAGATATTCCAGGATATCTCCCACGCCCTCTCCGGTGACGGAACTTACATAGAAGATATGTTTGCAGCCGGTCAGTTCCAGCCACATCGTGGCCAGGTCGATCCTTGCTCCCGGCTGGTCGATCTGCGTCACGATCCCTATGACATCTCTCGTCGACAACGATACGATATTGGGGCTGTAAAGAGAATAATCCTCCACCGCGCTCATAAGCAGCCCAATGACATCCGCCTCGTAAGAGTATAAGATCAATGCCCTTGCCAGCGTCTTGTTCTCTGCGTATTCGCCCGGGGTGTCAATGATGACGTCATAATGGTTGATATACTGTGTCTTATGGTACTGGATCTTCCTGCCTTTCAAAGCCTGGGTCAGGGTCGTCTTTCCTGCGCCGCTGCGTCCTACCAGCATAATCTTCTTCACAGATCTTCCTCCCTCCAAAGCGCCGGTATCAGGCTTTTGTGATCCTGCAGACGGTAAACCCCAGTTCCTTTGAGGTGTACTGTAAAATCCGTTCAAAAGCAATATTCACATCCGAAATCGTCCCTGTGATGATCAGAGTCCCACTGAACCGGTCGATAAAGCCGATCTGTACAGCGGATGCTTTGATCGCAAGGTCTGCTGTGATAATGGCCGTCTCACTGGGCGTCAGCGTCAACACGCCGATTGCCGACCGGTGATAATCCACCGTCGGGTCCAGCCCCAGCTTCCTGTAGATCACCTCATCCGGGCTTGCTATGATATGCGCCATCGTTATCTGCTTGCCAGGAACCGACTCCTGTACAATACGCATCAGATCGCTCTGACTGCCATTCCAATCCTTCATTTCCATATATTTCATCGCCTTTCTGCCGAAATGCTTTTATCTTTTATATTGTAACATCTAATTATCTGATTTTTTTAGCAATAGACAAACTGATTTTCTGTAAAATACAGACCTGTAGCGTCCAAATGCAACTGTATTGGATTGTACCTCTTTTTAGGCTGTGCCGTCATTGTGGACAGTCCTTTTTTTCTATATAATAAATAAGAAATGGTTTTATTATCAGTAAGAAGGGAGTGTAGCTATGACGCTGTTAGAACAAATAAAAGAAGCAGGGATCATCGGCTGCGGCGGAGCCGGTTTTCCCACGCATGTCAAGCTGAACTGCACCGTAGAATACCTGATCATCAACGCAGCCGAATGTGAGCCGCTTTTACGGACCGACCGCTGGCTCATGATCCATAAAGCCAGGGAGATCGTCGCAGCCGTCGATATGGTCGGCAAGATGATCCGGGCGCAGAAATGTTACATAGCATTAAAAGAGACATACCATGAGGAGATTTCCTCCCTGGAACATGCGATCAGGGAAGCAAAAAGTCCGGTCCAGCTCTACCGGATGCACAATTTTTACCCGGCAGGCGACGAACAGATCATGGTTTGCGACGTGACCGGACGAACCGTTCCGCCGTCCGGCATTCCTCTGGATGTTGGCGCAGTAGTATCCAACCTCGCCACCTCCTACTCGATTTATCAGGCTTCCCAGGGACAGCCATTTACCGGAAAATACCTCACCGTGACAGGCGCGGTTCAGACTCCCTGCATTGTTCACGCCCCTCTTGGAACTTCCTTTGGGGAATGCCTTGCAGCGGCAGGCGGCAGTCAGCTCGCCTCCTACCACGTCATCGCAGGCGGTCCCATGATGGGCAAGTGTTACTCCGCCGAAGAAGCCGCCGGACTGACGGTCACCAAAACCACCTCCGGCTTTATCCTCGTTGCGGATGATACGCCTTTAGTCCAGAAGCATGAGATACCGGTTGCCGTCTCCTTAAAACGGGCAAAGATGTGCTGCATCCAGTGTTCTTTCTGCACCCAGATGTGCCCCCGTTATCTGACCGGACATCCTTTAAAACCGCATATGATCATGCGAAAGCTCGCCTATGCCGAAGCCCCGGAAGATGTTCTGGATGACAAAGATGTACAGCAGGCCATGATATGCAGCGAATGCGGCCTTTGCGAAACCTACGCCTGCCCGATGGGACTTCAGCCCCGCCAGGTGAACATTTACATGAAAAACCTGCTGCGCCAGAAAAACTTCCGGTATCCAAAGCCGCAGGAAGCCTTTCACCAGCTCGAAGAACGCAGCTACCGGAGAGCTCCCTCAAAGCGCATGGCGGTGCGTCTTGGCGTTGACCAGTATTATGATCATCACATTGACCACTGTATTGATGTCACCCCCTCTGTCGTCCGGATCTCTCTCCGGCAGCATATCGGAGCGCCTTCCGTGCCGGTTGTAGCAGTGGGTGATACGGTTTTGGCAGGACAGCTGATCAGCACAATACCCGAAAAGGCACTGGGAGCCAACATCCACGCCAGCATAGCAGGGACCGTCACCGCGGTTTCCGCATCCGAAATAGTTATCTCTGCCGACAGGCAGCAGTGAGGAGGTTCATATGATTACGATCGGTTTTTTAGAATTGAACAGTATTGCCAAAGGTATACTGGCTGCTGATATGATGTTAAAAGCAGCGGAGATCAAGCTGATATCTGCAAGACCAAGCTGTCCGGGCAAATACCAGATCCTGATATCCGGTGAGGTTTCCGCTGTAGAGTCCTCCCTGAGCATCGGCGAGGAAAGTGCAAAAGCAAACGTGGTGGATAAACTGCTGATTCCCCGCGTACACCCTCAGGTGATCGAGGCGATCAATATGTCCTCCATGCCCTCCAGCCTTAAGGCGCTTGGCATTCTGGAATTTTTCTCGGTTACAGGCGCCATCATCGCTGCCGACGCCGCGGCAAAGGCAGCAAGCGTCGACCTGATCGAGATCCGTCTGGGTACCGGGATCGGAGGCAAATCCTTCGTCACCTTCACCGGGGACGTCGGTTCCGTGGAGGAGAGCGTGGAAGCAGGCGCCAAAACGGCAGAATCCAGCGGCGCGCTGCTCGAGAAAGTCGTCATCGCCCATCCGGACAAAGAATTATACCGCAGTCTTTTATAAGGGGGAATCTATATGAACAGCCACTATTCATCCGATGAGATTGCCGCTGCGGTGATCGACGCGCTGAAACTGCAGCGTATGACCCTCCAGGAAGCCCTGAAGATCATAGAACGGGGAGAACAAAGAGCAGCCGCCATCGGGGTGCCTATGGTGATCACGGTAGTAGACGACGGTGGAAATCTGGTTGCCCTGCACCGGATGGACGATTCCCTGCTCGCCAGCATCTCCATCTCCCACTCAAAGGCGTATACCGCCGCCGCGCTGCGGCTTTCCACGGAAGAGGCGGCAAAGACCATTCTTCCGGGACAGCCTCTGTACGGTCTGCAGCAGACCCATCCCGACCGCTTCTGTATCTTTGGCGGCGGGATCCCGCTCATGCAAAACGGCCGCTGCATCGGTGCGGTGGGCGTCTCTGGCGGCTCTGTGGAGCAGGATATTGACGTCGCAAAATGCGCGGCAGGTTTATGATTATTTTAAGGCAAAAAACAGGAGGCGCTGGCAATCCTCAGCGGCCTCCTGTTTACACGCAGTTGCGTTTCTGTGCACCGTTTAGTTCTTATTCGTCTGCATCATCCTTCTCCTTGTGCAGTACGTAATGGCAGTTTGGACACTCTTCCACATCCTTCTCCACCTGCTTGCGCTGATACATGCAGTTCGGACATTCATCCGGGGTCGGCTCTACTTTGTCTGTCTTATAATAATTGCCGGAAAACTTGTTTTCGCTCATAGTGATCTCCTTTTTCAAATGGTGGTGTGCAACTCTCCGATTTATGGTATTATTGTAACAAAAAAACAATTACAAATAAAGGAGGAATTGTTTTGAATCGTCTTACAGGTAAAAAAGCTCCTGATTTTCATGTGAAAGCCGTCTCGGGAGACGGCGAGAATTTTTTCGATGTCAGCCTTGACGCATATCGCGGGGACTGGCTCATCCTTTTTTTCTATCCTCTGGACTTTACCTTTGTCTGCCCGACCGAGCTTACGTCCTTCAGCAGCGAATACTGCCGTTTTGAAGAGGCCGGAGCGAAAGTGCTCGCAGTCAGCACCGACAGCGAATACTGCCATCAGGCATGGATTCGAAACGGGCTGGGACAGCTTCGCTATCCGCTTGCCGCAGACAAGACAATGTCCATGGCCGCAGACTATGGCGTGCTTTTGGAAGAAGAAGGCATCGCCCTCCGCGGGCTTTTCATCATCGACCCCGAACAGATCATCCGTTACAGCGTCATCCACGACAACAATGTCGGCCGGAGTACCGAAGAGGTCTTAAGAGTCTTAAAAGCCCTTCAGACAGGCGGTCTGTGCGGCGCCAACTGGACCATCGGCAGCAGTCCCCTGAAACCGGATGGCAGCGCCTTGGATGCCCCTTCCTTTGCCTCTGGGGACACCGTCAGGATCTATACGCTTCCCGGCTGTTCCTACTGCAGCCAGGTTAAGGATTTCCTCACCAAAAACGGAATCTCCTTTACCGAAATCAATCTGGAAACAGACAAAGACGGCCAGAACTTCATGGACAGCCGCGGCTATACCGCCTTGCCGGTCACTGTCATCGGCAGCCATGAGATATCCGGTTTCCGTCTGGATCAGATAAAAGAGCTCCTTCAAAAAAACTAACGCCTCTGTCTGTACAGGCCCAGGTCTCCGGCTCTGCCGGATGCCTGGGCCGTATTTAGTTTATACGCTGAAAAATCCGCTTCCAAACAGAATATTTACAATAAACGTAAAGATAAAGATTGTAAACGCCGGCGGGTCCACATGCGTATCGCAGCAGCTGTTAAATGTCTTTCCTGCAAAATCGCCAAACAGGGAAGTCAGCACGCCAAATACAATTCCCATAACAGGGTTTCCCGAAGCAACTGCCGCCAATGCAGAAATCAGGGCAATATGGTGGGTTGCCGGCATTGCAAAGCCTGTCTGTGCAAAGATCAGGGAAACTGCCGCGATTCCAAAACAGAGGACCGGGAAACTGCCGATCACAACCGCAGATGCACCGCCGTTTAACAGCGCCTGGAATACGAATCCGGTTGCCGTACCGATCCCTACGCCAAGGAGCACGTTGCAGATCATCCCTTTTCCTGCCGTGAAATATTCCCTCTTTTCACCAGGCGCGGCTTTACCAACCAGTCCGCTTGTGCCAAACAGGAAACGAACGATAATCGCGGAAATCACAACCGTAAAACCAGGAAGGTCTGTATTCAGATGAAGCACCGCCCCGATCAGATGATGGATCAGGAATCCGATCATGCCGAATACGCCGCCAACAACCAGCGTCATCGGGTCTGCCAGGCCGTTTAAGCAGGACAGGATATCCGTTCCACTGCCCAGCTTTTTCGTCTTTCCTGCATAAGCCGCAGCAGCAACGCCTCCTGCAAATGCAATATGCGGTCCCAGATAAGAACCGAACGCAACGAAGCCGACCGTCATATCTGCTCCTCCGCTCATAGCCGCTACGGAACCGGCAACCGCAATCACGCCTGTCAGGATAAATGCGGGAAGCGCCCCCATGTAAGCTCCTATAACTCCTCCTCCGAACGATGCAATCAAAGCAAAAATATCCATACTGTAGAATTCTCCCTTCTCTCTCTTTTATATTTTCTGCCATCCGGCAGGTAACCACTCTTCCCCCTCTGCCCTCCTTCCGTTCCTGTACTGTCTCACTACAGATTTTATCATTAATCACGCCGATTCCTTTTATGAAATCCATACGAAATCAAGGTAATATTAAAACATTTCTTTTGTCCGGTATCCACCCAAAAAACGACAAAAAACAGCCGTACAGGTTTTGATTCTACCTGTACGGCTGTTTTTATCATACATAATGCTGTTTATACCAGTGCAAGGGTCTCTCTTGCAATCGCCAGCTCTTCATTGGTCGGAATCACAAGGACTGATACCTTGGATTCTGGTGTGGAAATCAGGATCTCCTCGCCGCGCTTTGCATTTGCCTCATCATTCACTTCAATTCCCATGAATGCCATATGCTCGCAGACTTTCTTTCTGGTGATCTTGTCGTTCTCACCTACGCCTGCAGTAAACGCGATCGCATCTACTCCGCCCATAGCTGCCGTGTACGCACCCACGTATTTTGCTACGCGGTATGCAAATGCTTCCAGTGCGATCTCTGCTTTTTTGTTGCCGTCATTTGCCGCATTTTCCACATCGCGGAAATCGCTGGATACGCCGGACATCCCGTATACACCGGACTTTTTGTTCAGCACGTTCAGCATCTCATCGATATCCATGTTTTCTTTGTGCATCAAAAACTGCATAACGCCAGGATCGATGTCGCCGCTCCTGGTTCCCATCACAAGCCCCTCAAGAGGAGTAAGACCCATGCTGGTATCGATGGACTTTCCGTTCATCACTGCGGAAACACTGGAACCATTTCCCAGATGGCACACGATGATCTTCATGTTCTCATATTCTTTACTCAGGAATTCAGCCGTTCTCTTGGAAACATAGCTGTGGCTTGTCCCGTGGAAGCCGTATCTTCTTACTTTGTACTTCTCATAGTACTCATATGGAATCCCGTACAGGTATGCCTTCTCCGGCATCGTCTGATGGAAGGCAGTATCAAATACAGCCACCATAGGAACTCCCGGCATCAGTTCCTGACATGCACGGATGCCGATCAGGTTTGCCGGATTGTGCAGAGGAGCCAGATCATTGCAGTCCTCGATTGCCTTGATCGCCTCGTCTGTAATCAGCGTAGAGGACGTAAACGCCTCGCCGCCGTGTACCACGCGGTGTCCGACTGCGCCAACCTCATCCAGGCTCTTGATCACGCCGGACTTTTCGTTGGTCAGGGCGTCCAAAACCAGTTTGATCGCCTGAGTATGGGTCGGCATCGGGGAAACAGTCTTCTCTTTCTCGCCGTCTTTTGCCTGATATGTGATCATGCTGCCATCGATACCGATTCTCTCGCAAAGGCCTTTTGCGAGAACTTCCTCCGATTCAGAATTGATCAGCTGATATTTCAGGGAAGAACTTCCACAGTTAATTACCAATATATTCATTGATATATCCTCCTAGATAAATAGTTTGTTTTATATGTTCCAGCCGCTTATTCAGCCTGAGCCTGAACAGCCGTGATCGCAACAACGCCTACGATATCATCAGCGCAGCAGCCTCTGGACAGGTCGTTAACCGGTCTTGCGATACCCTGGGTAACAGGACCGTAAGCTTCTGCTTTCGCAAGTCTCTGAACCAGCTTGTATCCGATGTTTCCTGCGTCGAGATCCGGGAACACCAGAACGTTTGCCTTGCCTGCAACCTCGCTGCCCGGAGCTTTGGAAGAACCTACGCTCGGAACGATAGCAGCATCCAGCTGAAGCTCTCCGTCTACCTTCAGGTTCGGATAGCTTTCTTTTGCAATCCTGGTAGCCTCTACAACCTTATCCACATCAGCATGCTTTGCGGAACCCATCGTAGAGTGGGATAACATGGCAACGATCGCCTCTTCCTGTGCAAGCAGTTCGAAGGACTGTGCGGAAGACTCTGCAATCGCAGCCAGCTCTTCGGAGGTCGGGTTCTGGTTCAGACCGGAATCCGCGAAGATAAAGGTTCCGTTTGCGCCATACTCGCAGTCCGGCACAACCATCAGGAAAAATGCGCTGACCAGCTTGGTGCCCGGTTTTGTCTTGACGATCTGCAGGCATGGTCTTAAGGTGTCTGCGGTAGAATGGCAGGCTCCGGATACCATTCCGTCTGCATCTCCGTTCTTGATCATCAGACAGCCGTAGTATGCATAGTCGCTCAGCATGATCTCTTTTGCCTTCTCAGGTGTCATGCCTTTTGCTTTTCTAAGCTCTACGAACAGGTCGATGTATTCCTGTGTCTTCTCATAGGTCTGAGGGTTGATAATGGTTGCCTTTGACACATCCAGCCCATCAGCGTGGTCTGCGATATCCTCAGGCGTACCAATAATGATCAAATCTGCAATATCCTCTTTCAGGATCGTCTCTGCTGCCTCCCATGTCCTTCTGTCCATAGACTCCGGAAGTACGATGGTTTTTTTGTCCGCCCTGGCTCTGCTCTTAATGGTATCAATAAATCCCATGGTAAATATTACCCCTTTCCAAGTTATAATAAACATTCATCCTTATTATATACTGCCGGAAATAGGGTTACAAGTTGAATTTCCCGAAATATTGCATTTTTTTACATACTCTTCCCTGCCCGGACAGGAATTGCGGATTTCAGGGACGATTTTAACAGTATCTTTACATGGCCAGCCAATAACCTCGTGTATAATGAAATCATAAAAACTGCAAAAGGAGGTACTATGGTCTTATACCAGACAAAACTACAGGAAAAGCTGCAGGAGTCGCTAAAAGCAGTTCTTCCGATTATCGGAATCGTATTATTTCTATGTTTTACCGCTGCCCCCATTTCCCCCAGCATCCTGATGGCCTTTATACTGGGCGCAGTACTTTTAGTGGTTGGGATGATGTTTTTTTCTCTGGGCGCCGAGCTTGCCATGACCCCGATGGGAGAACGGGTGGGCACCCACATCACCAGGACCAGGAAACTATGGGTCATGGTGATCCTGGGCTTTCTATTGGGCTTTATGATCACCATATCGGAACCGGACCTTCAGGTTCTTGCAGAACAGGTGCCGGCCATTCCCAACATGACTTTGATCCTGGCTGTTGCATGCGGCGTTGGGGTGTTCTTAGTCATCGCACTGCTGAGAATGCTGTTTTCCATCGCACTGTCTCCGATGCTGATGGTATTTTACTGCCTGGTATTTGTACTGGCGTTCTTTGTGCCGGAAGATTTCCTGGCCGTGGCCTTCGACTCCGGCGGTGTTACGACTGGTCCGATGACCGTTCCCTTTATCATGGCCCTGGGCATCGGTATCTCAGCCATCCGAAGTGATAAACATGCGGCCGACGACAGCTTTGGCCTGGTGTCGCTCTGCTCCATCGGTCCTGTTTTAGCAGTCCTTTTGCTGGGGATGATCTATCATCCGGCAGGGGGCAGCTACGAGCCTGCCGTCATCCCGGAAATCGAAAATTCCGTTGTGCTGAGACAGATGTTCTCGGATGCACTGCCTGCCTACATGGCAGAAATGGCATTATCGCTGCTCCCCATTGTTTTATTCTTCGGGATGTTTCAGGTCATATCGTTAAAGCTCAGCAAAAAAGCACTGATCAAAATTATGATCGGCCTGATCTATACATATATCGGCCTGGTTCTTTTTTTAACCGGTGTAAATGTGGGATTTATGCCTGCCGGGAATTATCTGGGACAGGTGATCGCCGCTCTCCCCTACCGCTGGATCATCGTGCCGATCGGTATGGTGATCGGATACTTTATCGTAATGGCGGAGCCCGCCGTATACGTCCTCACCAAACAGGTGGAAGAGCTGACGGACGGAGCGATCCCGGGAAAGGCTATGAAGACCAGCCTGTCCATCGGCGTCTCCTGCTCCATCGCGCTCGCCATGATCCGGGTGCTTACGGGAATTTCGATTTTATGGCTGCTGATTCCGGGCTATGCGATCGCGCTCATCTTATCCCTGTTTGTCCCGAAGATATTCACCGCAATCGCATTTGACTCCGGCGGCGTGGCATCGGGTCCGATGACGGCAACCTTTTTACTCCCCTTTGCCACAGGCGCCTGTATGACCGTGGGAGGAAACATCGTAAAAGACGCATTCGGCGTCGTGGCAATGGTGGCGATGACCCCGCTGATCACGATCCAGATGCTGGGATTGATATATCAGATAAAATCGAAACATACCAGAAGCGCCGTGCCGGTTATGGAACCCGCCACATCGTTGGATCTTTTGGATGATTATGATATCATTGAACTGTAGGAGGAAATTTGGATGAGTGAATTATATATGATGGTAACTGTGACAAACCGCAGCCGTGCCGAAAAATTTCTTTCCTTTTACAGGGAAAAGCAGCTTGCAGTCATGTTGGTGACTCTGGGCGCGGGAACGGCCGGCAGCGAGATGCTCGATTATTTTGGACTGGAGATATCGGAAAAGGCGGTTATTTTTTCTTTTGTAACGGACGACACCTGGAAACATGTCAAAAAAGGGCTGGAACGCCGGATGCAGATCGATATCCCGGACCGGGGGATCGCATTTACCGTCCCGCTGAGCAGCATCGCCGGAAAACGGGAATTGATGTTCTTAACAGAAAACCAGAAATTTGAAAAAGGGGAGGAAACCAGTTTGAAGGATACCACTTATGAACTGCTGATCATGATCACCAACCAGGGATATACAAACCTGGTCATGGATGCCGCCAGAAGCGCGGGGGCGGCGGGCGGCACCGTGATCCATGCCAAGGGAACGGGAATGGAGCGCGCCGAACAGTTTTTGGGGGTGTCCCTCGCCTCGGAGAAAGAGGTCATCATGATCGTGGCAAAAAAGAAACAGAAAAATGATATTATGAAAGCTGTCATGAGGGATGCCGGGATGGAGTCCAGGGCAAAGACCATTCTATTCTCCCTGCCCGTTACCAGTACTGCGGGACTGCGGCTGCTGGAGGATGACTCGGCACAATAAGATTACCGCCGCAGTGCGGTCTTTGCAGAGCGTGTTATTTTACAGGGCGTGATCCGGTTTTGCCGTACACGCCCTGTAAAATAACAAAAGCCCTCGAGAGAACTTCTCGAAGGCCATGTTTGCCAGCTTTTTTGCTGCTTACAATGTTTAAAATTAATCTTCAACACTGACGATTTCTTTTTTGTTATAAGAGCCACAAGCCTTACATACTCTGTGAGGCATCATAAGTGCGCCGCACTTGCTGCATTTTACTAAGTTCATAGCGCTCATTTTCCAGTTAGCTCTACGCTTATCTCTTCTTCCTTTGGAAGACTTATTCTTTGGGCAGATAGACATGGTTTACACCTCCTTAAATTGTTGAAATAAATCCTGGATTACTGACATTCTCGGATCAGGCGAACTTTGGTCACAGGAACAGCTCCCGTGATTGAGATTCGCACCACATCTATTGCAAATCCCTTGGCAGTCTTCGCTGCACAATACCTTCATAGGCAAGTTCAGCAATAGTTCGTTACTGAGTAACTGGTCCACATCCAGATTGTAACCGCTTATATAGGGCTGTTCATCGAGACCTTCCAATCTGTCTTCTTCCGTCTGGTTCATATCCAGCTCCTGGTCAATGTCCAGTTCAAATGGGCATATGACCGGTTCCAGGCATCTGCCGCAGGGAATGCTAAGCGTCAGCTTCGCCTTTCCTTCCATAAACAGCTTCCTCTCCCCCAGGTTGCGGATACGCAGTTCCACCGGTTCCTTTGAGACAAGCTCGTAAACACCATCTGGTGCTTCAAACTCTTTCATCTCTATATCCAGTTTGTAAGTTTTCTCTTTGCCATCTCTGGAAAACAGCTCCGATAAGTTAATTAGCATATTAATCTCCTAATACGCACCTTCCCTATTATACATAGGCGCGCTCTTTTTGTCAATAAAATATTTTCCATTTTTCAACGGTTCCTATATCATTTTATTGCCTTTTCTCCTTTTTTTCAAGTCTTTTCTCCTTTACGAACCGGAAAGTTCCTTATATAATAAATGAAGCAGTTGCGAAACACACTCGGAAGGATAACAGACTACCATGAAAACAGCCGGAATCATAGCAGAATACAACCCGTTCCACAATGGACACCGTTACCAGATTGAAGAGCTCCGCGCCCGGACAGGGGCGGACCATATCGTCATCGCCATGAGCGGGGATTTTGTCCAGCGGGGCGAACCGGCCATCTATGATAAATATACCCGCACCCGCATGGCTTTATCCGCAGGCGCCGACCTGGTGCTGGAACTGCCATCCGTGTTTGCCACCAGCAGCGCAGAGGATTTTGCCGCCTGCGGGGTGGCGCTTCTTGACCGGATCGGGGCGGTTGACATCCTCTGTTTTGGAAGCGAGTGCGGGGATATCTCCGCCTTAAAGATGATTGCCCAGCTGCTGGTCCGGGAGCCGGGAGCTTTTTCAGATTCGTTAAGGGTACAGCTAAGGGCCGGGAATTCTTTCCCAAAAGCAAGGGAATACGCCGTCAGGGAATGGCTGGCACAAAACAGAGGCGGCGACGGCTCTGAAAAAGGAGGAACTGTCCCGCCGCAGACCCTTCTCTCCTCCCCGAACAACATCCTTGGCATTGAATACATGAAGGCGCTCCAAAAAAGAGACAGCCGCATCCAGCCTTATACCATAAAACGCCGCGGAAAAGGATATCACGATACGAACCTTGCACCGGATTGGCATGGGAACAATCAGAAGATGGATTTTGCCTCCGCTTCTGCCATCCGGAAGGCAATCTGTGAAGGCGAGCCGGAGCTGGCCAGCTCACAGATGCCGGTACTGCCGGATGAGGCGGCCACTCCTGTCTTTTTAGACGATTTATCGCCCCTTTTAAACTACCGGCTGCTGGAGCTGTGCCGGACCGGTCAGGACCTGACCGCATTTTCCGACGTCTCCCCCGAGCTGGCAGACCGGATTGAAAACCAGCTCCTGCAGTTTTCCTCATTTACGGAGCGGATACGGCTTTTAAAGACAAAACAGTACACCTACACCCGAATCAGCCGTGCATTGACCCATATCCTTCTCGGGATCACAACCTCGATGACAGAAAGCGGCAGAGCCTGTGACTACGCCCCCTATGCCCGGATTCTCGGCTTCAACCGGAGCGCCGCGCCGCTTTTGACGCGGCTGAAAGAAAAAAGCGGGATTCCGCTGATCACCAAGACTGCCAATGCCGCCGGTATCCTGCCCACAGATGTGCTGGAGCTGTTCCGGCAGGACATATACTGCTCTCACGTCTACCAGACCATCGTGCGGCAAAAGAGCGGCATCCTGTCCCCCAACGAATACACCCATCCGATTGTTATTTTATAAAAACACAAAGGCCAGACGCCGGGATGTCTCATCCGCAGTGTCTGGCCTTTGTGCCTTACTGGTCGCAATCTTTCATCAACAGCCGGTATAACGTCGGCTCTACATGGAGAAATTCCAGGATTTCCCGAATCTCTTCCTCATTCTTTTTTGGCTTTCCTTCGTATACCGCACGAATCAGGATATTCTTCGGCGTGTGCTCCATGTCGATAAATTCCAGTATCTGTGTCCGGTAACCCCGGTTTTCCAGGATCTGCGCCCGCAGGGCGTCGGTATAGAGCGCCGCCATCCTCTCTTTGATCAGCCCGTACTGGAACACCGGCTTCATCAGGTCATTTTCCATCTGCTTATTGTATTCATGCTGACAGCACGGCACGGACAATATCACCCCGGCGCCCCAGCGGACCGCCTTCTCCAGTGCATAATCTGTCGCCGTATCACATGCATGGAGCGTCACCACCATATCCACATGGTCCACGCCGTCGTAGGATGCGATATCGCCGTGGTAGAACTTGAGTCCGTCAAAACCGTACCGCACCGCGAGCGTATTGCAGCGGTTGATGACATCCTGTTTCAAATCCAGCCCTATGATACGGACCGGGTATTCTTTCAGCACATGCAGATAATAATACATCGCAAATGTAAGATAAGACTTCCCACAGCCAAAGTCGATGATGACCGTCTCGCGGGACTTGTCAAGCTTTGGCAGGACATCTTCAATAAATTCCAGAAACCGGTTGATCTGGCGGAACTTGTCGTAGCGGGAACGCACCACCTTTCCCTCCGCCGTCATAACACCCAGGTCCTCAAGGAACGGAACCGGCCTTCCTTCTTCAAGGACATAGCGTTTCTTCCTGTTATGTTCCAGGCGGGACATGGCAGGAACCATCTTTGTCAAAGATGCGCTAACAGTCCGTTTTACCTTAACCGTCGCCTGTCCTTTTTTGCTCACCAGCACCGTCGCATTGCCAAGTTCTGACAACACCTCCGCCTGCCTAAACTGCCCTGCAAGCTGCGCTTTTATATACTCCTGTATCCCGGCATCCGACAAATTTTTGTGGAATGCCTGTTTTTTCGTAAACTCTTCCGCCTGATAGATCAGCTCTCCCTTCAGCACCATCGGCCTGATCTTGACTTTCAATATCCCGTCCTTATCTGCCGGATTGCTGAGGATGATCTGCAGCAGTTGTTCATTGATAAAAGAATCAAGCATTGATTCCAGTGTCTCTTTTCCCATATGGTTCTCCATCCTGTTTCATCAATACCCCCATTATATCATATCTGCCCCGCGGTATCAAATAGTTACGAAAAAGAGACACGGCATCACAGCGGATAGATATTCAAACGCTTTATCTTTCCCTCCTCATTTACCTCTGTCAAAAAGACGGATACCGGCACCACATGGTCATGATATGTAATAAAATACCACACGACCCGCTCTCCCATATACCGGATTCCATGAATCGGGAACGGACCTCCGTTGATTCCGAACTTGTGATGGAACATCATCTCGACCGCCATCTTTCCTTCCAGATGAATCGTATCCATTCCCGCCTTGATCACGGAAGAATCGTGCAGCACGCCATAATCGTCAAACAAATCAGCCAGTGCAACGCTGTCTCCGCGCTGCATACAATCCACAAACTGCTCTAATATCTTCATGAGTTCACCCTCCTTACTCAGCCTATATCTGCTCGGACCGAAGCAGCGCATCAATGCCGCCGTCGATGAACAGGATAACACCATTGATCCCGCTTGCCAGCGGAGACGCCAGGAACACGATGCCGTTGGCAATCTCTTCGGCATCCAAAAATTCTTTTCTCCCATATCTGGTCGGAATCGGAATCAGCAGCGCCGCCTCCATCTGTGCCTCTGTCATGCCCTGCGTCATCGGGGTTGTCGTGTTCCCCGGAGCCACGGCATTGATTCGCAGCCCGTCGACCGCCCAGGAGGGGGAAACCCTTCTCACCCAGCGGGCCAGCGCATGTTTGGAAGAGCTGTAGCAGGACGGTCCCTGCGCCCTTGTAAATGACTTTGCGACCTCTCTCGTCCGCTCTTCGTCCATAACATTCGTCAGCATATCCACGATATCCATCCGCACGGTCATATTGGTGATGGAATTGGACGAGGTGATCACACAGTTTCCGCCCTTCTTCTTAAGCAAGGGACGAAGTCCCTCCGCCATCTGGACACTGGCGTAAAAATTCAGTGAAAAAATCACCTCGGGAGGCGCCACAGGACCGACTCCCGCATTGCAGATCAATACGTCAATCCCGTCGGGATACCGCTCAAAAACTGCATCGATTGCGCCTTTTCGACCCTCTTTTGTCGACAGGTCCGCCAGATAATCACCGCCCTTGTAGTCAATGTTAAACACCTCATGCCCCTGTTCCAGCAGCTTCGCCTTTGCCGCCGCACCGATTCCGGTCGTTCCGCCGGTAATTACATAGATTGCCACGATAGAACCCTCACTTTCTTCCTATAGTTTGAAATGTTGGAAATTATTTTATAATTATGCTATCACCGTCATAATTAATTGTCAATTTAATTATATTTTTCACAATGTAATTAAAAATATAACAATTTCTTTTGACCTAAATATTTTTATGATAATTATTTGACGATTTGTATCGTGATTAAGGGAATTGGCGGATGTTACGCGCAGACAGGGCAGGAACAGCGGGAGGCGGACTGAGCAGGGGACCATACCTCTCCAGTGGCAACATCTAAAAAACCGGATTTGGGCTGAAAACATCAGGGAAACAGGCTAAACTCGCGCAAAATACGTGCGCTCAGACAAAGCCTTTATTCCCTGATAACGCCCAACTCCGGCTTCTAAGATGTTGCGTACTTTCGAGCTAAATGTCCCCTGCTCAGTCCGCCTCCCGCTGTTCCTGCCCTGTCTGCGCTGTGTATTGGCGGCCGCAGAATAATAACGTTTCCTTGGGAAACCATGAGACTACATTCCGGCTATCAGTAATCACAAATCACAGAAACTCAGTAGCTCAGTAGCTCCCGCATCATACCTACCAAAGCGGACTCGTTGTTTCATGGTTGCCGATACACAGCCCGGATGGGACGGTGGGGACAGTGGGAAGTTTGTGACTTGTGAAGGGTCTTAGCAGGACTTTGTATTTCGGAGTGACCGTTGCGAAGAACTGCTGTCACTGTCTGAGCCAAAGGCGAGTTTGACAGTAGTTCTTTGCGCTTTTAGGGCACGGAGGAATACTTAGCCCTGCTTAGACCCGTAACCCGGAGCAGACTTCCCGCTGTACTCACCGTCCCTTCCGGGCGTACCCTCGCCAATCCCCCCAGAAAAAAAGGAACCACCTTCTCAGGCAGTCCCTTCCAATATTTTAATTCTTAAAGCTATGGATCGGAGCCGGAATCCGTCCGCCTCTGGTCACGAATTTCTCACAGGAATACGGGTTCACAGGCATCACAGGGGCATAGCCCAAAAGACCGCCAAACTCCACCGTATCGCCCACCGTCTTGCCGATCACAGGGATCAGGCGGACCGCCGTGGTCTTCTGGTTGATCATGCCGATCGCCGCCTCATCCGCGATAATACCTGCAATCGTAGTCGCAGGCGTGTCTCCCGGAACCGCGATCATATCAAGGCCCACCGAGCAGACGCAGGTCATGGCTTCCAGCTTCTCCAGCGTCAGCGCGCCCAGAGAAACCGCATCAATCATCCCCTGGTCTTCGCTGACCGGGATAAATGCGCCGCTCAAACCGCCCACGTAGGAGGAGGCCATGACGCCGCCCTTCTTCACCTGGTCGTTCAGCATGGCAAGGGCAGCCGTCGTACCGGGCGCGCCCACGCGCTCCAGACCGATCTCCTCCAGGATCTCAGCCACGCTGTCGCCGATCGCCGGAGTCGGGGCGAGGGACAGATCGATGATGCCAAACGGTACTCCAAGGCGTTTGGAGGCTTCCTGTGCCACAAGCTGGCCTACGCGGGTAATCTTAAATGCCGTTCTCTTGATCGTCTCGCAGAGCACCTCAAAGTTCTCTCCCCGCGCCTTTTCCAGAGCTACTTTTACAACGCCGGGACCACTGACGCCGACGTTGATGATCGCGTCTGCCTCGGTCACGCCGTGGAACGCCCCCGCCATGAACGGGTTGTCATCCGGCGCATTGCAGAATACGACCAGCTTAGCACAGCCAAGGGAATCATTCTCCCTGGTCGCCTCGGCCGTCTCAAGCACGATCTCGCCCATCAGACGCACTGCGTCCATGTTCAGGCCGGTCTTTGTCGAACCCACATTGACGGAGCTGCACACGCGTTCGGTGCAGGCAAGCGCCTGTGGGATGGAACGGATCAGGTTCTCCTCCGCCGGTGTCATGCCTTTGCAGACCAGCGCGGAATACCCGCCGATAAAGTTTACACCCACCGTCTTGGCGGCACGGTCCAGAGTCTGTGCGATCGTCACAAAATCCTCCGGCTTTTTGCAGGCGCAGCCGCCTACCAGTGCAATCGGAGTCACGGAGATCCGCTTGTTGACGATCGGAACTCCGAAGTCTTTTGCTATCGCCTCTCCGGTAGAAACCAGATCTTTGGCATATGTGGTAATCTTGTTGTAGATCTTTTCATTCAGCCTGGTCAAGTCATTATCGCAGCAGTCCAACAGGCTGATGCCCATAGTGATGGTACGGACATCCAGCTTTTCATGTTCAATCATGTTGTTGGTCTCGATTACTTCAAACATATTTAACATATTGAATTTCCACCCTTTTCATGTTGTAGTCAGTAGACCCCCGTCCGGAATTAAATCCTGTGCATCTTGGTAAAGATTTCTTCTCTCTGGCACTTGATGCTGACGCCAATCTCCTCGCCCAGCTTATCCAGGTCGCCCGAAATATTTTCAAACGCCGAATTTGCCTTGTCCATATCGACGATCATCATCATGTTGAAATATCCCTGGACGATGGTCTGGGAGATGTCGAGGATATTGACCCCCTTTTCTGCCAGATAGCTGCATACTTTTGCGATGATTCCTACAGTGTCCTGTCCTACTACGGTAATGATAACTTTATTCATGGTTCTCTCCATCCGCCTTTCTTCTTTTTCATACTTACAGATTCACAATCTGTGACATCTCGTCCCGTTTTGCAACGGCGATCGAGAAATCCCCGGAACGATAAGGACCTTCTCCCTGGTCTATCTCCAGCTTCACTGTCTCGTAGGCAAGGGCTTCATAATTGTTCTCCTTGCTCAGATGCCCGAGCAGTATCTGCTTGATATTATCATGCAGGATGTGGTTTAACAGCCTGCCTGCATTCTCATTGGACAGATGTCCGTGGTCGCCCAGAATCCGGCGTTTCAGATAGTATGGATACGGTCCGGTCTGGAGCATGTTCACGTCATGGTTGGACTCTAACAGCAGCGCATCCAACCCCTGCAGGTGGTCGATGATGTACTGGTCATAATGCCCCATATCCGTAGCGACCGCCACGCATTTTCTGTCGTGCCGAATCCGGTATGCCACCGGATTTGCCGCGTCATGATCGATGGAAAACGGCTGAAGTTCCAAATCTCCCACCATAAATTCCACATCCGGGCACACCTCATGGAACAGCTCTCTCGGATATTCTCCCAGATATTTCTGCCCGCTGATCTCCTCTAAGGTCTCCCTGGTCCCGTATATCGGCACTCCATGTTTGCGCGCAAGCACGCCCAGCCCCTTCGTATGGTCGGAATGCTCATGGGTGACGACCACCGCATTCAGTTCACTGCCTTTTACCCCAATCTCGTTCAGCCCCTGTTCGATCCGCTTGTTGCTGATCCCGGCGTCTACCAGGATGTGGGTGTTGTCCGACCCGACATAAATACAGTTTCCGCTGCTTCCGCTGGCTATACTCACTAATCTCATTGTTTCCCCTTTAGTTTTCCTGTCTCTTTAATATCTGCCCAATCTGGCTTTGCACGTCTTCTACTGTGCCGTTATTGTCGATCACCCTGTCTGCCAGGGCGAGAAATGTCTCCCTCGACGGCTGCTTCTCCATGATGCTCAAAGATTTTTCACGGCTGTATCCCCGGTTTGCCAAAAGCCGCAAGATCCGGTTCTCCTCGTCGGTGTCCACGAACCACAATTCCCCGCAGACTTCCCGGCTCTTTTCGTCAAACAGCGCCGCCTCCACGACGACCAGGTCTGCATGGCTCTTTGCCACGCGCTCTTTCACCGCCTGCCAGGTCATCGGATGGATGATGGCATTCACCTGCTCCAAGGCTGCTTCATCCGAGAAAATCAGGCTGGCAAAAGCCGCCCGGTCGATCGTCCCGTCCTCCGACAGGATCCCTCTTCCGAACGTCTCCACCAGCTTCTGATAGCCGGGCTGCCCAGGTTCCTCCAGCTCTTTTGCCACAAGGTCTGCCTGGATCACCTGCGCCCCGAACTCTTCCTTCAATATATCCAGTATCCGGCTTTTTCCGGCCCCTACGCCTCCGGTTATCCCGATCACCATCATGGCCGTCCCGCCTTAACTGTTGTGGTCTGCCCTCTCCCTTGCCTCGCGCTGTTTGAGCAGGGAAAGCAGAAGGTCCTTGGAAATGCTGACATTTTCCCCGAACGGGTTGATGACAAAGCCCCGCAGGTCGTTGATATTGCGGATCAGCAGGTTGCCAAAATCCTCCATCGTCATGATCAGGGCATTGTTGTGCTTCTCGTCCTCATTCCACTTTGCATACTCGTCCAGGTCGGTGAAGGCAAGATAATACCGCTCTCCCTTTGTGTTCTGAATCTCTTCGAACCGGATCCTCGTGGAAGGACCTGCCTTCTCCGTCACCACGGTCTGCCTCTCCACCGGAGAGAGCAGTCTGGCATCCATCAGCATGGCCGCCATCTTACTCCGCGTTTTTTCTGTATTATGTTCAACCATCTCACGCATCGCTGCGACTAATTTGGGGTTTCTTACATGTTCTGTAGACTGATTATTCATCGCTCGAATCCTCTTTTCTTTCATTCTAGGCAATACTATACCACAAAATATGCTTATATTCCATAAAATCTTTCTAAATCTTCGGTATTACTTTCTCCAAATACCAGGATGCCATTCTTTTTCAAAAGCTCCGCCGTGACGCCGTCCCCGTCCGTCAGCGTTCTTTTGTGGCTTCCGTCGTAGATGCGTCCGCTGCCGCAGGACGGGCTGCGCTCCTTTAAGATGGCCGAACGGCAGCCATAGAGCCGGGCCAGTTCAAGCGTCTCTTTCGCCCCTTTTTGGTAGGCGGATGTCACATCCCCTCCGGCAATGGTCATCACCTTATCTTCCGTCCGTTCCGCAGGGTCTCTGGGCGTAGCCAGCCCGCCCATGATCTCCGGGCAGACAGGAATCAGGACCGCACGCTCCATCAAGGCCCTTACCGCTTCATTCAGCTCCCCTTTTCCGTTATACCGGCAGTTGACGCCGAGAAGACAGGCGCTGACCAGGACAACCGGCTTTTGCTCACTGTCTCCCGCCAGTTTTTTATACAGGATATGGCGCAGAAACCCACCATATTTTTCCTTTGTCATCATGACCTGATACCCATGCCCCGTCATATTGTCAAGGCTGTAACGGTTGTCCGGGTGAATCGTGCACATCAGATGGCAGTATTTTGTTTGTGCCAGAATGCGCTCGGCAAACTCCAACAGCCGCGCCATCAGACGGTTTCCCCTGTACGCGGAAAGGACGCCCACCGTATCCATATGTGCAGTCCGCAGCCGCTCCTCCCCGGCAAGTCCGATATCGTATCCCAGGTTATCCGCCCTGTTTTTCGGATAATCGATAGTAAAGAAGGCGGCGATGCTGCCGTCGTTTGTCCCTGCGACCACGGTAAATCCTTCGTCTCCGTCAATATGCCGTTTTATATAGTTCCGGTCATCCGCAACAAACCATTCCGGCCTTTCCATCGTCTCCTTCACCTGCTCCATGACATTGAAAATCCCGTCGATATCCTGCTGCTCCGCCAGTCGGAGCGTAAAATCCTCATTCATACCGGTCATCCTCCACATTTCAGAATACTATATCATATTTTGCTTGACAAATACAATTGGAAATGGCATCATTTTTTCAGTTTCACAAAAAAATACATTGAATTAACGGAAAGACCACGAGGTGAGATTCCATGAAATATGAACATATGTTACGGGCAACGTTCCTTGAACGGGTCAACCGCTTCATCGCATACGCAGACTTAGACGGCGTCCGGGTCAAATGCCATGTAAAAAACACAGGACGCTGCCGGGAACTGCTGATGCCGGGCGCAGACCTGATCCTGCAGCACCATCCCGACGCCCTTTTAAATGGAAGGAAAACAGAATATTCCCTCATCAATGTCTATAAAAAAACAACGCAGGGAACCGGGCTGGTCAACATGGATTCCCTAGCGCCCAATCAGGCTGCCATGGAGTGGCTGTATTCCGGCGGTCTTCCTGGTGTCAGCCAGGTGCGCCGGGAAGTCACCTATGGCAGCTCCCGGTTTGACCTTGCTTTTTTACAGGACGGCGTTCCCTCTTATATGGAAGTAAAAGGAGTGACTTTGGAAGAAAACGGAGTCGCCCGCTTCCCCGATGCCCCCACCGAGCGGGGGATTAAGCACTTAAAAGAGTTAGAGCGCGCCGCGTCAGAAGGCTGCCATGCCTATGCCCTGTTCGTGATCGCGATGAAAGGCGTGACCTCCTTTGAACCGAATATGGCGACCCACCCGGCGTTTGGAGAGGCGCTTTCCCATGCAGCGGCACACGGGGTTCAGGTCCTTGCCCGGGACTGTGTGGTGACGGAGGATTCTCTTTCCATAGACGCCCCGGTTCCGGTCATTCTTCTTTAAATATCATCAAAGCTATGCTTCTTACCTCCACAATTTTCCAATTATGGATAATATTCTTTTTTGGAAAATGCTGGCACAATAGTATTGAGGTGATAGCGATGATTTTATATGAAAGACTCTGGGAAACAATGAAAGCCAAGAACGTCACTCAGTACCGCCTGATCAAATATTATAAGTTCAGCGCCGGACAGATTGGCCGCCTGAAGAAGAATGCCTATGTCTCCACCCACACGATCGAGACATTGTGCAGGATTCTGGACTGCAAGGTAGAGGACATCATGGAATACCGCCCTGATGAGCCCTCAGACGAGCAGGAAGAATCATAGGTCCTGCAGCCATGTTGTTTCCACATCAGCAAAAGGAGGCTCTGCCGCAATCTGGCACAGTCTCCTTTTGTATGGTACTGCTTTTTACAGATCGTCCACCAAAGCGCTGCTCTTTGCATATGCAGTGCTTTTCGCTTCAAAGAAATCTGTCTTGATCATGTTGGCGTTGCTGTACTGGCTGACCCAGCTCATACTCTCCGGTTCTTTCTCATAGCCCTCATAGATTGGTTCCAGCTCCAGTCCCATGCAGCGCAGATTGCCCAGATACCGGATGTAGTCGGTAATCATCTCCCTGGTCAGGCCCGGCACTCCGTCGCCGATTGCATAGTGTCCCCAGGCGATCTCCTGTTCGCAGCCCTCTTTTATCATTGCCCGGTACTCATCGGTCTGCTTCTTTCCAAATAACTCCGGCTCCTCCTTTTTCAGCTCCATGATCATGTTGCGGAACAGCCAGAGATGGGTGTTTTCATCCCGGTTGATATAGCGGATCTCCTGGGCGGAGCCTGGCATCTTATGGTTGCGGCCAAGGTTGTAGAAGAACATGAAGCCGCTGTAAAAATAGACGCCTTCCAGGATATAGTTTGCGATCAGCGTCTTCACGAAGATCTCGGGGCTTTTCTGGCTCTGAAATTCATTGTACAGATCCCCGATAAACCGGTTTCGCCTGAGCAGGTGCTCATCATTCTTCCACTGGTATAAGACATCATTTCTCGTCTGCGGCTCACATATGGTATCCAGCATATAGCTGTAGCTCTGGCTGTGGACCGCTTCCTGGAAGGTCTGGATCGAAAGGCACAGGTTTATCTCGTTTGCAGTAATATACTCCCCAATCGCAGGAAGGTTCGCAGTCTGGATGCTGTCCAGAAAGACAAGGAACGACAAGATCTTATCATAGGCTCTCCGCTCATTGGCGCTCAGCATCGGATAATCCTTCGCATCGGTCCCCAGGCTGATCTCCTCCGGCACCCAGAAGTTGTTCATCGCCTGGCGGTACCAGTCGCTGACCCAGGTGTATTTCATATTGTTGAAATCATTTAAATTGGTGGTGTTGCCGTTGATCATACGGCGGTTTCGCACCTCGGTATCCCCGTCAGGATTGAACAGCGGCTTTCTCTTTAATTCCGTCATCACTTGTAAACTCTCCTCTCTTCTGTCAACTGGAACATACCTCGCACTCTTCTACTTCCAAACTGCGGGAACGGATATAGTATATCGTCTTGACACCGCTCTCCCATGCCAGGAGATAAAGATTCAAAACCTGGCGCAGCGTGTATTCATTCGTGATATAAAGGTTCATGCTCTGGGCCTGGTCCACATGACGCTGGCGCACGCCTCCGGCGCGGACCGACCACTGCTGGTCGATATAATGGGCATTTTTATATTTCCAGAAGGTCTGTGGGGACAGATCCGGCGCCACCCGCGGCACAAGACCGTTCTTTTTTTCTTCCAGAAAATAGCGGTTCATGATCGGATCCAGGCCGGCTGTCGTTCCCGCCAGCATACTGGTGCTGCTGGTGGGGGCGATGGCGATCAGCCACCCGTTGCGAAGCCCGTCTGTGGCCACCCGTTTTTTCAGGCTCAGCCATTCCGGAGAGTCATACTGCCTTTTTTCAAAATATTTTCCGGTCTGCCAGTCGCTTCCCTCAAACAGCTCATACCGTCCTTTTTCCGCTGCATAGTCACAGCTCGCCTCGATTGCAGCATAGTTGATCCACTCAAACACCTGGTCTGCAAACTCCAGATGGCGCTCTGATTCCCAGGAAATGCCGTTTTTCGCCAGCATATGGTGATATCCACTCACCCCAAGCCCGATCGGACGGTAGCGCAGGTTGTTGATCTTTGCATACGGGACGGGGAAGAAATTCAGGTCTATGACATTGTCAAGCGCACGCACGGCGCTGCGCGTAAGCTCACGTATCTCCTCCCGGTCTGTCACGTCGATCTTTCCAAGGGACAGGCTCGCCAGATTGCACACCACAAAATCTCCCGGCTTTGTCACGGTCACCACAACCGTCTCCCCGTCTACCGTCTCGATCCGCTGCTCCACCATCTCAACCGGACTCATATTCTGTGCAATCTCCGTGCACAGGTTGCTGCAGTAGATCGCCCCTTTGTGACCGTTTGGATTGGCTTCGTTGACCAGATCCCGGTTGAAGGTAAACGGAGTCCCCGTCTCCACCGCGCTCTTTAAGATCAGGCGCACCAGTTCCTTGACCGTGATTACCCGTTTGTGGATCCTGTGGTCCTGCACACACTCCTGATAACGCTTCTCCCACTCCTCTCCGAAGAAATCCTCCAGACAGTAGCCTTTCACCGTCTTTATCTCATGGGGGCACATCAGATACCAGTCCGCATCGATCTGCTCCTTTGCCAGCTTCCAAAACAGGTTCGGATAGCAGACGGCCGGAAATACGTCATGAGCCTTCATACGGTCGTCGCCGTTGTTGGTCCGCAGCGCGAGAAATTCCGGCAGATCCCGGTGCCACGCGTCCAGATATACTGCGACAGCCCCCTGCCGGACGCCAAGCTGGTCCACCGCAACCGCCGTGTCATTGGCAAGCTTTATCCACCGTATCACGCCTCCTGCCGCTCCCTTAAACCCGCGGATCGCGCTGCCGCTCGCCCGGACCTTTCCAAAGTACAAGCCCATTCCGCCGCCGAACTTGCTGACCTTTGCAAAGCTGTCGATGCTCCGGTAGATTCCGTCCAGGCTGTCAGGAACCATGTCGATGAAGCAGGAAGAAAGCTGATGATATGGCTTTCTGGCATTGGAGAGCGTCGGCGTCGCCATCGTCACTTTCAGCGTGCTCAGCATATCATAAAAACGCTCTACCCAGCCATCCCTGTCCTGTTTTTCCAGCATGGCAAGATGCAGGGCAATGCCCAAAAACATCTCCTGGGGGGATTCCAACGGCACGTTCCCGTGGCTGCGAATCACATAACGGCCAAGCAGCAGATCCAGACCGGAATAGTTGAACAGCCGGTCTCTCGTATCGTCGATCAGCCGGCTCAACCGGTCAATCTCCTCACGGCTGTAATGTTCCAGGATATAAGAACCATAGAGCTTCTCCTCCGTAAGGAAAGATATCTTGTCATAAAAGGTCCGGATCTGGTACTTGGCTTCCACTGCTTTTAAATCCCGCCGAAAGCGGAGCATCAAAAGCCTGGATGCAATATATTCCCAATCAGGCGCCTCCTGCGTCGTCAGTTCTACCGCCGCCTGGATCAAGGCGTTCATTTTCTCCTGAAGATTCATCCCCTCTTTATAAAAAGCAGCAAACTTCATCAAAAGATGCTCCAGCCGGTAAGAAACCTCCGTCCAGCTTTTCTGGATTTCCGCAAGGACCTCCTCCAGTTCCGGAATCTCCGTAAAATCAGCCAAAAGCTTCTGCCTGACCTCTCTCTCCTTTGCGCGCTCGTTGCGGTAGAGAATAAAGCTTTTCAGCGTTTCATAACAGCCCTCTTCCATCAGAGACTGTTCCGCCATATCCTGGATCTGCTCCACAGACAGGGCTTCCCCCTGGCGTGCCGAAGCAGTTCCGACCTTGTTTTCCACACGCGCCATGACGCGGTCCATCTGTTCCGCCTCCGGCGTCTGCCCTACGCTCTCAAATGCCGACTGGATCGCATTGCGGATTTTCCTGCTGTCATATATCTCCGGCTGACCGTTCCTTTTTTTGATTTCCATGCTATTTCGTTTCCTTTTCCTAGATTGTCAACGCCTATATATTGGTAATAGTAACTGTTATTATATATAGGGTATAGATAACTATAGCACAAGATATAGTGTTTTTCAAGAAGTATCAGGCAAAATAATGTAGTGCATTTAAACACCAGATGAAATCACGATTTCTACAATCTCATTATCCGTCCCCACACGAAGCGGAGGCCCCCACGTACCTGCTCCGGATGTAACTATCACCTGGGGCGAGCTGTCCTCCGACCGGTAATATCCATAATCTACATCAAACACCGCATCGGTAATAAATTGGAACGGAAACATCTGTCCTCTGTGAGTATGCCCGCACAAGATCAGCGCAACATCGCTGCCATACTCACCGATGTTGCCCGGCTGATGGTCGAGCACAATGACCGGAAGACCTTCCGCCTCCGGCAGCTCCACCACGCTGCGCGAATCCCCCTGAGCGCCAATCGGGAAGGAATCCCTGCGACCGGCCAGCACAAAGCGCCGGTCGATCACAACGGCTTCATCCATCAGCACCCGGACACCTGCATCCTCGAGAAACCGGATCATCTCCTGGTAGGTAGATCCTGCATCATGATTGCCCAGACATGCATAAATCCCATATCTTGCCTCCATACTGCCAAGCAGCGACGACAATTTCCCCGGATCTGCAAGAGCCGTCATATCGCCGTCAAAAATATCACCTGCAATACAGACCAGATCCGGCTGGATTTCATTGACGGAAGCGACCACTTTGGCCAGATGTTCTTCCCCGACCACGTAGCCCAGGTGGATGTCGCTGACCAGGGCAATCCGCAGCGGCTCCGCGCCGTCTGCCCCATCCGAAAGCTTGACATGATACCTGCTCACCTGGATATTCCCGGCATGGACCGCCCCATAGGCGGTGAACACCAATACAAGAGCCAGGGACACTGCCGCTGCTGTCAGAGAAACAGAGCGAAAAGCAGGAGCCGAAATCAGGCGAAACTGTTTTCCGACAAACAAAAAAAGACTTGCGGCGTTGGCAAACAAAACCACATAACACAAAACCCCAAGCGCATAATGACCGACGATGAATATCCGGCGGTAAGCTCCAAGGCCCGGGCTCCGGCTGACGACAAACGCCCCCAGAACCGACAGGACTGCCGCACCGTAAAGCACTCCATAAAGAGGTTTGTTTATTCCTCCCAAAATCATGTTGAGCCAGAGACAGATCTGCCTCCCCGCATTGACGAACAAACCTGCCAGTATGGATAACATAACAAATATGACCAGAATATGCATCATTGGTTTCCCTCTCTATCATTTCGTTTTTTATTTTACTCTGATTTTTATTATACCATTAAAATAAGCATTTTTTCCACTCAAAAACAGGGCTGTATCATCTCATGTAAGACAATCCAGCCCTGTCACTTTTCACGCTACTCCCTCTCCTCTTTCACCCCCAGCAAGTAATCCGAAGAAACATGGAATACCTGCATGATCGCAAGAATCTCAATATCTGTCACATACCGTTTATTGTTTTCAATGCGGGTGATCACATCTTTTCCAATATCATAACCCAGCAACTGAAACTCTCCCGCAAGCCTTCTCTGTGACATCCCCCTTTCATTCCTCAGTTCCTTCAGCCTGCTCGAGATATAATTTTTCCCGCCCATTTCTGTACGTGGCTTTGGCATTTTGCAGTCCTCCTCTTTTGTATCACTTTTCCAACCTCAATCATACTAAAACGCAGAAATGGTATTGGTTGTAAAAATGATACACTGGAAATTTCTTCCATCTACCAAATGTGGATAATATACTTTTCCGGTAAACGCTGGCACAATAGTACTGAGGTGAAAAATATGATTCTATACGAGAGACTTTGGGAAACCATGAAAACAAAGAATATCAGCCAGTACCGCCTGATCAAATATCATCAGTTCAGTGCCGGCCAGATCGGACGTCTGAAGAAAAATGCCTACGTTTCTACGCATACGATTGAGACATTGTGCCGAATACTGGATTGCAATGTGGAGGACATCGTGGAATACCGGCCGGATGAACCTGTAGCTGAGTCGAAATCATCCGCAAAAGAAGGAGCCGTTTAATCTGTGACGGTCAAAAAAAGCACCAGGATTTTTGGGGAATCCTGATGCTTTTTCATTTTCATCTATTTCGTTTCATTCTGGTATTTTTCCATGTAAGCGTCCTGAATCAGTTTTACCAGCTCCGGAGCTTTGCCGCCCACCGGTGTTTTGTCCACGCTTGCCGCGCTTCTGCACAGCTGTGTAGAACTGGACACCAGGACTTCGTCTGCATCCATCAGCTCTGCCATCGTAAACGGCGTCTCATCAACCGGTATATTATGCTCTTTGCAGATCTGGATGATATGCTTTCTTGTGATGCCCGGCAGGATATAGTGGTCGGTCGGATGGGTGATCAATACGCCGTCTTTGATGATGCTGATATTGCTGTGTGCACACTCTGTCACGATCTCTCCGCGGTGGAAAACACACTCATCACATCCAAGTTCTTCCGCCTTCGTCGCCGCCATACAGTTTACCAGCAGGTTCAGCGTCTTGATATTGCAGTGCAGGAAACGAGTATCTTCCATCGTGGTCAGCAAAAGTTTCTTGGACTGGTCTTTGACCTTCATCGGCTTAATCGTCACCCAGACGTTCGCTTTTACATCAGCCCCCGGGAAAATGTGGTTTCTGGGAGCCGTGCCGCGGGTCACCTGCCAGTAGAGCATCTGATCCGGTGCATCTACCTTCTGTACCAGCTCAGTAAGCAGCTCTTTGAATGCTTCCTTTGTATACGGAATTTCTATCTTTATCAGACCTGCGCTGTTGTACAGACGTTCGATATGGTCATCCAGCGCAAAAATCTTATGGTTGCTCACCATCGTCGCCTCATAGACACCGTCGCCAAAATAACATACCCTGTCATTCATCGGCACCGTCATCTCATCGATCGGTGCATATTTCCCGTTATAATATCCAAGATTCTCCATCTTCCCATTCTCCCTTATCTTCGTCATTTGTAGTCAGACGATCATTTCATTTCGCCTAAATATTAACACATCTTCACCGTGAAATCAACCAGATATGAACAGCCGTCCCGCCGTGGGGCACCGTTTGGTCCGCTCATCATTTTGCATCCAGCCAGTTGTCCCCGGTGTGCGCCTCCACCTCCAGCGCCACCTGAAGGACCGCGGCATGTTTCATCTTATCGACAAGAATCTCTGTCACGGCTGTCACTTCACTCTCATGCGCCTCCACCAAAAGCTCATCGTGTACCTGCAGTACGATCCTCGATTTCATGTTCCGGCTGCGAAGTTCCCGGTCCACCGCGATCATCGCAATCTTCATGATGTCCGCAGCAGTACCCTGGATCGGGGAATTCATCGCCACCCGCTCCCCGAAGGAACGCTGCATGAAATTGGCTGATTTCAGTTCCGGTATCGGACGTTTCCTGCCAAACATGGTCGTCACATATCCCTGCTCTTTCCCCTGACTGACCAGATTGTCCAAAAATACCTTTACGCCCGGATACGTCTCAAAATATTTGTTGATATACTCGACCGCTTCCTTCCGGCTGATGCTCAAATCCTCGCTGAGCCCAAATGCGCTGATTCCATAGACAATCCCAAAGTTCACCGCCTTCGCATTCCGCCGCTGCAGGGAAGTCACCTCCTCGAGTGGTGTATGGAAAACCTGCGAAGCCGTGATCGCATGGATATCCTGGGCATCCCGGTAGGCATTGATCAGGCGCTCATCCCCCGACATATGGGCAAGGATCCTCAGCTCAATCTGCGAATAATCCGCGTCCACAAATACATATCCGTCCTCCGGCACAAAGACCCTGCGGATGGCGCGGCCCAGCTCCATCCTGACCGGGATGTTCTGGAGGTTGGGCTCGGTGCTGCTGATCCGCCCCGTTGCCGTGATCGTCTGATTGAATTTTCCATGAATCCTTCCATCTTCCCGGATGTACACCGCCAGGCCTTCTGCATAGGTGGAATTCAGCTTGGTCAGCTGCCTGTAGTCCAGGATCATACGCACTACCGGATACTCCGCCGCCAGCTTTTCCAGCACATCAGCCGCAGTGGAATAACCGGTCTTCGTCTTTTTACCATGCGGAAGCTGCATCCGCTCAAACAGGATTTCTCCAAGCTGTTTCGGGGAATTGATATTGAAAGTCTCTCCCGCCAGCTCATAGATCTCCTGTTCCAGCTTCGCGATCTTCACCTTTAAGTCATCCCCGTACTCCTTTAAATGCTCCTTGTCTACCCGCACCCCGGCCGTCTCCATATGGTACAGGCTGTAGATCAGCGGCATTTCCACCTGTTCAAACAGTTCGGACATGCCCTCCTCTCTCAGCTTTTCTTCCAGCACCGGGGCCGCCTTCCACGCGATATATCCCATATAGCAGGCACAGGTGACTGCTTTCTCCTCACCGTCAAGAAGCGCTGTCCCCAGCGGAGTTTTTCCAAGAAGGTCCGCCTGGGACGGAACAGTCATCTCCAGATAATCCCTTGCAAGGTCGTCGTAATCATAAGTATCCTTCAGCGGATTTAAAAGATAGCCTGCCACCCCGGCATCCATCACCGGGCTGCCATAGTCCAGCTTCAAAAGCCCAAGCTGCGCCTTTAAATTCAGCACGGAGGCCAAAAAGCCCCTGCCTGTTCCCTCATCCTGCTTCTTTTGGTAATGTGCCATCACAGTCTGCATCTTGTCACAAAGATATGCCCCCGTCACCAGCCCGGATGCAGGGACTGCATAGCACTCCTCTTCCCCAAGGCAGATTGCAAGACCTTCCACTGCTCCCGCAGCTGACGTGATAAACTCAAACCCGATCCGGTCCACGCTCAGCGCCTTCTCAAAAATCTGCTCTGCTCCCCCCAGGTCTTCCACCAGCCAAAAATTTTCTTCCACCGAACTTCCGCCCATCTGCGCCGCATCAAAACGGGTCAGGATAGACTTAAATTCCAGCCGCTTCATGTACTGGTATGCCTCCGGCGTATAGAGATTTCCAATCTCCGCATCTTCATAAGAAAAATCAATCGGACAGTCCAGACAGATCGTAGCAAGCTCCTTGCTCATCACTGCCATATCATAATGTTCCGCCAGCGCCTTCTGCGCCCGCGGCGGCTTGATCTCCTCCAGATGGGCATAGGCGTTCTCAATACTGCCATACGCGACGACCAGATTGGTCGCCGTCTTTTCCCCGATGGAAGGAACGCCCGGAATATTATCGGAGGCATCTCCCATCAGCGCCTTCACATCGATGAATTCAACCGGAGTCACCTGGTACTCCCGCTTTACATCTTCCGGATAATAATCCTTTACCTCCGTGCCGCCCCTGCTGGTCTTCGGAATCCGTATCTTGATCCGCTCATCCGCAAGCTGCAGAAGGTCCCGGTCGCCGGATACCACGGATACCTCCACGCCTTCGGCCGCATTGCGCTTTGCCAGCGTGCCAAGGATATCGTCCGCCTCATAGCCCGCCATCGTCATGATCGGCACGCCCATCGCGGCAAGCACTTCCTTCATCAGCGGAACCTGCTCCCGCAGCTCTTCCGGCATCGGCTTCCTCGTCCCCTTATAATCCGGAAATTTTTTATGGCGGAATGTCGGCTCCTTCAGATCGAACGCCACCGCCAGATGATCCGCCTTTTCCTCCTCCAGTATCTTAAACATAATATTGAGGAACCCGTACACCGCATTGGTGTGAAGTCCCTCAGAGTTCGTCAGATCCGGCACGCCGTAAAATGCCCGGTTTAAAATACTGTGCCCGTCTATCAAAACAAGTTTTCCCATGTCTGGTTCTCCTTTATAAATGTAATCATGCCTGAATCCACATCCTGAACTGCAGGATCAATGCCGTCAGCACCCCTGTCGCACACAGCGTATTGACTGCGTAGGTAATCACCTTCCGAAGCCGCACGGTCCTGACCTTCAGCCATGCCATGTCCAGACTCTCCTCCAGAGCGCCGGTGATATCGTAGGCACCGGTGCCGGAATCCAGCTGTTTGAGGCCAACCGCCACCGTATAGTAAATCTCCAGTTCCTCCTTGCAGGAATCACAGGTTCTGACATGATTCAGAAATGTCTCCAGCTCCTTTTCTCCCAGCTCACAATTGATATAAGGCATGACCATCTTTTCCGCTTCCTTACAGGTCATCGTCGCGGCACCTCCCTCCGTCACAGCGTGATAAATGATTCCCTGACTCCTATCATACAATACTCTGCCGTTATTTTCAATAAAACCCAATTTTTTTTCAGAATGTTGACGAGCCGGACCATCTCTGCTAGAATCAACAATCATGACAACCTACACACGACAGAAAGGATATTCCCCATGCCAAAATTGAATGAGAATTACCAGAATCTGAAAGAAAGCTACCTGTTTGCTGAGATTGCCCACCGGGTAGCTGCCTATACCGAAAGAAATCCCGAGAAGCCTGTCATCCGCCTCGGCATCGGCGATGTCACCCTCCCCCTGGGCGAGCAGGCCTTAAAAGGGCTGCATGAAGGCGTCGATGCAATGGCCTCCTCCCGCACCTTCAAAGGCTACGGTCCCGAGCAGGGCTATGGATTTTTACGGGAAGCAATCTCTGCTTATTATGCACAAAACGGCGTGAATGTAGACGCAGGCGACATCTTTATCTCCGACGGAGCAAAAAGCGACACCGGCAACATCTCAGAACTGTTTGCCGACGACAATGTTATCCTGATCCCGGACCCGGTCTATCCGGTCTATGTGGATTCCAATGTGATGAACGGGAAAAAGATCACCTATCTGTCCGGCAACGCAGAAAACGACTTTCTTCCGATGCCGGATCGGAGTCTCCATGCAGATATCATCTACCTCTGCTCCCCCAACAATCCTACCGGAGCCGTATATAACAGGGAGCAGCTAAAAGAATGGGTAGACTACGCGCTGGAAAATGAGGCAGTTATTTTGTTCGATTCTGCATATGAGGCGTTTATCACCGACCCGTCGCTGCCGCGAAGCATCTTTGCCATCGAGGGGGCAAAGCGCTGCGCGATCGAGTTCTGCTCCCTCTCAAAGACCGCAGGCTTTACCGGAACCCGGTGCGGGTATACGGTAGTTCCAAAGGAACTGGTATTCACCGCATCAGACGGCGCTGAGATGTCCCTGCACGCGATGTGGAACCGCAGGCAGTCCACCAAGTTCAACGGGACCTCCTATATCGTACAGAGCGGCGCTGCCGCCGTCTTTACGAAAGAAGGCATGGACGAGTGCAGAAAAAATCTCCGCTATTATCAGGAGAATGCCAAAATCATCGCAGATACCCTGACGAGGAAAGGCATCCGTTTCTTTGGTGGCGTACACTCCCCTTATATTTGGTTTGAATGCCCGAATGGAATGGAATCCTGGGATTTCTTTGACGAGCTCTTAAACAAGATTCAGGTTGTCGGAACACCTGGCGCCGGATTTGGGGAGAATGGGAAGAATTACTTCCGCCTCACTGCCTTTGGCAGCCGTGAAAATACGATGGAAGCAATGAGACGGTTCGAGAACAATATTTAAGGGAAAATAATATTCGGGAAATAATATTTAGAAAAAACACTTGCCAAAACGCCACTCATGTGCTAGAATATGAACGTTGCACAAGCACGCCGGCGTGGCGGAATGGCAGACGCATCAGACTCAAAATCTGACGGGGGCAACCTCGTGCCGGTTCGAGTCCGGCTGCCGGCATTCCTTGGCAGGGGCAAAAAAGTCTTGAAAACCTACGGGTTTTTAAGGCTTTTTCTCTTTATCCGGTCCATCTGCCCTGATCCGGCACCCATCCCCCTCTCCCACCATATAATGATAACAAATCAATCCCTAATCCGAGGACACACATGAACAATGACCCCCGCGGCACCCTCGTACAGCAAGGAAACCTGATGCGCATCGACAACGCCTTTGTCGAAGAATCGTCATGCATGAACGATTCCAATGGCTTTCTGGTTGTCTCATACGCTGTGCGTGGAGCCAATCAGACTACATCCATCGAGACGATCAGGCTCAATGTCAACCGGAATACCGTAATCTTAAATTCATTTGGCCGGCGAACCAGTTTATGCCGGATTCGCAAAGGTTCGTGGATCAATGCCGTATTTTCTTCCCGCATGACAAAAAGCATCCCGCCACAGTCGAACGCCCTGCTCATTCTGGTCAGAAGGCCATCGCAAAACCTGGCGCCTGTGGTCACAACCGCGCGGGTTGCTTCCGTAGACCCCGTGGGCAATTTCCTTTATACGGGAAGCCCCAATCAGATTGACAGCCAGACCAGATATGTCATCACCAACTCCACTGCCATCATAAACAGCAATGGAAGGCAGGTCGGCATCCGTGCGCTCCGCCCCGGTCAGATGGTCAGAATCACACATGCAAACTTTCAGACAGCCAGCATTCCGCCACAGACAACGGCATATCATATCCAAATCCTGTCTGAATTCTGATTCCGGGGCTCTGCCCCGGCAAAAAACTTTATCTGGCGCACCACCGTCTTTCTATGATATAATAGCTTCAATCGCCGCATGTCTGCCGACAGCCATATGGCGTAATTGCGAGGAGGAATATGATGGAAGAATTATATCAGCTGATTGAAGAAAAGATTGCCAGGTCCGGATATCCGGTTCCTGTCAGCGGAGAAGAGATATACAATGAAGTCTGTGACGAGATCGACCAGAAGGAGCCGGGCGCTTATCTTCTTATGGTCAAAAAAGACGGAAACGTTTTCTTTGAATACAAAGTAAATATCTTAGAAGACCAGTTCGACCTGACCGCTCTGGATATCCATACCCCGGAGCAGGTTTATCATGTCGATTTTGACGCTTAACATTGCTCATCTAAAAACATCTGTTAAACTACAAAGCGCTGCCCACTGGCAGCGCTCTGAGATATCGGCAAGATCGCCGTTCTTTTGGCCCACTTATCATTGCAGCCGGTTCCTATCTGTCATTCGTCAGTTCCAGCCTGTCCAAAACATAGAATACCAGGCTCAGGATCATACCGACCACACACGCCAGCACCATACCGGTCAGCTGGATGTTCCCAACCTTCAGCGCAATTCCGGAAAGTCCGGTTACAAAGATCACCGAGGTCAGCGCCAAATTCCTGGATTTTCCGTAATCCACCTGAGAATCTACCAGGATCCGCAGACCGGAAGTGCCGATCATACCATAGAGCAGGAAAGAAATACCGCCGATGACAGGTCCCGGAATCGTACTGATCAGCGTGGACAGCTTGCCTACAAAGGAACAGATGATAGATAACACTGCTGCTCCGGCAATAACCCGGACGCTGTAAACCCTAGTAACCGCCATAACACCGATATTTTCCCCATAGGTGGTCGTCGGCACAGAACCAATCAGACCGGAGATCATCGTGGAGAAATTGTCTCCAAACAGAGAGCGGTGCAGACCCGGGTCCTCCAGCAAATCCCTTCCCACGATCTTACTCGTAACCACCTGATGTCCGATGTGCTCGGAGGTGATGACCAGGATAACAGGAAGGATGATCATGATCGCCTCCAGATTAAACTTTGGAGTCGAAAAGTTTGGAATTGCAAAGATTGGCGCATTGATCACTTCCGTGAAGTCCACGATTCCACAGATGATCGCCGAAGCATAACCGGCAAGCACCGCGATCAGAATCGGAATGACCGAAAGGAATTTGCGGAACAGGATAGAACCAAATACCGCCGTTCCCAGCGTCACCAGAAATACGATCAGGTTTGCAGGCAAAATCTTCTCATCCAGCAGCCCTGCGTTGCTTGCCGCCGTAGAAGAAAGCTCCAAACCGATCAGCGCTACGACAGGTCCCATCGCTGCCGGCGGAAGTACCACATCAATCCATTTGGTGCCGAACTTGTAAACAATAAATGCAAGAATACATCCGCAAAAACCTACGACTACGAAACCTCCCAGCGCATATGCATACCCAAAGTTGGCGATGACAATGCCCGCCGGCGCCAGAAATGCAAAACTGGAACCGAGATACGCCGGTGCCTTCCCCTTTGTAACAAAGATGAACAGCAGCGTTCCCAGACCGTTCATAAACAGTACGATGGCGGGATTGATCCCGAACAGAAACGGCACCAGAACCGACGCTCCAAACATCGCAAACATGTGCTGGATGCTCAGCGGGACCAACAGTTTAAAGGGCACTTTTTCTTCCACCTGAATCACTCTTTGATTCTCCATACTCTACCTCCATTCTTTTGTGTCAAAAATTGTCCTAACTATTATTACACAATTGATGCAATTCGTCTACATGATTTTTAAGTTTCCCTTTCCCAAGAACAAAATCTAAGGTATAATATACCGGAAACGCAAATTACCAATGACAAGAGGAGGAAATTCCAATGACAATAAAGCACTACCGCTCCCCCCGCCTCGCCCTCACGGTCCTGGCACTCGCGATGACAAGCTCCATCCTGGTCACAGGCTGCAAAAAGGACCACCGGGAAAAGATCGACCTCTCAAATATCCAGACAACCGCCGCAGAGACGATGGCGCCGGAGACCAGCAAGGCTCCCGCCGCTCCCGAAACCTCAGCCGCTTCCGGGGAAAGTGCTTCCGGCAACAGTTCTGACAGCGGCAAAGGCGGCAGTACGTCTGCTGTCAAAAAAATATCCACAAAGATCAACACGTATACTTCAGGCAGCATATCGATCGAGTATCCTTCGGTGACGAATCTGGAAGACAGCTCAAAAGCGGCTTCCATCGATACCCTTTTAAAAGAGAACGCCCTCTCCATCTTAGACGCTTATGAACTGGATGGTGCGCAGGATACCCTTTCCATCAAATGCAGTGTCCTCTTAGCCGACCGCAGCCGCATTACGGTGACCTATACCGGAACCTGCATGAAAAAGGGAGCAGCTTATCCCGTCAATATCTTCTATAGCAACACCGTTGACGTAGGAAAAGGAACTGACATTGGTTTTGGCAGATTTGCCGACCCCTATACGATGGCGGGATACGTCCTCTCGGACGACTGCGAGTTTTATAATGTGTCCCCGGAACTTGCCGCAGGGTTGATGGAATATAAAAACGGCACTTCGATCGAGGCTTATACAGCCATGTTCAATCAGGCAGATTTTCCGGTACGGGATACCTTTCCCGAATCATTCAGCTACGAGCACGAAGGCACCATCTTCTTTTCCATCCCGGTCCCTCATGTGCTGGGCGATTATGCCATTGTGAAATATACGCCGGACACCAAATAACAACTCCTTGATATTTAGAAAAAGATTTGGTAAAATTGATAAGGCTGATTAATAAGAATGCTTCCCATCTTATGATAACTGCGATTACACAAGAAAGGATAAAATACATTATGGAAAACGTAACTATCTTTCATCACCCGCTGATCCAGCACAAGATATCCATCCTGCGCGACAAACGCACCGGAACCAATGAGTTCCGCTCCCTGATCGAGGAGATTGCCATGCTGATGGGCTATGAGGCGCTGCGCGACCTTCCGCTTGAGGATGTTGAAGTCGAGACGCCGATCGAGACCTGCATGACCCCGATGATCGCCGGAAAAAAACTGGCTGTAGTCCCGATTCTCCGCGCCGGTCTCGGTATGGTGAACGGAATCCTTGCCCTGGTTCCCAGCGCTAAAGTCGGACATATCGGTCTGTACCGTGATGAAGTGACCCACGAGCCGCATGAATACTACTGCAAACTTCCCACCCCGATCGACCAGCGTACCATCGTAGTCACCGACCCGATGTTGGCAACCGGCGGCTCTGCCATATCTGCCGTTGATTTTATCAAGGCACATGGCGGAAAGACGATTAAGTTCATGGCTATCATCGCCGCTCCAGAGGGGCTTGAGCGCCTCCACAAAGCCCATCCGGATATTCAGATCTACGTTGGGCATCTGGACCGGTGCCTGAACGAAAACGCCTACATCTGCCCGGGTCTTGGCGATGCCGGCGACCGGATTTTTGGAACAAGATAAAGATTGATCAGACACAAAAAAGGGAAGCCCCGGTATTGGCTCTGTGCCACGGGACTTCCCTTTTTATATTCTTCATTACTCCTGCTCTTCCTGCTTTCTGGCAACCTCTCCCTGTTTTTTATAGATGGATTTGGCATCCACACATCCGCGGACACTGGAAAGCGGATAGATATTGGAGTGTCTGCCCACAACCGTGCCAGGGTTCAGTACAGAACCGCAGCCAACCTCCACATGATCGCCCACCATAGCGCCGAACTTTTTCCGACCGGTCTCGATATCCCCGTCCTCTGCATGAACCTTCACCAGGGTCTTGTCAGATTTTACGTTCGAAGTGATGGAGCCTGCGCCCATGTGCGCTTTGTAACCGAGGATGGAATCGCCCACATAGTTGTAGTGGGGCACCTGCACGTTGTCAAACAGGATCACATTCTTAAGCTCCGAAGAATTGCCGACCACTGCATTTGCGCCAATCAGCACATTGCCGCGGATGAACGCGCAGTGGCGCACTTCCGCTCCCTCCCCGATGATGACCGGCGCGATGATTCCGGCCGTCGGAGCCACCTTGGCCTTTTTGTGGATCCAGATGCCCTTCATCGGGTTTGCATACTCACTGGGAGGAAGGGTTGCACCCAAATCCTCGATAAACTTGCCAATCCCCTCAAGAGCCTCCCATGGATAGGTAAACCGCTCCAGATATGGCTGTGCCAGGGTGTGTTCCAAATCAAAAAGCTCCGTGATCTTCATCTCTGCCTGTTTCATAATTTCTCCTCATTTCCGCTGTATGACAGCTTTCTTTCAATTTTCCTACTTCTTATAATTCTTCTGGACCGCTTCAAAATATTCCCGCATCTGGTACTGGTTGTTCAACTTCAGCACCCCGTAGGTACGCCCCGCAACAAAATGCTCCAGCTTTTCCATATATTCGTCCGGGGTGATCGTGCCCTCCGCCACATAAGTCAGCCCCTTCTCCCAGCTCGCCGTCAGTTCCGGGTTCAAAAGCTGCCGGATGGAAGCATTCACCACATCAAAAATCAACTCGCCAAGCAGTGTCGGCGTGATGATCTGGGTCTTTCCATTCAAAGCCAGATATTTGATATTTACCAGTTTCTTCAAGATCTCCGCCCGCGTTGCGCTGGTACCGATTCCGCTGCCTTTGATCTGGGCGCGCAGCTCATCGTCTTCGATCAGCTGCCCGGCGTTCTCCATCGCAAGGATCATCGATCCGGAAGAATACCGCTTCGGCGGGGATGTCTCCCCTTCCTTGATGGTCAGGCTGTTCACCGGAAGCACCATGCCTTTTTTCAGGGTTCCCAGCATGGCGATAAACTCCGGGTTGTCCAGGTTCTTCTGGTTTTCCTCAGAATCTTCCTTCTCCCCGGCCGCGCTGTCTGCTCCTCCTGCATCGGCCTCCTTTTTCTTTTTCAAAAAGGACACATCCGACACCCGCAGATACCCCGGATCTGTCAGCACACGGAAGCTCGAGTAAAAATGCTCCCAGTCTGAAACCATCTCCAGCGCGTATTTCTGATAGACCGCCGGAGGATAGAAAATACTCAAAAACCTCCTGGCTATCACTTCGTACACCTTCATGGAGAGCGGCGACAGCCCGCGCAAGGCGCCAAATCCCTGTCCCGTGGGAACGATCGCATAGTGGTCGGTAATCTGCTTGTCATTGACATAACGGGTCTTTGCAATCCCCTGAAAACGGCCGTTCTCCAACACCTCGGCGGCAAATTCCTTTACCGGCTCAAAATTGCGGAGTCCTCCGATATTTTTATGGATTTCCTTGGCTACCGCCGTGGAGAGCACCCTTGCATCGGTACGTGGATAAGTGACCAGCTTCTTCTCGTACAGTTCCTGCACCACTTTCAGCGTCTCGTCCGGGCTGATCTTAAACATCTTGGAACAGTCGTTTTGAAGCTCGGCAAGGTTGTAGAGAAGCGGAGGATTCTTCGTCTCCTTCTTCCGCTCCACCTTTTCAAGGACCGCCTGCAGGGGGTCTTGCTGCCGCAATGCGGCAATCAGTTCTTCCGCCCGTTCCCGCTCTTTAAATCCGTTTTCTTTATAGAGGTACGGAGACTCGAAATACCTTGACCCTTTGGCGCTCCGCCATTCCCCGTCAAAGTTCATGCCGTTAGAATCAAAGTTTCCGATCACACGGTAAAACGGTGTCTTTACAAAATCACGGATCTCCCGCTCCCTCCGCACCACCATGCCAAGCACACAGGTCATCACCCTGCCCACCGACAGGACCGTCCGGTCCGTCTTCATAAAGCTGGAGATCGTAGGTCCGTACTTGAGTGTCAGCAGACGGGAAAAGTTGATGCCCATCAGGTAATCTTCCTTGGCCCTCAGATAAGCCGATGCGGCCAGATTGTCATAGTCTTCCCAATCCTTTGCCTCGCGGATACCCCTGAGGATCTCTTCCTCGGTCTGGGAATCGATCCAGACACGTTTTCTTGTCTTTCCTTTTACCCCCGCCATCTGGTCCACCAGGCGGTAGATATATTCCCCCTCCCGCCCGGAGTCGGTGCAGATGTAGATGGTGTCGATGTCCTCACGGTTTAAAAGCCCGCTTACGATCTTGAACTGCTTTGACACGCCCTCGATCACCTGATACTTGAATTCTTTTGGCAGAAAGGGCAGCGTCTGCAGGCTCCACCGCTTGTATTTTGGGTCGTAGGCCTCCGGATAGCTCATCGTCACCAGATGCCCTACGCACCAGGTCACGACCGCCTGTTCCGCTTCGAGATAGCCGTCTCCCCGTCTTCCCGAGAGCTTCAGCGCATTTGCAAATTCCTGCGCCACGCTGGGCTTCTCGGCTATGTATAATGATTTTCCCATGCAATCAGGATTCCTTTCGTTTCTTCTTCATCTCTTTCTTCAGAGATTTCCATGCGTCTTCATCCTCCACATAATATTTGGGGCAGTTCTTGCCGTTGATGTCATAATGGCGGATGACGTCCTGCTCCGTCAGGTTCAGCTCTTCACAGAGCCACGCCGTCAGACGGTACAACGACTCTTTTGTCACTTCCGAGAACTCCCCGGTACTGTCCGGATGGCAGACCTCGATCGACACCGTGTCTTCATTGCGCGGAGCGTTGGCATTGGCGACCTCATCAAGAGGGATGCACTGGATGATCTCCCCCTCCAGCCCGATGATATAATGGCTGCTCACATACCGTCTGTCCGCCTCGGCCTGCTTTTCCATATTATTAAAATAATCCCGGTTGTTCTTTGCCGTAGTTCCCGGATTCGCCACGTAATGGATGACGATGTTATCCACCTTCGGCCGCTTTTTTCCTGACCTGGAATAGGGATTCAGATCCAGAAACTCCTGGGTGTACCAGTCCGGCGCCGTAATTTTGGACAACACCGGCCTGTTTTTCTCCCTGTTCCAGCGCGCAAAAAGGAGACCGCCCACCAGAATAATGGCGGCAAGCAAAAAAAGATTGGTCAGGATCACCAGCCGCAGCTTCCTCTGTGACTCCCGTTGTTTCCTCTCTCCGCTCCGCTTATCGCGAAGTTGTTTGTCTTCTGTCATATCATCGCCTCTGTTTTATGCCACTCGTTATAGTATATCATAAAACTGCCAGGAAAAGAAGGAAAAAAATCAGGCTGCCTCCCACGCATCCTGCATGATGAGAAACAGCCTGTCTCTATCCTGTCTGAATATCACTTTCTCGGATGAGCTCCTGCATAAGTATGTCTGAGCGGGTCCTTCTGTACATACGCCATATACATCTGGGTCGTCGCAAGGTCGGAATGGCCCAGCATCGTCTGCACCGCCTGGAGATCCGCGCCGCCGCTGATCAGGTGCGCCGCAAAGGAATGGCGCAGGGTATGGGGCGTAATGTCTGCCTTGATCTCTGCCATCTCCCCGTAATGCTTCACAATCTTCCAGAAGCCCTGGCGGGACATCGGCTTGCCGTTGCAGTTGGTAAACAGCCACTCGGACTCACATCCCTTCAGCAAGGTTCCCCGCGCCTGCTCGAGATAAGCCCTGAGCGCTTCCATAGCGGTCTTGCCAAATGGGATCATGCGCTCTTTATGCTCGTCATGGCAGGTGATAAACCCGACCGGAAGGTTCACATCCGACACCCGGAGCCCGATCAGCTCCGACACCCGGATTCCCGTCGCATATAAGATCTCCAACATCGCCTTATCCCGGATCTCCTTCGGAGAGCCCCCGGAGGGCTGGCGCAAAAACCGGTCCACCTCTTCCACGCTGAGGATGACCGGCGGTTTCTTCTCAATCTTTGGAGTCTTCAAAAGTTCGGCAGGATCCTTGCGGATCTCTCCCTGAATCATCTCATAATGAAAAAAAGCCTTGACAGATGCAAGGACGCGGGAGATCGTAGTCGTAGCCTTACCCTGCCGCTCCAGATACATGATATAGGAGTTCAGGCTGGTCTTTGTCACCTTGATCGGTTCCGTAATCCCCTGATCTTCCAGATATGCCGCCATCTGCACCAGATCTCTCCGGTAAGAAATGACCGTATTTCTGGACGCCTTCTTCGTATTCTCAAGATATGTAATAAATGATTCTATATCAGACATCATACTGCTATCCCCAATCCATAATCTATCAAAAAATGCCTCAAAATCGCCTTATCCAGTACATTATATCTACATTTTCCTATAAAATCAAACCTTATTTTCCCACTTTATTATCATTTTTCGTTAATTAACATAAAAAATACAACATGTTGGAAGGCCTGCAATTGCCACTCCAACATGTTGTAAAATAAAAATTGTATTTTTTTTAAACAAAGCGCAGAAAAAACGGATTCAGCCAGATTTCCGACATGATTCCCGCCGTCATGAAAATCACCACCACCAGCCAGAACCGCCCTCTGCGGATCTCATAGCCTGCAAGGGCCTGCAAGATCAAGATCCCCCATGCCGTCAGATAAAACAGGTAATGGGGCAGACAGGCCAGCAGGCAGCAGAATATCCCGGCAAAACCGCGGCACCAGGTCATGAGGACCACCGACAGCCCTGTCACCGCCCCCATATAGGCGAGCAGTAAAAAGATGCCAAGCTTCCTTCTGCCACGCGCCACCCGGCGGCATACCAGGGCGACCACGGCCGTCTCTGCCAGCCGGACAAAAAGGATCTGCAGGATGATCCAGACATCCATCCCATCCGCATCTGCGCCATGCTGCCACCCCTGCGCCACATACTGGTACAAAACCTGATAATTGACCAGCCCCGAGGCAAACAGGCGGTTGGCTGCCATCGTTGCCGCCACGATCCCGATCCCCGTCCAGATAAGAAGGGCATAGCCCTGTGTGATCCGTCTCATTCCGCCACCGCACATCTGCTCTTATTGTTACAGTGTACGCAGAACAGGGGTGTCTCATGCCGGTTTCCTGTTGCCCTGCCTTTTATTTCATGTATTTTTATTTCAGGTATTTTCTCGCATAGGCAGTGATTCCCGCAATCGTCTTGCCGTCGGTCAGCTTGCCGGTAAAGATCAGTTCCTCCAGATCTTCCACAGACCATGCCTCCACATTGATGACTTCATCCTCATCCAGATTCTGCCTGGACGGGATCAGGTTTCTCGCCACGAAGATGTCGATCGCCTCGTCACAGAACGCCACCGTCGTGTTCAGGCTCATCAGATACTCCAGATGTTCACAGCGGTATCCGGTCTCTTCCTCCAGCTCCCGGTATGCACACTCGATCTTAGGCTCGCCCGGATCATCCAGCTTGCCTGCCGGGATCTCCAACGTCTCGCGGTTTAAGGCATTCCGGTACTGGCGCACCATCAGAAGCTTGCCGTCGTCATTGACTGCCACGACTGCCGCCGCGCCGTCGTGATGGATAAAATCCCAGTGGGCCTCATGGCCGTTTGCCTCAACCGTATCCTCGTAGATCTTTAAAATCGTCCCTGTATATTTCAGCTGCCGGTCCAGACGCTTCACCGGCGGAATTTTTTTATGTTCCTCACCCATATCTTTCCACTCCCGTCATCTCTTTATTTCATCCGCGTACACTTTTCATAGCAGGCGTCATTCGCCTTGATCACCGCATTGCGAAGCCCGTATTCTTCCAGCGCCGATACACCTGCGATCGTCGTCCCGCCCGGGGAACAGACCTGATCCTTCAGCCTGCCCGGGTGTTCTTTCGTCTCCAGGACCATCTTCGCGCTCCCAAGCACGGTCTGGGCTGCCATCTCATAAGCCGTCGCCCGCGGCAGGCCATATTTGACCGCGCTGTCGGCAAGGGCCTCTATAAACATGTATACATATGCAGGAGAACTGCCGCTGGCGCACACTACCGCATTGATCAGCCTCTCTTCCACCAGCTCCATCTTGCCAAACGACTCAAAGAATCCACGGATGGTATCTGTCTCCGCTTCCGAAAACAGGGCGCTGTCATAGCATACGCCGCTCATTCCTTCCCCTACCAGCGCAGGTGTGTTCGGCATTGCGCGGACGATCCTGCACTCCTTGCCAAACCGCTCTGTCAAATCTGCGATCGTATAGCCCGGCGCTATGGAGATCACGATCTGGTCCTTCGTCACTGCGTCCCGAATTCCCTCGATCACAAAATCCAGATGCTGCGGCTTCACGGCCAGGATCACATACTCTGCCCCTGCGGCGCAGGCATGATTATCCACAGACGGCGTCACCCCGGTCCGCGCGGAGATATCTTCCGCCTTCTCCCTGTCCTTCTCGGAAAAGGTGATCTCTTCCGGCCGGTATTTTGCCAGCAGCCCTTTTAAAATTGCATAACCCATGTTGCCCATTCCGATAAAACCGAATTTATGTGTAAAACTGCTCATATGTATGATTCCTCCTGTCTCCTGATGATGAACGCTGCCCCATGAAAAGGCACAGGAACTCCTGTGCCTTTACCGGACCGCTTAAAGCATCGCTTTCCCACGGCAGTATGTCTGCGCCACATCGTAATTGTCTTCCAGCACAACAAGGTCGGCGTCATATCCTGCCACCAGCTTTCCTTTCCGGTCATCCACGCCCAGGCATCTGGCCGGGTTGATCGTGCAGGAGTTGATCGCGGCATCTACCGGAACCATCGCATCCTCGATCAGGATTTTTAATCCCCGGTTCATATACAGGGTGCTGCCTGCGATCGTCTGGGTCCCCTTCAGATAAGCAAGTCCATTCTCCTGGATCTCGATCGGATGTCCGCCCAGCTTATAGTCGCCGCCCGGCGGGCAGTGCTTTGGCCGGAGGGAATCCGTGACCATGATCGCATAATCCCGTCCCTTCGCCGTAAAATAATTGTTGACCGCCGCCAGATGGCTGTGATTGCCGTCGCAGATGATCTCACCGTACATATCGCGTACCCTGAAAGCCGTACCCACCAGCCCCGGTTTTCTGTGATGATATGGGGTCATGCCATTGTATACATGAGTCATGGAAGTCGCTCCGTTTGCGATTCCCAGCATCGCCTCTTCATAAGTCGCGGCAGAATGTCCCATGCTGACAACCACGCCCGTCTCCTTGCAGTACCGGGTCAATGCAAAATCTTCATCCTTCTCCGGCGCAAGCGTGATATATCTGATCAGCCCGTTGGCAGCTTCCTGATACATCTTAAACTGCTCTACGGTCGGCTTCGCGATCGCTTCGGGCGGCTGCGCCCCCTTATAGTCCATATCCAGATAAGGTCCTTCAAAATGGATGCCAAGGATCTCGGCTCCTTCATACCCTTCTTCCACCACCTTCGCCACATTGGCGACGGCCTTTGTCAGCACGTCCGGCATCTGGGTCACGGTAGTCGGGAGGATCGAAGTCACTCCCTCTTCCGGGATATGCGCCATCCAGTTGCGAAGCCCCTCCGGCTCGGCGTCGTTTGTATCAAATCCATAACAGCCATGCGTATGCACATCGATAAATCCCGGCAATATCCGCCTGCTGCCATAATCGGTATCTGCCTCTTTTTCTCCATAAGCACGGATCTGTACAATCTTATCTCCGTCTATCTCAAGCTGTGCCGGCATGAACTGCCCGCATATAAAAACCCTGCTGCTTTGAATAATCATCTGTGATCCCTCCTGTTCCGGGTCTTTGCCCACATTCTTTTTTCATTATATAGCATTCCCTTAAAAAAAGAAAGACTCACCCATGAAAAAAAGCAGTGAAAAGCATTGCGCTCTCCACTGCCCGATCAAACGGATCATTTGCTGTTTGCCAGTTCCATATGGACACTCTTCCCTTTGATCTTCACATTCTGCATGGCGTCTACTACCATGTCCGCGATATCCTGCGGAACTTCCACAAAGGTATACTTGTCATACATATCGATGCTTCCGACCATCTTTCCAGGGATTCCGGTCTCACCTGCAACGGCTCCCAGCACATCGCCCGGTTTTACCTTCTGCTCTTTCCCGATGTTGATAAACAGGCGCGCCATGTTGCTGTTGCCGCCATTTCTGCTGCCGCGTCCGCCGTCTCTGCCTCTGCGTCCGCGCCCGTCCCGGCTGCCGTCTCTGCCGCCGCGGGATGCCCCGTAGGAGGAACCCAGATCATCGAGGGAACGCGCCGGACGGCTGTCGATGATATCCTGGTTCTCATCACCCATGCTCATCTTCATCAGGGCCGCCGCCAGGTCAAGGGAAGTATAATCCTCCTCGATCAGCTTCTTTTCGATGATATGCACGATCTTGCTCAGGTCCATATCATTGATGACCTCAACTGCCTGCTCCAGGATCTTTTCTGCCTTGATCTCCGTGATGTCATTGAGGGACGGGATTGCCTGCGGGATGATCTTGGTCTTGCAGTATCTCTGGATGTCGCGAAGTTTATACACTTCCTTGCCAACCACGAAACTGAAAGCAATGCCTTCTCTCCCTGCACGCCCGGTCCGCCCGATCCGGTGTACATAATACTCGTCATCCTGCGGGATATCATAGTTAAACACCGCTTCTACATCGTCCACGTCGATTCCACGGGCCGCCACGTCTGTTGCCACAAGCACTTCGGTACGTCCGTTCCGGAAGCTGTTCATCACGCGGTCACGCTGCATCTGCTTTAAGTCCCCGTGAAGACCTTCTGCAAAATACCCTCTTCCCTGCAGTTCATCCACAAGTTCATCTACCTGCCGCTTGGTGTTGCAGAACGCTACCGACAGCTTCGGCGCATACATATCCAGCAGACGGCACATTACCTCCACCTTGTTCTTCGGTTTTACCTCATAGTAGTACTGGGTTACCTTCGGAACGGTGAGTTCTTTTTTCACTACCTTTACAATGGTAGGATTGTTCTGGAAATTCTTTGCGATCTTCTGAATCGCCTCCGGCATCGTAGCGGAGAACATGATGGTCTGGCGTTCTTCCGGAAGCTGGCTTAAGATCGTCTCCATATCCTCCAGAAATCCCATGTTCAGCATCTCGTCCGCCTCATCCATGATCACGGTGTGCACCTGGTCAAACTTTACCGTCTTGCGGCGCATATGATCCATCACACGTCCCGGAGTACCGATGATGACCTGGGTGCCATCCTTCAAAGAACGGATCTGTTTCACGATGTCCTGTCCGCCATAGATTGGCAGTACTTTAACTCCGTGCATATATTTTGCCAGCTTACGGACCTCTTCTGCCACCTGGATGGCAAGCTCCCTGGTCGGGCACAGCGCCACTGCCTGCAATTTTTTGTTTTTCGGATCTATCTTCTGAAGTAACGGAATTCCAAATGCCGCCGTCTTACCAGTACCGGTCTGTGCCTGCCCAATGATATCAAGCCCTTCCATCTGCACCGGAATTGCCTGCGCCTGAATCGGAGAAGCAGCTTCAAATCCCATATCGGTGACTGCCTTTAAAATCCGCTCATCTAAATTTAACTCGTCAAATCTGATCGTATCCATGTTTGATTTCCTCATTCTTTCCCTTGCCTTCCGCCATCTGCGGAGGCCGCTATATGCCATAAAGGCATTCACAACGCTGCATTTTCGCAAAAAAGTAAGAGGGTTCAAGACAGACCTTGAATCCTCTCGCTTTGCACAGGTTTAAATTTAACACAGGACGCGTCCGATGTCAATCGCAAGCATCACCAGAAATATACGGTCAGAATCAACTGCGGACAGCACATTGCACGAAAGTGCTCTGTCATAAGGTTAAGATAACTGTTCCACCAGCCGTTCCAGTTCTGACTTTTCCTCTTCCAGCTTCTGCTGCGTCTCCTCACTCATGCTCTGCAGCTTCATAAGAATAGACTCCACCTTCCCGATCACCTGGTCAACTTGGTTCTGCGCGTCATGGATTTTGCCCTGCACCATCCAGTCTGCAAAAATCCCATCCCAGAAATAATCCGCAAAACGCAGAAATCCGTCAATCTGAACCTGAATATTTTCATGGAAGTCGACGTCTACCAGTTCCGTTTTGAACGTGCGAAGACGCTGCTGGAGCACGTTCACCTTATCCTGGGCGCTGTCCAGATGGGAATGCTTTGCCATCGTCACAAACATTCCTCCGCCAAACATATCCCAGGTCCCCCAGCCTTCCGCCGAATTCAGGCTGGACCGGACTTCCTTTGCCATGCAGGCGGCAGCTCTTCCCGCATCCTGCGCTTCCCCGATTTCCCGCAGTTGTTCCTGCAGGCCTGCGATCCGTTCCTCCGAATCCAGAATCTCCCGGACCTTCTGCGGGAAATTCTCCTTCAGCCATTCCTTCTTATCCTGAATTGCACGCTCCAGCTTTTCCTCCAGCCCCTCCAGAGAACGCAGCCGGGCATCGATCCGCTCAATCTCATCATTGACCACAGAAAGTTCCCCTGCCACGGTGTCATGCTTGACGGCGGCTTCGTAGGCTTCCCGCTTCTCTTTGTCCAGCCGTTCCGCCTTTTTTCCCGAAATACCGTAAAAAAATCCTGCCAGGCTTCCGCCTTCCAGACGATCCACATCCTTCTGCTCCTTTGTCCGGATGGCCCGCAGCCGCTCTTCTGTCTTTCGCAGATCCTCCCTCTGTGTGTACAGCTCGTTTCGTTTTACCATAAGGTGGTTTCTTTGACAGATTGCTTCCCTTATCTCATTGATCTGCACAGACATCCTCCCCTTTTTCTTGGGTCTTAACCGCTTTCTCCGCTGTCATGATATTACACTTTGAACCGGTAACCGACTCCCCATATCGTCTCGATATACTGCGGCTTCGCCGTATTAAACTCAATCTTCTCCCGGATTTTCTTGATATGCACCGTCACCGTGGCAATATCCCCGATCGATTCCATATCCCAAATCCTGGAAAACAGCTCCTCCTTCGTATACACATGGTTCGGGTTCTGTGCCAGGAAGGTCAGAAGGTCAAACTCTTTTGTGGTAAAATTCTTCTCCTCGCCGTTGACCCACACCCGGCGGGCTGTCTTGTCTATCTTAAGCCCGCGGATCTCGATCAGTTCATTCTCCGCATTCCCGCTTCCGATCAGCCGCTCATACCGCGCCAGATGGGCCTTCACCCGCGCAACCATCTCACTCGGGCTGAACGGCTTCGTGATATAGTCGTCAGCTCCCAGCCCCAGTCCGCGGATCTTGTCGATGTCCTCTTTTTTTGCGGATATCATGATGATCGGCGTATTCTTCACTTCCCGAAACCGTTTGCAGATCTCGAAACCGTCCATGCCCGGAAGCATCAGATCCAGGATCAGCAGATCAAAATCCTCGTGAAGCGCACGCTCCAGACCCTTACTCCCATCTGCCTCAAGCTCCACCTCAAATCCGCTCAGCTCCAGATAGTCCTTTTCAAGCTCAGCTATGCTGACTTCATCTTCTATGATCAGTATCCTGCTCATCCTGTATTACCTCCTGATATTTTCTGAGTACGAAATGAATCTCCGTACCGATATTTTCCTTGCTGGTCGCCCAGATGCGTCCTCCATGATCCTCGATGATCTTGCGGACAATAGAAAGCCCGATCCCGCTGCCTCCCTGAGAAGAGTTCCTCGATGCGTCGGTCCGGTAAAACCGGTCAAAGATAGACGGCAGGTCCTTCGCCGCGATCCCCCGCCCGTTGTCCTCGATCTCCACCTGAATGAAATCCCCCACATCCTTGATCCGGATGTTGATGATGCCCTTCGGCTTATCCAGATACTTGACCGAATTGCTGATGATATTGTTCATCACCCGCTTCAGCTGCTCGGCATCAGCGATGATCACCACATTCTCATCCACGTAGTTAAAATAGCCAAGCTCGATCCCCTGGGACTCCATGTCCAGACCGACTTCCTCAATGCAGTCGCTGAAATACTGGTCCACATTGATCTTGGTGAAGGTGTAGGGTATCTTATTCGTATCGATCTTGGAATAAAACATCAGCTCGTCAATCAGACGGTCCATATCATTCGCCTTATTGTATATGGTGCGGATATATTTGTCCAGTTTCTCCGGGGAGGAAGCCACTCCATCCATAATGCCCTCCACATACCCCTTGATCGCGGTGATCGGAGTCTTCAGATCATGGGATATATTGCTGATCAGTTCCTTGCTCTCTTTATCGTATTGGATCTTCTCCTCCGCATTTTCCTTTAAGCGGATTCTCATCTCTTCAAAGTCCTGGCAGAGGAGGCCGATCTCGTCGTCGTCATCCACCTCCAGGGTAAAATCCAGGTTTCCGTCCCGGATATTCCGCGTCGCCTCCTGAAGCTTGCTCAAAGGACGCAGCACAGAACGGTACACCCACATCGTAAGGGCGGCACCGATGAAGATCAGCATAAACGCGCTGGACAGCATCATCTGCGCCACCATCGTCCGGACCTCCGGACCATACTCACTCACACGGGAGATGATGAAGAACTTGCCCATCGTGATCAACATGTAGCCAATAATCAAAGGGAAGAAGGTGAAAAGCAAAAATGCAACCGCAAGCCTTGTTTTCAACTTCATAAAAATGCACTCCTTTCGGACAGCTGCCTGGCATGTGACAGATCGCTGTCTCCATGTTAACAGTATACCATAAGAAGTGCATTTCGTTTATAAAAGCTTTCTAAAATTTAGGATAACCTAATTCCCACATTCAATACTAATCGCGTTAAACTCATCCAGAATATCCTCGATTTTTACCGCCATCTTCTCTTCTCCTGCCTTATCCATGACCGCCTTGCCCTGATGCATCATCAACAGACGGTTCCCGTATTCCACTGCAAAACGAAGATTGTGGGTGACCATGATCGTGGTCAGGTTCTTCTCCCGCACCACTTTATCGGTCAGTTCCATGATGATGTCCGCCGTCTTCGGGTCCAGTGCCGCCGTGTGCTCATCCAGGATCAGAAATTCTATCGGCGTCATCGTGGACATCAAAAGAGCCATCGCCTGGCGCTGCCCGCCGGACAGCACCCCGACCTTCACATCCATCTTATCTTCCAGGCCAAGCCCCAGGATCTTTAACTGTTCCCGGTAAAATTCCACCCGCTGTTTATTCGTTCCGGGGCGCAGGTTGAACGGCTTTCCTTTGTTGTCGGCAAGCGCCATGTTCTCAAGGATCGTCATGGAAGGACAGGTCCCCATCGCCGGATTCTGGTACACCCGCCCAATCCTCCTCTGCCGCTTATACTCCGGCATATTGGTGATGTTTTCCCCGTTGATCCTGATCATACCGCTGTCGAGGGGGATGCTTCCGCAGATGATGTTTAACATTGAAGTTTTCCCGGAACCGTTGCTGCCTACCACAGATACGAACTCGCCGTCCCCGATCGACAGGGAAAAATCTTCAAACAGGCACATCTCATTTACCGTCCCTGCGTTGTAATATTTTTCAATATGGCTCAGCTCAAGCATGTGCCTTCACCTTCCTTCCCTTGTTTCCGCTCATGACCAGAATCGCCAAAAAGAGGACAGACGTGATCAGCTTTAAGTCCGACGCCCTCATGCCCAGCGAAATGGCAAGGGATACGCACGCCTTATAGATGATCGAACCGATGATCACCGCACTCGTCGCCTTTACGGCGCTGAAGCGCTTCAACATCTTTGTACCGATGATCACGCTGGCAAGACAGATGACCATCGTGCCGGTTCCGGTGCTGATCTCAAAAAATCCGTTGTGCTGGCAGTATATGCTGCCGGCCAGCGCCACAAATCCGTTGGCGATCGCCAGACCCAGGATTCTCACCATTCCCTTGTCCTTGGCAAGGGAAGTGACCAGCACGTCGTTGTCTCCGGTCGCCCGCAGCAGATAGCCTGACCTGGTATTCAGATACAGATCCAGCAGGACCTTGCAGAGCAGAACGATCGCAAGCAGGATGATAACTTCCAGATACGGCATGACCGCTTCCGGCACTACCTTCTCCCAAAAGCTGTTCTCGAAGATATTCTCCTTGCTGAATATGGGCAGGTTGGACTTGCCTGCGATCCTGAGGTTCACCGAGTACAGCCCCGTCATCACGATAATGCCGGAAAGCAGATCCCGCACCCGCAGCTTGACATGGATAAATCCCGTGATGCTTCCGGCCACAGCTCCCGCGAGAAAGGAGATGAAAAGCGTCGCCACCGGGTTCACCCCTTTCATGATGAGCGCAGCCGTGACAGCCGCCCCCAAAGGGTACGTGCTGTCAACGGAAAGATCCGGAAAATCCAGGATCTTGTATGTGATATATACGCCGAGCGCCATCACTGCATATATCAGTCCTTCTTCTAAAATACCAAGTACAATCGACATGTGGCCTGTTCCTCCAGTATATTATTCGGCAACGATCTCGTCAAACATACCTGCCGCCGTGCTGCTGAGGCTCTCAGGAATGGTGATGCCAAGATTTTCCGCCACTTTGTTGTTTCCGTAGAAAGCTGCTTCTTCAATGATCTCAAATTTCATCTCGCTGGCTTTCTTTTCCCCTTTTAGCACCTTTGCCGCCATTCTTCCTGTCTGCTCACCCAGGCTGATGTAATCCAGGCCTACAGTTGCCAGACAGCCGATGCGGACCTGCTCAATCTCACTTCCGAATACCGGGATGCCTTTCTTTCCGGCCTTGTCGAGGATCACCGGCAGGGAGCTTACCACCGTATTGTCGGTCAGGTTATTGATGCAGTCTACTTTTTCCAGCAGGTTATCTGCTGCCAGCGGGATATCTGCCGTGGAGGATATGCCGCTCTCCACGATCTCAAATCCATATGCTTCCGCTGCCGCCTTATATTCTTCGATTGCAGAGACGGAGTTGATCTCGCTGGTGCTGTACATAATGCCGATCTTCTTTGCATCCGGGAGGATGGTCCGGATCATCTCAAGCTGATTTTCCACCGGAAGCTTGTCGGAAGTGCCGGTTATCTCTCCAACCGGAGTTCCGTCTGCATTGGCAAGCTCTGCCAGCACCGGGTCAGTCACCGCGGTAAAGATGACAGGGATGTTATCCTTCTTTGACGCGCTGTAAGCACTCTGCGCCATCGGCGTTGCGATCGCACAGATCAGGTCTGCCTTCTTCGCCACAAAGTTGTCGATGATCTGGTTTGCGGTGCCGCCGTCTGCCTGGGAGTTCTCATACATCACAGTCAGGTTTTCTCCTTCCACGAAGCCCTCGTCCAGCAGCCCCTGCATAAATCCGGTCCGGCAGTTGTCCAGAGAGCCATGCTCCGCAAACTGGCCAATTCCGATGACATACTTCCTGCCGTCCGTCTCCCCGGCTGCGCCGCCCTCTGTGGCCTCTGCCGATGACTCTGTCTGCGCAGCGGAAGCTGCAGTCGATACGTCGCCCCCCTTGTCTGCGGAACATCCTGCCAATACCATCGCCATCATCGCCGCTGCCATCATCACATTTCTCTTTTTCATAATTCTTTCCTCCTCTTTGCGTTTATCAATAGTTTTTTCAATAAAATAAACGCGTTGTGTGACACCAGGTTTCACAGGATGCACTTTCCTGTGAAATTAAAAAAAGTCTCAAATACAGCCTGAACTGTATTTGAGACGAATTGATAAATCCGCGGTGCCACTCAACTTGACCTAAGGTCCTCTTTCTCGTATACCAACATATACGCCACAATATAACGGTCGTGGTCTCCGTCAGTCCCTACTCCCTCCCGGTTTCAACACTGCCCTCTAAAGTCCATTCGGCTAATCCCTCCATACTGCAATCCCACCACCTGCAGCTCTCTGTGATATCAACGATTAACTTACTCCTCTTTTTCAACGGTTTATTTTATTTAATACACATCTTAAACTCATTATTCGGATTTGTCAACTGTTTTTTTCTGACATTTTCTCAGCGGAACTTATTAAAGAAATCGGCAAACGGCCTCACTGCGTCGCTGAGGTTCTTGATCGCACGGTTCAGCCCTTCGATGTCGATCGCATTCACTTTCTCCATCGCCCTGCCGATATTCTCCTGGCTCCTGACCGCAAGTTCATCTACATCCTCGATCATTTTTCCGATGTCTGCCTCTGCAAGCTCAGAGGTGATCGTCTGAAGATCTTCCATGATCAGCTCCATATTCTGGTAGGTCACATTGATCTTGGGGATCAATACAGAAGCCGTGTACAGCACGATGCCAAGGATGATGATGCTGGCAGCCGCGGTAATGCGCGACATGTGGTACTGCTTTTTTGCATATGTTTCCTGTCCTGCATTGGAGGCTTCGATCCGTTCCATCATCGCGCAGAACTCTTTTCCCGTCATTTGCTCCCGCAGTCCCCCCAACTGTTCTCTCATCTTTCCTTCCATCCATTTTCCTCCTCGTCTGCCGTCATTTCAGGCTGCCGCCCTACAGATTCAATTTTCCGTAGCTTTTGTCCAGGTACACCTCTAGCCTTCGCCCCAGTTCCCGGTTTTCTTCCCGTTTCAGTTCCGGATCGTCTGAGAGCATCCGGTTCACCTCCTCGGATACGGTCTTTAGCAGATTCGCATCCGTAAAGATATCCGCCAGCTTAAATTCCATATCCCCGCTCTGGCGCAGCCCGAAGATATCCCCCGGGCCTCTCAGCTTCAAGTCCTCCGAAGCGATATAAAACCCGTCATTGGAACGGTTTAAGATATCCAGCCGTTCCTGGGTCCCGTCCTGGTCGGAGGCATTGACCATGATGCAGTAGGACTGGTGCTTTCCGCGTCCCACCCGTCCGCGGAGCTGATGGAGCTGCGCCAGCCCGAACCGTTCCGCATTCTCGATCATCATCACCGTCGCGTTGGGCACATTCACCCCCACCTCCACGACCGTCGTGGACACCAGGACCTGTATCTCATTTGCCGCAAACCGTTCCATGATCTTATTTTTCTCTTTTGCCTTCATCTTGCCGTGCAGATACTCCACCGATACGGACTCCGGCAGCTTCTGGCGCAAAAGCTTTGTATAATCCATCACGTTCTCTGCTTCGATCATCTCGCTCTCTTCCACCATCGGACAGATCACGTAGGCCTGCCGCCCTGCCGCCACTTCTCTTGTGATGAACTGATATGCCTTCTCCCGGTATCCGGTGCCGACCACACAGTTTTTGATCGGCAGCCGGTTGGCGGGAAGCTCATCGATGATGGAAATATCCAGATCTCCATAGATGATGATGGCAAGGGTCCTTGGGATCGGAGTCGCGCTCATGACCAGTACATGAGGCTCTTCGCCCTTTCCTCCCAGCGCTTCCCGCTGCCCCACGCCAAACCGGTGCTGTTCGTCGGTGATGACCAGGGCCAGCTTATCGTACTCCACCTTTTCCTGGATCAGGGCATGGGTCCCGACGATGATATCCGCCTCATGGCTTTTAACCTTTTCATAGGCAGTCCGCTTCTCCTTCGCCGTCATGGAGCCGGTGATCAGGACCACCTGCTTTTCTATCCCGTGCTCCGCAAACAGCTCCGTCATAGAGCTGTAATGCTGCTTTGCCAGCACCTCAGTCGGCACCATCAAAGCCCCCTGATACCCGTTATAAGCCGCCTGCAAAAGGGCCAGGATTGCAATGATCGTCTTCCCCGAACCGACATCTCCCTGCACCAGCCGGTTCATCATCAGTCCGCCTGCCAGATCGTTCTGCACTTCGCCAAGCACCTTCTTTTGCGCCCCGGTCAGGGCATAGGGCAGGTTTTGGCACAGCGTCTCCACCTCCGGCACCGGAGGCAGCACATAGCTGCTCTCCTTATCCTCCCGTTTCTCCTTCAGGCGTCTGACAGCCAGAAGGAAAAAGAGGAATTCGTCAAACACCAGACGTTTCCTTGCAAACAAAAGCTCCTGCCTGTCCTTTGGAAAATGAATATGCTCGATGGCAAAATTATATTCCGCCAGCTCATAATGGCTCCTCAGCCGCGACGGAAGATATTCTCTTTCCATCTGCCGCTGCTCGACTGCCTGCGCCACCGCCTTCGTAATCGCCTTATTGCCAAGCCCCCTGGTCTGGCCATAGACCGGCTGCATGGAATGCATCACCGCCTGATACACATCCGGCGTAAAAATCTCCGGCTGCTCCATACACAGCCGCCCCTGTTTTTTTGCTACCTTACCCCGGAACACGAACATCTCCCCCATCTTGAGGGTATTCCGCAAAAAAGGCATATTGAACCAGGTGAGCTGCAGGCTTCCCGTCGTATCCTTCACCGTGGCAGTCACCACCTGGAGATTGCGAAAACGCCGGACATCGGCGCTTTTTAGCAATGTGCCGGATACCGCAAGGACGCCCCCCTCCTTCACCTGTCCGACCGGAACCGGCGGCTCGTAAGCGTCATAGCCCCTTGGATAATAGTGCAGCAGCTCCTCCACCGTCTCCACACCAAGCTTCCGAAAAAAAGCGCCTGTCTTCTCCCCAATCCCTTTCAAACTCTCAATTGGCTGTTGATTCATTTCCTGTCTCCGTCCATACATAAAGACGCCCCGTAGTCTACGGAGCGCCTGTCTGTTTATTCCACTGATATTAAATAATAATAGATAGGCTGGCCGCCGCTGTGCAGTTCAATCTCACAGTTCGCGCATGCCTCCTCAGCCAGGGCAAACACCTTCTGCGCGTCTTCCTCGCTCACCTCGCTGCCGTAATAGATGCTGACAAGCTCCGAATCCTCATCCACCATCGCCTTCAGCGTATCCAAAGCCGTCTTTTCAATCCCCTGGCCCACTGCCAGCATTCCGTGGTCGCCGATTCCCATGATATCGCCTTCGTGGATATCCATCCCGTCGATATTGGTATTTCTGACTGCGTAGGTGATCTGGCCGGTCTTTACACGCCCCATCTCCTGTACCATAGTGGCAAGGTTCTCCTCCGGGGAGAGATCCGGTATAAAGTTGATCAGCGCCGTGATTCCCTGGGGAACAGTCTTGGACGGCACTACGATGATCTGCTTGTCCTCAACCAGATACTTAGCCTGCTCTGCCGCCAGGATGATATTCTTATTGTTCGGCAGGATATAGATCGTATCGGCATTCACATGGTCGATGGCATTCACCATGTCCTCCGTACTCGGATTCATGGTCTGTCCGCCCTCGATCAGATAATCAGCCCCGATTCCACGGAAGATCTCGCCAAGACCGGCCCCGACGGATACCGCGATAAAGCCATAAGGCTTTCTCTCCTGCGCTTCGTTTTCCCCGCCGTCCTGATTCACGCCGGAAGCCTCAGACGCCTTCATCTCCCCGGCTTTCTTCTGGGCATCCTGAATCAGGCGTTCCTCATGCTCTTCCCGCATATTGTCAATCTTCATCCGGGAAAGAGAACCGTATGTCAGGGCTCTTTGAATGGCAAGACCCGGGTCGTTGGTGTGCACATGGACCTTTACCACATCGTCGTCGGATACCACTACGATCGAATCGCCGATCGACTCCAGATAAGCCTTAAATGCATGCTCGGTCTGCATATCATAAGCTTTTTCTACATTGATGATAAATTCAGTACAGTAGCCGAATTTGATGTCAGCCGTGTCAAGTTCCACTGTGGCTGCGCCTGCCGCAGGCCGGGCCGACGGACTCCCCACGCTCAAGTCCACTTCCTTGCCCATCAGACCGTCCAGCGCGCCCTTCATAACCTGCATCAGCCCCTGGCCGCCGGAATCCACCACGCCCGCCTGCTTTAAGACCGGCAGCATCTCCGGCGTCTGGCTCAGCACGTAGTCCCCGTGCTCGATGACCTGCCTGGAAAACTCGATGATGTCCTCCGTCTGGGATACCAGTTCCACGGCCTTGTCCGCCATCCCCTTTGCCACAGTCAGGATCGTCCCTTCCTTCGGCTTCATAACGGCTTTGTATGCCGTCTCGGTGGCACGGACAAACGCATTGGCAAGTACGGTCACGTTAACCTCATCCACCTTTTTGATTTCCTTCGTAAATCCACGGAACAGCTGGGAAAGGATAACGCCGGAGTTTCCTCTCGCCCCGCGCAGAGAACCGGAAGACATCGCCTTCGCCAGATTCTCAAAAGTCGGCTCCTCGATCGCCGCCACTTCCCTTGCCGCCGCCATGATGGTCATGGTCATATTCGTCCCCGTATCCCCGTCAGGAACCGGAAATACATTCAGCTCGTTGATCCATTCCTTCTTTGCTTCCAGTCCTTTGGCACCCGCCAGAAATGCCTTCTGCATCTGGCGGGCATCAATCACACTTATACTCACCGGTAGGTCCTCCTTAATCTATCACTCGTACACCTTCTACATAGATGTTGATCTTGTCAACCTCCATGCCGGTGAATTCTTCGACTTTATATTTTACATTGGCGATCAGATTGTCTGACACGGCGCAGATGCTGACTCCATATGCCACGATCACATGAAAATCCAGTATGATGTGGTTATCCTCCAGCACCACATTGATGCCTTTTGTCAGGCTTTCCCTTTTGAGCAGCTTTACCAGCCCGTCTTTCATACTGACGGCAGCCATTCCCACAATACCGAAACACTCGACTGCGGTCATGCCCGCATACAGGGCGATGACGTCGGAATTAATCTGGATTTCACCAAGCTTGTTGTTGATGCGTCCCTTCATATAGACCCCTCCGTTTTCTTCTATTTAAACATCCATAGATTAAATTACAGATTTTGACTAATATAGTATACCACATAGCGTATATTGTGTCCATTCGAAAGTGAAATTAAAATCGCAAGTTTTTTTAAATATCACTTGCCAAATCCTCATCTTTCTGTTATCATACATATGTTGTGGTTTCCTGTAAGGAAATCAAGTTGGCGGTTAAGGAGGTGCAATCATGGCTAAATGTGCAATCTGTGAAAAGGCTGCTCACTTTGGAAATAATGTGAGCCATTCCCATAGAAGATCCAACGCGATCTGGAAAGCAAACGTTAAATCCGTTAAAGTTAAAGTTAACGGCGGCGCGAAGAAGATGTATGTATGTACTTCTTGCTTACGTTCCGGCTTAGTGGAAAGAGCATAATGTACGAATCATAAAAGCTCCTGGCTTGATACCGGGAGCTTTTTTCGTGCTTATTATGTTTAACCGCAGAACAGGTAATATCCCAGACACAGGCAGCCAATGATAAATATCAGGGTTGACAGCGTTTCCGGGATAAACAGAAGAAGTGTCATTCCTATTCCAAAACAAAACAGCATCAGTCCGCAGACCCGCTTCATAGTACCCCTCCGTCAACAGGTTATACTACAGGGTATGCATGACTTTACGGTTCCATGACCTCAACCGAAGAATCCTGGGCAGTTCCCGCCATCTCTTCTGCCGCCTGCAGCACGTCCGAACTCACTTCCGTCTTTTCTTTTCCTGTAAATTTGTTGACAAAGTCAGGAATCATATCCAGAACCTTCGTCACTGCATCCTGCTGTTTTACATTGACCAGCTTTGTCACACCGTTCTGGATGACAAGGACGGCGCTTGGACTCATCTTGGCGCTCATACCGCCTCCGCCGTTGTGCTTGGCATTCTCTGCAAAGGAACCGGCGGCCATCCCGCAGGTCACGTCTACCAGCGGAAGGATGATCGCATCATCCACCTTGACTGCCTCTCCCACCACCGTCTTTGTGGTCACGAACTGGTCCATCCCCTTGAATAAGGCTTCCACCGTTGTTGCAAATTGATTTTCTGCCATGATATCGTTCCTCCTTTATTTCCGCCATGTTCTCAGTAATGTCCTGAAATTCCGGTCAAACAGCATCCGTATGCCGATTGCCAGGACTGTGCCGATCCGGACCCGCCCTTTCAGCCAGACCTCTCCTTCCAGTACCGGTTCCTCAAAAACCGGTATGACCTGGAATCGTTTTCCATACATCCCATAAAACGGGCTTATGTACATCAGTACCTGTCCCGTGGTATATGGGTCGTCAAAACCAAATTTCACCTTGCCCTTCATCCTGCCGGGAAGGACATGCCGAAACAGCGCCCTGAGCTGCCTTTTTACCAGGCGGAACGTCTTTTTGTTTTCCTCATTTTTCAAAAACTCTGCCGCCCGGTCCTTTTTCTCTCCCGCTTGTTTCAGTTTATCACAGATTCCCTGAAATGAAAACGGCAATTTCGGGCGCGGCTTTCGTTTTTTCTTTTTTTCCGGCGCGGCTTCTTTCTTTTGTTCCTGTGCTGCGCGTTCCTCCTGCAGAAGTTCCTCTTCCAGCTCTGCAAGGATCTCTGCCTCTTCTTCCTTCTGCCGGATGTCCTGGGCTTTGGGGCTTTCTTCTGATTTCTGCACAGGAGCTGGAGCTTCTTCCCTGTCGCCTGTCCGGAAGCCAAAGATACGGATTCCCATATCCAGCTCCCCGTCATACACAACTTTACAAGAAATGATACGCAGCAGCCAGGTCACCTCTGCCCTTGCCTTCGCTTCTCCATAATATGACGCCTCTGCCCGGTACCGGACCGGCACCAGCAGCACGATCAGGATCAGCGCCAGGACCAGCCCCAGGATTCCAAGCAGAATCAGCCCTATGATTTTTAATACCAGTAACCCTGTTGCCAACATGTCCTCACACCTTACCGTCTTTCTTCCATCAGCGCCGTCAGATCAAACCCTCCGGTTCTCCGGTACATCTCATCCACAATCCGCCGCGCCACCTCAAGCGCCTCCCAGTAATCCGCCGCAATCCCGAGAATCATCATATTCTGGTCTTTATACGGCGGCAGAAGAAGCATGGCGGCAGGATAGATATCAAGAATATTATTCCCATTCTGCGGCGGCGTAATCACATAAGAAAGCGGGTCAAATACACCATCCCGGATTCCCTGGATGATGGCATATCTTCTTCGCTTTGCTTTATTGCCTACATACAGATGATCATACCATTCCATAGTCCTCATACTCCATCAGCTTCTGCAAAAGCTCCTTGCTGGTCTCTTTTTCCGCAGAGTCCGTGCAACTGGCAAAGCTGTTTGTGATATAGTCCGAAACCTCGTCAAGAGAATTGAAGCATACCGGCAGATTGGAAAGCACCGTCGCCATGATGGCGCGCACCACAGGCTTTGGACTCGCGGCAAACACCGGCTCAACCCTGGCGAAAAAGGCATTGGCAGCCTCCTCCACATCTTTTCTGTCCACCGTCCGCTCCCCGCGGTTTTCTTCCATCGACACAAACGGGCTCGACGACAAAAGCTTATCTACGCATCTGCCGTAATAAGCCGTCTCATCCTCGCCGGCCTGATATTCCGGGGCCGCATCCAGCCTTTGATATTTTTCAAAATAATGTTCCTGCACCCCTTCGAGCAGATACAGGCGTTCCGTGATCTCGTCGGCGATCTCCCCGTAAACACCGGCCTCATGCTGGCAAAAAAGCCCGTTCAGGATGAAAAGGGCATTCTCCTCCTTGTCGGTATCTTTCATGGCGTCTTCCCTTGCCAGGCATATCACGTAGATATCATTGAGCATCTCCTGCAGCATCTGCCAGGTATCAGAGAACAGATACAGCGCTTCGCTGGCATACCCGATCTTCAGCACCGCATCCCGGTACTGCTCCCCCGTCAGCTCTTTAAGCGGCAGGCTCCCAAGCTGCTCTAACAGGACGTTCAGGTCATGATATCCTTCCTTTTGCTCTGCTGTCAGCTCCACCATCGCGCTGGTCCGCAGCAGATACATCATGTTGTCAAGACCGCTCTGGTCGGAACCGATATACGCCGACAGCGCCTCCATGACCATTCCATAAAATTTCTGCCTGGTAAACCGGATTGGCAGCTGTCCGATGATCATCTGGATTCTCTGGTTCATCACCGCCGCCTCGTTCGTATTGGTCAGAAAATGCATCAGCCTGTCCACAAACTCCTCATCGTCCGCATCGACCACCGGCAGATCCGTCTCAAACCTGCGTTCCAGACGGTTCAATGCATATTCATAGATGCGGAAACAATCGGCATATGCCGTCACGGCTTCCATCTCACGGGTCACGCGCTCCCGCAGCTTCTGAAGGGAATCAAGCGGCTTCTCCCCCGCCAGGCACGCCCCCAAAATCTGATGGAACTGGTCATCTGCCAGCTTCAGGCTCTCCTGCACAGCTTCTTCATCTGCATCTGAAAAGTAAGTATAATAGTTGAGGGCAAGACGGGTCAGTGAATACCCGTAAGCCACCGACGCCTGCTTTCTCCAATGCTGTCTCATCCAACCGGTCCTCCTGTTATCCGAATTTTCTTTATTTGTAATTCTCTAAAATAGAACGGCGGAGCAGATCAAGCGCCTTAACCACAGACTGTTCCCGCACTTTCGCACGGTTTCCCTTGAACTGGTAATGTTCCACGTTCACCGAATCCTTCATATATGTTGCGATATAGACAAGCCCCACCGGCTTCTCCTCCGTCCCGCCGTCCGGTCCTGCAATCCCGGTCACGGCAACGCATACGTCCGCATCGGTGGCAAACACGCCGCCGGTCGCCATCTCTTTTGCCGTCTGTTCACTGACTGCGCCATATTTTTTTAACGTGCTCTTGCTGACGTCCAGGATCTTCCGCTTTGCCTTGTTGGAGTAGGTGATAAAACCTTCCCGAAACACCTCGGATGCGCCTGCCACGTTGACGATCCGCGCCGCAAGCAGTCCTCCTGTGCAGGACTCTGCCGTCGTCACGGTCAGGTCGTATTTCTCCAGCAGTCTGACAACCGCCATCTCCAGCGTCTCCTGCTCCTTTGTCGAATAGACATAATCGCCAAAACGGCCCTTAATCTCCTTGACCACCGGTTTCAGCAGTTTTTTTGCCTCATCCTCATTCTTCGCCTTTGCCGTCACGCGCAGATGGACTTCCCCCGTCTTTGCGTAGGTCGCGATCGTCGGGTTCGTCTGGCTGTCGATCAGGTCTAAAATCTTATCCTCCACCTGGCTCTCGCCCATACCGCAGATTTTGATCATCTGGGAACGGATGACTTCCGGCTGCAGTTTCTGGAGATACGGACAGACCTGGTTCAAAAACAGCGGATACAGCTCTGCCGGAGGTCCCGGAAGCAGGATCGCCCTCTTCCCGTCCTTTTCCATGATCAGTCCCGGCGCCGTACCGTTGTCATTGTCAAGCACGATGGCTCCTTCCGGAACAACTGCCTGTTTCCAGTTGTTGTCCGGTATCTCCTTATAGATGCTGCCCCGGAAATATTCTTCGATCCGTTTCCTCGTATGGGCGTCCTCCACCAGAGGAAATCCCATTACCTCGGCACACACCTCCTTGGTCATGTCATCCTCCGTAGGCCCAAGCCCCCCGGTCAGGATTACGATGTCCGCCCGGTCAAGGGCCGTCTTTATGACCTCTGCCATCCTGTCATGATTGTCCCCGACCACCACCTGGTGGTACATGGACAGCCCAAGCAGGGCGCACTTCTCCGCCAGAAACTGCGTGTTGGTGTTTACGATATTTCCAAGCAGCAGTTCCGTACCGACTGTAACCAGCTCTACTATCATCTCTACATCCTTCCTTCCGTAAGCACCTTATGGTTCTTCGCAATATAATCCACCAGCGAAATGATCGTCAGGATCAATGCGATCCATACAAACAGAAGCGTCACGAAAGACAGCGCCTGGATATTCACGATCATCAGGACTATGGCGATCATCTGGAATGTAGTCTTAAATTTCCCCCAGTAACTTGCGGCGATCACCACGCCCTGCTCTACGGCTACAAGCCGGAATCCACTGATGATGAACTCCCGGCTGACGATCACGATGCACATCCATGCCGGGAACTGCCCAAGCTCCACCAGGCAGACCAGTGCGGAACAGACTAACAGCTTATCGGCAAGCGGGTCCATGAATTTTCCAAAGTTCGTCACCAGATCGTATTTTCTTGCAATCTTGCCATCCAGCATATCCGTCAGGCTCGCCACGATAAACACTGCGGCGGACACATAACGGAGCATCTGGTTCTGACCCCCGTCCAACAAGAGCAGCACTACAAAAAACGGTATCAATATCACTCGCAACACGGTAAGTTTATTCGGTAAATTCATCGTATACCTCCCCAATCAAATCGTATTCTGCTGAACCAGTTACCTTAACCTTAACAAAATCTCCCGACAAAAACAGTTCTCCACTGTTCACAAAGATATAGCCGTCCACATTCGGAGCATCCATATAGGTCCGTCCTACATAAGCGGCCTCATCTGCCACCTTGCCCTCGATCATCACATCAAGGACCCGTCCGACCATAGCAGCAGATTTGTCAAATGCAATCTCCTGCTGCAGCTCCATAACAGCATTCCTGCGCTCTTCTTTCACCTCCTCCGGCACCTGATCCGGGAAAGATGCCGCAGGCGTATCCTCCTCCGCAGAATAGGCAAATACCCCCAGACGTTCAAACTCCATCTCGTCCACAAATGCCATCACTTCTTCATGGTCTTCTTCTGTTTCCCCCGGGAAGCCCGCAATCATCGTCGTTCTCAGCGCGATATCCGGAATCTCCCTGCGGAGCTTTCCAATCATCTCCCGAAGCTGCGCCTGACTGGTCCTCCGGTTCATCCGCTTTAAGATGGTGTCACTGGCATGCTGGATTGGAATATCCAGATAGTGGCAGACCTTCTCCTCTGTCTTGATCGCCTCGATCAGCTCATCCGTAATCTCCTCCGGATAGCAGTACTGGATGCGGATCCAGTAAAGTTCCGGGATCTTTGCAAGTTCCCGCAAAAGCTCCGGCAGCATCTTCTTCCCATACAGATCCACCCCGTACAGCGTGGTCTCCTGCGCGACCAGGATCAGTTCCCGCACGCCTTTTTGGGCAAGCTGCCTTGCTTCCTTTACCAATCGTTCCATCGGAACGCTGCGGTAGCTCCCCCTGAGACTCGGAATGATACAATAGGTACAGTGCTTATCACACCCTTCCGCAATCTTTAAAAACGCATAATAACCGCCTGTCGTGATGACCCGCTCCGTCTCCACCTCCGGCAGCTCGTCCAGGCCGTGGAAACAGGAGACGCCGCTCTCCCCGCCCAGGACACGGCCCAGCACGGCAGAGATCTCGTCATAGGTCGTCGTCCCCAGGATACCGTCCACCTCCGGAATCTCATCGATGATCTCCTGCTTATAGCGCTGGGCCAGGCATCCGGTCACGATCAGCGCCTTTAAGCATCCTGTCTCCTTTAACGCTGCCATCTCTAGGATCGTGTTGATGCTCTCCTCCTTGGCATCCCCGATAAAACAGCAGGTATTGATGACGATAATGTCCGCCTCCTGCTCGTCGTCGGTGAAGGTATAGCCGTCCCGGTTCAACAGTCCCAGCATCATCTCGGTGTCTACCAGGTTCTTATCACAACCCAGTGATATACATAAAATTTTCATAGAATCTCCCTGCATTATACTCAAAAAGCCATCTCCTGCATTTCCTTCGAGACGGCTTTTCCTCCTTTTGTTAAAATCATTTTCTCATCAGATCTGGATGTCATCTTCCTTCAAATCGTCTTCGCTTACAATCTTTACTTTGCTCTCATAAAGCTCCTCGATTGCTACGGACAATGGCTTCTTCCCGTTGTTCGGGATGGTTGCATCTTCGCCTGCGATGAGCTGTCTCGCCCTCTTGGAAGTCGCGATCACGATAGAATAACGGCTCTGAACCACCGGCTGCTCGCCCGGTTCCACCTCGCTGTTTACTGCATTGATCAAGTCTGTGTATGACGGATGTAACATGGTAATCTCCTTTCAGGTGGCGCTTCAAACGCCTGTTATAATGTTTTTAATTCCTGCTTCATCTCATCGATGAACTCCAGGTTGTTCGCTGTCTTTTGGTGCTGGGACTGAATCAGCTCATGCATCTCGCGCACGCAGGTATCCAGGTCATCGTTGACCAGAAGATAATCGTACTGCTGCATGAAGTCTGCTTCCTCCACCGCCCGTTTCAAACGGTCCCGGATGACCTCGTCGGTCTCCGTCCCCCGCCCGCGCAGGCGCCGCTCCAGTTCTTTCGCATCCGGCGGCGTCACAAACAAAAGCAGGGTGTCGGGAAACTTCTCCTTGACCTTCAGCGCACCCTGGATCTCAATCTCCAGGATCACATCCCTGCCCGCCTCCATCTGCTCTTCCACATAGCTTCTGGGCGTTCCATAATAATTGCCTACATAACAGGCATACTCTATCAGGGCCTCTTCCCTGATCATCCTCTCAAACTCTTCAGATGATACAAAGAAATATTCCCTGCCATGCTCCTCTCCTGTCCGGGGCTGTCTGGTCGTAGCGGAGATGGACAACGCATACTGCTCAGGATACGTTCCAAGGAGCGCTTTCATCAGCGTCCCCTTTCCCGCCCCGGAAAACCCGGATACAACGGCTAAAATTCCTTTTTTACCCACTTTGCTCACTCCTGTTACTCAATATTCTGAATCTGCTCTCTGACCTTTTCAATCTCGGTCTTTAAGATAATGGCCTTGTCTGAAATCTCCAAATCGTTTGCCTTAGAAAGGATGGTGTTGGCCTCCCGGTTCATCTCCTGGGCGATAAAATCCAGCTTCCTGCCCACACTCCCGCCGGCCATCAGTTCTTTTTTGGTGCTGTCGATATGGCTTCTCAGCCGTACCGTCTCCTCGTCTACGCAGATTTTATCCGCAAATATCGTTACCTCTGTGACGATCCTGCTCTCGTCAACCGTGCTGTTTTCAAGCAGTTCCCTCACCTTTTCTTCCAGCCTTGCCCGGTATTCTGCGATCACCCTCGGGGAGCGCTCCTCGATAAAGTCCACCAGCTCTGACATGTGGTCAAGCTTGCCCAGCAGGTCCTCCTTCAGCTTTTCGCCTTCCGCGATCCTGGACTCCACGAACCGCTCTGCCGCATCGCCGACCACCATAGAGAGCTGTTTCCACAACTCCTCTTCGTCTTCCGGCACCTGCTCCATCGTCAGCACCTCCGGCATCCGGGCCAGAGCCGATACTTTGATGTCGTTCGCAATGCCGAACTGCTCTTCCATCTTAGCAAAGTGGCTCATATACTCTGCGGCAAGGGAACCGTTGTACTTCAGGCACATCTTATCTTCTGTGTAATCCTCATAGTTGATGAAGATATCCACCTTACCGCGCTGGATATAAGTTTTCAGCAAGCTGCGGATTCCCGCCTCAAAAAAGTTGAACTTCTTTGGCATCTTAATGCTCAGATCCAGATATCTGTGGTTTACTGCCTTCATCTCCACCGATATCTTGTTGTTTGCCGTGACGATCTCACATCGTCCAAAACCGGTCATGCTTTTTATCATCTGCCGTACTGCTCCTTTGCCATAGATAAATAACATTATAATTCATATGGAAATACAAGTCAATTATTTATCGAATTTTTCGCATTGTTTCGCATTGTAAATCTCCCGTAAATCCTGTATAATCGAACTGCTGCCATTTCCGGCAGGATCAACAGATAAGGAGTAAACCCATATGGCATTTGACGGAATCGTAATAGCAAACCTTGTCCGTGATATGAAAGAAAAACTGGAAGGCGGGAAGATCAACAAGATTGCCCAGCCGGAAAAGGACGAGCTTTTGTTCACGGTAAAAAATAACCGGGAAACCCTGCGCCTGCTGGTATCCGCCAGCGCCAGCCTTCCCCTTGTATATTTCACGGATACCAACAAACAAAGTCCGCTGACAGCCCCCAACTTCTGCATGCTTCTCCGCAAGCATATCGGAACCGGCAGGATCATCGAGATCAGCCAGCCGGGGCTCGAGCGCATCATCCAGATCAAGATTGAACATCTCGACGAGATGGGCGATCTGTGCCGGAAGCTTGTCATCGTGGAGCTGATGGGCAAACACAGCAATATCATCTTCTGCCGGGAAGACAAGACCATCCTGGACAGCATCAAACATATCTCAGCCCAGGTCAGCTCTGTCCGGGAGGTGCTGCCGGGCAGGCCGTATTTCATCCCCCGGACCGTAGAGAAGGCGGACCCGCTGTCCATCGATGAGGACACCTTTAAATCCCTGATCCACAGCACCCCCGCCCCCATCCAGAAAGCGCTGTATCTGAAGCTGACCGGCATCAGCCCTGTCATCGGAGAAGAACTCTGCCACCTGGCGTCCATCGACCCGGACCACTCGGCCAATGAACTGTCTGAGGCGGAACTGATGCACCTCTACCGCACCTTTCATTATATGATGGAAGATGTGACAAGCGGCAGGTTCCAGCCTGTCATCATCTATCACAGAGGAATTCCCACCGAATTTTCCTCCATCCCGCTCACCTGCTTTGACGGCGGCGATTACGAAGCAAAACAGGTTGCCTCCATCAGTGAACTTTTAGAGTCCTACTATGCAGAAAAAAATGTCATCACCCGCATCCGCCAAAAATCCGTGGACCTTCGAAAGATCGTCCAGACCGCCCTGGAGCGGAATTATAAAAAATACGACCTGCAGCTAAAACAATTGAAAGATACCGAAAAACGTGACAAATACAAAGTTTACGGGGAGCTTTTAAACACCTACGGATATGAACTGACCGGCGGGGAAAAGGAACTGAAATGCTTAAACTACTACACCAATGAAGAGATCAGGATTCCCCTTGACCCACAGCTGAGCGCCCGGGAAAACTCCCAGAAAAATTTTGACAAATACAACAAGCTCAAACGTACCTTTGAAGCCCTGACCGAACTGACAGAAGAAACCCACAGGGAGATTGAACACCTTGAGTCCATCAGCGCCGCCATGGACATCGCGCTGAAGGAAGAAGATCTGGTCCAGATCAAGGAAGAGCTGATGGAATACGGCTACATCAAAAAAAGAAGCATGGGCAGCAAAAAACCCAGGATTACCAGCAGGCCGTTCCACTATCTCTCCTCCGACGGTTTTCACATCTATGTAGGAAAGAATAACTACCAGAATGAAGAACTGACCTTCAAGGTGGCAAACGGCAATGACTGGTGGTTCCATGCCAAAGGCATACCCGGTTCCCACGTGATCGTCAAGACTGAAGGAAAAGAACTCCCCGACCGCACCTTTGAAGAAGCCGGGGCGCTGGCCGCCTACTATTCGAAAGGACGTGGAAATGAAAAAGTGGAAATAGACTATATCCAGCGCAAGCATGTGAAAAAAGCGGCGGGCGGAGCGCCGGGGTTTGTGATCTACCATACAAACTACTCGCTGATGGCTGTGCCGGAGATTTTAGTACAAGAAGTTTAAAAAATAGGAGAAAATACTCATGCGCCACTTGACACATAAAATAATCGCATTTGTAACCACCGCCGTTTTGCTCACTCAGGCCGTCACCTTAACCGCCTTTGCCAGGCCGGACTGGCCTTCCGATACGGGTATCATGGCAGAAGCTGGCATCATCATGGATATGGATTCCAAAACCGTGCTGTTTGGGCAGAATATCCATGTGCCATACCCGCCCGCCAGTATCACCAAACTTCTTACCGCCCTTGTCGTGACAGAAAACTGCGAGATGGACGAAGTCGTCACCTACTCCCACGATGCCATCTTTAACGTGGAATCCGGCAGCGGCAACAAGCTGGAGCTGGAAGACGGGGACACCCTTTCCGTGGAAGACAGCCTCTATGCCATGCTTCTCATCTCCGACAACCCGTCTGCCAACGCCCTGGCCGAACATACAGCAGGAAGCCGGGATGCCTTTGCCGAAATGATGAATGAAAAGCTGACAGAGCTCGGCTGCAGGGAAAGCCATTTTATGAATCCCTCCGGTCTCAACGACGACAATCAGTACGTGAGCGCTTACGATATGGCGCTGATCGCCATTGCTGCCTTCCAGAATGAAAAAGTACTCGAGATTGCCTCCTCAAGAAGCCACTTCATCCCTGCCACAGCCAAACGGCCGGACGGCTCCAATATCAAAATGGAACACCGCCTGCTGACGGCCGATGACACAACCAGCCAGTATTACCTGGAAGGGGCGGTCGCCGGAAAGACCGGATTCACATCCAAAGCTGGCAACACCCTTGTCACATATGCACAGCGGGATGGGCGCAATCTTGTCTCGGTGATATTGAAAGGCACGCAGCCCCAGTACTACATGGATGCAAAGACGATTATGAATTTTGGTTTCTCTTCTTTTAAAAACAAGAGGGTAAGCGACAGTGAAACCTTTCTTTCGGAACAGGACCGGCTGGAAGCAAACGGCGCTGTGTTTCCGGTATCAGAGCTCACGCTGGACCAGCAGGCAGTTATCACGTTACCAGCCACCGCAGAATTTTCCGACGCAGAGCGGACTCTGCTGACCGATTTGCCGGACGGACATCCTGAAGATGCCGCCGCCATGCTCCAGTACACTTACAACGGCAGGAACATCGGTACAGCCTATCTCTATGCAGAAAGCCTGAAATCCGCCCCCGCTTCCTCAGACCATGCCGCCGGAGCCGAAAATCCATCGGAATCCGACGCTGCCGGACAGGCGGAGCCCCAGTCAACCGATGACAATCCGGCCGAAAAGGAAACCCATCTGCCCTCAGACCGGCCCGAAAAGGGCATAAACTGGATTGCCGCCGTCTCCATATTCTCTGTCCTGGCTTTGATTGCAGGAGCCGCTGTCCTGTTTCAGTACAGACAGCGCAAGGAGCAGGAAGCCCTGGCCCGCAGAAAAGAACGCCGCCGCCAGAGGCTGATGGAGAGCGGGGTCAGCGAGGAAGAATTTGAGGTCCTGCTGCAGAAACGGATGCAAAGTGCTTCCGCCCACCCTGGCAAAAAAGACCGCAAACATCTATAAATTATATCAAAAAAAGCAGATTCTCATCCGCATATCGCTATGCTTTGAGAATCTGCTTTTTTATCTAAAAATCTTCTGTTATTTTTTCGGAACCATCGCTTCCATGCCACCCATATAAGGTCTCAAGACTTCCGGAATCCGCACCGTGCCGTCTTCCTGCAGGTTGTTCTCCAAAAATGCGATCAGCATACGCGGAGGAGCCACAACCGTATTGTTCAGGGTATGGGCAAAATACTTGCCATCCCCGCCGTCCACGCGAATCTTCAGACGGCGCGCCTGTGCATCTCCCAGATTGGAGCAGGAACCCACTTCAAAGTATTTCTTCTGGCGCGGAGACCAAGCCTCCACATCGCAGGATTTCACTTTCAAATCGGCCAAATCGCCGGAACAGCACTCTAAGGTACGTACCGGAATATCCAGAGAACGGAACAGATCTACCGTATTCTGCCACAGCTTATCATACCATAACGGAGATTCCTCCGGCTTGCAGACAACGATCATCTCCTGCTTTTCAAACTGATGAATCCGGTATACGCCGCGCTCCTCAATGCCATGAGCACCTTTCTCCTTACGGAAACACGGAGAATAGCTGGTGAGCGTCTTTGGCAGCTCGCTCTCCGGGGTAATCGTATCGATAAACTTGCCAATCATGGAATGCTCGCTGGTACCGATCAGGTAAAGATCCTCTCCCTCGATCTTGTACATCATCGCATCCATCTCGGCAAAAGACATCACGCCGGTAACCACGTTGCTGCGGATCATAAACGGCGGCACACAGTAAGTAAAACCGCGGTCGATCATGAAATCACGTGCATAGGAAATCACCGCCGAATGAAGCCTTGCGACGTCCCCCATCAGGTAATAAAATCCGTTGCCTGCCACCTTGCCTGCCGCGTCCAGGTCGATGCCGTCAAAACGCTTCATGATATCGGTATGGTACGGGATCTCGAACTCCGGCACAACCGGGTCACCGTACTTCTGGATCTCCACATTCTCACTGTCATCCTTGCCGATCGGAACGCTGGGATCAATGATGTTTGGAATCGTCATCATGATCTTCATCACCCTCTCATCCAGATCGGACTCTATGGCCTCTAACTCAGCCAAACGCTCGGAGTTGGCGGTAACCTGCGCCTTGACAGCCTCAGCCTCTTCCTTCTTTCCCTGTGCCATCAGCTGGCCAATCTGTTTGGACAGCTTGTTGCGGGCCGCACGAAGGCTGTCTCCCTCTGCCTTTGCGGCGCGGTTCTGTGCGTCCAGCTCGATGACTTCATCTACCAGCGGAAGCTTTGCATCCTGGAATTTATTCTTGATATTCTGTTTCACAATATCCGGATTTTCTCTGACAAATCTTAAGTCTAACATAATTTCCTCCTGTTTGCGTCATTCCCAAAACGCAAAAATGTAGTATAATTAGGAATGTTATAATTATTTCCAGATTATACTACATTTTTTCAATAAATAAAAGGGTTTTTAGGATATTTTGAGGAACAGGCCCGCTTTCTTAAGCGCAGGGCGGACCGCCATGTATACAGCGATCACAACGATCGTTCCCGCAACCGCATTGATAAATGTCACTCCTGCCGCCCATGTGGACATGATCTTCGCCGCATCAGACTGGACGCCCAGGACATAATTCTTATAGAAATATCCGACGATCGGGTCCATCACCACATTAAAGCCAAGCGCTGCAACCGAGGCGATCAGGGTCCATTTAAAGACATATTTTGTGTCGTGATCCTCCGTGATCCGGGCAACCTTGTGGGCGATCAGACCTGCGATCAGACCGATGCACAACTTCAGGATAAAGGTCTTTGGCGCGCTTGTGATATAGACCGGGTCCAGCAGATCTGCAATCGTCATTCCCAGAGACCCCGCCAGACCTCCATAGACACCCCCCAGCAGCAGAGCCGCCAGCACACAGAACGCGTTTCCAATATGTAAGGCTACATAATCTCCCCCGAAAGTCGGAATCGGAATCTTTAAAAAGGTAAACGCCACATAGCACAATGCCGCCATCAGCGCAGTCAGTACCAGTTTGTAAGCTTTGTTGTCATTCAGGTTTTTCATAATCTCGTCTCCCCTTTGTTCTTTGTTTTCCATATCATAGCACGGGAGTGGAGTGTTATAAATATCCAGTTTGTTTGTTTTTGACCAGTCCAGTTTGTTGCTTGGGGGAATGGTGGGGAAGGTGGCGAGAGTACGCCCGGAAGGGAATGGTGGGGCCAGAGGCAGTCTGCTCCGAGTTACGGGTCTAAGCAGGTCTAAGCATTTCTCCGCGCCCTAAAAGCGCAGAAAACGGCTGTCAAACTCGCCTTCGGCTCAGACAGTGACAGCCGTTCTCTGCAACGGTCACTCCGAAACACCAAGTCCTGCTAAGACCCTCCACAAGTCACAGCCCGCCCCCAGCGCCCCTCACGGACGGACCTTCAGCCAACTCTAATCATGCGACTCCACACAAATCAGCACCCCATCCTCAAACCGCAGCTCTGCCCGGTCCTCCACAACTTCATTGCTGATGCACAGCCCGACTTCCTCCCCTCTGCGGATCGTTTTCTCCGTAAGGGGATATTTAAACCCGCGCAGGGTGATCCCACGGACTTCTTCCGTATAGGGCAGAAAAGAGATATATTTCCCCCACTGGCGTCCCTGGTAAAATGTCTTTCCTTCATCCAGCAGATACAGCTTGTTCTGGCCGTCTATGATGGAAGCCATGATGCCCCGCTGCATACAGTCGTACAGCGCGTGGATATTGCCGATCAAGTGGTCCAGCCGTCCCCCGGTAGCGCCCAGAAATACAATCTCTTCGCAGCGCAGCGCCACGGCGCAGCTTCTCGCCAGCTCCGTATCCGTCTCATCCTTTTCCGGCTTGTGGACCTCCCACACGATATGGGGCATTTTTTTATACTTTTCCATCAGAGCCTCATCTGCCGTATCAAAATCCCCGACCACATAATCAGGAACCAGGCCCAGGGCGTCTGTCACCGCCAGACCGGCATCCACGGCGATGATCTTGTCAAAATCATTCTCATCTAAAAAAGACCGGGCGAAAGCCAGATCCAGCTTTCCCCCTGTCACGATCAATCCTTTTCTCATCTCTGATATTCCTCGAATTTCCGCAGGAATGCGCGCACGTTGCCCGCCACATTTCCGTTGTATACAGCCGAACCTGCCACGATGATATTGGCGCCCGCCTCAATGACCTCGCCTACATTTCCAAGGCTGATGCCGCCGTCTACCTGGATATCTGTATGAAGCCCCAAAAGATTCATCCGCTTTCTCAGGCTGCGTACCTTCTCCAGCGTGTACGGGATAAACTTCTGACCGCCAAACCCGGGGTTCACCGACATGACAAGCACCATATCCACCTGCTCCAGCACACAGTCCAGCGCCGACACCGGAGTTGCCGGGTTGAGCGCCACACCGGCCTTCATCCCCAATTCCCGGATCTGGTTCAAGGTCCGGTCCAGATGTCTGCAGGCTTCCTGATGGACACAGATCAGATCCGCACCGGCCTCCTTCATCGCCTCGGCATACCGCCCCGGCTCTTGCACCATCATATGCACATCAAACACCTTGTCCGTGCAGGGACGGATGCTCTTGATCACCGGCATTCCATAAGATATGCTTGGCACAAACATGCCATCCATCACATCAATATGGATATATTCCGCTCCGGCATTTGCCACGGTCTCTACTTCCTGACCAAGTTTCCGAAAATCTGCCGATAAAATCGACGGCGCTAAAATCAACATCTCAATATCTCCTTTTATCCTTCAGTTCCTGATACAACAACTTATAATTTTCATAGCGGCTCTCGCTGATCTTTCCGTCCCGGACCGCGGCCTTTACCCCGCACACCGGTTCGCCGATATGGACGCAGCCGAGAAAACGACACGCTTCCTCGTATTCTGCAAACTCCGGAAAATAATCTTTCAGCCTGTTTTCTTCCATATCTGCGATAAACATGGAGGAAAAGCCCGGCGTGTCCATCATATACGTCCCCGACTCCACGTAGAACAGCTCCGCATGACGGGTGGTATGTTTTCCCCTGCTGATCTTTTCGCTGATTCCTCCTGTCTCCATCCTGGCCTCCGGCTGGATCAGGTTTGTCAGGGATGATTTGCCTACGCCGGATGGACCTGCCAAAACCGTGGTTTTCCCGCGCAGCAGACTGCGGATCTCCTCAATCCCGGTCTGCTCATACGTGCTGGTAAAAAAGACCGGATATCCCGCAGTCTCATAGATATTCCGATACCGCTGCATCGCCTCTTCTCCGTTTAAGTCGATTTTGTTGAAACAAATCGTCACCGGCACTTCCTGGGACAGCATCATCACCAGAAAGCGGTCCAGAAGATTTAAGTTCGGTTCGGGATGGGTGATGGAAAATACCACCAGCGCCTGGTCTACGTTCGAAACTGCCGGCCGGATCAGGGCATTGCGGCGCGGCAGGATGGCATCGATATTGCCCTCGCTGTCCGCCTCATCCAGCACCGTAAATTCCACATCATCCCCCACCAGCGGCTTGATGTTCCGGTTGCGGAAGATTCCTTTTGCTTTGCATGCATACGTTTTACTATGCCCGTCATGGACATAGTAAAACCCTGCGATTCCTTTAATAATCTTTCCTGTCATATGATAATCCTGTCTAATCCATCGGGAAGAAGGTCAGCCGGTAGGATTTTAAAACGTCTCCGGTATCCACATTCACAACCTCGATACTGCCCTGATCCGTGCCGTTTCTGCTCACAATCCCTGTAAAGCTGATCGGAATCGGCGTATCGGCCGTGATCGTCATCGGCTGGGTCAGGTTCTCGTTCACTTCCCCGTCGCCGCCTTCCTGGTGCAGGCGGATGATGATAGTCACATGGGCAGTCCCTGCCCCCGGCCCGATCAGGCTGCTGGCGTCATAGGTCTGGTTGATCGAAGCGACATACCGCTGATGTCTTGTCTCAGGACCGTCGCTGACCACGTAACTGATCGTTCCACCGACTTCGATCTGCCCGTTTGTGCCGCCGCTCTGGCTGATAATGCTTCCTTTGGGAACCGTGTCACTGTATGCCGTGCTGGTATCACCGGGCAGGAGACCGGCCTCCGCAATCAGGGCGATTGCCTCTTCCTCTGTCTTTCCCGTGATATCCGGCACCAAAACCGTCTCCACATGGGGACCCGTGCTGATATACAATGTGACCGTGCCGCCTTCCGGCACTTTATCTGGTTCATATCGGATGATCTTGCCCCGCTCGACCGTCTCGCTTTCCTCTTCTTTGGTTTCTACAATAATCTTTTTATTCGTCAAAAATGTTTTTGCCGTACTTGCATCCAGCGTTTCCAGTCCAAGGGTGGTCAAATCGATCTTATCGGAGCCGTTGCTGATCACCACATAGACCCTGGATCCCTTGGACACCACAGTGCCTTCCGCCGGATCCTGCCTCGCCACAAACCCGACTTCAACGTCGTCAAAAAACTCATACGAACGCGTCATGATCAGGCTGTATTTTTCATCCAGCATTTTTTCGGCGTCACTGTCCGTCATGCCAACCACATCAGGCATATATACCTGGGTATCGGATATCAATGCTTCGGTCTCTGCCTGAGCCGTTGTCATCGTTGCCTGATTGCCCCCCTGGGATTTGCCAAAGCCAAACTGGAAGATACCGCCCAGCCTTGAAAATACCACGATCACCACTGCCACGATGATGATTGCAACCACGATCCCTGCGCCTGCCAGCAGCCGTTCAATCTGCGGATTCACCTCATCGGTATCCTGATTTCCCTTCTTTCCCGGCTTCTGCCCGGGTCTGGATTTTGGCGCAGTCTGAGGCTGCCTCTGCGGTCTGCGGGTCACCGCCGCTTCCCGGGACGAATCTCTGAAATCCCTTTCATGATTCCTGCCGTACTCCCGCTCCGGCTCCGGCGGCGCAGTCTGACGCTTCCGGTCTTTAATCTGGGCCAGCTCCCCGTCTGAAATCTGCACGGTAGCCCCATCCATCAGATTCCCGGAGGATACCACCTCCCGGATGGACTCCTGCATCGGCTCCCGGACAAAATTCCCCTCCGGGTTCAGCAGCGCCCTTCTCAGGTCATTGATCACATCCCCTGCGGAGGCATAGCGCCGTTCCGGCTTCTTCTCCGTACACTTCAGGATGATCTGCTCCAGGCTGCTTGAGATATCAGGATTATATACGCTCGGCGGCACCATAGCATCCTCCAGATGCGCCAGCGCGATCGAAACCGTGTTTTCTCCTTCAAAGGGCAGACGCCCTGTCACCATCTCATACATCGTGATTCCAAGAGAGTAGATATCACTTCTCGCATCACTGTAACCGCCCCGCGCCTGCTCCGGCGAGATATAATGGACGGAGCCCATCGCCGCCGAGCTCAGCGTCTGTGCCGAGACCGCCCTGGCAATGCCAAAATCCGCCACCTTCACCTTGCCGTCGCGGGAGATGATCATGTTCTGCGGCTTGATGTCCCTGTGGATTATGTGCTGCTCATGCGCAGCCGCAATCCCCTGCGCCACCTGGATCGCGATTCCGATGCTCTCCTTAACTTCAAGCCTGCCTTTTTTTGAAATATAGCTTTTCAGCGTGATTCCTTCTATCAGTTCCATCACAATATAATGGAGTTTCCCCTCATCGATAACGTCATAGACACTGACAATATTTGGGTGGGACAATCCCGCCGCCGCCTGGGCCTCCATCTTGAACTTGCTGACAAAATTGCTGTCTGTACTGAATTCTTCCTTCAAGACCTTGATCGCGACAAGACGGTTCAGTTTATGGCATTTGGCTTTATACACCACGGACATGCCGCCCGAACCGATCTGCTCCAGGATCTCATAACGGTCCTGCAGATAAACACCTGGTCTCAGCATCATAAGCCCACCTCGCTTATCTGCGGCTCAACCAGGACAACCGAGATGTTGTCCTTGCCGCCGCTCCGGTTCGCGGCCTCCACCAGACTCTCCGCCTTTGCCTTGATCCCCTCTTCCGAACGGATAATATATTCTATCTCAAACTCATCCACCATATTGCTCAGACCATCGGAACACATCAGGATATAATCCCGGCTCTTCATCTTCATCGCAAACAGATCGATATCCACGCTTTCGCTGGTACCGATGGCACGGGTGATGATATTCTTTTTTTCCATGTAATCGCGGCTGCCCCGCTTCATCTTCCCGAGGGCCACAAGCTCCTCCACATAGGAGTGGTCCCTCGTGATCTGCTCTAACTCCTCCCGCAGCAGATAGAGACGGCTGTCTCCGATATTGGCCACATAGAGCACGTTGCCCTTGATCGTGGCAAGTACCAGCGTGGTCCCTGTGCCGAAAAGCATCGGGTCTTCACTGGCTTTTTGGTAAAGCTCCCGATTCACCTTCCGGATGCCTTCCTTCAGGATGCTGTGCACATCCTTGTCTTCGTATTTATGGCTGAAAAATTCCACCAGATTCTCAACAACAAAACGGGACGCAAAGTCCCCCGCGCTGTGTCCTCCCATCCCGTCTGCCACGATAAACAGATTCTCGAGAGAACCCACCGGGTCCGTTGAGGAAAATATATAATCCTGATTCATGCTGCGGTTCCTGCCCACATCGGTAAGCGCATACGCCTGCATCTTCCCTCAACCTCCTTTTCTAAATAAATACCCTGCCGCCTGAAACATCCTGTTACGATTCCAGATAACTTTTCCTGAGCTGGCCGCAGGCACCGCCTATGTCCCTGCCCATTTCCCTTCTAATAGTAACATTTATCCCGTTTTTTTCAAGATAATTTTTAAACGACTGGATCGCCTTCTGGTCTGACTGCACATACTCCCGCTCTTTGATCGGGTTGACAGGGATCAGGTTGACATGCCCGTGCATCCCCTTTAAGAGGGCGGCAAGGGCCTTCGCTTCATCCAGATTGTCATTGACTCCGCTCACAAGGCTGTACTCAAACGTAAGCCTGCGCCCGGTCTTTTCATAATACTCCCTGCATGCCGCCAGTATGTCTGTAAGGGCATAACGTTTGGCCACCGGCATCAGGGTCTTTCTCACGTCGTCATTGGGGGCATGCAAAGACAGGGCCAGCGTGATCTGGAGATTTTCCTCTGCCAGCTTCCTGATGCCGGGAACGATGCCGCAGGTAGACACCGTGATATTTCTCTGGCTGATATGAAGCCCCTGTTCTCCCGATACCATGCGGACAAAACGGACAAAATTATCATAGTTGTCCATAGGCTCGCCGGAACCCATGATCACGATATTGGACACCCGTTCCCCCGTCAGGGCCTGGATCCGGTAGACCTGGTCCAACATCTCCGCCGCCGTCAGGTTTCGCTCCAAGCCGTCCAGTGTGGAAGCACAGAAACGGCAGCCCATCCGGCAGCCTACCTGCGAGGAGATACAGACCGAGTTTCCGTGATGGTACTGCATCCACACGCTCTCGATGACGTTGCCGTCTTCCAGGGCAAACAGGTATTTTCTGGTCCCGTCGATCCCGGATATCTTCACATCCACAGGCTTTAAGGCCGTCAGGACAAATTCTGCCTTAAGTCTTTCCCGCAGTTCTTTTGGCAGGTTGCTCATCTCGTCAAAATCAGTCGCCAGCTTCTGATGGAGCCACTGGTAGATCTGCTTTGCCCGGAAGGCCTTCCCGCCCAGAACGGCGATTTCCTGTTCCAGTTCTTCTAAGTACAATGATTTTATATCTTTCATGATTTTATCAACCTTCTATGTCTCCTTTTGGAATGCCGCGATAAAAAAGCCGTCGCAGGGATGTATACCGGGAAGAAGCTGCAGCCTTCCCGCCTTCATGCTCTCCTCCTGTATGGCATCGCCCAGCATTCCCTCCATGTTGGCCGGCTGAAACGGGAACCGGGCTGCAAACCAGTCCGCCTGATTCTCATTCTCCTGCCGGTTGATCGTGCAGGTGCTGTAGACCAGCCTGCCTCCCGGTTTTACATAGCGGGAGACCACGGCCAGGATCTCCCTCTGGAGACTGGCCAGGCTGCTAAGTCCTTCCTCCGTCACCTGATACTTGATATCCGGCTTTTTGCCGATGATTCCAAGACCGGAACAGGGCAGGTCGGCAATCACGATATCCGCCCTGTTTTCCCATGACTCATCAAACTCCAGAGCGTCCCACACTTCGGCGCGGATATTGGAAAAGCCGGTCCGCGCGATATTGTCCTCCACCATACGGATCTTCCCTTCCGTCAGATCACGGACCACCACGATGCCGGTGCCCTTTAACTTGTCTGCAATATGCAGGCTCTTGCCGCCCGGAGCGCCGCACACATCGAGGACCGTGTCCCCTGGCTTCGGGTCCGCAATCTCACCCACCAGGGCAGAACTTGCATCCTGTACCTGAATCCATCCCTTCTGGAACGCCTCAAGACTTTCCAGATAATCATAGGAGGTGAGCAAAAGAGCATGGTCCGTCAGCGGGCTTTCCTCCACAGATACCCCCTGTCGCCTCAGGCTCTCACAAACCTGCGCCTTGTCCGCTTTCTCCAGATTGCAGCGCACCGTCGTCGGGCTGTCCTTTAAAAATGACCGGAGCATTTTCTCCACCGTCTCTTTCGGATACTCCCCGCACCAGCGGTCGATCAGCCATTGGGGCATGGAATATTTCAGGGACCAGTCCTCAAAGGTATAGCCGCCCTGTTCTTCCTTCTTTCTGGCAACTGTCCTGAGCACGCCGTTTACATAGCCCTTAAGCCCCGCAAACTTCCGCCTGACCGCCAGTTTTACCGCCTCGTTGCACACCGCGCTGTCCGGTATGCGGTCCATCCAGACGATCTGGTAAACCGACATCCGCAAAAGCGTGCGGATCACCGGCTTCATCTTTTTCACCTTCACGTTGGAACAGGTATCCAGAATGGCGTCGATGGTCAGCCGGTATTCCAGCGTCCCCTCCACCACTCTGGTAATAAACGCACGGTCCTGCTTTTCCAGGTACTGGTACTTGTTAAGCGCCTGGCGCAGCACGATATGGCTGTAGCTGCCCCGTTCCAGGATCTCCAGCAGAATGTCCAGGACAATCTCCCGGCTGTCTGTCTGCTTAGTCATTGTCTCTCCGTCCTCCAAATAAGATGATGAGACGCAGCAGCTGTAAGATGGAAGCCGCGGCAGCAGCTACATAAGTCAGGGCAGCCGCTCCCAGCACCTTCCTTGTCTGGTCCACTTCCTGCCCCTGCAGGATCCCCACGTCGCCAAGCAGTCTGACCGCACGCCCGGAGGCGTTGAACTCCACAGGCAGGGTGATCAGCTGGAACAGGACCGCCAGGGTAAACATCCAGATACCAATCTGTAAAAAAGATGACGCGCCAAGTAAAATCCCGACGAGGATCAGCGGCCAGGAAAGCTTGCTTCCAAAATTCGCAACCGGAACGAAAGCGCCGCGAAGCTTCAGCGGCACGTAGCCGACATTGTCCTGCATCGCATGTCCGCACTCATGGGCCGCCACTCCGATCGCCGCTACCGACGTCTGGTTATATACCGCTTCCGAAAGATTCACTGTCTTTGTGCGCGGGTCATAGTGGTCGGTCAGATTGCCTCTGACCGCCTGCACTGTCACATCATAGATTCCCTGTGAGTGGAGCAGCCGCTTTGCCGCCTCCGCCCCCGTCATTCCGCTCATGCTGCGGACGCGGGAATACTTCTGGAACGTGCTCTGTACACGCCCGGACGCCCACATCGAGATCAGCGCGCCGATCAACACCAAAACAATCGTCGGGTCGAACATCATTCCCGGATAAAATCCATAACCGCCATAACCTATCATCTATCTTCAGCTCCTCTCAAATCGATAGCCGGCTTCCACCGGATAACCTCTCAAAAATGCCGCAGTATCCATCCGTTTCTTTCCTTCCAGCTGAAGGCTGCGGATATTCAAAACACCGTTTCCGGTCTGTACCCGGATGCTGCCGCCGGATGCTTCCAGCACCTGTCCTGCCGGCGCCTTTTCTGCGCCAAAGCCGGTCTCCTTCTCCACATCCGCGTCCCATATCTTTAGCATCTTTCCGTTCCAGTGCGTATAGGCGCTTGGCCAGGGAGCCAGCCCTCGGACCAGCCGCTCGATCGCCGCCGCGTCCATCGTCCAGTCGATGTCTCCCATAGTCTTTTCTATCTTTTTCACATGGGTCGCCTCGTCATGGTTCTGAGGCATCCGGATCAGGGTTCCTGCCTCAAGCTTATCAAGGGTAGAGAGGATCAGATTCCCTCCAAGACCGCTCAGCTTGTCAAACAGGCTTCCTCCCGTCTCCTTCTCTTCCAGGGGAACCGTCAGCTTCTCCAGCATATCCCCGGTGTCCATCCCCACGTCCATCATCATCGTAGTGATGCCCGTCTCACGGTCCCCGTTGATCACCGCCCACTGGATCGGGGCAGCCCCGCGGTACTTCGGAAGCAGGGATGCATGGATATTCACACAGCCGTACCTGGGGACATCCAGCAGTTCCTTTGACAAGATCTGCCCAAACGCGATCACCACCATCACGTCAGGGGAAAGACTTTTCATCTCTTCGATAAAAGATGCCTCCCTTGCACGGACCGGCTGGTACACCGGTATCTCATGGGCTAAAGCAGTTTCCTTCACCGGCGTCATCTGTACCTCTTTGCCGCGTCCCTTCGGCTTGTCCGGCTGGGTCACCACGGCGATGACCTCATGACGGGACGCGATCAGACTCTCCAGGGTCGGCACGGAAAAATCCGGCGTTCCCATAAAAATAATCCTCATATCAGATTTCTTCCTCCTCCATCGTCACATCCATAAGCTCTCCTTCGACCAGTTCCACATAGAGCTGCCCGTGCAGATGGGCGCATTCATGGCAGATGGCGCGGGCAAGCAGCTCCTCGCCTTCCAGCTCAAACACTTCCATGTTCTCGTCCAGGGCGCGGACCTTGACGCGGTTTGGCCTTGTCACGGTGCCTGACTTGCCCGGCACGCTTAAACATCCTTCCGGTCCGGTCTGGCTGCCCTCCTCCTCGATGATCTCCGGATTGATCAGCACATACTGGTTGCCGTCGTCCACATCGATGACCACGATCTGTTTCAGCACGCCCACCTGAGGCGCCGCAAGTCCTACGCCGTTCGCCTCATACATCGTCTCGAACATGTCTTCAATCAGTTCTCTGGTTCTTTCGGTCATCTCCTTAACCGGCTTGCACTCCTTTTGTAAAATGTCGTCTCCTATCGTTCTGATCTGTCTGGTTGCCATCTGTCTTTTTCTCTCCCTTTCCTGTATTATCTGCCTCGTTTCCGAGTTCTATCACGAAAAATCGTACTGGACCGTATTGGTTCTGCACCGTTCATCCTCTTCCCAGAGGACTTGCAGACATTTTTGAATTCTTATTAGTATATCATAGTTTTCCTGTTTCATATATAAAATTTTTCTGTAAATATCATTAACTTTATATACAGAGGCAGGAACCGGACCAATCACCACAACGTTTTTGCCAGACTCCTGCTCTGCTTTCTGCCTGAAAAGTTCCGCAATCTCCGAAACCTGTGCTTCGTCTTTTCCTGCCACCTGGACTCCCAGCATCCGGCAGACGGGCGGATAGGACATCAGCCTGCGGTAGCCCATCTCCTGCCGGTAAAACGCCTCATAATCCTGTGCCGCGGCAGCCCGGATGCTGTAGTGCTCCGGCATGTAAGTCTGGATGATGGCTGTCCCGGCCCGCCTTCCTCTCCCGGCCCGGCCGGCTGCCTGTGCCAGAAGCTGGAATGTCCGTTCCCCACACCGGTAATCCGGCGCATACAAAGAGACATCCGCCGCCAAAACCCCCACCAGCGTAACTCCCGGAAAATCATGTCCTTTCACGATCATCTGGGTTCCGATCAGGATATCGGCCTCTCCCCTGGAAAATGATGACAGGATCGCCTCATGTCCGCCCTTTTTCGAAGTGGTATCCAGATCCATCCGCAAAGTCCTCGCTTCCGGGAACATCTGCCTTGCCATCTCTTCAATCTTCTGGGTCCCGATTCCAAATCCCGCCAGATAAGGCGAACCGCACTCCGGACAGTTTTTCGGAAGCGGAACTGTATAGCCGCAGTAATGGCAGACCAGCCGGTTTTTGTTGTGCAGCGTCAGGGACACATCGCAGTGGGGGCACTTGAGCGCCTCTCCGCAGGAACGGCAGGAGATAAAACTGGAATATCCCCGCCGGTTCATGAACAGCATCACCTGCTCCCCCTTTTTCAGCCGGTCATCGATCAGTTCCTGCAGACGTCTGGAAAAGATGGACTTGTTCCCCTCCTTCATTTCCGTCCGCAGGTCGATCACCTCCGTGCCGGCCAGCCTGCTGCTCCCCGCCCGCTCCGTCATGACAAACAGCCGGTATTCGCCGTTTACCGCCTTCGTATAGCTCTCCACAGACGGCGTCGCCGATCCCATCACAAGCTGGGCATCGTTCATCTGCGCCAGCTTTTCCGCCACTTCCCGGGCATGGTACCGGGGTGTCACCTCGCTCTTATACGCCCCCTCATGTTCCTCGTCCATGACGATCAGTCCCAGCCTGGGAAACGGGGTAAACAGCGCGGAGCGGGGGCCGATCATGATGTCTGTCTCTCCCTTTTTCGCCCGCTCAAACTGGTCATAGCGCTCTCCTGCCGACAGCCTGGAGTTCATCACGCTGATCCGGTCCCCATACCGTCTGTAGAACCGCATCACCGTCTGGTACGTCAGGGCAATCTCCGGGATCAGCACGATCGCCTGCCGCCCCACAGACAGCACATGGTCGATCATCTCCATATAGACCTCGGTCTTCCCGCTTCCCGTAATCCCGTGAATCAGCCACGGCGTCCGCTCTCCTGCGTCATAGGAATCCCGAAAACAGTCCGCGATCTGCCTCTGCTGTGCATTTAACACCGGACGTTCCTTCCACATGGTTCCGGTCCCGCCCTCTTCATCCCGGATCAGGCTCTCCACCACCTGCCTGTTTCGCGCCTTCACCTTCTGCTTGACCGGCAGGACGGTCTTTAACGCCTGGTTCATCGTGGCTCCGTACTGCTCCTTCATCCACCATGCAAGCGCAATAAGCTGGGACCCTGCCGTCACACTGCCCGACACAACCCCAGCTATCTCTTTGATCTTCGTAATGTCATATTCTGTTTTGTCCGTAATATCCACCACATAGCCTTTTCGGGTCCTGTTCCCATTGCCGAACGGCACGCTGACCTGGGTCCCGATCCGGATATCGGAGAGAAGCCCCTCCGGTATCCGGTACTGGAACGTGCGGTCTACGTTCTCGTGGGAGATATCAATAATAATGCTGGCATAAAGCTGCGCCATTCTCTCACCTGTCTGTCTTTTATTGTCTGCTTTTTACGCGTATCCAAAATCCGTCAGGCATGGATCAGATGTGCCGCCACTTCCCCCAGCTTCATGCTGTTGGAACCTTTTAGGAGCACACAGTCCCCGGCCTCCAGCACCTCGCAGAGCTTCGCCTTTAAGCCGTCCCTGTCCTCGCCTTCAAACCGGTAGCAGCTGCAGCTTCCCCCGCGCTCAAGGATGCCCTTTTCGATCTCCGCCGCCAGTTCACCAAGCAAAAATACCATATCTACCGGGTGATCCGCTATATAACGCCCGATCGATCGGTGGAAATCGGCTGCCTGCGGTCCCAGCTCCTTCATATCCGCAAGGACGGCGATCCGCCTGACGGCATTGGTCATGGAGTTTAAAACTTCCAGTCCTGCCTCCATCGATGCCGGACTTGCATTGTAGGTATCATCAATAATGGTAATGCCTCTGTTTTCATATATCTGCTGGCGGTTCTGGAACCCGTGGAATTCACCCAGCTTCCCTGCCGCAGCTTCCATCGGCACTCCATTTAGATCCGCCACCGCCAGAGCCGCCAGGGCATTCATGATATTGTGTCTCCCCATGATGCCCAGGCGCACCGGGATGCGCCTTGTTCCGTGGACCGCCGTAAACAACGGATACCCGTCCTCGATCCGGACCTCTTCACAGCGGTAGTCACAGTGCTCCCCGCTTCCAAAGGTGACCGTCCGGCAGCCGTCTTTTGCCCTGGCCGTCTTGAGCAGCTCATCATCCCCGTTTAAAAGCAGGATGCCGCCATCCTTTAACCCGTCCTGTATCGTCATCTTTTCACGGAAAATATTCTCCTGTGATCCAAGCTGCTCGATATGGGTCACGCCCACATTGGTGATCACTGCCATGTCCACGTCGGCAATCCGGGCGATCACGGTCAGTTCCCCCGGCTCGCTCATGCCAAGCTCCAATACGCCGACCTCATCCGCAGACGTGATCCCACAGAGCGTGATCGGGACGCCGACCTGGCTGTTTAAGTTCTTTTTTGTCTTATAGACACGAAAGCCTGCCGACAGGGCGGCGGCGATCATCTCCCTCGTCGTCGTCTTCCCGACGCTGCCCGTGATCCCCACAAGCGGCAGGGTAAACCGTCTCCGGTAATAAGCGCCGATATCCTGAAGCGCCTTTTTCGTATCCGCCACGCGGATCCACGGATGGCCGTCCTCCATCGAATCATGCTCGCTTGTCAGGGTGGCCGCCGCCCCATTCTCAAATGCCTGGCCGATAAAGCGGTGGGCATCCACCTTTGCCCCGATCAGCGGTACAAACAGGTCGCTTCCTTCCATGGTCTGCGAATTGATGCTGATATGTATCAGCGGGGTATCCCCGTCGCCGCACAGCAGTCTCCCGCCGGTGGCCTTCACTACGTCTCTAACCGTCATCTGTTCCATATTCTGGCTTCCTTTACACTTTCATGGTCCTCGCCGTCTCCTCTACCACCGCCCGGTCTAAGAACGGATAACGGACTCCTTCTATCTCCTGATAATCCTCATGGCCCTTTCCAATGATGGCGATCATATCGCCCTTTTGTGCGTGGGTCATGCTGTATTCGATCGCTTCTCTCCTGTCCGGGATCTCGATGTATTTTCCACCGGTCTTTTCCATGCTGCCGCGGATGTCGGCAATGATGTCCTCCACCTTTTCAAAACGGGAATTATCTGCCGTAATGATGGAAAAATCAGCCATCTTTCCTGCAATCTCCCCCATCGAGTAACGGCGGTCCTTCGACCGGTTGCCCCCACAGCCGAACACGCAGACCAGCCGTCCCGGATCGTACTCCCGCAGGGTGGCAAGCAGGCTCTCCATGCTAACCGCATTGTGGGCATAGTCCACGATCACACAGAACTTCTCAGAAGTATAGACGATCTCCATGCGGCCGTCGATCTTTAGATGTTCCAGGGCGTGCAGCGCCCACTTTGCCGGGATTCCCGCACGGATGCATACCGCAGCGGCAGCCAGCGCGTTGTAGACGTTGAATTTGCCGGGGATATTGACCCTGACCGAAGCTTCTGTCGCCCCTTTCATGTCAAACTCGATTCCCACAAAATCCGGTTCCGATACATAGCGGATATGCTCCGCCTGATAACGGCAGCCGTCCTTAAGGCCAAACCCGTCCCACTCGCAGGGAATCTCTTTTATGATCTCATCAAAATGCTCGTCATCACAGTTCACCAGACCATGGCGGCTCTGATGGAAGATCCTTTTCTTGTAGTACAGATACTCCTCAAAGCTGTCGTGCTCATCCGGTCCGATGTGGTCCGGGGAAATATTGGTAAAGATGGAATAATCATAACAGATTCCGTCCACCCGGTGCATCTTAAACGCCTGGGAAGAGACCTCCATCACGCAGTGGGTGCAGCCGGATGCCGCCATCTGGGCAAAATACCGGTGCAGGTCATAGGATTCCGGCGTCGTATTCACCGTGGGATAATGCTCTTCTCCGATGGAAACCCCATTGGTGCCGATCATCCCCGTCTTTTCTCCCGCCGCCTCTAAAATCGCCCGGATCATGTGCGCCGTCGTGGTCTTTCCCTTGGTCCCGGTCACGCCGATCATCGTCATCTTTTTTGCCGGATAGCCAAACCGGGCGGCGGACAGACGGGCAAGCGCCTCCCGCCCCTGTCCGACACGGATCACGGTCACATCCTCCGGCACATCCACTTCCCGCTCCGTCACGATCACCTGCACTCCCGCCGCAAGGACCGGGGGAATAAACGCGTGGGAGTCCACCTTCGTCCCCTTGATGCAGATAAACACTGCGCCCGGACGTGCTTTTCTGGAATCGTAGACCACTTCGTCCACCTCTGTGTCAAGACTCCCCTGCTGCAGCCGGTATTCCAGTTCGCCAAGCCATTCCTTTATTCTCATGCTCTTTCCTTCCTGTCAATCTAACTGTCCTCCGAAAATCTCCCGGAGTCTGTACAGCATGCGCTGCCGCCGTCTGCCGTCCTAGAACAGCCCGGTGATCACGCCCTGCTCGTTCACGTCGATGTTGTCTGCCGCCGGTTTCTTCGGAAGTCCCGGCATCGTCATGATCGCGCCTGTCAGCGCTACCACAAAACCGGCGCCGGCCGATACATAGACATCCCTCACATTGATCGTAAATCCACTCGGCCTGCCCAGCTTATTCTGGTCATCCGACAGAGAATACTGGGTTTTTGCCATACATACCGGCAGTTTCTGAAAGCCCATCTCCTCAATCCGTGCAAGGGCTCTTGCAGCCGCCGGAGCATAGGAAACCCCGTCTGCCCCGTAGATCTCAGTGGCGATCGTATGGATCTTATCCTTCAGGCTCATATCATCCTCATAGAGCGGGTGATAATGGCTCTCTTTTGTTTCCAGCGTATGGAGAACCTTATCGGCCAGCGCCCGGCCGCCCTCGCCGCCCTTTGCCCACACCTCGGACAGTGCAAATTCACAGCCGTGCTCCTCGCAGAAATCACGGATAAAGGCATACTCCGCCTCCGTATCACTCAGGAAGGAATTCAGGGTCACTACCACCGGCACGCCGTATTTCTGGATATTTTCAATGTGCTTTTCCAGGTTTACGATGCCCTTTGCCAGCGCCTCCAGATTCTCCTCTCCAAGCTCTGCCTTCGGAACGCCGCCGTTGTATTTGAGCGCGCGCACCGTCGCCACCAGAACGACCGCATCCGGCTTTAAACCGGCCTTGCGGCACTTGATATCCAGGAATTTCTCAGCGCCCAGATCTGCGCCAAAGCCTGCCTCCGTCACCACGATATCGGCCAGTTTCAGCGCCGTCTTTGTCGCCCGTACGCTGTTGCATCCGTGGGCGATATTGGCAAAAGGACCGCCGTGTACCAGCGCGCCGCCGTGCTCTAACGTCTGGATCAGGTTTGGTTTGATGGCGTCTTTTAAAAGGGCTGCCATCGCGCCTACCGCATTCAGCTGCGCCGCCGTCACAGGTTCCCCCGCATAATTATATGCAACGATGATCCGTCCCAGCCGTTCTTTTAAATCTTTCATATCATTTGCAAGGCAGAGGATCGCCATGATCTCAGAAGCCACGGTGATGACAAAATGATCCTCCCTCACCACGCCGTCCGCCTTTGCACCAAGCCCGACCACGATGTTCCGCAGCGCACGGTCGTTCATGTCCAGACAGCGTTTCCAGAGTATCTGCCTCGTATCGATCTGAAGCGCATTTCCCTGCTGGATATGGTTGTCAAGCAGAGCCGCCAGCAGGTTGTTGGCTGAGGTGATCGCATGAAAATCCCCGGTAAAATGAAGGTTCAGATCCTCCATCGGCACCACCTGGGCATAGCCGCCGCCCGCCGCTCCGCCTTTGATGCCAAAACACGGTCCCAAAGAAGGTTCGCGCAGGGCCAGCAGCGTCTTTTTGCCAAGCAGTGACAAAGCGTCCGCCAGACCGATGCTGGTAGTCGTCTTTCCCTCGCCTGCCGGGGTCGGGTTGATCGCAGTCACCAGGATCAGCTTCCCGTCCTCCCGGTCTTTCACCTGCTGCCACAGCTCGTCTGTCAGCTTTGCCTTGTACTTTCCATATAACTCCAGGTCATCCTCCGATATCCCGTATGTCGCCGCCACTTCCCTGATTGGCAGCATGACTGACTCCTGTGCGATTTCGATATCTGTTTTCATCCCGAATCCTCCTTCATTTGTTTGCGTTAAGTTTTGTCTGCATTGTGATTGGTAACTTTTGATATCCCTTCATCGCGGAGTGTTATTCTCCGCGTTCCAGCATCCCTTCAAACTCTTCCATCGTCATCAGCACCTTCCTCGGCTTCGTGCCCTCTTCTTCACCGACGACGCCCGCTTCCGCAAGCTGGTCCATGATCCGCGCCGCGCGGTTGAACCCGATTTTAAACATCCGCTGAAGCATCCCGATGGACGCCTTTTCCTTTTCGATAATGAACTTTGCAGCCTGGGCAAAATACTCATCCCGCCCGCTGCCGCCTGCACCTCCTGCCGCTGCCGCCGCAGGAGCCGAATTCATCTGTGTCTCCACCTCCGGGCTGTAGTCTGCGACCATCCCCTGCTCGGTCAAAAAGTCCACGACCCGCTGCACTTCCTGGTCGGAGACAAATGCGCCCTGAACCCGCTGCGGCTTTGGAAAGCCCGCCGGATAAAACAGCATATCGCCCTTGCCAAGCAGCTTTTCTGCTCCGTTCATATCGATGATCGTCCGCGAATCCACGCCTGACGATACGGAAAATGCAATCCTGGACGGCACATTGGCCTTGATCAGACCGGTGATGACATTGACCGACGGCCTCTGCGTCGCGATCACCAGATGGATACCGGCCGCACGTGCAAGCTGTGCCAGGCGGCAGATCGCATCCTCCACCTCCCCCGGCGCAACCATCATAAGGTCGGCAAGCTCGTCCACGATGATGACGATCTGCGGAAGCTTCTTCGGCTTTTTCTCGTCCTCAATGTCTTTGATCTTCTCAATCTTGGCGTTGTAGCCTTTCAAATCACGGACGTTGTATTCTGCAAACTTTTTATAGCGGTCCGTCATCTCCGCCACCGCCCAGTTAAGCGCGCCCGACGCTTTTTTCGGGTCGGTCACAACCGGAATCAGCAGATGCGGAATGCCGTTGTAGACGCTCAGCTCCACCACCTTCGGGTCCACCATGATCAGCTTGACGTCCTCCGGCTTTGACTTAAAGATGATGCTCATGATCAGCGTGTTGATACACACCGACTTACCGGAACCGGTCGATCCGGCGATCAGCAGGTGAGGCATCTTGGCAATATCAGTGACAACCACCTGACCGCCTATATCCTTGCCCACCGCAAACGCCAGACTGGAACCATGCTTTTTAAATGCATCCGACTCAAACAAGTCGCGCAGATAGACCATGTTGTTCTCTTTATTCGGAACCTCGATGCCGACCGCAGACTTCCCTGGTATCGGCGCCTCGATCCTGATATCCTCCGCCGCAAGGCTCAGCTTGATATCATCGGTCAGTCCCACGATCTTGCTGACCTTTACGCCCTGCTCCGGGTGAAGCTCGTATCTGGTCACGGACGGTCCGCAGCTGATATTGGTAACCGTTACGCCCACGCCGAAATTCTTCAGCGTCTGCTGCAGTTTTATCGCCGTCTCCTTATATTCTTTCTCGGAGTAAGAACCGGCGATGCGGCTGCCCCGCTTTAACAGGCTGACCGGCGGGAATACATACTCCTTCTTCGGCTCTTCCTGCTTCTCCTGGATCTGCATCTGTACGCTGGGCTCTTCTTTCGCCGCCTTCTTTTTGGATTCCAGCTTTTTCTTCAATTCCTCCGTGTCGGTCTCGATCACCTTTCCTGATGCCGTCACCACGGTCTTTGGCTCCTCCGGAATAAAGAATCCGTCTGCCCCCATCCCCGGATAACCGCCAGGTTCCATGTCGTCTTCCGTAACCACCAGTTCAGGCAGATATTCTGACACCGGGGCCCCGCTGCAGGACACCGGATCCACCGGTTCTGCCTCCGCCGCGGCGGCACTTGCAGCCGGTTCCATGCTGTCCGCCCCGGACATCCCTTTTCGGATAAAGATCCCATCGGGGTCTTCCAGGTCAAACGGAACCGTATCATCGTCTTCATACTCCGGCGGCAATGCGATATTGCCCGTAAACACGTCCGCCGTCGATGTCATGGACGAAACGCCAAAGCCCTGCCCCGGTTCCTGCGTCTCTTCCAACTCCCGTTCCGGTAACACATCCGAAACGCCGTCCAGATCCGGCACCACCATGTCATTTCCTGTTATCACAGGTCTGCCGGCCGCCGTCGCCGGGTCTTCCAGCTTGGTCGAATCCAGATTGACTCCGCGGACGCGCTGCTCTTCTCTCAGCCTGCGCTTCTCCTCCAGCCGTTCCGCATGGATCTCCCGTCTCCGGTCCATATCTTCCCTGGCATGGCGGTATGCCGCATCTCCATGCTTTTTCACAGCCTTCACCACAGACCGCTCGGTGATCACTACGGAGCTGATGATAAAGCAGACAAACAGCACCAGAAACGCCCCCACTTTTCCAAATACGGATTCCAGCATCCCGCAGAGCAGGCCGCCAACCAGGCCGCCGCCTTTTCCGGTGGAAGAAGACATCCGGTAGTATTCCATAATTTTCTGCTCCCCGGATAGCCCGCTGCCAAAAAAGAGCTGGGCAAAGCTGCACAGCGTCAGCACCGCCGCCACCACCGCGAGGATTTTTATGACGGCCGCTTTATTGCCCCGGTTGGAGAGATAAAAGCAGGTTCCCGTAAATAAAAGAAGTGGGGCTATATATCCCACCATGCCAAATATCCCCAATTGGAGGGTACGTAAAAAATCACCTGCAACACCGCACAGGTGAAAGTTGCTCAAAAACAACAGAACCGCCAGCGCAAAGGACAAAATGATAAATACTTCTGCCCGGATAAAATTATCCGGCGCCGGCGCCTGTGTCTGGTTTTTCCTTGGTCTCCCCGGCTTTCCCGTTCCGGTCTTTTTTCCTGATGTCGTCGTCTTTTTACTGCTAGATGCCACGGATATTTGCCTCCTGTTTTTCCATTGGATTTAAGTATACAAAAAAAATGGGAGAAATGCAAGTATTGGTGTTTGGGGGCTGCGGCGGCGAAAGTACGTCCGGGTGGGCGGATGGGGTCACTCTAGCGAACCTTCCGCGGGGAGGTGCCGTAGCGTTTTTTAAACTGGCGGCAAAAGTAGTTTTGGTCCGGGTAGCCGCAGCGTTCAGCTATTTCTCCGATTTTGCGGTCTGTTCTTATGAGCAGGTCCATGCCTACTTCCAGACGGACCTGGGTCAGGTATTCTATGATGCTCTGGCCGTATGTACTGCGGAAGGACGAGGTCAGGGTGGCGCGGCTGCAGTAGAACTCCCGGCACAAAAGATCCAGTGTCAGCGCTTCTCCGTAATGACGGTCGATATAGGCTTTTACATTGCCCGGCAGATCCTTTCTGTCTGCCCGCAGATAATTTGACAAAGACAGATAACCTGCGCACATTTCCATGATCGAGATGCAGGAACGGATCTGTTCTTTAGTCCTGTACGGAATCTGCCGGACCGCCCGGCTCAAAGCGTCTTTGGCCGCGCCGTATTGTTCTGCCTTATGAAGGACCTCCTGCCTGCTGGTCCTGGAGGTGTCGAGAACCTGCCCCATCATCAGGTAGCCAGACAGCACGCCAAAGTCGTACAGCGGCGCCACCGCCTCGTACAAGTCGCAGTGGCACCGGTAGATATAGACCTCGCCCGTTCGCTTCACCTGCTCAAAGGCCTCCCGGTCAAATCTGTGGCAGCAGGCAAGTGCCTCCTCATCCTGCTGGATCAGGCTGCAAAACGGGTTCATATCCTGTGGATATACGTAGAGCTGCCTGCCGTCCGCATCGTAAAGGCTCATCCGAAATCCCGATACCGTGTGCAGTTCCCGAAGAATGTCCTGAAGTGCCGCCATCTGGCCCATAAGCTCGTCCCCTTACTATGATAATTGTAAAAATCCATCCGATAATACTAATTATTATACAATATTCCATAGCTTTTGCAAAGATGGATTTTTATAATAAAGGTAACAACTAATCAAAGGATATCAAGGGGGATATGACAATGGCAAAGAAACCAGTATTAGTCATCATGGCGGCAGGTATGGGGAGCCGGTACGGCGGACTGAAGCAGATTGACCCGGTGGACCGCTATGGCAACATGATCATCGACTTTTCTATCTATGACGCCATCGAGGCAGGATTTGAAAAGGTAGTCTTCATCATCAAAAAAGCGATCGAAGAAGATTTCAAAGAACATGTGGGCAACCGTCTGGCCGAGCACATCCAGGTTGAGTATGTCTTCCAGGAACTGGACAAACTGCCGGAGGGATATGAACTGCCGGAAGGACGTCAAAAGCCCTGGGGAACCGGGCACGCCATCCTCTGCTGCGCTCCGGTCATCGACGCTCCGTTTGCAGTCATCAATGCCGATGATTATTATGGAAAATCTGCCTTTAAAACCATCTATAACCAGCTCTGCGCGATGGAGGACGACGAGGTATGCCACTATACGATGGTCGGCTATGACCTCTATAAGACCCTGACAGAGAACGGCCACGTGGCCCGCGGTGTCTGCTCGGTGGATGAAAACGGGATGCTGACCGATGTCCATGAGCGCACCAGGATCGAAAAGCACGGGAATCAGGCCGAATATACAGAAGATGAAGGTGAAACATGGAATGCCCTTCCCGAGGGGACCATTGTCTCCATGAACCTGTGGGGATTCACCACCAGCATCTTTACCGCCCTGAAAGAACGGTTTGCCGGTTTTCTGGATGCCAGCCTTCCTGTCAATCCTCTGAAATGTGAGTATTTCCTGCCCTTCGTCGTAGATGAGATGCTCAAAGAGGGAAAAGCAGATGTCAAGGTCCTGACCTCTTTGGACAACTGGTATGGCGTAACTTACAAAGAAGATAAAGAGTATGTGGTCCGGGCGATTCAGTCACTGAAAGAAAAGGGGCTTTATCCGGAGCAGCTCTGGAACAAAGAAGCATAGGAGGAGAAGGATATGAGAATTTTAGTTACCGGGGGAGCCGGGTACATCGGAAGCCACACCTGCGTGGAACTGCTGAATCTGGGCTATGAAGTGGTTGTGGTGGACAACCTGTGCAACTCATCCGAAGAGTCCTTAAACCGTGTAAAGCAGATCACGGGAAAAGAAGTCACCTTCTACCGCGCCGACCTTTTGGACAAAGCGGCCATCAATGATATTTTTGACAAAGAGACGGTGGACGCCGTGATTCACTTTGCAGGCCTTAAAGCCGTCGGGGAATCTGTGGCAAAGCCGCTTGAGTACTACCACAACAACATCACAGGCACGCTGATCCTCTGTGAAGTCATGCGCGACCATGGCGTGAAAAACATCATCTTCAGCTCCTCTGCCACGGTATACGGCGACCCTGCTTTTATTCCGATCACCGAGGAGTGCCCCAAGGGAACCATCACCAACCCCTACGGCCAGACCAAGGGAATGCTGGAGCAGGTGCTCACAGACCTCCACACTGCAGACCCGCAGTGGAACGTCATCCTGCTGCGCTACTTCAACCCGGTGGGCGCTCATAAGAGCGGCCTGATCGGAGAGGACCCCTGCGGCATTCCGAACAACCTGACGCCTTATATCACACAGGTGGCGGTTGGCAAGCTGAAAGAAGTAGGCGTGTTCGGCGATGATTATGATACGCCGGACGGCACCGGAGTACGCGATTATATCCACGTGGTAGACCTGGCCCTTGGACATGTAAAGGCGCTGGCGAAGCTTTCTGACACTCCTGCGGTTCGCATCTACAACCTGGGAACCGGCTGCGGCTACAGCGTGCTTCAGATGATCGATGCCTTTTCGAAGGTATGCCAAAAACAGATCCCGTATACGATCAAGCCACGCCGGCCCGGAGATATCGCAACCTGCTATGCCGACCCGTCTCTTGCAAAAAAAGAGCTGGGATGGGAAGCCGAGCGCGGGTTAATGGAGATGTGTGAAGACAGTTGGAGATGGCAGTCCGGGAACCCGAACGGATACCGCAGCTAACGGTCTGACGCATAAAATCCGGCAGAAATGGTTTTGCACCTCCCGCAGGGCCATTTCTGTCCGGATCTTTTTTTACAGTTTTTTGCCTGATCTCACTGTTTTCGCTCTTCTATCATCTGGTAAAGATGCCGCATCGCCTCTTTGATTCCGCCGACTTCGTTGATCAGCCCTTCTTTTACCGCCTGCTCTCCCACCAGCACAGTCCCCAGATCCCTCGTCAGCATCTCCGTGTTCAGCATCAGCCGTTTTACCTGGTCATAGGCGATTTTAGAATGGTCGCTGATAAAGCTCAGGATCCTGTCTTGTATCATCTCAAAATATTCGTAGGTCTGGGCTGCCCCGATAACCATCCCCGTCATCCTCACCGGATGCACCATCATGGTTCCTGTGGGCACGATGAAGGAGTAGTCGGTGCTGACAGCCAGCGGCACGCCGATGGAATGGCTTCCGCCAAGCACCAGCGATACGGTGGGCATGGTGAGGGAGGCGATCATCTCCGCAATGGCAAGACCGGCGTCCACATCCCCTCCCGATGTATTTAAAAGCACCAGCAGACCGTCCACACTGTCGTCGTCTTCCAGGGCCGCGAGCTGGGGCAGCACATGGTCGTATTTGGTAGCCTTCGTATTGCCCGACAGGTTTTCATGCCCCTCCACCTCGCCTATGATGGACAGCAGGTGGAGTTTTCTCTCCCTCTGGTTTCCTTCCAGCGTCATCTGCCCATATTCTTCCAGTTTTTTATCTTCTTTCTGCTCGATCTCTTTTTCCGTATTCTTCGTTTCTGCCTGCTCCGAATTATCTGTGCGTACCAAGTCGTCCGTATCGCTTTGAGCCATCCTGAACACCTGCCCTTTCCGTCCGGTCCTGCCGGAATTTCTTATTTTCTCATTAGTCTGCCCCGGCAGGAAACATTTTATCCGCCGCCATAAGCCGACATGAATAACCGCTATAAGAAATGATGTAGTCGCATTTTTCAGGGAAATCAGATATAATTAAAAACAGGATTTACAGATTAAGAAACGGGGGAAATCATATGTCAGAATACACTTTCAGCCAGATCAGGCCGACCGACCGGCGCGCGTCCAGACAGATGGATGAGCTTTTAAAACAGGAAGGGATCGAACGGGACAAGAATCTGGATTACAGCATCGGGCTTTTCGATGAGGACTACAACCTGGCCGCTACCGGCTCCTGCTTTGGCAATACGCTGCGCTGCCTTGCCGTCTCCTCGGAGCATCAGGGCGAGGGACTGTTAAACCGTGTCATCTCCCATCTGGTAGAATACCAGTTTGGGCGCGACTGCACAGATCTGTTTCTTTATACAAAATGTGATACGGCAAAATTTTTTGGGGATCTGGGATTTTATGAGATTGCCCGCGTGGACGGAAAAGTTGTCTTTATGGAAAACCGCAAAAACGGATTTTCCCATTACCTCGACCAGTTAAAGAACGAAACAAATGCACATCAGATGAGCGCATCCCCGGACACAAAGACAGCCCGGACCGGCGCTGTCATTATGAATGCCAATCCGTTTACACTGGGCCACCAGTATCTGCTGGAGCAGGCTTCGGCGCAGGTAGACCTGCTTCATGTGTTTATCGTATCAGAGGACGTCTCTCTCGTCCCTCTTTCAGTGCGGGAACAGCTTGTGCGGGAAGGCTCTGCCCATCTTTCGAACGTAGTCTGCCACCTGACCGGTCCTTACATGATCTCAAACGCCACCTTTCCGTCCTACTTCCTGAAGGATTCGGATACCGTGATCCGCTCCCACGCGAAACTGGACATCGGAGTGTTTTTGCAAATCGCACAGGCACTCGGGATCACTGACCGCTTTGTGGGGGAAGAACCGTTCAGCCAGGTCACGTCCATCTACAATCAGGTGATGCAGGAAGAACTGAACGCCGCCGGGATCACCTGCACCGTCTTTCCAAGAAAAAGCGACGTGGACGGCGCAATCAGCGCTTCCTCTGTGCGCGCGCTGATACAGGAGGGAAATATGGCCGCTCTCGAAGGAAAAGTACCTCAGACCACATATGCCTTCTTTACTTCCCCGAAAGCCGCGCCTGTCATCGAGCAGATCAGACAGGCGGCCGATGTAAAGCATTACTAGAGCAGAGCCGACTGATACGCTCCAACCCGCTCTCCCATTTTTACAATGGTCTCCCAGCCCTCCCGGGTATTGCAGACCAGATCGTCATCAGGAACCACCTTACCCGGCTCCGTCAGCACCACCACGGTGGAGCCGCCAAATTCAAACCTGCCTTTTTCTTCGCCTCTTTTCACGGCCTGCGCAGACGGACCGTAATTGCGGATCGTTCCTACCATCAGGGCTCCCACCTCCATCTGGACCATCGTCCCTCCGCGGGGAGTCCTGATCAGGCAGTATTCCCTGGTATTCTCCTTATAGATGGGATACCGGTCATTGGCTGCCGGATTTACCGTATGGAATACTCCAGGTATCTTTTTCTGGCGTGATTTTATGCCGTCCTCCACATATCCATATCGATGATAATCATCCACCGTCAGCCGGAACACAAAAGCCCAGCCGCCCTGAAAACGCCTTGCCAGCCGTTCAGAGCGCAGCAGGGATCCTACCGTATACCGGGTATTTTTTATCAAAAAGCTGCTGTCTTCACCGATCGGATAGACGCTTGCCTTTCCGTCACAGGGGCTGATGAAGATCTCCGGGTCGTCACAGACAGTCCGGCGGTCCTTCTTGATCCTCCGGCAGAAAAATTCATTGTAGGAGCTATAGCCTCCGGTTCTCGGTTTTTCGTATTCTTCCAGACAGATTCCCGTCTTTTTCACAAAGGGGGCTATGAACAGGGCAGATATCCTGGTGCTCAAAACAGCGCCTCCAAGCCGGGACACCGACGGACGGATCAAAAAACGGACCAGCCTTCGGCCGGCCGCCGTTCCATATAACAGCCCCAGCAGACGGTCCTGCCCGGACGCCTCTCCTGCCGCATTTCCATTCCGGTCACGATATTTCATTCCATACCTCCTGCTTCTCCCCACGATGCCTCCTCCAGCCAGGACTCCGTCACAAGCTCAGAAGCGCCCGCATCCTCCCGTCCGACCCGGACCGCATAGTGGCTGTGGACCACGATGATGGACAGGGCAACGGCAACCATTGCCACTAAGACGGCAAGTTCTTTGTTGGTCGGCTTCCTGAGCTGAAAATCAGCCACGAACAAGCCTCCCACGATCAGCAGCAGCAGATACAGGCAGGTCACAAATACCTCTGTCGATAAAAAGAACTGAAACAAAAATACCATCGGAAGGACAATCGCAATCGATGTGATCGGAAGACCGCGGTAAAACCGCTGCCCATCCTCCGATACCAGCGCCCCCTTCATCTCCATCACATTGAAAAATGCCAGACGGACCACAGAAGCCACCACATAGAGTCCGATAACCGACAGCCCCAAAAAACCTCTGACCCCCAGCAGATAACAGATCAGCGCCGGAAACGCGCCAAAACAGACCATGTCGCACAGCGAATCGATCTGTACGCCAAATGCCTGTTCGTCCTCCGTCCTGTTTTTTTTCGTCCGTGCGATCTTCCCGTCAAACATATCGCACAGACCGGAGACCGCAAGGCACACAATCGCCGTCTTAAACCTTCCGTGGATTGCCTGCGTCATTCCAACCATCGATATCACAAGGCTGATATAAGTCAGCACCACCGTATAATCATAAAAACCAATCATTGTATTCCCCCTCTGTCTTCTCTTCCGTTCCTGATCTGGGCCACTGCCGTCATACAGCCGCCCAAAAGCATCTGAACATAATACGCCAGTCCCCGGCTGAGGATCATACCCGGAATCAGGTAATCTCCATAGAATATCGCCCCGAATATACTGAGGAACAGATGTTCACTGATCCCCATTCCGCCCGGCAGGGGCAGCATATCCACAGCGATGGATATCGATGCCTGTAAGATCATAATCTCAAACCATGTCTTTTCCGACAGCCCGAAAGCCCGGTACACAAAATACGTCGTCAAAAACAGGGCGATCCGCTGCAAAAAGGTGACGGCCATCACCCTCGCCAATACTGCGCCGTGACGTTTCAGGTAGGCGGCTGCCGCTGCATAATGCTCCATCGTAAAAGAAAGCCGGTAACGGAGGTGTTCCACCCGTCCGGCGTATTTGCCTCTGGTAAGCCAGTCTGCCAGTTCCAGGCACCGTTTGACCAGCCGGTCTGCCAGCGTCGTGTGGAATACCAGTACCAGCATCGCGCCGCAGCAAATGATGTTCAGCACCAGACCCAGATAAAACACAGGCAGGACCCCCACCAGATAGCGGTGCAGATACTTCTGTTGAAAAAGCATCAGATAGATTCCGATCAGCACAAGCACGGACTTGTATGCGATCGTAACCACCATCAGGACAACCGACGCCACCGGGACCGGGATCTTATCCTTCCTCATATAATACAGCTGGGCCGGCTGCCCTCCGCTCGCCGATGGCGTGATGCAGCTGAAGAAAAATCCTATGCCGGAATACAAAAAGCACACCATCCTGCCGGTCTTGATCTGCAGAGTCCGAAACAAGTCGTGCAAAATGGCAGATTCCCCATAGATAAACAACAGCACACAGGCCACGCCGCCTGCCAGCCACCTGTATTCGGCGGACGACACCGTATCCAGGATCAGCCTGACGTCTTCTCCCCGGAACACATAATAAATTGTCAGGGCAAACACCAGCAGCAAAAATAAAAGGTTAAACAGCTTACGCTTCCTGCTCTGCATGATTTCCCCCTCATCATCAATCTTATTTACATCAGCGGCGCAAACAGGCGCAGTACCTTGCCCGCCAGTTTTTTCATCAGCGGATACTGCCTGCAGTTCTCAACCGTAATCTCCTGGCACTGCTCAAGCGTCCTCTGGAAATCCTGTTCCACATCGTGGACAGCCTGATTGCGGTAGAGATAAGCCGCACACTCAAAATGCAGGTACAGGCTCCTGTAGTCCAAATTGATAGAGCCCACCACCGCTTTCTCATCATCACTGCTGAATACTTTTGCATGGACAAACCCAGGCGTGTATTCATATATTTTTACCCCGGCCAGAAGCAGCTCCTCATAATAGGAGCGGGCCAGCAGGTAGGCATAAATCTTATCCGGGATGTGAGGCATGATGATGACTGTCTCAATCCCGCGTTTTGCCGCAAAAGTCAGCGCCGTTATCATATCGCTGTCCAGGATCAGATACGGCGTCATGATATGGACATAGTGGCGGGCTTCGTTGAGGATATCCATATATACATGCTGCCCCACTGTCTCATCGTCCAGGGGACTGTCCCCATAGGGCATCACATAGCCGTCCATGTTAAGATGCTCCGGATAGACATAATCGGGGCTTTTTTGGTATTTTCCATAATCTTCCGGATGCCATTCCGTGATGTTCCACATCTGCAAAAACATCATCAGAAAGCTGTTCACCGCCTCGCCCTTCAGCATGATGGCGGTGTCCTTCCAATGGCCGAACCGTTCCCTGCGGTTGATATACTCATCTGCGATATTGATTCCGCCGGTAAATGCAGTATGACCGTCTATCACCGTAATCTTTCTGTGGTCACGGTTATTCTGATACGTGGAGAGGGCAGGCCTCACCGGTGAAAACATCTTGCAGCGGATGCCAAGCTTCTCCAGTTCCTGTGGATAATGATAAGGCAGCAAAGTCAGGGAACACATCCCGTCGTACATGACCCGCACCTCCACGCCTTCTGCCACTTTCTCTTTCAGGATATCCAGGACGGCATCCCACATCTCACCTTTTTCCAGGATAAAATATTCCATAAAGATAAAACGCTTCGCCTGGCGAAGCTCCTCAAGAAGCTTCGGGAACATATCATCCCCCAGGGGATAATATTCCACACAGGTCTTGTCGTATACCGGATATCCGCCATAATTTTTCATATATCCGGCCAGATGGGCCGCTCTACGGCTCTCCCCTAAAAGCCGGTCCATCGTCTCCTGATCCTGCTTTAGATATGGCTTCGTTTCCTGGATCAGCCGGTTCAGCCGCTTCGCGATCATCCTCGTGCCGACCTGCAGCTCCACGAACAGATAAAACATCACCCCGAACACGGGTATGACCAGCACCGGGATGACCCAGGCAAGCTGATAGCAGGGATTCTGCCTCTTGTTAATGATGTAGAGCACAACGGCAGCACTCAGAAGGGTAAAGCCGCCATAGATATAAAAAACATGGTCGCTGAGCCACTGGAAGGTCAAAAGAAGTACAGCAAGCTGTACGAGAAGGAACAGTACAACAAAGGTCGTCCGTCCGAATATGATCCGCAGGAACCTTCCCCATGTCTTTTTATCCAGTTTCTTTTCCAGTATGCTGTCTTTCTTTTTATCCATCCAATTCTCCTCCGGTCGTATGGTTCAGTCCGTCCTAGGCAAGCGCCTGCTCGATATCTGCAATAATATCCTTCACATCCTCAATCCCCACGCTGAGACGGATCAGGGACGGGTCCACGCCTGCCTCCACCAGCTGCTCGTCATTTAACTGTCTGTGGGTATGGCTTGCCGGATGCAGCACGGAAGTCCTTGCATCCGCCACATGGGTCACGATCGCAGCCAGCCTCAGCTTATCCATAAATGCTGCCGCTGCATCTCTTCCGCCTTTTAACCCAAAGGAGATCACGCCGCATGTGCCATCCGGCATATATTTTTGGGCAAGGTCGTAATATTTGTCGCCTTCCAGCCCCGGGAAATTCACCCAGGCGACATCCTCTCTCGATTTCAGGTACTGCGCCACTGCTTTTGCATTCTCACAATGGCGCGGCATCCGAAGGTGCAGGGTTTCCAGGCCCACGTTCAGAAGGAATGCGTTCTGGGGAGACTGGATCGAACCCATATCGCGCATCAGCTGCGCTGTCGCCTTTGTAATATATGCCCCCTTGCCAAACTTCTGCGTATAGACAACGCCGTGATAAGATTCGTCCGGCGTCGTCAGCCCCGGATACTTGTCCGCATGAGCCTCCCAGTCAAAGTTGCCGCTGTCCACGATACAGCCGCCCACGCACATCGCATGTCCGTCCATGTACTTCGTCGTGGAGTGGGTCACGATGTCGGCGCCCCACTCAAACGGACGGCAGTTGATCGGAGTGGCAAAGGTGTTGTCAATGATGAGCGGAACCCCGTGGCGGTGAGCCAGTCCGGCAAATTTTTCGATATCCAGCACCACCAGCGCAGGATTGGCGATCGTCTCGCCGAACACTGCCCGGGTATTTGGCTGAAATGCCTTTTCCAGTTCTTCCTCTGAAGCATCCGGGTCTACCAGCGTGCACTCAATGCCAAACCGTTTCAGCGTGACCGTGAACAGGTTGGAAGTGCCTCCGTAGATCGTTGCGGAGCTGACCACATGGTCGCCTGCCGAACAGATATTCAGGATCGCATACATATTTGCCGCCTGCCCGGATGAAGTCAGCATCGCCGCTGCTCCTCCCTCCAGTGCACAGATTTTGGAAGCGACCGCATCGTTGGTCGGATTTGCCAGACGCGTATAAAAATATCCGTTCTCCTCCAGATCGAACAGACGTCCCATCTGTTCGCTTGTCTCATATTTAAAGGTTGTGCTCTGATATATCGGAAGCACCCTGGATTCTCCATTCTTTGGCTGCCATCCTCCCTGGATGCAGATCGTATCACGTGATTGTTTCTGGCTCATGCCTTTGTCCTCCTCATTTCTCTTTCATGGTATAACCAATTAGGATTAGTCTATCACAACTGGAGCATTTTCTCAAGCACGGTCTGAAAAAGGACTAAAGCAAGGACTAAAGCAAAAACCGGACGCCTGTCAGGAGCCCGGTCCTTTTCTTGCTGTTCCAAGCGGGATCTTATCCCGTCCAATCTGACGGACGGTGATCTCCTCCCCCTCTTTATACGGAATGTCTGTGGCAACCAGCCTGTTTTTATTGGCGCACGTGGTCGGAACCGCCTTTCCATCTACACATATCTTAGAATACTCGTTAAAATTCTGGCCAAACACGATGATCCTGTCATCGACGTGAGCCGTGGTGCGCTGGATGATCGGCAGGATTCCCATCTCCATCTTTGTAGCTTTATACGGAGAATCTCCTCCGTATATTTCCCGGTCCCCATACAGGATATCATACTCCAGGATCTTCATCGCATCCAGATATTCCCCGCTGTCGGTATCTTCCTTATCCAGATGGCGCTGGTGAAACCTTATCATCGTTCCCTCATGGATATCCAGCAGATTCAGCAGATGAGAAGTGAGCTGGTACGCCTCCAGATCTTTTTTCACATAAGGAAGCCCAAAATTATTCCAGATCACATACTCGGTCTGAAACAGGGAACCATTCTTCATCTCCTCCGCTGTCCACTCGAACCCCGGCAGATGGTCCCCGTACATCACAAGGACCGTCGGCTCTTTCCTCCGGTTCAGAGAGACGGTCAACTCCCGGATAAATATATCCATCTCACGGATCTGCTCACAGTAATATTCAAATGACGGATACTTGCCGTGTCCCTGCACGGAGATGGTATAGATGAAATCCGGTCCCAGCGTGGAATCCAGCGCCTTGTTGATTTCTTCTGCCAGCACACTGTCCCTGCACCATCCGGTAGGATTTCTTGTATAATCATACATATATTCAATCGGGGTAAACGTCTCAAATCCCAACTGGGAAAATACCTTATATCTGTCATAAAAAGTGGCTTCGTTGTTGTGGATCGCATGGGTGCGGTAGCCCAGTGTCTTCATATTGAAAGCCATGCTCTCACAGACTGTCTTCTGGAGCACCGTTTTATACGGATACTCTCCCGGTCCGAAAAAATCCAGATTCATGCCTGTGATGCATTCAAACTCCGTATTCGCCGTCCCTGCCCCTACCGAAGGCACGCTCAGATACCCCGACGGGTACGCCCGCTTCAGAAACCGGAAAAAGGGAACCGGGTCCTCCTCCACCGGACTGTTCTCCCACAGCGTCGGGTCAAAAAAAGATTCCAGCTGGAGCATGATAATGTTGGGTTCTTTATAATTTCCCAGGGCGAAGGCATTTTCCGGCACCAGCTCGACTTCCTCGATCGCCGCCACGGCTTCACTGTCATATTCCTCTGGTTTTGGAATCCCTGTATTGAATACAGAGTTGGCAAAGCAGTAGGCAAATCCGTAATCCTGATATGCCTGTCCGATATTTCCAAACTGCAGCTCCACTGTCCCGGTCATGATAGACAGATTGAGCATTCCCCATATCGCTGCCATCGCCACTGCCGCCACGCAGACCGACTCCGTCAGCCGGACCGGCTCTGCATCCACCGGCGCTTTTCTCCACACCATAAAACACAGCGCCGCCGTCAGCACGACAGCCGCCGCTCCCAGTCCGATCTGCCACCATGTGAAGTAGGTATCCAGCATTCCCGCCGCATACTTGACCAGCCGCAGATCCGCCGCCGTAAAAGGCGTGGTGCGGAAAATCAGGAGCACGCCGTTGGCAATCCCCATAATCAGCGTTATCACCGTCAGCACCGTCGCAAAAAAGACCTTTCTCCTGGTGAAAAACACCAGAAGAAACGGGGTCAGAATCAACAGCGTATTCAACAGGAACACAAACGGACTTCCAATTATGTATTTTGCAAGAAGCGCCAGTGACTTCCTGCTAAGCAATTCTGTAATGATATTTAGGAGCAGCGACACAAGCACAAGCTGCCCCAGTAACTTCCACAAACGTTTCATGAACAATCTCCATTTTCTCTTCTGTCTGACCTTGTCGCTCAATCCGGCTATAGTCTATCATATTTCCATAGAAAGATACATAGATATTTTTCATGAAATTTACGTTTTCTTTACCCCCTGCACTGTCGTCTTTGCTTGACTTTCCAGAATGGGAACCCTATAATAAACCCTGTATGTTTTTATTCAGAAAAGAAAGGACTTCACTATGACATTTATCACAGATACCATCAAAGGAATCTTCATCGGCATCGCCAACATCATACCCGGAGTCAGCGGCGGCACGATCGCCCTCTCGATGGGCATTTACGACAAGCTGATTGGAGCTGTCTCCAACTTTTTAAAGGACTGGAAAAAAAGCATCGTCACCCTGCTTCCGATTCTGGCCGGCTGCGGCATCGGGCTGATCGGCTTTACTTTTGCTATCGAATACCTGTTGTCAGAGCACACCTTTGTGACCTGCATGACATTCATCGGACTGATCCTCGGCGGCCTGCCAATCCTGGTCCGCCAGTTAAAAGATAAACTTCGCGCAAGGGGCGGTTCCATCGGCATCTTTGATGTCCTGGCATTTGTCATCCTGTTTGCATTTGCTATCTTCCTCCCGCTGCTCAACTCCGGGGAAGAGGTCCTAAAGACCCTGACGGCAACCCCCGGCACGATGATTATCATGTTTTTTATCGGCATCATAGCTTCCGCCACAATGGTGATCCCCGGTGTGAGCGGCTCTCTGGTGCTTATGATCCTGGGTTACTATTACGGCATCATCGAGTCTATCAAGACCTTTTTAGAATCCCTGAAGGCATTCGATATCCCCGCGCTGGTCAATGGATTTTTAATCCTGTTCCCGCTGGGCATCGGAATCCTGATCGGCATCTTCCTGATTGCAAAGCTGATCACCTTTTTATTTGAACGTTACGGAGTACAGACCTACTGTGCCATCCTGGGCCTGATCCTCTCCTCTCCCTTTGCCATCTTTGAAAACACAGGTCTGTTCGATCAGCTCGGACAGCTCAATATCCTGCTGATACTTGCCGGTCTGCTGCTTGCGGTGGCAGGCGGCGCGGTTACGTATCTGTTGGGAGAGAAGTAAGGAGTTCATTTCTCCGCTCACTAATATCGATAAGAAAGCCCGGCAAACTCGTTTCACTCAGACAGTGCCGGGCTTTCTTATCAACGTTCGCTCCTAAAAATTAGCCCAATAAAATGGAATTGTTATTTGAGTTTGTCTACATCCTCTACATAAATAGAAACCTCACCACACTGAGGACAAATTGCAACTTTCGGTTTTCCTATTCTGCCTTTTAAAAATGCATTTTCAGCAGTAGACATTACAATTCCATATCCTCCACCCTCGACTTTAATTGTACATCCTTCTTTCATTTCAGTTCCACATCTTATACATTTTCTCATTACAACAACTCCTTACAAAACCTAATTTATCGCTGCGTTTTCTTCCTGAAGAGTGCAGAAACCAACATAGCAGCTATTCCCAAAACGAGGTAAACTGACGCATAGAGAATAAATGCCATCTCACCCATATCAAAAAATATCCATGTGCCAGCCAGAAAAAATATTGCCGAAAGAACCGGCAGGCTCCATAACATTCTTGCGTCTTTTCCTGCATACGCACCAATGATTACAGAGTAAATTGGATTGACTGCAAAAAACAAAAGAAAGCAGATCGCCATTCCTCCATCGTCTTTTACGAACGTAACCGCAAGCCATGGCAGAGCCAACATGATAAGCGCCGAAACTACCAGCCCAAAAGCAATCTTTTTCATTTTTTCCTCCATCATCCATCCCTAACACCCATTTCAAAAAGCGCCCACCACCAGATTTCTCCAGTGGCAGGCGCCTTTTTTATCTATTTATCAAGATTAGTCATTTCCGTAAAGTGTAACCAGTTTGTTCAGGTAGTCGAACCGTGCTTTTGCATCTGCTTCGTTCTGCTCGAACAGAGCTGCTGCTCTCTCCGGATTCTTCATAGCCAGGGAAGCATAACGTACTTCGCCCTTCAGGAAGTCCTGATAGTTCTCCAGGTTCGGAGCCTTGCTGTCTAAAGAGAACTTCTTCTCTGCAGCCGGGTTGAACCGGAAGTTGTTCCAGTAACCGCACTCTACAGCCAGTTTCTCCTCAGTCTGAGCCTTGTCCATACCCTTCTTGATACCATGGTTGATACATGGAGCGTAAGCGATGATCAGGGACGGACCCGGATATGCCTCTGCCTCAGCGATTGCCTTAACAGTCTGTGCATAGTCAGCGCCCATAGCGATCTGTGCTACGTATACGTAACCATAGCTCATTGCGATGCTTGCAAGGTCTTTCTTCTTCACGTCTTTACCGCCAGCTGCGAACTGTGCAACTGCACCGGTCTTGGTAGCCTTGGATGCCTGACCGCCGGTATTGGAGTAAACCTCGGTATCGAATACCATGATGTTGATATCCTTGCCGCTTGCCAGTACGTGATCTACGCCGCCGAAGCCGATATCATATGCCCAGCCATCGCCGCCGAATATCCACTGGGATTTCTTGCCCAGGAAGTCTTTCTTCTTCACGATGTCTCTGCAAACGTCACAGTCAACGCCTTCTAATGCTGCAACCAGCTTATCGGTAGCCACGCCGTTGGTAGCGCCGCATCCGTAAGTATCCAGCCACTCTGCGCAGGCAGCCTTCATCTCGTCGGTAGCCTTCTCATGAGCCATAACGCCTTCAACCTTGGTCTTTAAGCCTTCTCTGATTGCGTTCTGAGCCAGCAGCATGCCGTAACCAAACTCAGCGTTGTCCTCGAACAGGGAGTTATCCCATGCCGGACCCTGACCTTTGGAGTTCACGGTGTAAGGAGTGGACGGTGAGGAGTTGCCCCAGATGGAGGAACATCCTGTCGCGTTGGCAATGTACATTCTGTCACCAAACAGCTGGGTGATCAGTTTTGCGTAAGGAGTCTCGCCACATCCAGCACATGCGCCTGAGAACTCAAGCAGAGGCTGTTTGAACTGGCTGCCCTTAACGGTATTAGCTTTGAATTTTGCGATAACATCTTCTTTGATCGGCAGAGTCTGGCCAAAGTCAAAGATTGCCTGCTCGCCCAGGTTCTTCTCAAGCTTGTCCATCGTGAGAGCCTTCTCGCCCTTCTTACCAGGACATACGTTTGCACAAGAACCACATCCGGTACAGTCAAGTGCAGATACAGTGATTCCGAACTTGTAACCCGGCATACCGGTCATATCTAACATCTTCATGTCAGCCGGAGCGTTTGCAGCCTCTTCCGCGGTCATAGCTACCGGACGGATAACAGCGTGCGGACATACATATGCACAGAAGTTACACTGGATACAGTTGTCAGAGTTCCATACCGGAACGTTGACAGCGATACCGCGTTTCTCAAATGCAGAGGAGCCGGACGGAGTAGAGCCGTCTACATATTTGCTGAATGCAGATACAGGCAGGTTGTTGCCTTCCTGAGCACTTACCTTGGTCTGTACGTTGTTGACGAAATCAACAACATCTGCTCTTCCCTCAGTGATCACTTTGTAATCCAGGCCTTCGTCTTCGCAACTCTTCCAGCTCTCCGGAACTTCTACTTTGACAACGCCCTGAGCGCCTGCATCGATTGCTGCCCAGTTCTTCTTAACTACATCTTCACCCTTACGTCCGTAGGTCTTCTGAGCTGCATCTTTCATCAGCTGGATTGCCTTCTCCTCCGGAATGATACCGGTCAGTTTGAAGAATGCAGACTGAAGGATCGTGTTGATACGGGTCGGGCCCATGCCGGTCTCAATACCAATCTTTACACCGTCGATGGTATAGAAGTTGATGTTGTGGTCAGCGATGAATTTCTTCATCTGGCCTGGCAGATGCTTCTCAAGCTCTTCTGCGTTCCAGGAACAGTTCAGCAGGAAAGTACCGCCGTCAACCAGTTCCTGAACCATGTTGTATTTCCGTACATATGCCGGATTGTGGCATGCTACGAAATTAGCCTTGCGGATCAGGTATGTGGATTTGATCTTCTTATGACCGAAACGCAGGTGGGACATGGTTACGCCGCCTGATTTCTTGGAGTCATAATCAAAGTATGCCTGTGCATACATATCAGTGTTGTCACCAATGATCTTAATGGAGTTCTTGTTTGCACCTACAGTACCGTCAGCGCCCAGACCCCAGAACTTACAGTTGGTAGTTCCTTCTGGAGTGGTAACAAGCGGAGCGCCCAGTTCCAGAGACAGGTTGGTCACATCATCCACGATGCCGATGGTGAATCTCTTCTTCTCGGTGTTGCCGTATACAGCAACGATCTGAGCCGGAGTCGTGTCCTTAGAACCAAGACCATAACGGCCGGATACGATCTCAACTGCATCGAACTTGGTGTTCTTCAGTGCAGCGACAACATCCAGGTACAGCGGCTCGCCCAGGGAACCCGGCTCTTTGGTTCTGTCAAGTACAGAAATCTTCTTAACCGTATCCGGGATTGCGTCGATCAGAGCTTCTGCGCAGAATGGTCTGTACAGACGTACTTTTACAACACCAACCTTAGCGCCGGTAGTCTTGATCATGTAGTCGATCGTCTCTTCGATGGTATCATTTACAGAACCCATAGCTACGATCACGTGCTCAGCATCCGGAGCGCCGTAGTAGTTGAACAGCTTGTAGTCGGTACCGATCTTCTCATTTACTTTGTCCATGTATTCCTGTACGATAGCCGGTAATGCATCGTAGTACGGGTTACATGCCTCTCTTGCCTGGAAGAAGATATCCGGGTTCTGTGCAGAACCTTTCTGGCAAGGATGGTTCGGGTTCAGCGCGTTCTCACGGAAAGCGTCGATCGCATCCCAGTCAGCCATCTCGGCCAGGTCCTCATAATCCCATGCTTCGATCTTCTGGATCTCGTGGGAAGTACGGAAACCGTCGAAGAAGTTGATGAACGGAACTTTGCCCTTGATTGCAGCAAGATGTGCAACTACGGTCAGGTCCATAACTTCCTGTACGCTGGACTCACACAGCATTGCGCAGCCGGTCTGACGGCATGCGTATACGTCGGAGTGGTCACCAAAGATAGAAAGTGCGTGGCTTGCAAGTGCACGAGCGGATACGTTGAATACGCCCGGAAGCTGCTCGCCTGCGATTTTATATAAGTTAGGAATCATCAGTAACAGACCCTGAGAAGCAGTGTAGGTCGTGGTCAGCGCGCCTGCTACTAAAGAACCATGCACAGCACCTGCCGCACCTGCCTCAGACTGCATCTCCGTAACCTGTACAGTCTGGCCGAAAATATTCTTTCTGCCTTCTGTCGCCCACTCATCCGTATGCTCAGCCATAACGGAAGAAGGGGTAATCGGATAGATCGCAGCTACATCGGTAAACGCGTATGACGCGTGGGATGCGGCCTGATTACCATCCATGGTTTTCATTTTTCTTGCCATTTGATTTTCCTCCTACAAATGTGAATATTGCTGGTTCCCCGAAAAGGTCTTCCGGGGTGTCTCCGGGGTAAAATCCCCGGCATATAAGCCTTTCTATAAAGAAAGACCGACCTATATCTAATTATAGCAACTTTTTATCATTTTGGAAAGGAAAAAAACCTCAAATTAACGTATTATTTTGCATACAATCCCGAAAAAAGGAGATAGCCGGCAGCTGCTGACTATCTCCTTTTGCTTGATCTGTATTGAATACCATATCATCCCATAGGGTTCGGTGCGATCATCTGCACATCATCCTGTGATGCGGAAGGTCCCTGGGAAGAAGGCCCTTCTATCGATGATGACGGTCCGGACGGGGATGGAGCTGTCGCCGCCTGGGATGACGGCGGAGCTGTCGTTGTGCTCCCTCCGTTTCCCGGTCTTGCAGGAGCCGTCGTTTCCGTTCCCGGTCCGGCAGTCTGTCCCTGGCCTCCCGGCACAGGCTGGGTGGCAAATCCGTCTCCCGCCCCTTCCGGCGCCGGCGCAGCTCCTGCGCTCGGGTCGATCGTACTCTCCCCCTCCTCCGGCAGGGTAGGCGCTACGGAGCCGGAGGTATTTCTGAGGATCACCGGCGCATGACCCTTGTAAGTTGTATTGTGGTCAACCTCACGGCTGATCTCTTTTCCATCTTTTGTAACGACGATCCTTGTCTCCCACTGGCTTCCAAGGCTTCCCGCGTTCTTAATCTTTTCCACTCCCGGTTCCAGTGTCGGGTCTTCCTCGTAAGTCGGGGCCGGCGAGTCTATATCTTTCAGCTTCTTAGACTCCGGCGTATGCTTCACTCCGTCCTCCAATACCGGAATCCCATAGATGGAAATCGTCACGGTCTGGTCGGCATAGGAAGCCCGGATTCCGATGGCCGCGCTGGAATTATTGACAAATTTATAATCCGGTCCATTCCAGCTCACCGTAGCATCACAGCCCGGAGTCACATAAGACGGCTCAAAGGTGTGGGAGCGCCGTACCGTCGTCTTTAAGCCGGCCCGTACCACCACATTGTAGAGCGTGGAAGAAACCTGGCATACACCGCCGCCAATCTCTTCTACGACCTCACCGTTATTGTATGCAGCAGCTCCCTTATATCCCTTTGCCTCCGTGCGCTGTCCCACCACGTCGTTGAAGGAGAACTCTTCGCCCGGCTGCAGGATCTTGCCGTTGATCGCCTGGGCAGAAAGCCTGATATTCGTGTTTCTCTTGCTGTTTGCCGTAGTCTTCGTTGTAAATGTGGCAAGGGTCTTGTATTTTTCCCGCGCCGCTTCCTCCGAAAACTCCGGCTCTACCGCGTTTGCTTTTGCCTCTATGACAGCATCAAAGTCCTTTGCCTTGAGTGCAGCCGCAATATCGGACGCCAGCTTTTCCTGATCCAGCGCCAGCCCGGACTCCGCACCGGTAAACAGAAACTTGTCGCTCGCCGCATCATAGCTTGAGATAGAACCATTCTTTGCCTTCTTATCCCACCGGGCGGCGGCCGCAGCAGCTTCCGCCCGGACAGCTGCATCCAGTCCTTCGGTATTCAGCGTGTACCTTTCCTCTGGCTCTCCGGAGTAGATCTCATCCAGCAGAGAATCGACCTTTCCCGCCATCAGATCAGATACCTCGTATACCTCACCGTTAAACGAAACCTTCATCCCCCACGGATAATTCTTCAGGATCGATGCCCTCGCATCCTCCCTCGACATCCCGGTGATATTGATTCCGTCGACCATAACCTCTTTTTGCAGCTCTGTCTGTTCTATCGTCGTGCTCTCCGTCTCTTCGTCATCGCCGGGTTTTCCGCTCCCCATCCCTTTTAAAAGGAATACGATACAGGCGATCGCCGCTATGAGGATGACGCCGCCGGCTGCGATCTTTTTAAAGTCATAGTCCGGGCCGCCCCTGCGTTTGGGAGCGTTCTTCCTTGCATATTGTCCTGTGCCTTTTTTTGCTCTGCCGCCCGTTCTTCCTCCCCCGCGGGTATTCGTCCTGGAGCCATGTGCGCTGCTCTTTGCACGGGAACGCCCCGTGCCTTTATTTCTTTGATTATTAGATTGACTCATTTTTTCACCTGTTTTTTCGAATTGACTGCCAGACCTCAGACAGCCTCATCAAGTATAGCACACTTTGGAAAAAATAAAATGACAAATTTATGAATTTTTACATAGCTTTTTTATACATTTCCCAAAAACAGTTCGGCAAATCCAAAACGGGTGTCTCCCCGGTATCCTGTCACTGTCTTTGCCGCCGCAAGGGAGTTTAAGATCGCCTCTTCCGTCGCATCGGAAGCCGCCCGGAAAGCCTGCTCCAGCCGGTCTTCCCTCAGCACTTTTATCTCCGTCACATCTGCCCCGCTTCCTGTCAGGACCCGGTTGGCGGTGGTAAAGCCGATCACGATATCACCGCTGCCATGCCCCATGTAGGAGCCGCACCGCGACAATCCCGCGCCGGCGCGTTTGATGATGCGTTTCAGCTGCCTGTCGCTGACCGGAAGGTCCGTCGCCACGATCATCATGATCGATCCCTTGTCCAGCTCGGCTTCTTCTATCTGCGCCGCAATCTCATCCCCGATTTTTTTTCCGTCCAGCCGAAGGTCCCTGGTCTTACCAAAATTAGACTGTACCAGTACACCGAGAGTATATTCCTGTCCGTCATAGGACATGACGCGGGAGGCAGAACCGATCCCGCCTTTTAAGCCAAAACACACCGTGCCGGTGCCCGCCCCGACTGCCCCTTCTTCAAAATCCTCACAGGCAGACAGGATGGCCATATCAAGCTCTGCCTTCCCCACAACCCGCTCCTGGATTAGGTTCAAAGAAGAATCATTGCACTCTCCAACCACCGGATTGATCGATGCGACCTCCACCCCGTCCTGTCTGCATCGTTCAACCATGTAGTCCACCACAGCGTCGTGGACCCTTCCCACATTCAGGGTGTTCGTCAGTGCGATCGGCGTTTCTAACGTCCCCAGCTCCTCCACCTGCACAAGCCCCTGGGACTTGCCGAAGCCGTTGTGGATATAGGCGGCTGCCGTCAGCTTATGGACGAAAGGATTGTCCTCACACGGCATGATCACAGTCACTCCTGTCTTATGTTTGTCATTGTCTACGGTGCAGTGCCCTACTTTAACTCCCGGCACATCCGTAATCTTATTTCTCTTGCCTGTCTTCATATCTCCAATCACAATCCCATAATCACGTATGCGTTTTGTCATTTTTTTCACCTTATCTCTATAATTTTATTATGCTGCCTGAAGCACACTGTCTCTATTATACATCTTTTTTGCAGGATGCCCACCATATTTTGGGGATTTTCTGCATTGTTTTTCCAAATATCCTTTGTTATACTATAGTCATCCAATAGGAAATCAAAAAAATCATGGAGGAAAGAAAATGAAGATTCAGAACATTAACGATGTCGATACGTTTTTCAAGGTTGTGGATGAATGCAAGGGCACGATCGAGCTGGTATCTCCGGAAGGCGACCGGATCAATCTGAAGTCGAAGCTGACTCAATATCTGTCTATGGCAACGATCTTCTCAAATGGCTATATAAAAGAACTTGAACTGGTTGCCCACGAAACAGAAGACGTCGATAGACTTATCAAGTATATGTATCAGGGAGAATGACACGGCGATACCTCACAGTACCGCCGTGTCATTCATTTTATTCTATGCCGGCTTCAGCAGGTTTTCTCCCCTTTTTCAGCCCTCTTGGCGCGCTGCTCCTCACGGGCTTTCTCCAGGAGCCGTCCGTTCACCCATTGTCTCAAAAGCGCATAGAGAACCGAAACCAGCGGAATGAAGACCAGCATGCCGGTAATCCCCATCATGCTGCCGCCCAGCGTCACGGCAACCAGCACCCAGATCGATGGCAGCCCCACGGAATTCCCCACCACGTGAGGATAGATCAGGTTTCCCTCGATCTGCTGCAGCACAAGGAACACGCAGATAAAGGCAAGCGCCTGCATCGGGCTGACCATCAGGATCAGAAACGCCCCGACCGCACAGCCGATAAATGCTCCAAAGATCGGGATCAGGGCCGTGAACGCAATCAACACTCCGATCAGCATTGCATAAGGCATCCTGAGGACTGAAAGCGTGACAAAAAACATCATGCCAAGAATCACAGCCTCCACACACTGCCCTGTCAGGAAGCTGGAAAAGGTAGACTCTGTCAGCCTTGCCGTCCGCAGCACGGCATCGGCAGCAGCCTTTGGCATGCAGGCCCGTACCAGCTTGGAAACCTGACGCCCCAGCGTCTCCTTCTGCAGCAGGATATAGACCGCAAACACAAGGCCGATCCCAAATGCAGTAACTCCGCTGACAATGCTTTTTGCCGCAGAGAATGTCGTATTGAGCAAAGAGCCTGCGCCTGTGGTCAGAAAGCCGATCAGCCCCTGCATCAGCTGCTCCCAGTTGACTTCCATCTGGTTGATGTAAGTAACCACATCCGGGTACTGGACAAACCACGCAGTCAGCTTATCCTGCGCGCCCGCAAGAAACTGCGGAACACTGCTCTGAAGTGTGATCAGCGTCCGGAAAAACTCCGGTGCCACGACAACCATGACCATCGTTACGGTCCCGGTCACAGCCACAAGTGTAAGGATCAAACAGACTGCCCTTCTCCACCGGCAGGGCTTGCCGGGCATTATCTTCCCTTCGATCCAGCGCATCGGCACATTCAGGATAAATGCAATCGCCGCCCCAAGCAAAAACGGAAATATCATCCCCAAAAGCGTCGCCGCCACTCCAAGCAGGCTGCGGTAATTCGCACCCGCCACCGCGGCGATCACGGTAAAAACAATCAAACCCCTCAGTTTTTTTATCGTATCCTGATTCAATTCCATAACATGCTCCTTGTTTTGCCCCAAATCAGGGGCTTCCATTCCGGCTTTCCGGTATGAACCCTATTATACACGAGTCTTTCCCATCTGTAATCTGAATCTTTCTAAAATCTTTCTAAAAAACTGGAAACAGTGACAGGCAGCCCGACATATGATTAAGTGTAAATAATTTTTGGAGGAACTGGTATGAGTGATTTAGCAGCAACAAACTGCGGTTGTGGATGTGACTGTAACACGGGAGGAAACGGATGCAACTGGATCTGGATCATCCTTCTGCTCTGCTGCTGTGGCGGCAACGGATTTGGCGGAGGCGGATGTTGTGAACATAACAGCTGTGGCTGCGGAGGCGACTGGATCTGGATCATCATCCTGCTCTGCTGCTGTGGCGGCGGATTCGGCGGCGGATGCAATAACTTCTGCTAATGTAAGAGCGGCCCCAATCAAAAAGGTTCTGCAGATTTTCTGCGGAACCTTTTTTGTATCCAGTTTATGAACTTCCTGCCCTTGTTCCATCCTCCGTCTTCCGGCTCCCGGCACCGCCGTTTTCGGCATGTTTCCCGTCCCGGAAAATGGATTTCTTTTTCTGGCACTCCTGGCAGTCTTCATCAATCTCGTACACGGCATTGCCATCTATGATCAATCTCGTTGACATATGAAAATCACTCTCCTGTATGATTAATATATGCGCCTATCCCAGGTATGATTTTACAAAGCGCAGCATATATTGTCTCAAAACGATAAGGACCTGCAATATGAATGAAGAACAGCAAAACGGCTACCGCCCGACAGATTTTGACTATCTGCTGGCAGACCCGCAGCTCCAGATGATAAAAGCAGCCCTCCCCTATATGCAGCTTCCCCAGCAGCGCATGATTTCCATGATGATCAAGATACGGGAGCTGAACCGTACAAGAGAACTGTTCCGCGACGGGGAGATGTCTGCGATGGGGCTTGGCGCCGGAGGAGTGAAAAAAGCTTCCTCTCCGATGGAGATCATCCAGACGATCAAGCAGTACGCCGGTCCCCGTGAGCGGGAAATGATCGACATGCTGGAAAACCTCCAGCTTATGATGCAGGCTATGCAGACGACGACATAAATGCCGTACCGACCGGCTAAACGTTTTGAAAGGAGTGTTTATGAATTCTGAAAACAACTGGAAACAGGACCCCCGGCTCCGTTCCATGAGCCCGGAAAAACTGAAATACATTACGGAGTTCGCCGACCGGGTCTCCAAACTGCCAAAGGACCAGATCCTTCCCACCTTTATGGCGATGCAGATGGAAACCTCTCAAAACGGCATGCAGCTAAACGACCAGGAGACTGACCTTCTGCTGTCAGTCCTCACCGCCGGAATGTCCCCTGCTGAGAAAAAAAGGCTGGACTCCATCCGGCTCCTCGCAAAAAAACTGGCTGCCAGGTCTTCCTGACAGCCAGCTTGCAGGTTTGAAAAAGCGGACCGGCATGCAGGCACTTATTGTGCCATGCCTGCCGCTTCCACGTATTCCAGCCCGGATGCATCTGCTGCCACCACGATTCTGGTGCCTGCATCCACCTGCTGAACCAACAGCTTCATATACTCTTCCGGAATCGCAATGCAGCCCTCCGTCCATGTCTTGACCGGATGAAGACCATGAAGGAAAATGGCCGAACCTTTGCCCGGAACGCACCCGGCATTATAATCAAGGGCAATGCTGTAGTTGTAGCACGGATTCACCTCGATCAGATGCTCTGCCGAACGCCAGGTGACCGGTGTCGTCTTCGCGCTCACCATCTGGTTGTAATACCCGCTCTGGCTGTCATCCACCCAATAATCGTATTCATCCAGCACTTTATAGGGCAGGATGCTGCCCGGGTCATCCAGGATGCCAAACGCACGGGTAAAGCCATAGTTTCCTACCGGCGTCCTGCGGTCCCCTTCCATCTTATCTGCTGTCATTCCGTTAAAACCACAGTATCCCGGGACATAAAACTCCTCGCTCCAGATCCCTTCCTCCGATTTTTTGAAATACGCCGCATGGATCTGGGAACTGTCCATTCCGGTTCCGACAACTACGATCACTTTGTCTGCGCCCTGTGCCGCCAAAAGCTTTTCAATCTCAATTCCGGACTCTCTTTTTCCATCCGTCTCCAACACTGTCTTTTCCACTCCCGGTCCTGTCTGGGCATATACGGCAAGGCTGCTTCCAGCCATCACCATGCCCGCCGCCGCCAAGGCGGCAAGCTTCCCAATCTTTTTCATCCCAGTCTCCTGACTCTTCCGTCACATCTGCATTCTACTTGCATACAAGATTTACAATCCTGCCCGGCACATAGATTTCCTTTACAACCGTTCCTGTAATCTTATCTGCCGCCGCCTGTTTTCCTGCAGCGATCACATCTTCCTTGGAAATGTCTGCCGGTACGGAGATCACAGCTCTTGTCTTTCCGTTTACCTGCACGGCGACTTCTATCTCGTCATCCTTCATCGCCTCTTCGTCACACTCCGGCCAGTCTGCGTGGAATACCGTATCGGTACCGCCAAGCTGCTGCCACAGTTCCTCGCCGATATGAGGTGCAAACGGAGCAAGCAGTACGACAAATGTCTTTAAGGTCTCTTTGTCGATGCCGCCGGTCTTCTTGGCAAGCTCGATCAGCTTATTGTTGTACTCCATGAAACCGGAGATCACGGTATTCAAGTTGAACTGGTTAAACCTCTGCTCAATATCAAACACCAGTTTGTGGCGCAGGCGGAGCATCTCTCTGGTCGCCTCAATCTCTTTATCCCTGCTGTCGGCAACCAGGTTCCAGAAGCGGTTCAGGAAGCGGGCCACGCCTTCAATCCCGCGGTCATCCCACTCTGCATCCAGCTCCGGCGGTCCCACAAACAGCTCATACATCCTTAAGGCGTCGCAGCCATAATCCCTTACCAGGTCATCCGGGGAAACGACATTCCCTTTCGATTTGCTCATCTTAATGCCGTTCTTGCCGTTGATCATACCCTGGTTGAACAGCTTCTTAAACGGCTCATCGAAATCAACCACACCGATATCGTGCAGGAACTTGGTGTAGAAACGGGAGTAAAGCAGATGAAGTACTGCATGCTCCACACCTCCGATATACATGTCTACCGGCAGATATTTGTCCGCTTTCTCCTTAGATACCAGTTCTTTGTCGTTGTGGCTGTCCACATAGCGCAGGAAATACCAGGAAGAACCTGCCCACTGAGGCATGGTGTTGGTCTCTCTCTTTGCCGGTCCGCCGCATTCCGGGCAGGTGCAGTTCACCCAGTCTTCAATGGCCGCAAGCGGGGATTCCCCTGTTCCGGTCGGCTGATAGCTCTCCACCTCAGGAAGTCTGAGCGGAAGTTCCTCCTCCGGTACAGCCACGTTGCCGCAGTGCGGGCAGTGGATGATCGGAATCGGCTCGCCCCAGTAACGCTGTCTGGAGAATACCCAGTCACGCAGTTTATAGTTCACGGTCTTCTTGCCAAAACCTCTTGCCTCTATCATGGCAGGAGCCTCTTTTTTCAACACTGCGGACTCCATTCCGTTCCACTCGCCGGAATTGATCATAATGCCGCTCGCCTCGGTGTAGGCTTCCTGCATATCCTCAATCTCCACGCCGTCCTTTGCGATAACCTGGACGATCGGGATGCCGAATTTCTTCGCAAATTCAAAGTCACGGTCATCATGAGCCGGCACGCACATGATCGCGCCCGTACCATAATCGGACAGGACGTAATCAGACAGCCAGATCGGAGTCTTCGCCCCGTTCAGCGGATTGATTGCATAGCTTCCGGTAAATACGCCGGTCTTCTCCTTATCCTGCATCCTGTCTACATTCGATTTCATGGAGGACTCGTTGATATACTTCTCTACCGCTTCCTGTGTCTCAGGCGTGGCAAGGCTCTTTGCCAGCGCATGCTCCGGAGCCAGCACCATGAATGTCGCGCCGTACAGCGTATCCGGTCTTGTCGTATAGACCGTGATCTTCTCGTCCCTTCCCTCTACCGGGAAATCAACCTCTGCGCCGTAAGATTTGCCAATCCACTCGCTCTGCATCTTCTTTACCTTCTCCGGCCAGTCCAGTTTGTCTAGGTCGTTCAGCAGACGGTCTGCATAAGCGGTGATCTTCAGCATCCACTGTCTCAGGTTCTTCTTGGTAACGGTAGCGCCGCAGCGTTCACAGCAGCCGTTGACCACTTCCTCGTTTGCCAGTCCGGTCTTGCAGTCCGGACACCAGTTGATCGGGAACTCTTTCTCATAAGCCAGTCCGGCCTTGAACATCTTTACAAAAATCCACTGGGTCCATTTGTAGAAATCCGGGTCCGTGGTGTTGACTTCCATATCCCAGTCATAGACTGCCGCGATCTCGTTGATCTGCTTTTTAATGTTCGCCACGTTCTCAGCAGTCGACTTTGCAGGGTGAACGCCCATCTTGATCGCGTAGTTCTCAGCCGGCAGGCCGAATGCGTCCCAGCCCATCGGATGGATCACATAATGTCCCTTCAAAATCTGGTAACGGCTCCACACATCGGAAATCACATAACCTCTCCAGTGTCCTACGTGAAGGCCGCTGCCGGACGGATACGGGAACATGTCCAGACAGTAGTATTTCGGCTTCTTTCCGTCGTTTACGTTGATGGGATTCTTTTCCCAATTCTCGCGCCATTTTTTCTCAATCGCGCTGTGGTTGTAGCTTGCCATAATTTCTTCCTCCTGAAATATTGTTTAACCGCACATTTTTATAAAATAATAAAACCCTGCCGTCTCTGTCTCCAGAGACGCAGGGCATATCCTACGCGGTACCACTCTGATTCATGCTTTCTGCATGCACTCAACCGGCAGATATCAACGCATCTGCCAATCCCTCATAACGGCGGGATCCGTCCTGACCTAATAAATCCTGCACATGGCAGTCCGTTCGGCCGGCTGCTCCAAGACCAGTTCGGAAGCCATCCATCTCCGCCTCGCACCATCCGGCGGCTCTCTGTCCATGTCCTGGCAGCCTACTACTTCTCTTCATCGCATTTATGCTGACTATTAATGTAGCATAAGCAGGGAAGGGTGTCAAGTATTTCTATCAGATTCCGGTTAGATTACGGTTAAATTCCGGTCACAAACAGCAGCACGCTCATCGCCAGAAAACCAAGGACTCCCGGAGCCAGAAAAATCGCCCGTAAAATCCCGCATTCCGGTCTCGCAGCCCACCCCGGAAACCAGCGCAGCCGTTTTCTATAGACGCACGCCAACACAATCGCCGCTACCATACTGCCAATCATCAGGATCGTCTGTAATCCAATCCAGATCAATGCCCACACGGCATCTGCCGCCAGCCCTCTGCTCAAAAGCAGGGACATAAAACCTCCCACAAAATTGATGATCATGTGGAGTATGATACTGTAGCGGATCCTACCCGTGCTGCTGTAAAGATATGCAAATACCATGCCAATCACGCAGGCATAAAAAAATTGAAAGAAATTCCCGTGGAACAGTCCAAAACTCACCCCCGAGACGATCACTGCCACCTTCTGCCCGTACTGAACCGTCCGGTCCATCAGCAGCTTTCGAAACATCAGCTCCTCCATCACGGGAGCAATCAGGACCGTAGAGAGAAAGACCGTCCACGGGCGCATCTCCATCACAAGGGAATCGACGGGATTTTCCACACTGATGCCGCGCCAGGCTCCCACTGCCGTCATCAAAAGCTGTCCGAGCATATTGCCCAAATAGGTCAAACCAAAGCAGAAGACCACAACCAGTATCATCCACACGGTTCCCACAGACTGTGGCTTTGTCATCTTCCAGGCCGGAACTCTCCTGACCAGAAAATAAAATACCGGAAAACCGATTCCGTACATGGAAAACTGGGACAAAAGCATCACCGTATCCGTCGCCAGTCTCCCAAAACCTGCGCCTTCCAATACTACCGCCGCAGCGCCGATCAAAAGCTGCATGCCCATGGAAACCAGAAAGAACAGGACATATGCCCAACCCAGTCTGGAAAATTGCCGTCTCGCCTCCATCATCTTGCCTCCTGTATTCTGGTGAACGAAAGGAAAGCAGGTTTTTCGCCTGCTTTCCCCCACTGCTTCCAGTATACTATTAAACATCCAATTTGTCTACCTTGGATGCGCGAGCTTCTACCTCTTTCTTCTGGATATCACCCGGAGCCTGCTCATAACGGGCAAACTCATACTCATATGTACCAATTCCGCCGGTCATGGAACGCAGGTCAGTATTGTATCCGTACAGCTCAGACATCGGAATATCTGCTTCGATGACCTGTTTGCCGTGGTGATCGGAATTCATGCCCAGCACGCGTCCTCTTCTCCGGTTCAGATCTCCCATGACATCACCGGTAAACTTATCCGGCACAGTGACCTTCAGCGAAGCGATCGGCTCTAAGAGAACCGGGTTTGCCTCCATAAAGCCCTTCTTAAACGCCATCATGGACGCCGTCTTGAATGCCATTTCGGAAGAATCTACCGGGTGGTAAGAGCCGTCCACCAGAGTCGCCTTTACGCCTACAACCGGATAAGCCGCAAGCGGTCCCTTTAAGACGCTTTCCTGTACGCCTTTTTCTACAGCCGGGAAGTAGTTTCTCGGAACTGCACCGCCAAACACCCTCTCCTCAAATACGTATGGCTTCTCCAAATCGCCGGACGGTTCAAACTCCATCTTAACATCGCCGTACTGTCCGTGTCCGCCGGACTGTTTCTTATATTTTCCCTGAACCTCCACTTTTTTGCGGATCGTCTCACGGAAGGCAAACTTCGGTTTGCTCAGCTCAACCTCTACTTTATAGCGGTTCAACAGCTTGCTGACTACGACCTCTAACTGCTGGTCGCCGATTCCGTACAGCAGAAGCTGGCGGTTCTCCTTGTCATTGACAGCTTTCAGGGTGAGGTCTTCTTCCATCAACTTGGACAGTGCGCTGGATACCTTATCCTCATCGCCCTTTGTCACGGTATTGTATCTCATATAGGTGTAAGGGGTGGATATCTGCGGTTTATGATATACGATCGGCGCGCTCTTTAACGCAATGGTATCTCCGGTCTGGGTAACGTTCAGCTTGCCTACCGCGCCGATATCTCCCGCCTTCAGCTCCGGCACCTCGATGGCATCCTTGCCTCTCAGTACGTAGACCTTTGCAACCTTTTCTTCGGTATCCTTATTCACATTGTAGATGGAACTGTCCGGTTTTAAGACGCCGGTGCAGATTTTCATCAGGGAATACTTGCCGATGAAAGGATCTACGATCGTCTTAAACACTCTGGCGGACAGAGATACCTCTTCATTGTACTTCGCAGTAAAACGTTCGCCGGTCGATACATCCACGCCGATGCACTCAAACTTATCCGGGGTCGGCAGATACTTGTCAATCGCCTCTAAAAGTGTCTTAAAGCCCTGGCAGTTGATGCCGGAACCCATCATGACCGGTACGATATTTCCCTCTATCACATGTTCCCTGAGCGCATTGGAAATCTCATCCTGGGTGAACTCTTCCCCGGAGAAATAGCGCTCCATATACTCCTCGCTGGTCTCGGCAACCGCCTCCATCAGAGCCTCTCTTGCGATGCCAAGGTTCTTCTGGGAGTATTCCGGAATCTCACATTCAACATAATTGCTCAGTTCGGTAAACCGGCGTCCTGCCATCTTTACGACGTTGACGTAGCCTACGAACTTCTCATTCTCACGGATCGGCAGCTGGAACGGCGCAATCTTTCTGCCGAATTTTTTCTCCAGCTTCAATACCAGCTCACGGTAGCTGGCATGGTCATCATCCATATTCGTCACGAAAATCAGGCGCGGCAGGTTCAGCTTCTCACACAGTTCCCACGCTTTTTCCGTACCAACCTCGATGCCTGCCTTACAGTTTACAACGATGATAGCTGCATCGGCTACGCTGATAGCCTCCTCAACTTCACCCACGAAATCAAAATATCCTGGGGTATCCAGTAAATTAATCTTAATCGGACCATCCTCACCCTGGTATTCCAGCGGAATCAGGGATGTGGACAGAGAAAACTGTCTCTTGATCTCCTCTTTGTCATAATCGCTGATGGTAGAGCCATCTGTTACTTTGCCCATTCTCTTTGTAACGCCGGTTACCAGTGCCAGAGCCTCTGCAACCGTCGTTTTACCGGCCCCGCCGTGGCCAAGCAAAGCGACGTTACGGATTTGTTTTGTTCCATAAACGTTCATAAAATACCCTCCTGTACGTCAAATTTAGTCTCATGATGATATTTTACTAAAAATGTCGGAAAATTACAAGCAGAATGTACAAAATATACAAGCAAATTCAAAATTCTTTCCCGCATCCGGACGTTACTTTAAAGCGCAAAAGTTTAAAGCACTAAAGCGTTGACAATATTTCTATAATAGAGTAGAATACGAGGTATTGGATTTGAAAGCAAACTAACATGTGAGGGACAAAATTATGATCATTATTATGAAACCTGACGCCTCGGACGAGGCGGTTCAAAAAGTCGCATCTGTTATAGAAGCAAAAGGACTTCAGGTCCACCTCTCCAAAGGACACGAGGTCACCATCGTCGGCGTTGTCGGCGACAAGACCAGGCTACGGGGCGTCAACTTTGAAATATCTGACGGCGTGGAGAAGGTCGTAGCAGTTACAGAGTCATACAAACTGGCCAACAAAAAATTCCACCCGGAGGCCTCCGTCATTACAGTCGGCAATACCTCCATCGGAGCCGATACCCTGACCATCATGGCGGGCCCCTGTGCCATCGAAAGCAAAGAACAGCTGATGGAAACCGCATTCGCGGTAAAGAAAGCCGGAGCCACCTTCCTGCGCGGAGGCGCATATAAGCCGCGCACTTCCCCCTACTCGTTTCAGGGACTGGAAGAAGAAGGACTCCGCTACATGAAGGAGGCAAAGGATGCATCCGGACTCAACGTGATCTGCGAGGTCACCAGCCTGCACGCCATCGAATCCGCCGTCAAATACGTGGATATGCTTCAGATCGGTGCCCGCAACATGCAGAATTTCGAGCTGCTTAAAGAAGCCGGCAAGTCCGGCGTGCCGATCCTGTTAAAGCGCGGTCTTTGCGCCACCATCGACGAATGGCTGAACGCCGCCGAATACATCATGTCCGAGGGCAACCAAAACGTAGTGCTGTGTGAACGCGGAATCCGCACCTACGAGACCGCCACAAGAAATACGCTGGACATCAGCGCCGTCCCGGTGCTGAAAGAGCGCACCCATCTGCCTGTCATTGTAGACCCGAGCCACGCTACCGGTGTCCGGGCTTATGTGGCTCCCCTGGCCAAATGCTCGGTTGCCGCAGGAGCGGACGGGCTGATGATCGAGGTGCATCCAAACCCCGCCTGCGCCCTCTCCGACGGTCCCCAGTCTTTGACCTTTGAACAGTTTGGGCAGCTGACCACGATGCTTCGCCCGTACGCAGAGCTGGAAGGAAGGAGGTTCTGATGGAAAGCAGAATGACAGACTCTGTCATTGGCTTTATCGGTTTCGGGCTGATCGGCGGCTCGATCGCCAAAGGCATCAAACGGGCAAACCCGGATATAAAGATCATGGCCTATATGAGAAGTCAAAAAAAGCTGGTCCGGGCACAGGAGGACGGTATCGTAGATATCATTTTAAGCGGTGTGGACGAATCCCTTTCCGAATGCGACATCATCTTCCTCTGCACTCCGGTCGAGTACAATGCACAATACCTCTCCGAGATCCGCCCCTACCTGAAGCCGGGCGCGATCCTGACCGATGTGGGAAGCACAAAGAGCTCCATACATCAGGTGGTGACAGAGCTTGGGATAGAGGAATGCTTTATCGGCGGTCACCCTATGGCAGGTTCGGAAAAAACAGGATACGAACACGCCACCGACCACCTGCTTGAGAACGCCTATTATATCATCACCCCAACATCAAAGAGCCGGAAGGAAGATATTGACCGGATGGTTGCGGTGGCAAACACCATCGGATCGATCCCCATCGTGCTGGATTACCGGGAACACGACCGGATCGTAGCGGCTATCAGCCATCTCCCCCATATCATCGCGTCCAGCCTCGTGAATCTGGTAAAAGATTCCGACAATCAGGATGAGCTGATGAAGCGGCTGGCCGCCGGGGGCTTTAAAGACATCACCAGGATCGCATCGGCCTCTCCCGTGATGTGGGAACAGATCTGCATCGCCAATACCGGCAATATCATCGAGGCGCTGGAAGATTATATCACTTCCCTGAACCGGACGCTCCAGGATTTAAAACAGCACGACGGACAAGCGCTCCGGCAGCTTTTCGACACCTCGCGCACTTACCGCAATACCATTTCCGATATCGGCAGAGGCTCCGTCACGCCGGATTATTCCTTTACCGTGGATATCGTCGATGAGCCGGGAGCCATCTCCACCCTTGCGGTCATCTTAAGCGCCCGCGGCATCAGCATCAGCAATATTGGCATCAACCACAACCGGGAGCACGGCGAAGGCGCTTTAAAGATCACCTTTTATGATGAAGAAGCCATGAACGCCGCCTGGAAGCAGCTGAAAAAATACAATTACGAACTGATAAAAAGCCAGTAAGGAGTACCCAATATGAAATTCACAAAATGCAACCGCCTGAAAGGGGAAGTAACTGTCCCGGGAGACAAATCGGTATCCCACAGAAGCGTCATGTTCGGCTCCATCGCAAAAGGAACCACGGAGATCCATAACTTTCTTGAAGGCGCTGACTGCCTCTCCACCATCGCCTGTTTCCAGAAGATGGGGGTCAGGATCGAACGCGCCGGCAGCCGGGTCCTGGTGCACGGCAACGGCCTTCACGGGTTAAAGAAGCCGGACGGCATCCTGGACTGCGGCAACAGCGGGACCACGACCCGCCTGATTTCCGGAATCCTTGCAGCCCAGGATTTCCCCGTCACCTTAACCGGTGACGCATCGATCCAAAAACGGCCGATGAAACGGATCATCGACCCGCTCACCCAGATGGGAGCCAGAATCCAAAGCATCCGTGACAACGGCTGCGCTCCGCTTTCCATCACAGGCACTGCCCTGAACGGAATCCACTATCAGTCGCCCGTCGCCTCCGCCCAGGTGAAATCTGCAATTCTCCTTGCCGGTCTGTACGCCGAAGGAGAGACGAAGGTTACCGAGCCTTACGTATCCCGCAACCACACAGAGCTCATGCTGTCCTGTTTTGGCGCCGATGTCCGTACAGAGCACACGACGGCCGTTATCCATCCCGCCAAAGAGCTCTACGGAACCAAGGTTCTGGTTCCGGGAGACATCTCTTCCGCCGCCTTTTTCATCGCCGCAGGACTTATGATCCCCGGTTCCGAGCTGCTGATCCGGAATGTGGGCATCAATCCGACCCGCGATGGCATCCTGCACGTCTGCCGGGAAATGGGCGCGGATATCACCCTGATGAATCCAAAGAGCGGAGACGGAGAACCGGTAGCCGATGTCCTGGTAAAACACAGCCAGCTCCACGGTACGGTCATCGGCGGGGCCGTCATCCCCACCCTGATCGACGAACTTCCCATCATTGCCGCCATGGCCTGCTTTGCAGAGGGAGATACGGTCATCAAAGATGCCGCAGAACTGAAGGTAAAGGAATCCAACCGGATTGAAGTTATGGTGCAGAATTTAAGCGCCATGGGAGCAGATGTAGAAGAAACAGAGGATGGCATGGTGATCCATGGCAACAAGACGCTCCACGGAGCTGTGATCGACAGCAGGCTGGACCACCGGATTGCGATGACATTTGCCATCGCGGGATGCTGCGCGGAAGGGGAGACCGAGATACTCGGCGCAGAATGCGTGGATATTTCTTATCCTGGATTTTATGAGGATTTGGAGAGGTTGAAAAAATAAACAGTGCACACTGCAAATGGCTGTCCGGCGAAATTTCGCCAGGACAGCCACTTTAAATTCCTTTTGATTTACAATTGTAAAACATGACGTATCATCTTCTCCGGCCAGCCTTTCAGATACCCTTCGGGAACCTGAAGCTGCCCCCGTCCCGTTCCAAGCTCGATCCCCGGCTTTCTGCTGCCGTGATAATCACTTCCTCCGCACTGCAGCAGCCCATGCTCCAGACAAAAGCCGTTCAAATCCTCCGTCTGTTGTGCGGTAAATTCCGAATGGGCGCATTCAATCCCGTCAAGCCCGGCTTCTTTTATGATTTCAGACAGAGCCTTACGGATTGACACAGCCCCGGCATAGAGGAAAAGGTGCGCCAAAAAAGCGATTCCTCCACTGCGGTGAATCATCTCGACGGCAGCCTTCAAGTCGGGATACAGAGATGACTCATCCACATACAGCATGCTGTCGGGATTGTAAATCTCTTCCCGCGTAAAGGCCCGTGAAGTTTCCCATCCTTCTTTGCTCCGAAAAAAACGTCTGTTCTCCGGATACTTTTTCAGATTCTTCAAAAAAGCCTTTCTACAGGACTCCCTGTCCGGATTAAACAAGATTTCTCCCGGCTCATAACGGATTCCAATCCCATTGAATGTATCACAAAACAGTTCATACTCCCGAAGCTGCTTTTCCCGGAATGTCAGCACATGGTTCTTTAACTCCTCTTCCATCTGTTCCAGACAAAAACCATATCCTAACACCTCAACCACCTCGCCCTGGTACATGCAGGTGATCTCCACACCAGGAATCAGTCGCCCGGGATAGTTCCTGATGGCATCGGTGCGATAAGCCGAAACCGTATTGTGGTCCGTGACAGACAGTACTCCAATTCCCAGCTCCTGCGCCTTCTTCAAAAGTTCTTCTGCCGTATCTGCCCCGTCGGAATGACAGGTATGGGTATGCAGATCGATCATATGCACCTCCTATGCCTTCTCTACATCTGCAGCCGGAATCGCAAAATAGGTGATAACCGCCCCGGCAACATAAGAAATCAGGACACCGATCAGATAATGGACCATATACTGCGGTAGCATATGGGTAACTGCCAGGATTCCGGACGGACTGTAGGAAGTACTCATCACATGCATCAGCATACAGTAAGCTCCGCCAAATCCGGCTCCAAGCCCTGCTGTGATAAACGGCTTCATCAGCGGCAGGGTGACGCCATAGATCAGCGGCTCCCCAATTCCCATGATTCCGGCAGGCAACGCACCTGCGATGATCTGCTTCAGCTGCTTGTTCCCGGAACGCCTTGCCCGGATATAAAGGGCAATCGCCGCCCCCACCTGTCCTGCTCCAGCCATAGCCACTACCGGAAACAGAGTCGTACCTCCAAGAGCTTCAATCTGGATTGCATAGATCGGCACAAGCCCACGGTGCAGCCCCAAAAGCACCAGCGGCAGAAATGTCGCTGCCAGCACATATCCAGTCACGACACTGACAACCGGATTGGCAGAATTGATAAACAGGTTCAGGAATCTTGAAACAAGGGTGGACAGCCATCCTGTAGCCGGCATGACCGCCAGCACAAAGATCGGAACTGCAATCAGCATGGAAACAAGTGGTGTAAAGGATACATCCAGCACTTCCGGCATATGGTTATGTACCCAGCGCTCAATCTTTGCTAAGATCCATACGCCGATGATAACACCGATGATGCCGCCTGCGCCGGTGGCGAGTACAGAATCATTCACGACATCTTTATTGTACCAGCCGAGCGCTGCCGATATCGTATTGACGACCGAATTCAAGGATGCCGCTCCGATCATACCGCCCAGCATCTCATTTACCCCAAACTGCTTTGCGGCGCGTACACCGGTAAAGATCGCCATATAAGACAGAAAAGCATTTCCAATCAGTACAAAGATATTGTAGATGACCACCATCGCCAACACATCCGGCAAAACTCCGTTTGTCATCAGGATCTTGATCAATTTTCCAAGTCCGTTGCAGATGCCCGAAGCGATAAAAGCCGGAATCATCGGAGTGAAGATATCGGCAATCACTCGGATCTTATTGATGATCTTCGTATGTTTCCTTCCGCTTTTCACCGCATCTTTGTTTGCTTCCCAGTCCCCAAGCTGCTGGGCCTTCTGCTCCTTAACCCCAAGCTTGGAAGTGCAGATGCTCATGATATCGCGGACCTTTCCCGGCCCTAAGACCACCTGGATATAATCCGGCTCGTCCCCCACTACGCCAAGCACTCCCGGCAGTCCTTTTAATTGTTCCCGGTCTGCCTTTGATGCATCCCGGATATTTGCACGAATCCGTGTCATACAGTTTTCTGCTGTTAAGATATTTTCTTTCCCACCCAGATATTCAACAATTTTCTTTGCCAGTTCTTCATTCGTCATTGCTGTCACCTCACATAATTTTTACTTACATCAAAGGCATTTTCTGATATGCCCCTGAGACCCCTTAAGTCTTTCTTCTGCCTCCGAAGCGGAGCAGTCAAGCAGCTCCATTACAATTGCCGTTTTAACACTTCCCCCTGCCGCTTCCAACTGCTGTCCGGCCCGCTCCTGAGAGCATCCGGTCGCCTCTGTAACGATCGTATTGGCCCGCGCCCGCAGCTTTTCATTGGTCTGCACCACATCCACCATCAGGTTCTCATACACTTTTCCGATTCCAATCATAGCTCCGGTGGATATCATATTCAGCACCATCTTCTGCGCCGTCCCCGCTTTCAGACGCGTAGAGCCGGTCAGAATCTCCGGTCCGACCACCGGTTCCACTGCCAGGTCGGCCGCTTTCCCCACCAAACTGCCTTTATTGCAGGCAACCGCAATCGTCCGACAGCCAAGGGAACGGGCGTATTCCAGCCCTCCTATGACATAGGGAGTCCGGCCAGATGCAGCGATTCCCACGACGATATCCACGGACGACAGCCCAATCTCCTTCAGTTCTTCCACTCCCAAAAGCTCCGAGTCCTCAGCACCTTCTACTGCTTTGACGAAAGCGCCTTCCCCTCCGGCAATCAGCCCTACAACCATATCCGGGCTGACGCCAAAAGTGGGAGGGCACTCCACACTGTCCAGCACCCCCAGCCGTCCAGAGGTTCCTGCCCCCATATAGATGAGACGCCCGCCTGCTTCAAATGCCTCCTTCACCCAGACGATCGCTTTTGCCACCTCAGGAATCACTTCCCGGACTCCGGCAATGACCGCCTCATCTTCCCGGTTCATCAGTGCAGCAATCTCCAGCGGACTCATGATATCCAGCTCTTTCGAGGCTTCATTACGCGTTTCCGTCGTCAGCCTGCTTAGTTCCAACATGGCAAATCTTCCCCCTTTACTTTTTTTGATTTGGCTTATTAATGTGAGTCGCACAGAGCCGTCTCATGGACTGCTCATAATCGGCGTTGGCAAATGCGGTATACAAGATATCAATCATATTCAGCTGACTGATCCGGCTGCTCATAGCGCCGTTCCGAAACAAAGATTCATAGGCTGCCACATACAGGTTGTGATCCGCCAGCTCCGAGAGCTCTGACGCCGCAAAACGGGTGATCAGAATCATCTTCGCCCCGTTCTCCTTTAAGTTCCTGGCACATTCAATCATCTCCACCGTCTGCCCGGAATAACTGATGAACAATCCCACATCCCCGGCCACGGTATTGCGCGCCTGCAATAGCTGGGAATGCCAGTCATCATTGAGCACGCAGGACTTTCCCAACCTGAGGAATTTCAGGTAAGCATCTCTGGCCACACACAAAGATGAACCGATTCCAAACAGATAGATGGTTCTTGCATGGCACAGCAGATCTACGCACTGCTGCAGTACGGGAATATCCACAAGATTCTTTGTCTCTTCCAGAGAGACGATATTTTTATATGTAATCTTGTCCACCAGCTCCTCCAGGGAATCTTCCCTGGATATCTCGTCACGCCTCTCCTGTTCCGAACGCTTTCGTACCGCCAGTTCATACTGGAGGGAACGGCGCAGTTCCTTATAACCGTCAAACCCAAGACGCCGGCACATCCGTACAATCGTCGCCGAAGAAGAAAAGGAGCGTTCTGCCAGCTCATGGACCGTCAGTTCCATCGCTTCCTCCGGGCTTTGCAAAAGATACCGGACTACCTCGCTCTCCGCCGGCGTCATCTGCATCTGATATTCTTTTAACCTTACCAATACGCTCTTCACATTATGTCCTCCTGCCCTTATCATAGTTTTATTAAAACAAAAATTCAATACTTTTACATTATGATGCAATATTGTTTCGTATCATGATTTATTATAAACGAAATCCCTCCAAAATGTGAAATTATTTTATGCATTTTTTACAATTTTAAGGTATTATTGCAAAAAAAGACTTCGAGTCCTGATGACCCGAAGCCTTTTTAAAAGAAAAAATTAATCTTATATCATGATCACTCATCCCAGTTGTGATAAACTGCCTGCACATCATCATCTGCATCCAGCAGATCCAGGAGCTTATTCATCTTCTTGATATCTTCCTCATCGGACAGTTCCACCCAGGTCTGCGGAATCATCGTTACTTCCGCTTCCATCATCGGAATCCCGGCCGTCTCGAGAGCCTCGCGCACCTGGCTGAAATCATCCGGGTCCGTGATCACTTCAAAGCTGTCCTCTTCCTCTGCAAAATCCTCTGCACCTGCGTCCAGAGCCATCATCATCAGTTCGTCTGCATCCATCTCACAGTCTTCCTTGCCAATGATGATCTGTCCTTTTTTGTCAAACATAAAGGAAACGCTTCCCTGCGCTCCGATATTGCCGTTTCCTTTGGTAAATGCGCTTCTCACATTTGCCGCAGTACGGTTCTTGTTGTCCGTAAGAGTATCCACGATGATCGCCACACCGTTTGGGCCATAGCCTTCGTAGGTGAGCACCTCGTAGTTTACGGCGTTGGCATCGCCAGCCGCTTTTTTAATCCCGCGTTCAATGGTATCGTTCGGCATGTTGTTTGCCTTTGCCTTCGCGATCACATCGCGCAGCCTGCTGTTGTTCGCCGGGTCAGCGCCGCCTTCTTTTACCGCCACTGCGATCTCACGTCCGATCACGGTGAAGATCTTGCCCTTTGCAGCATCATTTCTCTCTTTTTTGTGTTTGATATTCGCAAACTTTGAATGTCCTGACATAAATCCTGCTCCTTATCTCTTCTCTTTTCGTCCTATAGAAAAAACATCCTGTCTATTTTAACATCATTTTCTTATAATGGCAAGTCTTAACCGTCCAGTTCTGCCGCCAAATTCCTCAGCCACTTCTTCTGGCGATAACGGATATATCCGATGACCGCCTTATAGACTTCCTCGATCATCACCATGGAATATACGATATAGATCGGCACCTTCAGCCACAGCCCGCCGATAAATGCCATCGGTATCCCAATCAGCCATACGCCGCTGGTGTCGATAAACAGGCAAACCCTGGTATCCCCTCCGCTTCGCAGCACGCCGACCACGTTGACATAGTTGAACATCCGAAACGGGGCAAACAACACAAATGCAATCAGGCACCGGCTGACGTCCTCCGCCACCTGCGGCGTGATGCGGTACATGCCGATGATGTTCCAGCGGGTCGCAAAACAGAACGCTCCCGCAAACAACGTCACAATAAACTGGAGGATCAGGAAATTCTTCGCATACTGCTCCGCCCGTTTCAGCTTCCCTGCCCCCATCTCATGTCCCAGTATGACCGCCGTTGCCGCGCTGAGTCCCTGGAACAGAACGATCACAATATCCTGGATCGTTGTCGCGATGGTGATCGCAGCCACGGCATTATCCCCCATCCGTCCATAGGCGAGTGAATAGATTGTCGTGCCCAGCCCCCAGATAAACTCATTGGCGATCACCGGGCTTGCCGTCTGGAAAAACTGCCTTACAAAGGCTTTGCTGTAGCCAAACATCTCCCGGATATGGCAGGCGATCGGAGATTTTGTGATATATACCACGCACAGGATCGCCGTACACTCCACCGCACGGGCAAGCAGCGTCGCAATCGCCGCTCCGGTAGCTCCAAGCGCAGGAGCGCCGAAATTACCAAAGATCAGGATATAGTTGAATGTGATATTGATAAAAATCGTCGTACAGCTTATGATGACGGGCGCCTTGACCTGCCCTACCGCCCGCATCATCGCGACATATGTATTGGTGACTGCAGTGAACGGATAGGACAGCGCCGCCACCGACAGATAAGCCGCTCCTACCGCAATCGCTCCTTCGCTGGTCGTAAAGATCCGCATCACAAAGTCAGGGCGCAGTTCACTGGGGATTACAAAGAGCATGGCTCCCAGCAGGGATATCATCAACGAGATTCCCAGCACCTTCCTGATATTTTTCACATCTTTGTTGCCCCAATACTGGGCTGCGAGCACGCCGGAACCGCTGACCACGCCAAAAACCAGCAGGGAAAACACAAAAAACACTTTATTGGCAAGCCCGACTGCGGCAATCGGAGTCTCCCCCAGAGTCCCGATCATCATGGTATCCACCAGATTGACAATCGTGTTCAGCATTCCCTGCATCGCAACGGGAAGGGCTATCTTTATGGCTTTTCCGAGAAAAGCCTTATCCTGCATCATCTGTTTTGTATCTGATAATAATTGTCTCATACTCCTCCTGTACTCAAAAAGAAACGCCTTTTGAAAAGGCGTTCTTTTGCTGCCAAACTATGCCTCGGAACTGACCGCCGCTTCTGAAAGCTCCCGGTTCTCCCTCGGCTCTTCTTCCGGGATTGGCTTTACCCGGACAGAATGAATCATCTTATTCTCAACCTTCACCACTTCAAACAACTGCCCAAGGTAGCGCACCTCCGGCTGTTCCCCTTCCTGCGGAATCCGGTCCAGCCTGGAGATCAGCAGTCCGTTGATGGTATCATAGGTATCCATATCTTCCTCCGGGAACGTGACGCCGAGCGCTTCCTGGGCGTCGTCCAAAGGCGTCATCCCGCTCATCAAAAGGCCGTCTCCCGACTGTACGATAAACTCTTCATCCACATCGTATTCATCGAGGATATTCCCGACGATCTCCTCCAGGATATCTTCCATCGTGACCAGTCCGGCCGTCTGCCCATACTCGTCGATGACAATCTCCATATGGATCTTCCCGGACTGCATCTCTTTGAACAGCGAGCTGATATTGCGCGTCTCAGGAATAAAATGGGCTTCCCGCAAAAGTCCCGGGACCTTCCCGATCTCGACCCCGCTCTCCTGCTCATTCTCTGCATGTACCAGGACATCCCGCATATGTAGTGTTCCGATAATGTCATCCATGTCCTTACCATATACGGGGTACCGGGAATTGTTTCCCTCTTTCAGAACGAATCTCGCCGCCTCATGAAGAGGCATGGAACCATCCAAAGCCGTGATATTCTTCCGATGGGTCATGATATCCCCGGCCACCTTATCGTCCAGTTCAAAGATGTTCGTGATCATCTTTGCCTCTCCGGCCTTTAAGACTCCCTGCTCATGGCCTTCATTGACCATCGTCATAATATCCTCTTCTGTTACATTCTCTTCCTTTGACTTATAGTATCTCCATATCACATAAGCTGCGGCACACAGGATGACCGCCGCCACAATGATGATGCCAAGATACGAATAACCATCGTCCATGTGGTGTCTGAACTCCTTTATCTTTGAATGTTTATCTTTTGTCCTTCTTCGAATTGTATCAAACTTCAGGTCTTTCGTCAATGGCGAACTATGTAGTCAGCTCCAGGCTTACCATCAGGGCATAGTCCACTTTCTGCTGCAGGCTCTCGTCTATATGACAGATCTTCTCCTTCAGCCGTTGTTTATCTATGGTCCGCAATTGTTCTAAGAGGATGACCGAATCCTTGATCATATCACATTTCCTGGTATCCAGTTCCACGTGGGTAGGCAGCTTCGCCTTATTCATCTTCGAGGTAATCGCCGCACAGATGACTGTGGGACTATGCTTATTGCCGACATCGTTCTGTATGATAAGCACCGGACGGACACCGCCCTGCTCAGAGCCTATCACCGGACGCAGGTCGGCATAATAGATGTCTCCTCGTCTGATAATCACTGTTTCACACTCCGTCAATTATTTTTACAACGTTAGTATTGCCTGTTTTTGACTTGTGTATACATTATTTTCGTTGTTCTCATCAGACATCCGATGGGGAATTGGTGCAGAAAGCTGCTTACAAGCAAGCTTGACGCTGCTTTCTGCACCAATTCCCCCGCCGTCCTGAACTGTTACTTATAATTTATGATTCAGACGGGCTGTTTGCCATTACTTCTTACCTGTTTCCAAAACCGTGATAGATATCGTCAAAATAATCTTTGCTCCCCACATATGTTCCGGACCGCCTGTAGACGCGGGGCACCCGCTTGCCGATATCACAGACGATCTCATAATGGAAGCCGCCGCAGGTTTTGGCCAGATCCTCCACAAGGATCTCTTCTCCGCCGTCCGCCCCGATCAGGGTTACAGGATCATCCACCCTGACCTCCGGAATCTCCGTCACGTCCACCATAAACTGGTCCATGCAGACCCGACCGAGAATCGGCGCTTTCCTGCCGTGGATCAGCACATGGCCTTTTCCGGACAGGTTTCTCGGATAACCGTCCCCATAGCCGACCGGAACTGTCGCCACCCGCATTGGCCCGGAAGCCACAAAGGTCCCTCCATAACTGACTTCACGCCCTTCTCTAAGCGGTTTTATGTATGTGATCGCACTCTTTAGCGCCATCACCGGCTTTAAGGCAACGCTTTGCTTTTCCACCTCATCCGACGGATACATCCCATAGATTGAGATTCCGGCGCGGACCAGATCCATATTCGCATCCGGCAGGTCTATGATCCCGGCGCTGTTGGAGCAGTGTTTCAGCGGTATCTGTACCCCGCGCTCCTCCAAAAGCTTTACAAAACGGCGGTAGGCTGCAATCTGCCGCTGCGCCGCTGTTTTGTCTGCTTCGTCCGCCCTGGCAAAATGCGTAAACAGACCTTCCACCTCGATTCCCGGAAGCGCCGCGATCGCAGCCGCCAGCCTGACTCCCTCTTCATCCGCCTCCAGCCCGATCCGGCTCATCCCGGTATCCAGTGCAAGATGGATTTTGGCCTTCATCCCCCTGGCCACAGCAAGGTCTGACAAAGGCTTTGCCTGCTCCATCGTAAATACCGCCGGACGGATTTCATGAGTCAAGAGGTCATCATACCTGCTCTCATGCGTAACCCCCAGAATCAGAATCGGCTTTAAAATGCCGTGGTTTCTCAAAATCAGCGCTTCATCCACTGTCGCAACGGCATAGCCCTCCACATACGGCTCGATGGTGACCGCCACCGGGACGGCTCCATGTCCGTATCCGTCTGCCTTGACAACTCCGATCATCCCCGTCTCCGGCGCTACCCTCCGTCTCATAGATTCCATATTAAACTGGACCGCATCCAGATCGATCTCAGCATAGACTCTCGTGTAATTTTTCATGTCTGCTCCCTCGCTGTCTTCTCCTTATTTACAGTTCTGATAATACTTCCGGAATAAAATCTCCGATCTCATGGGCCAGGATGCTCCTCTTTCCCAATGCTTTTGCCGCCGCGTCGCCCGCAAGCCCATGCAGACAGACTCCAAAGACCGCCGCATCCGTCAATTCCGTCCCCTGCGCCAGCAGGCTGCCGATGATACCGGCCAGGACGTCACCGGAGCCTCCCTTTGCCATGCCGCTGTTGCCTCCCGCATTCAGATAGGTGATGCCGTCTCTGTCGGCAGTCACCGTCACCGCATCTTTGAGCACACAGGTTATCCCGTGGTTTCCGCTGTATTCCCGCGCAACCGTCAGCGCATCTGCCTTAATCTCCGAAACAGATCTGCCTGTCAGCCGGCTCATCTCCCCAATGTGGGGCGTTATGATGATGTTCTCCGTATAATACGCGGTGAGCGCCGGATGGGCCGCCACCGCATTCAGTGCGTCTGCATCCAGGACGATCGGCACATAAGCATGAGTCAGCACAAGCTCCACCAGCCGCTCCACATAAGGCTCCCCGGAAAGCCCCGGTCCCATGACGATGGAGGTTGCCCAGCCGCACTGTGCCTCGATAAACTCTGCAAACCCGCCCTCTTCCTGCATCACGTCTTCCGGGCGGTATGTTTCCACGATCGCTTCCGGCAGCTGGGACTGCAGAATCTGCCGGTTGTCTTCCACCGTCATGATCTTTACCAGCCCTACTCCCGACCGGTATGCTGAAAGGGCGCCAAGATATGCCGCTCCGCTCATGCCTTTGCTGCCGGCGATCAAAAGCAGCCTGCCAAACGTGCCTTTATTGGAATCCTCCCGCCGGGCTGGCAGCCGCAAAAGGTCTGAGGGCTCCATGATAAACGCATCCCATCCCGCTTTTTCCAGACTGATTCCAGAAAAGCCAATATCTGCCACAAGAACCTCTCCCGCGTATTCCTTCCCCGGATACAAAAGCATTCCGGTCTTTGCATAACCGAAGGTCACGGTCATCTCTGCCGGAAGCGCTGTCCCCATCACACCGCCGTGGTCTGAGTGGATTCCCGACGGAATGTCCACCGCTACCACCCGCTTTGTCTTCTGACCGGCGAGCATCTGGATCAGTTCCCGGTATTCTCCCTCCACGTTTCTGCGAAGTCCGATTCCAAAAACGGCATCTACAATGATATCGCAGCTCCCCGGGATAAAGTCCCGGTATTCCACCAGCGTCACGCCAAGCCGCTCGGCGATCGCCTGCTGGCTGCGGTGTTCCGGGCTGGCATGCTCTAAATCCCCCGCAAGCAGGACCGTCACCTCGTATCCTCTGCCATGCAGAATCCTCCCTGCCGCGATCCCGTCCGCTCCGTTGTTGCCTGTACCGCAGGCAATCCATACCCGGGCGGGGCGTCCGAGAACCCCCCGCTTTTCCTGTCCGGCCATCCGTTCCACCGCCTCTGCGACGGCCAGAGCCGCGCGCTCCATCAGCACCATAGACGGAATCCCGATCCGTTCTATCGTATCCGCATCGATCCGTTTCATCTGAGCACCGGTCACACTAACCTTCATGAGCCTCTTCTACTCCTTCCCCTACCGCAAACGCCACCGCCAGTTCCTTTGTGTTGGTGATGGACACCCACACCTTCCGGATTCCCATCTGCTCCGCCAGTATCTTTGCGCCTCCATACAGCACGACATAGGGCTTTCCCAGCTCATCCCTGAGCACTTCGATATCCCCCGGCATAAAACTGCGAAACCCCGTTCCGAACACCTTTGCCACTGCCTCTTTTACAGCAAAATTGCCGGCAAGCTTAGAGGGGTTTCCCTCCGCCTGCCGGCACTCCTTCGGAGTAAAGGTGCGCTTTAAAAAGGCATCCTTCCTGCATGCCTTTTCCATGCGTCCTATCTCAACCATGTCGGTTCCAACTCCAAGTATCATGACTTCTTGCTATCCTTTGCCTGCTTCGCTTTTTCTTTCTCTTTTTCTGCATCCTGCATGCTACATACCCGGTAGGACAGACGCATCAGGCTCTCAGACAGGTGCACGTTTTCCACGACCACATCATCCGGCACATTCAGATCCACATGGGCAAAATTCCAGATCGCCTTGATGCCCGCGTTCACCAGGCGATCCGCAAGCTCAGGCGCCTTGGTCTTTGGAATCGTAAGGGCCGCCATCTGCACATGGTTGTCGGCGATAAACTGCTCCAGGTCATCTACGCCCCGGATCTCAATCCCGCGCACCACAAGACCGATCAGCCTCGGATTGATATCGAACATTCCCTTGATCAGGAACCCCCGCTTCTCAAAATTCGCATAATTGGCAATCGCCTGTCCCAGATTACCTGCGCCGATAATGATCAGGTTGTGCTGCCTGTCAATCCCAAGGATCTTGCCAATCTCCGTGTACAGGTATTTTACATTGTAACCATAGCCCTGCTGGCCGAATCCGCCAAAATTATTCAGATCCTGGCGAATCTGGGATGCCGTTACCCGCATCCGCACACTCAGGTCGTTGGAGGAGATACGCTCTACTCCCGACTCCAACAATTCTCCAAGATAACGATAATATCTCGGAAGCCTTGTGATGACTGCCTTTGATATCTCTCTTCCTTCCATTGATACCTCTCCTATCATTTTCGCTAATTGTATCTATTATACAGTCCTGTCATTTTATTGTCAAACATGTTTTATTCATGAATGATTGAAAAAACCTTTCAGATATATTATACTTTCATAGGACATGCCTGTAAATCCCCTATTGGAGGGGAATACGACGGCGTGAATGTGTTCTGGCATGTTCCGGAAATAAATGAAGGCGCCATTGGAGGAAATTATGATCTTATCATGCAACCATATCAGCAAAGCATTCGGAACAGACCAGATTCTGTCCGAAGTTTCGTTTCATATAGAAGATCAGGAGAAGGCCGCGATCGTAGGGATCAACGGCGCAGGCAAATCCACCCTGTTAAAAATCATCGTGGGCGAACTCGCTGCCGACCAGGGCAGCGTGGTGCTCTCCCGCGGCAAGACCCTTGGATATCTGGCGCAGCACCAGGATCTGGAGAGCGGACGCACGATCTATGACGAGTTAAAAGAAGTCAAACGGCCGCTGATCGAGATGGAAGAACAGATCCGCGCCCTGGAGATCCGCATGAAGGATGCCGCCGGAGAGGAATTGGAGCAGATGCTCTCCACCTACAGCCGCCTGAACCACACCTTTGAGCTGGAAAACGGCTACGCCTGGCAAAGCGAGATCACCGGCGTCCTGAAAGGTCTGGGATTTACAGAAGACGAGTTTAACAAGACGGTAAACACCCTGTCCGGCGGACAAAAGACCCGGGTATCCCTGGGAAGACTGCTGCTGTCAAAGCCGGATATCATCCTGCTCGACGAGCCGACCAACCATCTGGACATGGAATCCATCGCATGGCTTGAGACCTACCTGCGCGCTTACAGCGGGGCTGTCATCATCGTGGCCCATGACCGTTATTTCTTAAACCGGGTGGTCGGAAAGATCGTGGAACTGGAACAGGGCCGCTGCAGTGTATATCAGGGAAACTATACCGCATACAGCGAAAAAAAGGCGATGATCCGCGCCGCCAGGATGAAAGCGTATCTAAACCAGCAGCAGGAGATCCGTCATCAGGAAGAAGTGATTGCCAAATTAAAATCCTTCAACCGGGAAAAATCCATCAAACGGGCTGAAAGCCGGGAGAAAATGCTGGACAAGATCGAGCTTCTGGAAAAGCCGGCAGAAATCAACGATGAGATGAAGATCAGCCTGGAGCCGAATATCCTCAGCGGCAACGACGTGCTGACCGTGCGGAACCTTGCAAAATCCTTCGGCAGCCAAAGGCTGTTTGAACATCTTGATTTTGATATCAAACGCGGGGAACGGGTCGCCGTCATCGGCAACAACGGGACCGGCAAGACCACGATCCTGAAGCTGATCAACGAGATGCTGCCCGCCGATGCCGGAACCATCACCCTGGGCTCCAAAGTCCACATCGGTTACTATGACCAGGAGCATCATGTTTTAAATATGGAAAATACCCTGTTTGAAGAGGTACAGGATGCCTACCCGAACCTGACCAACACCCAGGTCCGCAACATCCTGGCGGCATTTCTCTTTACCGGAGACGATGTGTTTAAGCGGATCGGCGACATCAGCGGCGGCGAACGGGGCCGCGTCTCCCTTGCAAAGCTGATGCTGTCAGAAGCCAATTTCCTGATCCTGGATGAGCCGACCAACCACCTGGACATCACTTCCAAAGAGATTCTGGAACAGGCGCTCAACAACTATACCGGCACGGTACTCTACGTCTCCCATGACCGGTATTTCATCAATCAGACGGCGACCCGCATCCTGGAACTGACCGGTCAGACCCTGATCAATTATATCGGAAACTATGATTATTATCTGGAGAAAAAAGAGCTGATGGCCAGCCTTTATACCGATACGGCTTCCACACAGGCACCTGCTGCTTCTGATGTGAGCGAGGTCAAACTGGACTGGAAGGCGCAAAAAGAAGAACAGGCGCGCATCCGCAAACGCCAGAATGATTTGAAAAAGACCGAAGACGAGATACTCAAACTGGAGACCAGGGACAGCGAGATTGACGCCCTTCTCCTTGACGAATCCGTGTATACCGATGTCGCAAGGCTGGTAGAACTGAATCAGGAAAAAGAAAGCCTCCAGTCACGGCTGGAAGAGCTCTATGAAATATGGGAATCCCTGGCTGACTAGTCAGGGATTCTTCTCGTTTTGTCCATTCTTTTCTTTTTCCACTCCGGGCCCTCCGATTTCCGTTGCCTTCTGTGCCCGCTCCTGCCGTTCTTTTGCTTCCTGCTCCTTCTGTTTTTGATACACTTCCGGGTATTCATCCTTCATATGCAGGATATCTCCGACGATCTCACAGACCTGAGGTGCGATCTGCTCCATCGCTTCCCGGTCCACCGGGTCCAGATAAGCCGCAAACAGCTTTCCAAAATAAAATCCGGAATCGCCGGAATAATAATTCGGGATATTTAAAATCCTGTTCAGCGCAATCTGCTCCGTCCACAGCACCTGCATCAGCGGATTATCCTCTTCATATAAACCGGCGGCGTATCCCACATAGGTCCCAAATGCCTGGAGCAGAGCATCCGTATCCGTAAACTTTACCTTCTTATACCGGGTATCCACACTGTGATATACATAATAGATTCCCATGTCTGTGTCCGGCGCGGCAAAATACTTTTTCTGCTTATAAAACATCATCTGCCAGCCGTCCTTTTCAAACTCGGCAAACCAGCCCCGCGGAACTTCATACAGCGCGTCGGTGATCATGTCCTTGTCTTCGGCCGTAGGGCTCTCCCTTCCGATCACCCGGATCTGGTTCGTCTCCTGCTCCTGACCGTCCTTGTTCATATATTTCAGACCGATATACTGGTTGTGCGCCATCTGCCCGTTGCTGAAAAAGTAGTAGCGGACTCCGTCGATGTTGGCATAGCCGCTGTCCTCCATCCATCCGTCAGAATCAAACCAGTACCACTCGCCTTCATATAAGAGCCATCCGGTATGGACATTGCGGTCCGCATCATAATAGTACCAGTGATGGTTTTTATCACTGTAATACCAATTGCTCCCGCCGCGTCCGGGTGCATCCATCCCATACGCCTGCACGGCAGGCGCAATCCCTATCAGAGAAGCCAGCGCCAGTATCACGATATTCTTTTTGTTCACGGCCCCTCTCACCCTCTTTCTGCCATTTGCGATAAAAATATACTATAAAAAAGGGAGGATGCCCCTCCCACATATCTCTGTTTTCATTATAGAAAATAACCGCAGGAAAATCAACGTACAAATTTCTTAATATGGGTAAGAAAGGATTAAGTTGACATGCTCCGGTCAATCATGTTAGAATAAAACAGTTTGAGTAGGACAGATGGTCGCTGCCGCACCGCCGAAAGGCTGCGGGAGAGGAAAGTCCGGGCTTCACAGGGCAGAATGCCAGATAACGTCTGGCGGAGGCGACTCCAGGGACAGTGCAACAGAAATATACCGCCGGCATCCGCCGGTAAGGGTGGAAGGGCAGTGTAAGAGACTACCGCCCGCCTGGTAACAGGCGGGGCACATGTAAACCCCATTCGAAGCAAGACCGAACAGAAAGCATAAGGCGGCCCGTCTGCTTTCGGGTAGGTTGCTTGAGCCAGGTGGCGACATCTGGTCTAGATAGATGACCATCCAACGACATAACCCGGCTTATCGTCCTGCTCAATTTAAACGGACCATAAAAGACTACAGGAATCATCCCTGCCGTCTTTTATGGTCCGTTTTTTTAATCTGTTATACCTTAAAACAGCTTCCCCCGATAAACTCCCGCAGTATGGAGTTCTTCGGGATATCCTCGCTGCTCACCCCGAGAAAATAATCCAAAAACTTCAGCAGGCGCTTCGCCTCCAGATATTCCTCGCAATCCCTCGGGATGCCAAACAGCAGCGGCTCTGCATATTGTTTCAGCACCGCCAGTTCATACACAAGAGCCGAATTGAACATCACATCCGCACTCTCCTGGTATGGGAAGATATTTTCCTCCTCGCCTTTCCGCACCGAGGACCACATCCGTATGGTGTCCTGTGCCGATGATCCTCTTGTTCTGGCATCCCGCACCATGCGGCGCAGCAGCCGCCCGTCGGTGGTTGGCACACGGTTGTGTTCATCGATATTGAGCTGGGTCAGGGCGCTGATATAGATCTTATACTTGCTCTCCTTTGGCAGCCCCTCCGACATCTTGTCATTCAGGCAGTGGATCCCCTCGATCACCAGGATATCCTCCGCCCCCAGAGTCAGATAATCACCTTTGTATTCCCGTTCTCCTGTCACAAAGTTATACCGCGGAAGTTCCACCGTCTTGCCGGCGAGCAGATCTGTCATATCCTGGTTGAACTGCTTCAAATCCAGGCATTCCAGCGCCTCATAATTATAATTGCCGTGTTCGTCCCTCGGACTGTCTACCCGGTTGACAAAATAATTGTCCACCGCGATCGGATGAGGGATCAGCCCTTTTGCGCGGAGCTGGATGGACAGACGGTGGGAAAACGTCGTCTTGCCTGAGGAAGACGGTCCTGCGATCATCACAAATTTCTTATCCGGCTGGCTGGCGATCTTTTCCGCCACATCCCCCATCTTCTTTTCCTGAAGCGCCTCCTGAATCAAGATCAGTTCATTCATCTTACCGTGGGAAATCATCTCGTTCAAGGCACCGACATTGGAAACCTGCAGCTTTTCGCTCCACTCCCCTGCTTCCCGGAGCACAGAAAACAGCTTCGGCCTGTCCCGAAGCTCAGGCACTTTTTCAGGGTTCATGGAGGACGGAAGCATCAGCACAAAACCATGCTGATATGGGATCAGGTCAAAATACCGGATATAGCTGGTGTTCTGAACCATATACCCATAGAAATAATCTTCAAAACCGCCCATGCTGTAGATATTCACCCTGGAAGACCTGCGGTAACGGAACAGCCGCTCTTTATCATACATCCCGTGCCTGTGGAACAGTTCCACGGCCTCGTCTGTATTGACGCTGCGCTTCATGATCGGAATCTTTGCCTCTACATATTCCCACATCTTTTCCTTGATTTTTCCGACCATCTCCTGATCCAGTGGAAAATTCCCCTTTGCCTCGACAAAAAGTCCGTCTCCGATCGAAAAGTCCACGCAGACCTTCTCGATATTCTCTCTCCCGGCGATCTCATACAGCGCCTTCAGCATCACAAACAGCGCGCTCCGGCGGTAGGTCTGGATGCCCGGTCGGTCCTTTCCTGTGAGGAAATGGATCTTCATATCCGGTTTTACTTTTTTGTGCAGTTCCCGCAGTTTTCCGTTTACGAACGCCAGCAGGATATCATGCTCAAACTGCGGCTGAAATTCCTCCGCCACATCCATCAAAAGTACGCCTTCTTCATACTCACGAAGCTGCCCCTCTACCGTTACCTGCATCATGTCAATCCCCCTGTCTTATGCTGTTGCAGCCTGTTCAAAGCACTCCGGCAGGAAACGCCTCCCCCGCCAGCACGACTGTAAGTTCCGAACCAAACTGCTCCTTCAGATAGTTTTCCATAAAGCTCATAAAAATATGCTCCAGGCCATAATGCCCGCCGTCAATGACAGCCATCCCGTTGGCCACGGCATCGATCCCCTCGTGATGGCCGATGTCTCCGGTCACGAGGACCTGAGCGCCTGACGTCAGCCCATGCCGGATCATACTTCCGCCGGAACCTGGTGACACCGCGATCCGGTCTGCCGGACCGTCCAGCTGCCCCAGACCATAGACGGTGACAAACGGCAGTCCAAACCGTTCTTTGACCAAAGTTCCAAGTTCTGTCAAAGTAAGCGGTTTTGCGAGCGTCCCGACCTTTCCAATCCCGATCGGCGTTCCGTCTGCCTCCCCCGTCACTTCCAGAGGCAGTCCGTCCTTCAATTCCAAAAGCCCGGCCGCCAGATCCGCCATACAGCCGGGTGCGATATCAAAATTCGTATGCATCGCATAGTAAGAGATATCCGCCTGGATCAGCTTTAAGATCCTCCGGCTGATAAAATCCTGGTCATTCACCTTTTTCAGCGCCTTAAATATCAGCGGGTGATGGGTCAGCAAAAGATCTGCCTGTTCCCTGATCGCCTGCTCCACCACCTCATCCGTCGCATCCAGCGCCAGCAATACTTTCTTCACCTCTTTATCCATCCGGCCGGCCAACAGCCCGGGATTATCCCATTCGCAGGCATATTCCACCGGGGCCAGCTGCTCAAGCCGTCTGATTATCTCACTGCATCGCATCATAAGCCTCCTTTATCCGGCAAAGTTCCTCTTCCACTTCCAGACTGCGCTCCTTTGCGCCTTCCGAATCCTGTGCGGCAAGCCGTTCTTTTATCATCAGGAGCTTTTCTCTCTCCCGATCCAGGTATTCCTGCAGCACAGGGGATTTTTTCCGGATCAGACAGTCGCCGTATTCATAGCGGAACTCCTCTTCATAATGCATGGCGCCTCTGACAGCCACCATGACCGTATAATACTTCCCGTCTTCCCGGAGCATGATCTCCTCCTCGATGGCAAAGCCCATCGATTCCAGCCCTCTCCGGAATATTGCAAGCTCCGACTGCGGTGAGAGCACAAATCGTCCCACACTGTCCCACACGTGGGAACCTTCCCGTAGAATCCGAAGCATCAGTTCTCCGCCCATCCCGGCGATCACCACCGTATCTGCCTCTCCCGCACGAAGCTCACTCAGCCCGTCGCTCAGCCTGGTCTCGATGCGTTCCTCCAATTTGTACTGAGCGATGTGCTCTCTGGCCCTCTCAAGCGGTCCCTTCCGCACATCCATCGCTATCGCATGTTCTGCAATCCCCTGCATGACCAGCCAGATTGGCACGTACCCATGATCGGTACCGATATCTGCCACACGGCTTCCGCGGGGCACGCAGGATGCCACCGTCTCCAGTCGCTGTGATAATTTCATTAATCTCTTATCTCTCCATCTATTGTATTCTTATGCCGCGCCATCCGGCATTAATCCAGATAATCCTTCAGCTTCTTGCTCCTGCTGGGATGCCTCAGCTTCCGCAGCGCCTTCGCCTCAATCTGGCGAATCCGCTCCCTTGTAACATTAAACACCTTTCCTACTTCTTCCAGCGTGCGGGGCCTGCCGTCATCCAGACCGAACCGCAGCTTTAACACCTGCTGCTCCCGGTCGGTCAGCGTCTGGAGCGTCTCCATCAGCTGCTCATGCAGCAGGGTAAACGTCGCCGCATCCGCCGGGACGGCTACATGGTCGTCCTGGATAAAGTCCCCCAGATGGCTGTCCTCCTCCTCGCCGATCGGAGTCTCAAGAGACACCGGCTCCTGGGATATCTTGCGGATTTCCCGCACCCGCTCGACCGGGAGCTCCATCTTTTCTGCAATCTCTTCCATCGTAGGTTCCCGCCCCAGATCCTGCAAAAGCTGCCTGGACACACGGATCTGCCGGTTGATCGTCTCCACCATATGGACCGGGATCCGGATGGTCCGCGCCTGGTCCGCGATAGACCGGGTGATGGCCTGGCGGATCCACCAGGTGGCATATGTGCTGAATTTGAATCCCTTAGTATAGTCGAACTTCTCCACAGCCTTGATCAGCCCCAGGTTTCCTTCCTGAATCAGGTCTAAAAACTGCATCCCGCGCCCTACATACCGTTTGGCTATGCTGACTACAAGACGCAGGTTCGCTTCGGCAAGGCGCTTTTTCGCATTCTCATCCCCAAGCTCCATCCGTTTGGCCAGTTCCAGCTCCTCCTCGATCGTCAGAAGCGGGATCTTGCCAATCTCCTTTAAGTACATCCGCACAGGATCCTCTGTCCCCACGCCTTCCGGCACGGACAGGTCGATCTCCTCTACATTGATCTCCTCTTCGTTCTCAAGCTCCTCCTCGATAAACAGATCGGGATCGATCTCGTCATCCTCGCCCAGGCGCAGAACATCTACCTTATTATTGTCCAGATAGTCATAGATCCTGTCCAGCTTTTCCGGGTCCAGGATATCGCCCACGAAAAAATCAAGGATCTCCCTGTTCTCCAGCACGTTTTTCTTCTGTTTGGCCTTTTCCAGCAATAATACCAGTTTCTCATCAAATGTCTGTGTATGTTCTTCCATGTCTACCGCCCCTTTCGCATTCTGCCAGGCAATCCGCCACCTTCTAATCCAGTGATATCCGAAGCGTCTTCAGTGCCGCCTGTTCTCTGATGATCCGCTGCAGTTCCCCGATATCCGTCGCGTTCCGGCTGGCCGTGTCCAGGCTGTTCTTCCTGACCCGCATCACCGTCTCCGCAAACGCCTTCTTTTGCTCATCATTGTCAAGCGATTCCTGTAAGCTGGCGTTAAATAACGCCGCCACCTCTTTGTATTGTTCTTCATCATTGATAAAATGATTCAGGATTCCTGCCGGGCTTAGATTTCCTGCAGCATGTCCTTCAAACACCATCGACGCCACCTGATGGTAAAGCGGCTCCACAAAATCATCTGCGCCCACGATCCCATCGATTTTTTCAAACAGCTCCGGCTGTTCGATCAGCCATGTCAGCAGCAGACGCTGCGATTTTTTGATGCCGTCTTCCTTCTCCTTCTTCTTTGCATCCCGCCGCCCCCGGGGCTCTTCCCGTTCCTGCCTTGCCGCCGGTCCCGTGCCCAGTTGGTTCCCCAGCCGGTTTACCAGCCTGCGAAGGTCCTCATAGGGGATAAAATGCTCCTGTGCCACAGCCTGCGTATAGTTGTCCCGCTCCAGCGCCTCCGAAAACTCCAAAAGCTTCCTCGCCACCCCGTTATAAAACTGGGTCTTTTGCTCCGGGTCTCCAAGCTGGTACTCCCGCTTCATCACATCGATCTCGAACAAAAAGCTGTTCTTCGCCTGTTCGATCCGCTCCCGGAATGCATCCGCCCCCAGGTTCTTGATAAATTCATCCGGGTCTTTGTAGGGCTGCATGTTCAGCACCTTGATCGAGATTCCCACATTTTTCAGGATCGGTATCGCCCGGAGCGCCGCCTTCACCCCTGCGCCGTCGCTGTCATAGGTCAATACCACTTTATCCGTATACCGTTTTAAAAGGGCTGCGTGCTGGGATGTGAACGCCGTCCCCAGAGAGGCCACGGCATTGGTAAAACCTGCCTGGTGCATCGCGATGACGTCCATGTATCCCTCGCAGATGAGGATGTACTTTTCCCTGGATGTCCGGGCATAATTCAGCCCATAGAGGTTGCGGCTCTTATCAAATACCTTCGTCTCCGGCGAGTTCAGATACTTCGGCTCGCCGTCCCCCATGACGCGCCCGCCAAATCCGATCACACGGCTGTTCACATCCAGGATTGGGAAGATCACCCGGTTCCAGAACTTGTCATATGCCCCCCGCTCGTCCAGGGTCACAAGCCCTGTCTCCTTCAGGATATTGTCGTGATACCCCTTTGAGCGGAGATACTGGTACAGATCGCTGCTCGTCTTATTGGCAAAGCCAAGGCCGAAACGCTTTAACGTCTCATCCGTCAGCGCCCTTTTTTTGAGGTAATCATATCCAATCTTCCCCTGGGGCTGATGAAGCTGATAATAAAAATAATTTGCCGCAAGCTTGTTGATCTCCAAAAGGGTACTGCGCAGGTCGGCGCGCTCCCGCTCTTCTTTGGAATATTCCACTTCCGGCAGTTTGACTCCCGCCCGGTCGGCCAGCATCTTCAGCGCCTCCGGGAAGGTATAATTCTCGTATTCCATCACAAACGTGATGACATTGCCTCCCGCCCCGCATCCGAAACAGTAATACATCTGTTTCGACGGAGACACGGAAAAGGAGGGCGACTTCTCATTGTGGAACGGGCATAACCCAAAATAGTTGCTGCCCTTCTTCTGCAGCTTCACATATCCCGAAATCACATCCACGATGTCATTTCTCATTCTTACTTCCTCTACCGTCTCCTCCGGATAATACATGAAGTTCTCCTTTCCCTCTATTTATGCAAACGCTAATCTTTCCATGCCTTTGGAACAAACAGCTCCTTAAATTTTTCAATCGCATAGCTGTCGCTCATCCCCGCGATATAATCGCAGACGACCCGCTCTTTTTTCTCCCCGCGCTGTACCATCATCAGAAGATACTCCTCCGGCAGCTCGATCACATGCTCCATGTAATAGCGGTACAGGGACACGATCAGCTGCTGCGCCCTGCCCTCCTCGGCCTTTGGGATGTCACTCCGGTATACATGTTCAAACATCCAGGAGCGAAGCCCCTGCATCGCCTCCTCCATGCCCGGAGACATGATGACCGCCGGTTTTCCCATGCTGCTGCCAATGATGTCATGGATCATCGTATTCAGCCGCTCTCTTACGCTGTGCCCCAGGATATCCGTATACTGGGAAGGCAGTTCTGACTCTACAAATATCTTTGCGCGGATCGCATCGTCAATGTCGTGGTTTATGTAGGCGATCTTGTCCGACAGCCGGACAATGGCGCCCTCCAGAGTAGAAGGATGCCCGCTGGTCCTGTGGTTCAAAATCCCGTCCCGGACTTCCCATGTCAGGTTGAGGCCATTGCCATCCTTTTCCAGCAGCTCCACGATCCGGACGCTCTGTTCATAATGGGCAAACCCGTCCGGGCACAGTTCATTCAGGATCTTTTCCCCCGAATGCCCAAACGGCGTATGTCCCAGATCATGCCCGAGGGCGACAGCCTCCGTCAGATCCTCGTTGAGCCCCAGCGACCGGGCGATCGTCCGGGCGATCTGGGCGACCTCCAGCGTATGGGTCAGCCTGGTCCTGTAATGGTCCCCCTCCGGCGCCAGAAACACCTGGGTCTTATGTTTCAGCCTGCGAAACGCCTTGCAATGCAGGATCCGGTCCCTGTCCCGCTGATACTCCGGCCGGATGTCGCAGGGTTCTTCATAGATCTCCCTGCCTCTGCTCTTACTGCTGAGAGAAGCATAAGGACTCAAATACTGTTCCTCCCAGACTTCTCTTGTCTCTCGGATGTTCACCTGCCCAGCCTCCTTCCAAAAAACCTCGCCAAGTTCTCATATTATATCATATTTTCTGATTTTTTAACACTGATTTTGCAACTTTTCACGCAGACTATGCAGAATTCGAAAAAAGACAGGGACAGATTCCCTTTTGTGTTCGCCCTCAGGGATCTCTGTTTCTGTCTTTTTTACTTTAACTTTGCTTATGCCAGCCTTTCTCTACCTTCTGCCGCTCCGGCAATTTCCTCCGCAGCTTCCGCAATTCCTTCCGCAAATGTGGGATGTGCCATCACGACCGACGCCAGGTCCTTCGCCGTCATACCCTTTCCGATCGCAAGCCCCAGCTCTCCCACCATATCGGTCGCCCGCGCGCACATCAGCTGGGCGCCCAAAAGCTTCCCGGTCCCACGCTCTGCCACCAGCTTGATAAAGCCCCGCTCCTGCTTTGAGAGCACCGACTTTCCATTAACCGACATAATGTATTTTCCGGTCACTGCATCAATCCCGGATGCCTTCGCCTCATCTGCCGAAATCCCGACACAGGCAATCTCCGGGTCGGTATAAACGCAGGACGGGATCACCGAAAGGTTCTGCCAGGACTCCACGCCAAACATATGCCCCACGGCATGATTCCCTTCCGCAGTGGCCATATGGGCAAGCTGGATTCCTCCGATGGCATCGCCGACCGCATAGATTCCGGGTACTCCGGTCTGATAATGCTCATCGACCGCCACATAGCCGCGATCCATCCGAATCCTGTCTTTGATTCCTTCACCAAAAAGCTCCTCTGTATTCGGCTTCCGTCCGACCGAAATCAGGATCTTATCCGCCTCTGCCTCAGCCGGTTTCCCCTTCTCTTCATAGCGGCAGACCAGGCCGCCATCCGTCCTTAAGATCTCCTTCACGACAGAAGAAGTGTGGATCTCGACGCCCCGCTTCTTCATGATCATCTTCAGATTCTGGGATATCTCCTTATCCATCCCCGGCAAGATCCGCTCCATCGCCTCAACCACCGTCACCCGGCTTCCAAAATCGTTAAATACCGTCGCCATCTCCATCCCGATGACGCCTCCGCCTATGATCACGACGCGCCCATAGATATCTCCTGCCTCCGTCCCAAGCTTGTTTCCATCCAGAACGTCGTCACTGTTTATCACGCCTTCCAGGTCTGCCCCCGGGATCGGCACAACAGCCGGGCGGGAGCCCGTGGCAATCAGGATATTGGCGGCAGACAGCTCCTGCACTGCTCCATCCTCAAGCTCTACCTCCACGCATCCCGGGGCTGTCACCCTGCCGGTTCCGGCAAAAAGCTCTGCTTTCTGTTTTCGAAATCCCTGTGCGATGCCATCCCTCAGGCTTTTTACCACCTCATCCTTATACTTCCACAATTCCTGCAGCTCAAGCTCCGGCTTTTCGCACCGGATGCCGATCTCTGCCGCCTTCCCGATCTCCCGGTATAGACCGGATGTGTGAAGCAGGGTTTTGGTCGGAATACAGCCGCGGTTTAAGCAGGTTCCGCCCAGGTCACGCTTTTCCACCACCGCCACCCGTTTTCCCAGCTTTGCGGCTCGCAGCGCCGCCGGGTATCCCCCCGGTCCCGCGCCGATCACCACCAGGTCATATTGATGTTCCATATCGCTCTCCATTCCAATACTTGATTTTACTGCTTCAGGCATTCCCGGATATCCGCCAGTATCTTTTCCTGTTCTGCGTTACTTCCGATGCCTGCAAGCGCTCTTCCAATCTCTGCATCCCGGTACCGGCATCCCTCAAGCGCCTCTTCTGCCAGCCGCGGCAGTTCTGTCTCCAGGGCATCCGTCCAGATTGCCGCATTCCGGATCATCCCTTCTGAGATATCCAGCCTGAGCAGCGCTTCGCCCCAGTCAAACCGCCTCGTCACTTCAAAATTGAACGGGATCTTTCTCCCATACAGCCACTCCCAGGAAGAAAACCTCTGCTCACCTTCCCTCAGCTCCTCTTGCGGCAGTTCTTCCGGCATGATCGGCGTCAAAATCCCTTCATAAACTTCCGCAAACGCCTCCAAAAGCGCCGTCTTCATCTGCTCCACCGTCAATTCCGGCTCATACTGCGTCAGGTTCACCACGCGGCTTTTTACCGAGTCCACGCCCTTCGACTGCAGTTTTTCCCGGGACACGTTCAGATATCTGGACATCTCATTTTTATCCGCACAAATCAAGATCGTCCCGTGGTGATAACAAAAATCACCGGTCTGGTAAAACGCATTGCCCGAAAACTTGCCGCCGTCCACCGCAAGGTCGTTGCGCCCCGTCCTGACCGCCCCGATCCCAAAGGAGCGGACGGCGCGGAGGATCACCTCCGTCTGCCGCTCCACACTGTAGTTCTTCTTTCTTGTCAAAAAAGTAAAATTCAGGTTTCCCAAATCATGAAATACTGCGCCTCCGCCGGAGAGCCGCCGCGCAAGGAAGCCGCCGTCCGCCTCCAGCGCCTCCACCCGGCATTCCTTCCACGCATTCTGGTTGTAGCCTATCACAACCGTCTTCCGGTTTTGCCACAGATAGAGGATGCACTCCTCCGGCTCCGTGTGGGTGAGCAGATACTCTTCCAGCGCGATATTCTGATAGGGGTTTGTACTGTCACTGATGATATAGCGAAGTTTTTCCATGCTGTCCTGCCTTAGTCAAATAAATATCGAAGCTTGGGGTTCCGTGCAGCCCCGACCTCATCCAGACGTTTTACCGCCGTCGTATGCGGCGCGCTCTGAATCACTTCCGGGGATGATTTTGCCGTCTCATGGATCTCCCGGAACGCATGGATCAGTTCATCCAGACTTTCCTTCGACTCCGTCTCTGTCGGCTCTACCATCAGCGCCTCATGAACGATCAGCGGGAAATACATCGTCGGCGGATGGATCCCATAATCCAAAAGAGCCTTTGCAATGTCCATGGCCGACACATGGATATCGTGTTTTTCCTGCTCCAGGCTCATAACAAACTCATGCATACAGGTCTCGTCATAGGCCATGTGATAGCAGTCCGACAGCTTCACCCGGATATAATTGGCATTCAGCACCGCGTTCTGCGCCGCCTCCCTTACGCCGTCCGCCCCCAGCATCATGGCATAGGTCAGCGCCCTCACCACCACCAGGAAATTGCCGTAAAATGATTTTACCTGCCCGATCGAATCTCCATATTCCGCAAATCTAAAGCTGCCATCTCCGGACACGTCTTTCACAACCGCAGACCCCGGCAAAAATTCTCTGAGGAATGTTTTGCATCCCACCGGACCGCTTCCCGGACCGCCGCCGCCGTGAGGCGTGGAGAACGTCTTATGCAGGTTCAGATGGATGACGTCAAATCCCATATCGCCCGGGCGCACCACGCCCATGATCGCATTCAGGTTTGCCCCGTCATAATAGTTCAGACCGCCCGCTTCATGGACAATACGGGTAATCTCCAGAATATTTTTATCAAACAGTCCCACCGTATTCGGATTGGTCAGCATAAGACCTGCCGTGTCCGCTCCGACCGCCGCTCTCAGCGCATCCAGGTCTACGCAGCCATCCGGTCTTGACGGGATATTGACGACCTGATAACCCGCCATCACCGCGCTGGCCGGATTGGTGCCATGGGCCGAATCCGGGACGATGATCTTATTTCTCCCTTTATCCCCCCTGTGGTCGTGGTACGCTTTGATCAGCAGAAGGCCGGTGAACTCTCCGTGAGCTCCCGCCGCCGGCTGGAACGACATCGCATCCATGCCGGTGATCTCGCCAAACACCTGCTCCGCCATAGAGAGCACTTCCAGACACCCCTGTACCGTCTCCACCGGCTGCAGCGGATGGACGCCGGTAAAACCGGGCAGGGACGCCGTCACTTCATTGATCTTTGGATTATATTTCATGGTGCAGGAGCCAAGCGGGTAAAACCCGTCATTCACCCCGTGAGTCTCTTTTGCCAGCTCCGTGTAGTGGCGGCTGATGTCATTCTCCGAAACTTCCGGCAAATGCAGAGCCATTTTCCTCTCTTTTCCTGCCGGAACGACAACCGGAACGTCACACTCAGGCAATATGGTACATCTGCGCCCGGGGACGCTGCGCTCAAATATCAGTTTCATGCTCCGCACACCTCCTTCACCAGACGTACCAGGCCGTCGATCTCATCCTTCGTGTTCATCTCCGTCGCACACCAGAGGATACGCCCGTCCGGAAGCACCAGGCCTCCCAGATATCCATGTTCCTCCAGATGCTTCATCAGTTTTTCCGGTTCCACCGGGCACGTTGTGACAAACTCATGGAAAAACGGTTTATCATACGCCGCCGTAAGTCCCGCCGCCTCAAGCTGGTCCTTCAGATAATGCGCCTTTGAGGTGCAAAGGAGCGCCGCCTGCCGCAGACCGTCCGCTCCCATCGCAGAGAGATAGACAGAAGCCGTCATCGCACAGAGCGCCTGGTTGGAGCAGATATTGCTGCCGGCTTTTTCCCGCCGGATATGCTGCTCCCTCGCCTGCAGCGTCAGTACAAATCCACGTTTTCCTTCACTGTCCACAGTCTCCCCGACGATCCTTCCGGGAAGTTTCCGCATCACATCCTTCGTCGCCGCCATAAAGCCCAGATAAGGACCGCCAAATCCCATCGGCATTCCGAGCGGCTGCCCCTCTCCGACCGCCACATCCGCGCCGCATTCTGCCGGCGTCTCTATGATAGCCAGGGCGATCGGATTGCATCCCATGACATACTTGCCGCCCTTTTCGTGGACAAGCCTGCCAAGGGCCTCTCCGTCCTCCAAGATCCCATAGTAATTGGGCTGCTGCACATAAAAGCACGCAACCGTCTCATCCATCATGGAAGCAAGGGCTTCCTGGTCGGTGACCCCGTCCTTTTCGGGAACTACAAAAAGCTCCGTATCCCGACCATAGCAGTAGGTCTTCATCGTACCAAGCACCTCGGGCGGCGTGGTCGCCGACACCAGCACTTTTGTCCGTTTCCGGTCTTTGCACATAAATACGCTTTCCGCCGCCGCACTGGCTCCGTCATACACCGACGCATTGGCGGCATCCATCCCTGTCAGCTCGCAGATCATGGTCTGGAACTCAAAGATGGACTGCAGGTTGCCCTGGCTGATCTCCGCCTGATACGGGGTGTATGCAGTCAGAAAATCCTCTTTTGAAGTCACGCTTTTTACGATTGCCGGTATGTAATGGTGATAGGAACCGGCGCCCCGAAAGATGTGGGGGAATACCCTGTTCTTTGCCGCCATCCCGCTCAGCTTCTGACCTGCTTCCATCTCGGAGCATCCAGCGGGAATATTCAGCCCGCCTTTTAAAAGCACCTCATCCGGGACATTCGCAAACAAATCCTCAAAACTTTCATAACCAGATTCCTTCAGCATCTGAACCTGCTGGTCTCTGGTGGTAGAGATAAAATTGCCCACGCCGTATCCCTCCTAAGCTTCTTCTTTTATAAACGCCTCATATGCTTCGCCATCCATCAGTTCCTCTGCATCGCTCACCTTCTCCACCCGGATGAACCACGCGCCGTACGGATCTTCATTGATGCTCTCAGGAGCATCCAAAAGTTCCGCATTGACCGCAGCCACTTCCCCAGTCACCGGAGAATATACATCAGAGACAGCCTTCACCGACTCCACATCCCCGAAAGCCTCGCCCGCCGTCACCTCATCGCCTTCCTCCGGCAGATTGACGAACACCAGATCGCCCAGTTCGCTCTGTGCAAAATCAGTCAGGCCGATCAATACACTCCCGTCCTCCTCATATTTTACCCACTCATGTGACTTGCTGTACTTTAACTCTTTTGGAATATTCATCTTAAATCCTCCTTTATGGTTTTATCATTTTTCTCTCTTATAAAATGGCAGCGGCACCACTTCAGCCGCAACGCGCCTGCCACGCACAACTGCCTCCACCCGTGTTCCCGGCTCCGTACAGGAGATATCCAAAAGCGCCATGGCAACCGGATAGCCCAGATAAGGCACATGAGTCCCAGAAGTGGTCGTCCCAACCATCGTCTCTCCCACGTATACCGGCTCATGCTCCCGGATGATTCCACGGCCTGTCACTTTAAGCCCAACCCTCTTCCTGGTCAGTTCGCCTCTCGCCTCAAGCCCGGCCTTTCCGATAAACTCCGCCTTCCCCATCTTCACCGCAAAACCGAGCCCTGTCTCCAACGGGGTGATCGTCTCATCCATCTCATGCCCATAGAGCGGCATCGCCGCCTCCAGGCGGAGCGTATCCCTCGCTCCAAGCCCGCAGGGGATCAGACCGGCCTCCCGCCCCGCTTCCATCAGGGCTTCCCACAGCCCGGGCGCCTGATCTGCCGCCATGTACAGTTCGTAGCCGTCCTCGCCGGTATAACCCGTTTTGGAAATCACGCAGGGAATCCCCGCCACGGCCGCATGAAAATTTGCACTGTAATATTTCTTCGGAATCTCCTCTTCGTCGGCCAGCTTCACGAGGATCTGATGCGCCTTCGGTCCCTGGAGCGCGATCTGGCCCACCGTCGCCGAGATATCGGAAAAGACGCAATCACCAAATTCATGCTCCTTCATCCAGGCAAAGTCCTTGTCCTTATTGGACGCATTCACGACGATAAAATAGTGGTCGTCGCGCACCTTGTAGACGATCAGATCATCCACAACTCCGCCGTCCTCATAGCACATGGGGCTATAACGCGCCTGGCCGTCGTACATGACTGTAAAATCGTTGGTCAGCAGATGGTTCAGATTCTTCACCGCATCCGCTCCCGTACAGGTGATCTCTCCCATATGGGAAACGTCAAACAGTCCACATTCTGTCCTGACCGCCTGATGCTCTTTGATCACGCCCGTCTGGTACTGCACCGGCAGCAGGTATCCCGCAAACGGCACCATCTTTCCACCATATTTCACATGGGTGTCGTACAGCGTGGTTTTTTGTTCCATGTTCCTTACCTCCGTCTTCTTTGTTAATTTTCAGACATACAAAAAAGGGCATATAACCATAAGGTCATATGCCCTGTCTCCGTACCTGAAAGATTCCCTTTCTCCGAAAGCAATGGTACAAATCCTGCCGTCCTGAGAAAAGCTGCCTCTTCGGTGGTGCTAAACACCTCTCCAGGGGTTCGTCCGAATCCGGTCCTTTTGCCTGAGAGTTTCTCGCCCCTTCGGCTCCACATGCTGCCTGTGCCTGTATCCCCTGAACCTGCTTTCCGCCCAGCCGCACTGCACTGCGGTCTCTCCCGAATCCCTCAACCGATTGTTCTTTTATGAGTACATCCTACCATATTTTGTACTGTCTGGCAACCGAAAACAGCTCGTTAAATTATTATTTAAGGAAACCGTCGATGATCTGCGCTTCTGCCTCTTCCTCTGTCAGTCCCAACGTCATCAGCTTGATGATCTGCTCCCCTGCAATCTTGCCAATCGCCGCTTCATGGATCAGCGCCGCGTCGATATTGTTGGCCTCCAGCTGCGGGATCGCCTGTATCCTGGCATCTCCCATGATGATCGCATCACACTCCGTATGTCCCATACATCTGGCATTGCCGATGATCAGGGAGTCAAAGCGCTGGAAGGACTCATCTTTTGCCACAGAACGGGATACCAGATCGGTGCTGGAATCGTCTCCATTCAGTTTTACCGTATATGCGCTTTCCGCATACTGGTTTCCGTGGGTCAGCAGTCTCTCTCTCACCACCAGCTTTGCTCCCGCCGCCAGCTCTGCAGTCGTGGTGCGCTTGGTGGAATCGACGCCCTTGATCTGGACCATCTCCATCTCCATGCAGCTTCCCTCTTCCATGTACACTTCCGTGCCCGGATTCAAGATCCGTCTGCCGTTGCCGTCGCCCTCGCCGTAGTGCTTTTCTACATATTTAACTTTGGCATTCTTTCCCACATAAAACCGGTGGATCCCATCATGCTGGGAATCCTGATTCCCGCAGTTGTGGATGCCGCAGCCGGCGACGATGACCACGTCACTGTCCTCGCCGATATAAAAATCATTGTAGACAACTTCTTTCAGTCCGCTCTCACTTAAGACAACCGGAATGTGCACACTCTCATTCTTAGTTCCCTCTTTGATGCGGATATCGATGCCGCTTCCGTCCTCTTTCGACACGATATCGATGTTCGCCGTCGTATTCCGCGCCGCAGACGCTCCGTTGGCCCGGATATTGTAGGCGCCCTCCGGCACCTCGTGGAGGTCAGCGACCTCCTCTAATATTCTCTTCTGAATCTGGTCCATGATCACTGCTCTCCTCCCCGGTAGAATTTATCACAGGCGTCCACCGCCGATGCGGTGCCAAGAAGCGCCGGGAGAATCTCTTCTTTGGGACCCTGCCCGGTAATCTTCCCGTCTGCGATCACCACAATCTCATCGGCAATGTTTAAGATCCGCTCCTGGTGAGATATGATCAGGATCGACCCGTCGGTCACCTCACGCATCCGCTCGAACACCTGGATCAGGTTCTGGAAGCTCCACAGATCGATCCCCGCCTCCGGCTCATCAAATACCGACATCTTCGTCGCCCTCGCCAAAACGGTGGCAATCTCGATCCGCTTCAATTCCCCGCCTGATAAACTGCCGTTCACTTCACGGTTGATATAATCCTTCGCACACAGCCCCACTTCCGACAGATACTGGCAGGCATCCACAGGTGAAAGATTCTTTTTCGCCGCCAGACGGATCAGATCCAGCACCTGTACGCCCTTGAAGCGGACCGGCTGCTGGAATGCAAAGCTGATCCCCAGATTGGCGCGGTCTGTAATGCTCATATCCGTAATATCCGTCCCGTCGAAATAAATCCGGCCTGATGTAGGACGCTCAATCCCCGCGATCAATTTTGCCAGCGTTGATTTTCCTCCGCCATTCGGACCGGTTATCACGACGAATTTATGGTCATCGATCGTTAAATCGATGTTTCTGATAATCTCTTTTTGTCCTTTTTCCGCCTGTACTTCAAAAGACACATTCTCTAAAGTTAGCATGACACCCTCCAAAAATATTCTTACGTTTACCCGCAAATGCTATTATATCCTATTTTCACATGTTTTACCAGTTCTTTTCCCGGCACAGACAGTTTTTTCTGACAGTTTTTGCACCGGTTTTTCGTGGTCAGGACGCACGTTCCATGAAAACAAAAAAACGAGAACATATTGTCCTCGTCTCTCGTGCAGAAGATGGGAGTCGAACCCACAAGGTATTGCTACCACACGGACCTGAACCG
>JAPJQL010000021.1:0-20931 GCA_030825115.1 Lachnospiraceae bacterium
AGAAACCGGCCGATCTGGTGCAGGGAATACTTGCAGAGTACAACACGGTAAAGCGGATAAAAGCTACGGAGCCACCGAAGATGACCTTCAAGGAGGTATATGAGGCATTTTATAAATGGAAATACGAACAGGATACATCAAAGAAATATTCCCAGTCTACAAAAAGCTCCAGTAAAGCCGCCTTTAATAATTTTCAGGTTCTACACGACAGAATATTCGAAGAATTGCACCACGATGACCTGCAGAGAGTGATAGATGCCTGTCCACTCAAGCACGCAAGCCTGGAGCTTATGGTAAGTTTGGTACACCAAATGTACGCCTATGCCAAAATATATAAAATCGTTACTGCAAATGAATCCGAATACCTTAAAATCAACAAAGAGAATGATGACGAACACGGTGTTCCATTCTCAGAGGACGAACTGAAAATTCTCTGGAATAACCAAGCAGATAAAACCGTGGAGTTTATCCTGATTATGTGCTATTCAGGATATCGGATTGCTGCGTACAAAACCATCAAAGTGGATCTCGAAGAGAAAAGCTTTACCGGCGGTGTTAAAACCAAAAGCAGCAAAAACAGGACTGTCCCCATTCATTCAGGCATACTTCCGATTGTTGAACGGCGAATAAAACGGGATGGTAGTATCCTGTCCTGCTCCACTATCACAATCCGAAATGAAATGTATGCGACTTTAAGCCATCTTGGAATTCCAAAGCATACACCCCATGATTGCCGCCATACATTCTCCATGCTATGCGAACAGTACTGTATAAATGACAATGATCGCAAGAGGATGTTGGGTCATAGTTTCGGCTCTGACATTACTAATGGAATCTACGGACACCGATCTCTGGATGCATTAAGGAAAGAAATTGAGAAGATAAAAATTTGTTGCTAACGTGTCGCTAACTGTTTAGTTTTTGACCTGTCAAATAAAGTTTACCCGGCATAAAAAAACAACGTATTTACAAGGTTTTTCATGTTTCTCCTACGTATTTCAACCGTTAAATTTTATTTGTTTATTAAATTGCCCACACCAAAACTGCCCTTCTCCGTCATCTCACCCACCCGCGAAAAAAAGAGGAGACCACACGTCTCCTCTCCCCTGTCATTCCAGATAATCCAACGGGTCCACCGTCTTATCCTTATGCTGTATCTCCAAAAACAAATTGCTGCCTTCCACCGAATAATATTTGGTTGGCTCCGCCACATAGCCCATCAGCTGCCCCTGTTCCAGATACTCGCCTGCCACGGCAGACACTTCCTTTAACTGACCGCAGATTGCCGTGTAATCATTTCCCAAATCCAGCTTCAGATAGTTCCCGATTTCCTCGTTAAAACCGGATTCCAGCACTCTTGCGTTGGCCGGGGCATAGACCGGTTCGCTGACCGCGCTCTGGATCACAAGGCCCGGATTGCATTTGTACTGGTCCAGCGTCGGAAAATAAATGGTGGATTCCATGTTATAGTCCAGCACGATATTGCCCCGCACCGGCCAGAGCATGTAGCTGGTATCGCTGAAATTCAGCACCAGCGCTTTTGCCGCATCCATTCCAGTCCCTGCCGGCTGTGCCTCGCCGGATTCCGCCGCTTCGCCTTCGCCTTCTCCGGAATTTGCTGCGGCTAACTGGCTCTCCGCTGCCGCCGAATCACCGTTGTTGGCATCTGCCATCTTCTCTTCTGTTTTCTCAGGCGCCGCAGGTTCCGCATTGGATTCCCCTGCTAGTTCCGCCCCCGGTACAGTTTCCTGTGCAAGAAATTCATCCTGCCCCTGCATATCCATGTATGGATTCTGCTCCTGCCCGTCTCCTCTCTGCATTGTTACCACACCTGCCGCAGCTACTATAGTCAGCAGGCCGAGTACCAACATTACAAGGAATAGTTTGTCCTTGAACATCTGATTTACTTTCTCTTTCACCGTTTATCACCTCGGTACTATTCTTACCAAAGCAAAACGAGTTATTCAGAAATTAAAGAGATATTTTTATAATAATAATTTAATATGTCCTGATATCCCCAGCCTTCCCCCGCCATGGCGTCGGCTCCTGCCTGGCTGAGGCCGTATCCGTGCCCGGTCCCTCTTATAAACGCCCTGATTCCTTCGCTGTTCCCCTCAAATGTAAAGCAGGACGACGGAAGTCCCAGAGCATACTGAATTTCTTCCCCCGTGTAGGTCTTCGCTCCCACCTTCATCTGCAAAATATAGCCGGCGTCATCCTTTTTCACCGTCTGGATCTCGGCCGGAAGCTGTTCCGGCGCGACTGCAGCAGCACCGGGAATCCCGTTGATCAGTCCGGCAAAAGCAGACAGTCCCCACTCCATTGTCTGAAGATAATCCTCCCGTTTTGTATCCCATCGGCTCTCCACCGATTGGAGGTATGGATAATTTTCATCCCCCGCCCTTGTCCGCCCGGCGCTCACTCCGTGAAACAGCGGCAAGATTTCCCGCCCTTCATACTGCATCACCACTCCCGCCGTATCTTCCGCAGCCTGCCTGCACTTTCCCAGATACTCAGCTGTCTTTTCCCTGTCCCACGGGGCGTTTGACTGGTTTTCACTTAGATAATCAAGGTCCAGCTCCTCCTCCCATATTGCGCTCCGCCCGTCCATCAGCCGGCAGATATAGGTCCTGGCGATCACCGCCTGGCATTTCAGCGCCTCCATGCTGCATTCCTGGGAAATCTGACACACAATCACCCCCGGCAGGTAGTCTTCCAGTTCGATGTAGGTCTGGATTCCGTTCCGCTCCACCAGGATCCTTCGATCTCCTGCCCCGGTTTGCACTGCACCGCCTTCTTTATCCGCCTGTCCCATCCCCGCTGCATCGGAATCCTCCTCCGTATCCGCCCTGGTATCCGCAGCCTCCACCCTGGTCTCACCGGAAGCATCTCCATCCGTTCCTTTTGCCGCCTGGCTCCATGCCAGTGATACCAGCCAGGGAAACAACAGCAGCCCAATGATAATCCCCACAAATTTTCTCACAAAAAAATCCCTCCTGACTATTAAAAGTCTATGAAGGGATTTTTTGTTCTATACCTGAATCATTATCATAATTCTACCGTTACTTTCTCCAGATGCCAGATATCTCTTACATACTCCTCGATGGTACGGTCGGAAGTAAATTTCCCGCTGCATGCCACGTTCAGGATGGCAGCCTTTGCCCACCAGGACTCGTCACGGTATGCCTCGTCAATGCGCTTCTGGGCCTCGGCATACATCCGGAAATCTTTCAGGATGAAATAGGTGTCCGCACGGTCGCTGCTCTGGGTATTGAGCAGGGAATTGTAGATCTCACGGAACATCTCCGGATCCTGCGGAGAGTAGTAACCGTTGATCAGCTGCATCAGGACACGGCGGATATCCTGGTCGTTGTTGAAGATCTGCATCGGGTCATAATTGCGGTTCTTCTCCATCTCGATGATATCATCGGAGGAAGTGCCGAAGATAAATGCGTACTCGTCGCCAACCTCTTCCACGATCTCCACGTTTGCGCCGTCCATCGTTCCGACTGTCAACGCGCCGTTCAGCATAAATTTCATGTTGCCGGTACCGGAAGCTTCCTTGCTGGCGGTTGAAATCTGTTCGCTGACGTCTGCCGCCGCAAAGATGATCTCTGCGTTGGAAACGCGGTAGTCTTCGATAAATACGATCTTGATCTTTCCGCCTATGGATTTGTCATTGTTGATCACATCTGCAACCGCATTGATCAGCTTGATCGTCAGCTTAGCACGGCGGTAACCGGCCGCTGCCTTCGCTCCGAAGATAAAGGTTCTCGGAACAATATCCATATTTGGATTATCCTTCAACTGATTATACAGATACATCACATGCAGGATGTTCATCAGCTGGCGCTTATACTCGTGGAGACGTTTAACCTGCACATCAAAGATGGAACGCGGGTCTACCTCGATGCCGTTGTGCTCTAAGATGTATTTTGCCAGACGGAGCTTATTCTGGTACTTGATATTCATAAACTCATGCTGCGCCTTCTCGTCGTCTGCATACAGCTTCAGCTTGCTGATGACCGGCAGGTCGGTGATCCACTCTTTGCCCACTTTATCAGTCACCCAGTCGGCGAGCAGCGGGTTTCCGTGGAGCAAAAATCTTCTCTGGGTAATGCCGTTGGTCTTATTATTGAACTTATCCGGCATCATCTCGTAGAAGTCTCTCAGCTCCTGATTCTTTAAGATCTCGGTGTGCAGTCTGGCCACGCCGTTGACAGAAAAACTTCCTGCGATAGCCATATGGGCCATCTTCACCTGACCGTCGTAGATGATCGCCATCTTGGCAACCTTATTCTGGTTGCCCGGATACATCTGCTGGATCTGGTTGATGAACCGGCGGTTGATCTCCTCCACGATCTGATAGATACGCGGAAGCAGGCGGGAGAACAGCTCAATCGGCCATTTTTCCAGCGCCTCGGACATGATCGTATGGTTGGTATAGGCACAGGTCTTCGTCGTAACCTCCCACGCCTCATCCCACTCCAGGCCGTACTCATCCAACAGGATTCTCATCAGCTCTGCCACCGCAACCGTCGGATGGGTGTCATTTAACTGGAACACGTTCTTTTCATGGAACCTGCGGACATCGTCATGCTTCTCCATGTACTTTGACACCGCACGCTGCACGCTTGCAGAGATGAAGAAATACTGCTGTTTTAAACGCAGCTCTTTTCCTGCATAGTGGTTGTCGTTCGGATACAGGACCTCGCAGATGGTCTTTGCCAGGTTCTCCTGCTCCACAGCCTTCTGGTAATCTCCCTTGTCAAAAGAATCCAGGCTGAAGGTATTGATCGGCTGCGCATCCCAGATCCGCAGCGTATTGACCACATTGTTGCCGTAGCCGACGATCGGCAGGTCGTAAGGAATTGCCAGAACTGACTGGTAACCTTCCTGGACAAACTTTTCCCGTCCGTTCTCCCAGATGGTCCGCACATAGCCGCCGAACTTTACCTCGGTCGCGTACTCGGAACGGCGTACCTCAAAGGGGTTGCCGTCTTTTAACCACTCATCCGGCACTTCCACCTGGTAGCCATTTTCGATTTTCTGTTTGAACATACCATAACGGTAACGGATTCCACAGCCATATGCCGGATATCCCAACGTAGCAAGGGAGTCCAGGAAACATGCTGCCAGACGTCCAAGGCCGCCGTTGCCTAAAGCGGCATCCGGCTCCTGGTCTTCGATGACGTTTAAGTCAAATCCCAGCTCGTCAAGTGCTTCCCTGATCTCTTCCTTCGCCATAATATTGATGATATTGTTGCCCAGCGCACGCCCCATCAAAAATTCCATGGAAAGATAATACAGGGTCTTGACATCCTGCTTTTCATATTCCTTGTGCGTGGCGATCCATTCATCAATGATGACGTCCTTTACCGCATAAGCCACTGCCTGGAACACCTGCGCGGGCGTTGCTTCGTCGATGGTTTTGCGGAACAGACTCTTCACATTGTAGATGACGCTCTTCTGGAACGTCTCCTTGTCAAATCCGAAACTTCTCATGGCTTTTCCTCCTCGTATCTGTGTGCGTTCTCAGCCGCACACAGTCTTCTCTACGCCTAACATTACATTCTCACCGTTGATATTCCACTCTTTCGCAAACCCCTTCATCTGTCCCAGGAAGATATTCACGGCAAGTACCTCATCCTTAATCGTATCGGCGTGTTTCTTTAAAAGCTCTGCAATCTTATCGTTTGTATCCTGATACAGATTGATGTGGTCGGTCACTTCAAACCCGGCTTCTTTTCTCATGGTCTGGATCTTGCTGATCAGCTCGCGCACAAACCCTTCCTCCACCAGCTCGGGTGTCAGATTGGTATCCAGCGCCACCGTAACATAATTGTCTCCCTCTGAAACATATCCCTCAGTCTGGGCCATATCGATCAGCAGGTCTTCCTCTTTCAGCACGACCAGCTCTCCGCCAAAGTCAAACTTCAGCGCGCCTTCTGCCTTCAGGGTATCCATCGCCTCGTTTCCGTCAATCTCTGCAAGAGCCTTGCGGATATTGCCAAGCTGTTTGCCGTATTTCGGGCCAACGGTCTTAAGCTGCGGCTTGAAGCTGTAGGAAGTAAAGTTCCTCACATCCTCCACAAACTCCACGCTCTTTACATTCAGCTCATCCTCGATGATCTCCACATAGAAGTTTGAGAGCTCATGGTCTGCCTTCACATACATCTTTCCGATCGGCTGGCGGTTCTTGATGTTTGCGGTATTTCTGGCGGCACGGCCAAGCACAACCACTTTTAAGACCTCGTCCATATCTTCTTCCAGCTTCCGGTCGATGAAACGCTCCTCGACTGCCGGGAAGCTGCACAGATGCACGCTCTCCGGCGCGCTCTTGTCGATGCTCCTCACCAGGTTCTGGTAGATATCCTCGGTCATAAACGGGATCATCGGAGCGGCTGCCTTGCTGACCGTCACCAGCGCGGTATACAAAGTCATGTAGGCGTTGATCTTATCCTGCTCCATCCCCTTTGCCCAGAAACGCTCCCGGCTTCTTCTGACATACCAGTTGCTCATATCATCCACAAAATCCTGAAGCGCCCTTGCCGCCTCCGGAATCCGGTAATTTGCCAGATTGTCATCTACATCGCGCACCAGGGAATTCAGCTTCGACAGCAGCCATTTGTCCATAACCGGAAGCTTGTCGTAATCGAGGCTGTATTTTGTCGCGTCAAAATTATCGATATTTGCGTAGAGCACGAAGAATGCATAGGTATTCCACAGGGTTCCCATGAACTTCCTCTGTCCCTCCTGCACCGCCTTTCCGTGGAAACGGTTCGGCAGCCAGGGCGCGCTGTTTACGTAGAAATACCAGCGGATCGCGTCTGCGCCGTATGTCTCAAGCGCATCGAACGGGTCCACCGCGTTGCCCTTGGACTTGCTCATCTTCTGCCCGTTCTCATCCTGCACATGGCCCAGCACGATGACATTCTTATACGGAGCCTTGTTAAAGATCAGGGTCGAGATGGCAAGCAGGGAGTAGAACCATCCGCGTGTCTGGTCCACCGCCTCCGAGATGAAGTCGGCCGGGAACTGCTGCTCAAACAATTCCTTGTTCTCAAACGGATAATGATGCTGTGCAAACGGCATCGCCCCGGAGTCAAACCAGCAGTCGATCACTTCCGGCACACGCTTCATCTGTTTGCCGCACTTCGGGCAGGTGATCGTCACATCGTCGATATACGGGCGGTGCAGCTCGATGTCATCCGGGCAGTTCGGGGACATGGATTTCAGTTCCTCAATGCTTCCGATGGAATGCTGCTCGCCGCACTCACACTCCCACACGTTGAGCGGGGTTCCCCAGTAACGGTTCCGGCTGATGCCCCAGTCCTGTACATTTTCCAGCCAGTCGCCGAAACGGCCTTTGCCGATGCTCTCCGGAATCCAGTTGATCGTGTTGTTGTTGCGGATCAGGTCTTCCTTTACCGCCGTCATCTTGATAAACCAGGACTCTCTCGCATAGTAGATCAACGGAGTGTCACATCTCCAGCAGTGCGGATAGCTGTGCTCAAAACTCGGTGCGGAGAACAAGAGTCCCTGCTCCTCCAGCGCTTTTAACACAAGCGGGTCAGCCTTTTTCACAAAGGTCCCCTCCCACGGGGTCTCCTTTGTCATCTCGCCCTTGGAATCAACCAGCTGGACGAAGGGCAGGTCGTATTTTCTTCCCACCTTGGAATCGTCCTCACCGAATGCCGGTGCGATGTGCACCACACCGGTACCGTCGGTCAGGGTAACGTAATTGTCACAGACAACGTAAAATGCTTTTTTGCGCTGTTTCTCGCAAATCTCATTTGCAAAGTCGAATAACGGGATATATTCCTTGTATTCCAGGTCTTTTCCTTTGTACTTCTCCAATACAGTATATTCGCCGTCCAGCACCGTATCACAAAGAGCTTCCGCAAGATAATACGTGTAATCCCCGTTCTTCACCTTCACATAAGCCTCATCCGGGTTCACGCAAAGACCTACGTTAGAAGGCAGGGTCCACGGAGTGGTCGTCCATGCCAGGATATAGGCGTCTTCATCCTTTACCTTAAAACGCGCGATCGCGGAGCGTTCCTTGACATCCTTATAGCCCTGGGCCACCTCATGGCTGGACAGCGGGGTGCCGCAGCGCGGGCAGTAGGGAACGATCTTGAAGCCTTTGTATAAAAGACCCTTTTCCCAGATCTGTTTTAACGCCCACCATTCGGACTCGATGAAATTGTTGTGATAAGTAACATACGGATCGTCCATATCGGCCCAGAAACCTACCGTGCCGGAAAAATCCTCCCACATCCCCTTGTATTTCCAGACGCTCTCTTTGCAGTGGCCGATAAACGGGTCCAGACCATATTCTTCAATCTGTTCCTTTCCATCCAACCCCAGCATCTTCTCCACTTCCAGCTCTACAGGCAGACCGTGGGTATCCCATCCCGCCTTTCTCGGCACCATATAGCCCTTCATGGTGCGGTAGCGCGGAATCATGTCTTTGATGACACGGGTCAGCACATGGCCGATGTGGGGTTTGCCGTTTGCGGTTGGCGGACCATCGTAGAAGGTATAGGTCTCCCCTTCCTTCCGGCTGTCCATGCTCTTTTTAAAGATGTCTTCATCTTTCCAGAACTGCTCAACCTTTTTTTCGCGTTCCACGAAATTCAGGTTTGTCGGTACTTTTTCGTACATGCCTTTCTTTAACCTCCTTCTTAATCCGGTGTGTAATAGGGTTTTTGTAATGAAATTAAAAAGCCCCTCCCCTGCAAACAGGGAAAGGGCTGTATTCTGCCGTTTCTACCACCTATTACTGCATACCACCATATGAGTTCCCGATAACGAGGGAAAACCGGCACGGCTTACTTGGTTCAGCCTGCGACTCGGGAGTGATATTCGGGTACCGCCGTACTGGCTCCGGGCTTCCACCTTCCCCGGCTCGCTGAGGCGTTCCATGCGGTCCTACTGTCTCCGTCTGCGTCTTTTTGTTTGGATATTCTCCTATATTATATTGATTTGCCAAGGAAATGTCAAGGTCTGGCCGGAGAAAGTATTGTTATTTTTTTAACATTTTATTTGTAATTTTTCTCATCTGGTGCTATACTACTCAGTAATTTAACAAACGCTTTACCTATACTTAAACGACTAAAGGAGAACTGCCATGAGCCAGAGAAACCTGACCCTTCTGACGGACCTGTATGAATTAACCATGATGCAGGGCTATTTTAAAGAAAAGGACGCCAACGAGACCGTCATCTTCGACGCATTTTACCGGAGCAACCCGGACAACGGCGGCTATGCCATCTGTGCCGGTCTGGACCAGGTGATCGATTACATTAAAAACCTGCATTTCAGCCAGGAGGACGTGGATTACCTGCAGAGCACCGGACTGTTTGACGAGGATTTTCTGGATTATCTTCTGCACTTCCAGTTCTCCGGCGATATCTATGCGATCCCGGAAGGTACGGTCATCTTTCCAAGAGAGCCGCTTGTGAAGGTGATCGCACCGATCATGGAGGCACAGCTGATCGAGACGGCCCTGCTCAACATCATCAACCACCAGTCCCTGATCGCGACAAAGGCAGCGCGTGTCGTCTATGCGGCAAAAGGGGACGGCGTTATGGAATTCGGCCTGCGCCGGGCTCAGGGACCTGACGCGGGCATCTATGGGGCGAGGGCTGCGATGATCGCCGGCTGTATCGGCACATCCAATGTCCTCTGCGGTCAGATGTTTGACGTTCCGATCAAGGGTACTCATGCACACAGCTGGATCATGAGCTTCCCGGATGAGCTGACGGCATTCCGTACGTATGCAAAACTCTACCCCACCGCATGCATCCTGCTGGTGGATACCTATGACACGCTCGGCTCCGGCGTCCCAAATGCCATCAAGGTCTTCCAGGAGATGAAGGAGGCGGGGATTCCCCTGACCTTTTACGGCATCCGTTTAGACAGCGGCGACCTTGCATACCTGTCGAAAAAGGCAAAAAAGATGCTGGATGACGCAGGATTTTCCGACGCCGTGATCTCGGCTTCCAATGACCTGGACGAGTATCTGATCTCCTCCCTGAAACTGCAGGGGGCTACGATCAATTCCTGGGGAGTCGGCACAAACCTGATCACCTCCAAGGATTCTCCTTCCTTTGGCGGCGTGTACAAGCTGGCTGCGATCAAAGACAAGCAGACCGGCGAATTTATCCCGAAGATCAAGCTGTCAGAGAATGCGGAGAAAATTACAAACCCGGGAAATAAGACGATCCAGCGAATCTACAATAAAGAGACAGGAAAGATCATTGCCGATCTGATCTGCCTCGTAGGCGAGAAGTTTGACACTACCAATTCCCTTCTTTTGTTCGACCCGATCGAAACATGGAAAAAGACCCATCTGGCGCCGAACAGCTACACGATGCGGGAACTGCTGGTTCCTGTCTTTGTGGATGGAGAATGTGTCTACGAGTCGCCGAAGGTGATGGAACTGAGAGATTACTGCACAAAAGAAAAAGCAACGCTCTGGGAAGAGTCCCTGCGTCTGGAATACCCGCACCGCGTCCATGTGGACTTATCCAACGCGCTGTGGCAGATGAAGAACCAGCTGCTTGACAGCTACCATAAAAACAATTGACACAACGAAGAAAGAATCCCGAAAATGGGATTCTTTCTTCGTTACCAGTAAGTTCTCCAGTCCCCCGACAGCCTCGTAAGCGCCTCAAGGTAATAATAATCTCCCCAGGTGTTGCATTCGTCCACTCCGCGGTTTGTACACGGATTATGGATAGAATCCCGGGCATAGGTGCCGTGGAGAAGAAGGCCGTTCGATTCCTCCTGCGACTTCACCGCACAGTGACGCCACAGCGCAAGCATCAGCCGTTTTGCCATGCCGGTATAGTACGCCGCCTTCTCTTTCGGAAGGTATTTTGCCATCTCCAGCATCCCGCACGCCGCGATTGCCGCCGAAGAAGAATCCCTCGGCTCTTCACTTCCATCGTCAAAGTCAAAATCCCAGTAGGGAATCAGATCCTGCGGGAGATGCTCCAGAAAATATCCCGTCACCTTTTCAAATGTCCCGATATACTCCGGATTTTTCAGGTAGCGGTACGCCATAGCTGCCCCGTATATCCCCCAGGCCTGCCCCCTCGCCCACGCAGAACCGTCCCGGTTCCCCTGATGGGTCACACCGCGCACCTTTCCTCCTGTTGCCGGATCAAAGAAATAGGTGTGGTAAGTCGAGCAGTCCGGGCGGACCACACATTCCATCGCCGTAGTGATATGCGCCAGCGCCTTCTTTCGGTACGTTTCATCGCCGGTCACCTCAGATGCCCAAAACAGCAGGGGCATATTGAGAAGGCAGTCGATGATCAGCCGGTAATTGTCCGGAGCTCCAAGCGCCCCCCATGCCTGGAAAAACTGTCCTTTTTCATGAAAACGCCCCATAAGGTTGTCCGCCGCCATGAGCGCCGCCTTCTTTGCCCGCTCATTGCCCGTCAGACGGTATGCCGCCACGCAGGATGGGGAATAGAGAAATCCCATATCATGGTGGTCCACGTCGATACGCTTTTCAATCCGCTCCAAAAAGCTCTCCACCTGAATCTCTCCCGCTTTCTTCAGCGCCTCCTCCCCGGTCGCCTCATAGGCGAGCCAGATCTCCCCGGTCCAGAAACCGGTCGTCCACTCCACGTTTGCGGACTTCGGGTAAAAACCGCCCCGGCTGTTGGAATCAGGAAATGCATCCGTAAATTCCGGCAGATTTGCCAGCACCAGCGATACTGCCAGCGCTTTTGCCTCCCCTGTCTCCGCGTCCGATATCGTTTCGTATGTCAGTAAATGCTCCTTTGACTGCATGATAATATTATGCCTCCTGAATGTTGTATGTCGTTACCATTTTAATACAACCGGTTCCGGCTCAGGCGCGCACATGTCCGTGACCATCACGCGCCCCAGACCGCAGCTTCCCATCGCGCCGATATACTCGCAGTCCGCCCCGGCCTCCACGCGGGCATTGACCACGACGTAGGAACGGCTTCCCAGGCGGAGAAAAATCCCTTCCGCCTCCCGGTCCTCCAAAATCCGTTTGCTGATCGGTGAAGATACAGAAACCTTTTCCACGTGGAGCGGCTCAGGATGCTGCCTGTCCTGGCAGACGATAACCGTCGCAAGACCGAACGTCCCCGTTCCTTCAGTCTGAATCGTTACCGCCCATCCCGGTTCCTTCTGGTTGTAATGACGGGAGATTTCAAACAGCTCTCTGGTGACAGCCGCCCGGTCTTCCGCACAGACAACGTCCGTGCGGCGCTTTTCCCCTTCCAGGAGAAAGCCACGCTTTGTAAGCGACAGTTCCGTCTCCGGCGCCGGATGAAAATGCTGTTCACAGGTATGCGCCTGCTCTCCATTTCCCCCATAACAGGTATCAAAAATCACGTAAATTTCCGTTCCGATCGCAACGATCCGCCGCTCGGCAAAGATTCCCCTGTCCATATATGCCAGATGTCCGCACTCGATCAGCGTATAATCGCCTTTTTGACAGCAGTTTCCCGTCACCGCCGGGAAAAGCCCCTGCACGCCCCAGGAATTCAGGCATCTCGTATATTCCATCCCATCGACCGTCATGCCGTTGTGCGCCTTTGCGCTTTTTAAGCGCCTCCGCTCCTCTCCGTCCACATATGTGTACCGCCCGGGGTCTGTCAATACCTCTTCCCCCCGGCTGACCAGATCCAGATGGAGCTTGTCAAAATGGCCGTGGCCGCCGCCCAGGCTGCCGCAACGGACATGGAGATAATCTGCATCCGTTCCCCACGAAGAACGCAGATACCAGTTGCCGCTGTCTCTCAGCCATATGAGCGTCTCTTTGGGAACTTGGACAGAAAGGGCCTCATATCCTGCCGCCGCCTCCGTTCCATAGTCCCAGACACTTTCATAATCCAGCCTGTCATATCCGCCGGACTTCAATACCGGGTCTTCAAACCAGGCGGCGCAGACCGTCAGCACATCCCGCAGATCCGTCACGTCGCTGTCTCCGCCCGCCGGCTGGCTGCCGTCCGGCTTCTGCCACATCCGGTTGGCGTATGCCATCTTCCGCACGGTTTCTTCTATCTCTTCCGGGAGCCTGTCGCCGAACACTCCTGCCGTGCGGAGCACTTCCAAAAAGCATTTGAGGACTTCGTTGTGGTACATCGGTGACTGCTCCCAGTGAACGCCGTCCCCCATGACCTGCACCCGGCTCTGCTTCGCCAGCCGTCCAAGAGCCAGCTTTGCATACGCTTTGCCTTCCTCGCGGCCGCCTGCCATCTCCAGCATTTTTCCGATGGCATAGAGTCCGCTGTTTTCCAGCACGCCCCAGTTGCTCTTGGTGGAAAACGGGACATCACATGCCGCAAGATATGCCCCATGACAGGCCATGGCATCAAAAAACAGGTCAAACACCTCATCCGTGACCGCTTCGCTCGATGCAAAATACCCCATCGCCTTGATCCAGCTCTCCCCCCGCAGTCCCGCTTCGATGGTCCGCCATGTCGTTGGCTTCGTCTCATCTGTAATCGGATTTTTCCGTATCCAGTCAGCCAACTGCTCTGCAAAGCACCGGGCATACCGCTCATCTCCGGTCACGGCATACGCCTGCCCCAGGCATACCCAGTACCGGTGGCGGTTCATCTGATAGATAAACTCTGGGTCCAAAGACGGCTGGTACATCCAGTCGATGTCTGTCTCAAACATCACCGGCTCTGCCGTCTGCTCCATATCCCACGGAAGGTCAAACAGGAAAACCTGCCGGGCAACTTCATCTGCGATCCGGATCCGGTGCTCCAGCTCCTGTCTCCAGTATTGTTTCACATACGCCGAACAGGCCGCCGTTTCCTCCGCTGTCCGTCCATATATTTCGATAAAACGCTCTCGGGTCTGTCCCATTTGAATCCTCCTTTTATCTTCCTAGCCTTTTACGCCGCCCGCAGTAATGCCTTCCACAAACCAGTGCTGGCAGGTGATGAACACGATCATGACCGGAATCAGGGAACACACGGAAGCCGCCGCGATCAGGGCATAATCCGCGCCATACTGGGAGATAAACATCCTGATGCCGAGCTGGATCGTCTTTAAATGCGTACTGTTTAAATAGATCATCGGTCCCATAAAATCGTTCCAGATATTGACAAACGTAAAGATGACTAACGTCGCGATCCCCGGCTTTGCCAGAGGCAGGGCAATCTTGGCAAATATCCCGTACTCGTTGAGGCCGTCGATCCTGGCCGCCTCCAAAAGCTCATTCGGAATCCCCAGCATAAACTGGCGCATCAAAAACACACCGAATGCGTTGAACGCCTGCATCAGAATCAGTCCCAGATGGGAGTTGGTCAGATGGATCTTGCTCATCAGGGCAAACTGCGGAACCATATATACCTGCCACGGCACTGCGATCGTCGTGATGCAGATGACAAATAAAATATCTCTCCCCTTGAACTTAACCTTCGCAAATCCATAAGCCGCAAAACAGCTTGTAAACACCTGGATGACGGTCGTGATCACCGCCAGCTTCGTCGTGTTCTTGAAAAATGTCAACAGCGGGATTTTTTCCCAGATCAGGCTGTAGTTCTCCCAGTGCCACACCGTCGGCAGGATTTTCATCGGGATGCTGAACACCTCATTGCTGGACTTAAACGATGCCAGAATCATCCAGCCAAACGGGATGATCATGCCGAGCGCGAGGACTGACAGGACCAGATACACGATGCTTTTGCTTTTTATTGTTCTTGTACTCATGTCTCCTCCTTATACAAAATCCGTAAATTTCTTTTCGCCGCGCAGCTGGATCAAAGTCACCACCAAAACGATGGCGAACAGGATCAGCGCAGATGCACTCGCATAGCCGAATTTGAAGTCCACAAAGGCCGCGTTGTAGATATGGTTGACCAGCACATTGGTCGACCGCCCCGGGCCGCCGCCCGTCATGACGTAGATCAGGTCAAAGACCTTGAAACACTGGATCGTCTGCATGATGACAACAAAAAATGTAGTCGGAGTCAGCATCGGGATCGTGATATACCACAGCTTCTTAAACCCGGTTGCCCCGTCGATTCCGGCCGCCTCATAGAGATCGCCTGAGATCCCCTGCAGCGCCGCCAGGTATACCACCATATAATATCCCATGTATTTCCATACGCTTACGATGATGATCACCCACATCGCCCAGTCCGTAGACGCCGTCCATCTGGGCGGATTGGCAATCCCGATCCATTTCAAAAATTCGTTGATCGGACCAAATTCCGGCTGGAACAGCATGTTCCACACCGCTCCGACCGCCACCAAAGATGCCACATACGGAAAGAAAAAGATGGTCCGGTAGACTACAACGCCTTTGATCTTGGAGTTGAGGAGCACTGCGATCAGCAAAGACGCCACCATCGTCAGCGGAACCGTAAACACCGCGTACCAGATCGTATTCTGTACGGAAATGATAAAGGTACTGTCCCGGAACAGTTTGGCAAAATTCTGTAGTCCGACGAACTGCATCGGAATGTCCGAACCGTCCCATTTCATCACACTGAGGACAAAAGAAAAACACACCGGGATAAAGATAAAGATAAAATACCCGATAAAATTAGGGATAATGAAGGAATAACCGATCAGATTGGTCTTTAACTCCTTCTTCTGTCTGCTTGTCATACGCATTCTCTCCTTTCAACAGCCAGCATAAACCGTCCATACGCTCTAGAAAAGGGCGTCCCCTTCCCCCCAAAGGGACCAGGACACCCCAACCTTAACCAAAGCTTATTCTTCCATCGCCTCTTTTGCGCGCTGGTTCATGTTGGCGATACCGGTATCGATATCCTCTTCTCCGATCATGATCAGGTCATGCTCTTCCTCGATCACCTTCCTTACAGAGCCCATCTTGGAATCCAACGGTCTGTCAAATACAAAGTTTGTCACTTCCAGAGCAGTCTTTCCATCCTCCGGGAATCCTTCGATAGAGGACAGTTTTGCGGTGACGGCGTCGGAGGAGATTGCAGGGAATACGCTGTTGTCAGCAAGGATCTCCGCGCCCTCTTCGCTGGTTGCAAATTTCACAAACTCCCATGCAGTATCCGGCACATCACTCTTGGCATTGATGCCGATCGGGGTTACAGAGCCGACGGTGCTGCCTGCCTCTACGCCTTCCGGATGCGGAATCTTGGTCACGCCCCAGTTGAAGTCGAACTTGCCGTCTTTCTTATCCTGGATCAGGGTTGCGATGAACCAGGTACCCATCGGAACCATCGCACACTGCTGCTGCTCAAATACGCTGATGTAGTGGATGCTGCCGGTCTTTAAGTTGGCATAGCTCTGGAGCACGCCCTCATCCTGCATCCTCAGCGCCTGCTCATAGTACGGTTTCAGGAAGGAATAATCCTCTGAAAGCAGGGTATTCTTGCCATCCTGGAGCGCCCAGTTTGCCACCATTGCCATCCAGGTATGATTGTGGGCGCCGTATACCTTTTCGCTGCCCTCGCCGCTTGTCATCTGTTTTGCCAGCGCCTCATACTCATCCCAGGTCATATCGTCGCCCGGATAAGCAACGCCTGCCTTGTCAAACAGGTCCTTGTTGTAGTATAACGTATACCAGTCGCGTCTGAATGGAAGAGTATACTGCTTTCCGTCCATCTGGAGCTGCTCAGCCGCGCCGTTGTAGATGCTTAAGTCCACACCGTCTTTTGCAATATAGTCGGTCAGGTCCAGCAGCTGGTTCTTTTCCTTCATGCCAACCTGGGTATCCGCTTCTTTTACCACGATCACGTCCGGGTCAGTATCGCCGCCAGCCAGCATAACGGTGATCTTGTTGTTGTACTCGTCTGCCTGGGTATCGATCAGTTCCACTTCCACGTTCGGATTCTTCGCCATAAATGCGTCTGCCATCGCCTGGAACTGCGGGGAATTGGCGTTATCCCATACAGATACGGTCAGCTTTACCTTTTCGCCGGAAGCCGCCTCCGTTGCCGGAGCTTCGCTGCCTGCTGCCGCCTTCCCTGCGTCTGCCGCTGCTGTTGTTGCCGTCTCGGTCGGCTTGGAGCCGCCGCACCCTGCCAGGGATACTGCCGCTGTCACTGCTGCCAGAGATAATGCTGCCAGTCTTTTTTTCTTCATAATACAAACCCTCCTGTTTTTCTTGTTTTGTCTGTAATGCAAGTATAGCAGAAGGACTTTCTCCATCCAATCGAGCCAATTTAGATTTTTTACAATCTTTTCATCCGGCTCTGTTTTTATTTTATAAAATTTTCATATTTTTATAATATCTTCCGGTCTCTCCCCCGCCCGCAGAGTCTGCATCTCATATTCTTTCGGCGTACAGCCCGCCATCTTTTTAAAGACCGTGCTGAAATAATACTGGGTGTCAAAGCCGAGGATATCCGATATCTCATACATCATGTACTTGTGGGTGGCGATCAGTTCTTTGGCCTTCTCCACCTTCACATCATTGACATAATCAGAAAAGTTCTGCCCCGCCTGCTTTTTAAACGTGCTGCTCAGATGTCCCTGGCTGATATTCAGCGCCTCCGCCACCTGTCCCAGCGTGATCTTTTCCCGGTAATGCTCCTGCACATACTGCTGCGCCAGCTCCACATTCTTGTCAAACCGCCCGCTTTTTTTGCGCTCCAGCACCGCCACGACCTCATCTTTAAACCAGCAGGTCCACTGGATAATGTCGCTCAAATTCCCCATCCGGTTGAGCTGGCCGATGATATCCACCGCATAAGGAAAGGCATGCTCCTCCTGTTCCTCAAAAAACGAAGTGACAAAGTAATACAGACTGCTGCACCCGTTGATCGCCTGGGGCCTGGACGGCTTATGCTCCATGAGAAGCGCGATCACCTGCTCCATGATCTGTGCAAACCTCCGGTTGTCATTCTGCCGGATACATTGCGCCAGGTCTTTTTTCAGGAAATTGATGTTGAAATTGCTGCTGTGGTTTTTGCTCGCCTCGCACTCCTCCGAATAGAACACGATCGGCTCCGACCACTCATAATATGTATAATTCATCGCGCTCATCAGCTGATAGAGCAGTTCTGGAAACTCCTCGATCCCTGCCCCTTTCTGACTCACGGCGATGGAGGCGGAAACCTCGAAATAATCTTTGATGACCGATAAAAACTTTTCTCCCATCCTGCGGATCTGGCTTTTGTAGTCCTCAGTCTCCTGGGCGGAAAGCACCAGGATAAACCCGTTCTGGTCCCGTCTGATCAGGCAGCTCTGATCAAAAAATCCCCGCACCATCTCATGGATGATATCCTCGGCAAATCCCATCACCTTCTTCTGATCCTCCCTGGTAAACGCCTGGGAAAATCCTTCAAACCCATAGTTAAAATGGATCAGCATCAGCACCGGGTTCACAAACCGTTCCCGAATCGCCTGCTCCACCTGCGGTTCTTCCTTCGCATCCATATCAAAGACAAGAATGCGGCGAAAATAGTCACGGATTCCGTCCGTCAGCGAAACCTCTGCCATCTGCCCAGCATTTGCCGCAGACGCCGCGTTGCGGCTGCCGCATTTTTCTACCGCCCGTTTTAATGTCTCAAGAAGCTTTTCCTCGCTCAGCTCCAGCTTCACCAGATAGTCGATGGCCCCCAGCCTGACCGCCTCCCGCGCCAGGGAAAACTCTTCCAGGTTGGTCAGCAGGATAAACACTGCCTGGTATCCCGCTTCCTTTGCCTCCCGCATAAACGACAGCCCGTCCATCGCCGGCATTTTGATATCAGTTATGACAATATCCGGCTGCAGCTCCGCCATCCTTTCTAACGCCTGCTGTCCGTTGGTCGCCTTTCCCACGATCTTTAAGTCATGCGCCTCCCACTCCAGCATCGAAGCGATCCCCGCCAGGATCAGCGGCTCGTCATCCACAATCATCACACGGTACATATCGTCTCCCCCTCTTTATGTATCTCACGGTTCCTCCATCTCCAGAGGTACCGTGATGGTAATCTCCGTATAGCTTCCGACCTCGCTTGCCACCGACAGCCCGTACTCGTCCCCGTACGTCAGCTTGATCCTCCTGTCCACATTTGCCATGCCGATGCTGCTCATGCGGTCGCCCCTCAAGCGTTCCGTATCCTTTAACAGGGTCGGAATCTTTTCCGGGGCTATCCCCACCCCGTCATCCCGGACCACCAGGTACAAAAGCCTCTGCTCTGCATAGATATGGATCTGGATCGTGCCGTTTTTCCCGCTGGGCTCGATGCCGCTGAAAATGGCATTCTCGATCAGGGGCTGCAAAGTCAGCTTCACGATCTTCGCCCGCTTTAATGACGGGTCGTCTATCTGGATCTGCACGTCAAACAGCTCCACATATTTCAGCTTCTCAATCGTCACATAGTCATTGACAAACTCCAGCTCCTTCTCCACCGTAACCTTTTCATGGAATCCCTTTGCCATGTTCTTCAAAAGCCCCGACAGCGCCGTAACCACCTTGACGATCCCGCTGTTTTTCTGGATGACCGCGATCCACTTGATGGAATCCAGGGTATTGTACAGAAAATGCGGGTTGATCTGCGCCTGCAGCATCTTTAACTCCAAGCTGCTCTTTTCCTTCTCATCCTCCAGTCTCTGGTCCATCAGCTGTTCAATCTGCCCCGCCATCGTGTTGACAACCTTCCCGATCGTGCCAATCTCGTCCGCGCTCTCGATCGCCGCATCCTGCACAAAATCCCCCGCCGCAATCCGGTTGATATGGCGGACGAGGCGGTCGATCGGTCTTCTCACCTGGCTGCTGAAAATAAAACTCAGGACAAACCCGATAGCCAGGCAGGCGGCAAAGATGAGGATCACCGTCTGCAAAATCATCAGGCGGTCATTTTTTAACGTGTTCAGATCCAGGATTTCCAGCACCATAATCCCGCTCCGGTTGTAGATTTCGTAGGAAACCATGCTGTCGCTGCCGTGGATCCGCTGCTGAAACAGACCGCGGGATCTGCCGCCGTTTAAGAGTTCTGCAATCAGCCTGTCGTTCTCCTCCCGGTGCTCCGCCTTCTCATGAAGGGAGGCAACCCGTTTTCCGTCGTATGACACTACCATGATTTCATTGCCGTTGTCGTTGCCCACAAGCTCGTCCTGAAACAGCTTTGGCGAGAGAAATACTGCCGCCCACTCCCTGCCGCCCGAACCGGTCAGCGGATGGATGATCGGGATCGTCTGCTCCGTCTCACTGTGGAACAAAGGTTCCCTCATCTCCAGACGGTACTGGTCCATCGTCTTTGCCTGTTCCGCTTCAAACCATGACGCGCTTCGCATCCTCTGCCAGTCATCCGTGCTGCTGAGCGCCGCCCCCGCCTGGACCATAATGCCTTTATCATCAAAAACCGAAAGCCGTTTGATATATTCCCCATATCCCGTGATGGCACAGTAATTTTTTGCAAGCTTGGCATATTCCAGACCCGTCTTCTTCTGCTCCGTGGTTTTTAAATTTCCCACCAGCTTCAGATTGAATGCATCCCGCTCCGTACAGTTTAAGATGATGTTCACCATCTCCTCATATGCCATCTCATAGCGGTAGGAAATACTCTCTACATGGTACTGCAGGGAGTTTGTCGCTATCTCCACCGCCTTCTTATTGGAAGTCAGGTAGCTGCTGACGCTGAAAATCACCGCAATGATGCAGATAATACAAAAGTTATACCACAAAAGCCTGGCCTTGATCGTCCTGACGTGAAACAGCCCCTTCATACTTCTCCTCCGCCCGTGTTCATAATACGTTCATAATCTTTTTACAGAACATCTATATCTACGAAAAACTTCTTTCACATTTACTCACTATACTATAACTATCAAATGAAGAACAGACAACTGACAATTTGATAAAATTTTTTTCATAATCGCCGGTGACTTTCGCAGAAGTCACCGGCTCCTCCCTTTTATGGGGCTTTTTTCTTGCCTTCTGTATTTTATCATATTCTCTTTTCAATTTACAGCCCAACTTCCACCTATATTTTTTTATTCTCCGAT
>JAPJQL010000021.1:20941-60974 GCA_030825115.1 Lachnospiraceae bacterium
GTTTATAAGATATTTATAAATAAACGGTAAAATATATGTTATAATGGTCACACTTGGTTATTTTAACTAACATCACCAATTGTAAAAAAAGGAGACTTTACATGAATTTCAAACGTTTACCTTCTGTGCTTGGCAGGCTTTTTATATCGCTTGTCCTGATGTTTATCCTCTTCTACACCACCCTGCCCGCCATCAACCTGCGGAGCCGGAGCTTTTTTGTGTATGTGATTTCCTGCATCCTGATTTTCCTTGTCGTCAATTTCCTGACTTACGTTAAAAACCTGCTCCAGTCTTTTGGCGGCGGGCAGCGGTTCGGGATGTACCGCGATCCGGCTACCGGGCAATACGTGTTTCAGAAAAATCCGGATTCCGGCGAAAGCCACGATAAGATCAATCTTGGCAAACCGCTAAAATACGGCTTTATCGTGATCGGCGTGATGATCCTGTTCATGGTCGGCGCTTCCATCATAGGCCACCGCTTCTTCAACGCCTCCCGCTACCGGGATCTTATCACGATAACGGACGGCGACTTCACAACCGATGTGGCGGAGCTTAACATGTCCCAGATTCCGGTGGTTGACCGGGATACGGCGTTCCGGCTGGGGAGCAGAAAGCTGGGCGAGATGACAGAGCTGGTATCCCAGTTCGAGATCGAGCCAAATTATACCCAGATCAACTATAACGGCTCCCCGTACCGGGTGACGCCGCTGACCTATGCAGACCCGATCAAATGGCTCTACAATATGTCCAAAGGGCTTCCCGCCTATATCACGGTAGATATGGTAAACCAGGACACCGAGCTTGTATGGTTGGAAAGCGGGATGCGGTATTCTCCGGGAGAATATTTTTTCCGCAACATCTACCGCTATATCCGCTTCAAATATCCGACGAAGATGTTTGAGACGGTTTCCTTCGAGATCGATGACAACGGGATTCCCTACTGGGTTGCACCTACCATCACCTACCGCATCGGCTGGTGGGACGGCAAGGATATCAATGGGGCCATCCTGGTCAACGCCGTGACGGGAGAAAGCCATTACTACACAAAGGATGAGGTTCCCACCTGGATCGACCAGCTCTACACCTCCGATCTGATCATGGAGCAGCTCGACGACAACGGAAAGTTCCAGAACGGCTATATCAACTCCATCTTCGGACAGAGAAATGTGCGGAGGACCACATACGGCTACAATTATCTTGCCATTGGCGATGATGTTTACCTGTACACCGGCATGTCCTCAGTAACCGCAGATGAGTCGAACATCGGTTTTGTGCTGGTGAACCTGAGAACAAAAGAGACAAAGTTCTACGCAGTGCCGGGAGCGACCGAGTACTCCGCTATGGAATCCGCCAAAGGACAGGTGCAGCACCTCGGCTACAACGCCACCTTCCCGCTGCTCTTAAACATCTCCGACCGGCCGACCTATTTTGTATCCTTGAAGGATGCCGCCGGACTTGTAAAGATGTATGCTTTTGTCGATGTGAAACAATACCAGATCGTCGGCACCGGCAGCACGGTGGACGAGGCGAAAAAGAACTACCGCAACACACTGAACTTAGAAGACAGTGAACCCGCCGCCCCGGCCGAGATGACAGAGAAAACCGGCACGGTGGACGCCATCGCCGATGTCGTCGTGAATGGAAATACCTGCTACTATTTTACACTGACCGGCAGTAAGGACGTGTATGTAGTATCGGTGACTGTCTCCGACCAGCTTCCTTTCCTCAAATCGGGAGACCGGATTTCTTTCCGCTACTCCGAGCAGGATGGAATCCGGAATGTGGATGAAATCACAGTCAAATAACAGAAACGAGACGAAAAAACCGGGAGAAACATCGTATATCAAGGTGTTTCTTCCGGTTTTTCTTGACAACATACATTGTGTATGCTATTCTTTTACATACACAATGTATGTAAAAGGGAGGGTGAGCGACTTGCCAAGGAATAAATATCCCGAAGAAACAGTACAGACTATTCTTGATGCCGCACTAAAACTGTTTCTTGAAAACGGATACGAACAGACTACTATACTTGATATTGTTAATGAAATGGGCGGACTGACGCGAGGGGCATTTTACCACCACTTCAAATCAAAAGAAGAAGTTTTAGAGGCGCTAAGCGACAAACTTTTTTTTCATAACAATCCCTTTGAGCAGGTAAAAGAACAGAACGAACTCAATGGTCTTGAAAAAATAAGATGGGTACTTAAATGCTTCTATCAAAATCAGACCGGCCAACACATAGGTGAATTATCCTCTCAATTATTAAGCAGTCCAACATTTCTAAAAAAATTTATGGATGATAACCGAAAGATATTAGCGCCTATGTATCAAGAGCTCATAGAAGAAGGAATTAACGATGGTTCCATAAAAGTTGAATACGCAAAACCTGTGGCTGAATTATTTACAATTTTAACTAATTTATGGACAGTACCCACCCTCTTTCCATATAGCAAAGAGGAAGGGATCATTAAGTTAAAAATCATTCAGCAAGTAACCGAAAGTATGGGGCTACCTGTGATTGATGATGAAATCATACGTCTCAGTTATGCCCGTTTAGCAGAGAGATCGAATTAAAATTGCCGCTTGGCAATTTTTTTCAGCAAAATACATACATTTAGTATGTATAAAAGGAGATCAGATATGTTACGCTATATAAAAAAAAGTAAATGCCTCATAGTCTTAACCATTATATTTAGCACGATCAGTTCAATGGCATACGTTTCTATAGCCTTGCTTCTGCAAAACATACTGGACATAGCCACAAGCGGCAACCTCAAAACGTTTTATGAAATACTATTATTTTCGCTTTTCTTTTTTGTATTTCTTGGTACATTTATGTTTTTGTATTCATTGTTTAGCAAGAAACTTATCTGTAAGATTATTAACTCTATAAGGGAAAAAGCATTTTCGGGAATTATAAATCATAATATAGCCGATTTTAGCAGAGCCAATACGGCTGATTATTTATCAGCACTTACAAATGATATAAAAATAATTGAGGATAACTGCCTTTTGCCGTTATTAGAGATCATTCAAAATATTACTATTTTTATTATCTCTCTTATCGTCATGTTTTACTTTGATATGATTGTGACGATAAGCGTTTTAGCGGCAATCTTAATCATGCTTATTGTTCCGGGCCTGTTTGGCTTAGTTATGCAAAAAAAGCAGACGCAATATTCAAAAAAGCTATCCGAATTTACAATCCATCTTAACGATATGCTGTCTGGATTTGAGGTAATTAGTTCGTACGGAATGAAGAACTACATTATTTCAAAATTTGGAAAGACCAATAAAGCGACAACTGACGCAAAATATTCTGTTGAGAAAGTAACAGCCGCCAATCAATCTGTTTCTATGGTTTTAGCTATTCTGGTACAAGTTGTTGTCATATTCCTGTCGGCTTATTTTATCATTATAGGACGCATTACAGTCGGTACACTTATGGGAATGGTACAGGTTGCAAGCAATCTTGCTAACCCCCTGTTAATAATTTTTAGCAACGTACCTAAAATTAAAAGTATCAGCCCAGTTATGGCCCGGATAAATAGTTTTTCTGATTATTCGGAAAAGAGTTTTACCGGAACAGTCGCACCAACCTGTCAAAAAGGACTATCTGCGGTTAGTCTCTCTTTTTCTTACGATAAGGAAAAACAGATATTGAATGATGTGTCCATCAATATTTGTAAAGGGAAAAAATATGCCCTTGTTGGTAAAAATGGTTGTGGAAAAACAACTTTGATAAAACTGTTATCGGGCTATTATCCAGATTATCATGGAACTGTCTGTTATGACGATATAGACATCTTAGAGTTGGATTACAGTAAACTCACCAGCTTGTCAAGCACAATACATCAGGATGTGTATATGTTCCATGAAAGTGTTTTTGACAATATTTGTTTACACCATAACTATACGGAAGAAGAATTACACAAGGCATTGAAGATAAGTGGTGTTTCACAATTCATTGAGAAATTGAGTGATGGACTTGAAACAATAATTGAGGAAAATGGAAACAATCTTTCTGGTGGACAAAAGCAAAGAATTGCCGTTGCAAGGGCTGTTATTCAATGAAAACCCATTCTTTTTCTTGACGAGGGAACTTCTGCCATTGACAGGCAGACCGCTTATGATATTGAAAATCGACTGCTCAATCTTGATGATTTAACACTGATAACAATTACGCATAATTTGCAGGCAAATATATTAGGACAATACGACCAAATTATTTACATGGAGGATGGAACCATAAAGGAGATTGGCACATTTGGTGAACTTATCCAAAAGAAGTCCGGATTTTATAACTTTTCACAATTAAAGCATAAAGTCAAACTTTAAATATCCACTTTTCCAGCCTTCGCCGCTTCCTCAATCCTTACAGTTTCACATTTTAAGGTAACGTAATCAAATAAATTCCCTCTAATTTTTCAACATTTCGATCCAATGCCATATGATATATTCTATTCGCTACAATATCAGCTGCTCGAACCAATGGCACTTTACTTGAATCACAATAACGTAAATCTATTCCTTGCAGCCCCTCGAATACTGGTGGAAAGAATTTGTTATACTGCATATTGTATGTACCATTTTTTAGTTCCTGTTCTAAACCCTCACGCAATTCATATCTTCCATTTGTGGCAGTAGAATGTTCATCATTGTAAAAATATATCGTTTGAACATCTTCCTTAACTATGACACCTTCATCGACCAATTTTTGAAGTGCTTTCTTGACACAAATTTTATAAGCATAATCCAAGTATCTCTGTTTATCCTTTTTACTTTGAAAAATTCTTTCTAACACATTTTTCTGATTGATAATAACACCAAAGCGTATTGCTCCATTCATAGCTCTGTAGAGTTTTCCCTTTTCGCTATTAGTAATTTTACACGCTTTTAACTCGTCATTCATTTTATATTTTGAGCCACGCACTACTTTCTCAGCAGCAGCATACTTTCTTGCAAAATTATCTTTCTGTTCTTTTCCAAGAAAAATAAGCCCACCAAAAACAAATATGTCATTATGTGCTTTATCAAATACACCTGATTCATCAGAATATACAAATAAATCCATACATATCTCCTCAAATCAAAAAACCGCCTTACGGCGGCATCGTGACCGGTGCCATTACATGACACTTAAACGTTAATTCGGTTACACGATTATACAGCGTATCTCTACCTGCAACTTTATTATATGCAAATATCTCATAAATGTCAAGTTCATTGAACACTTTGTTTATGATTTGCAATTACATATGGCATTTCCTGTTTAATGCTTTAACCATATTATAGTACATAAAATTACTACTTTCAACACTATTTCACTGTTATTGTATTATAAAACGCCACAATTAAAAATAATTATGGCGTTTTACCAGTCTTTTTATTTTATTTTCTTGCAATCCAGTCAATTCTTTTAGAACTTCCCAGCCTTCGCCGCTTCCTCAATGGAAACTGCAACCGCCACAGTCATACCCACCATCGGGTTATTACCAGCGCCGATCAGACCCATCATCTCAACATGAGCCGGAACGGAGGAAGAACCTGCAAACTGTGCATCAGAGTGCATACGTCCCATGGTATCGGTCATACCGTAGGAAGCAGGACCTGCTGCCATGTTATCCGGATGCAGGGTACGTCCGGTACCGCCGCCGGAAGCTACGGAGAAGTACTTTTTGCCCTTCTCGTTGCATTCTTTCTTGTAAGTACCTGCTACCGGATGCTGGAAACGGGTCGGGTTGGTGGAGTTTCCGGTGATGGAAACGTCTACGCCCTCTTTCCACATGATTGCAACACCTTCTGTTACATCATTTGCGCCGTAGCAGTTTACTTTTGCACGTAAGCCTTCGGAGTAGGATTTTCTCCAAAGTTCTTTTACTTCGCCGGTATAGTAATCCATCTCGGTCTCAACATAGGTAAAACCGTTGATTCTGGAGATTACCTGCGCTGCATCCTTGCCAAGGCCGTTTAAGATAACGCGCAGAGGTTTCTGACGAACCTTGTTTGCCTTCTCTGCGATACCGATCGCGCCCTCTGCTGCTGCGAAGGACTCGTGGCCTGCCAGGAATGCGAAGCAGTCGGTGTCTTCTTCCAGAAGCATCTTGCCCAGGTTTCCATGTCCCAGACCTACTTTACGCTGGTCTGCAACAGAACCCGGGATACAGAATGCCTGTAAGCCCTCGCCGATCGCTGCTGCTGCGTCAGCCGCTTTTCTGCAGCCCTTCTTGATCGCGATTGCCGCGCCTACGGTATAAGCCCACTTTGCATTTTCAAAGCAGATCGGCTGAATGCCTTCTACCATTTTGTATACGTCAAGACCTGCGTCTTTTGTAATCTTCTCAGCTTCCTCGATAGAAGCGATGCCATAGCTGTTTAATACTGCATCAATCTGTTTGATACGTCTCTCATATGATTCGAATAATGCCATGATATGTAGTCCTCCTATTCCTTATTCCTGACGTGGGTCGATAATCTTAACTGCATCTGCAACGCGGCCGTACTGACCTTTTGCTTTTTCCCATGCAGTGTTCGGATCGTCGCCCTTCTTGATGAAATCAGTCATCTTGCCAAGGCTTACGAACTGATAGCCGATGATCTGGTCTTCTGCGTCCAGAGCAATCCCGGTTACATATCCTTCTGCCATCTCCAGATAACGAGGACCTTTCTTCAAAGTTCCGTACATGGTGCCAACCTGGGAACGAAGACCTTTTCCAAGATCCTCCAGGCCTGCGCCGATCGGAAGACCGTCTTCGGAGAACGCACTCTGGGTTCTGCCGTATGCGATCTGTAAGAACAGCTCTCTCATCGCCGTATTGATCGCATCGCATACCAGGTCGGTATTCAGAGCTTCCAGGACAGTTAAGCCAGGAAGAATCTCAGATGCCATAGCTGCGGAGTGGGTCATACCGGAACATCCGATGGTCTCTACCAGTGCCTCCTGAATGATACCTTCTTTTACGTTAAGGGTCAGCTTACATGCGCCCTGCTGCGGAGCACACCAGCCTACACCGTGAGTTAAACCGGAAATATCGGATACCTGTTTTGATTTTACCCATTTTGCTTCTTCTGGGATTGGAGCAGCGCCATGATGAACGCCCTGTGCTACGGTGCACATCTCTTCTACTTCATGTGAATAAATCATGTTTAAAACTCCTTTCAACTATGTAATATCGTAAAGTACGCGCTTAACCGCCTGTCCCGTCTTGCCGCAAAAGACAGATTGTTAATTTTATGACACCATACTTAATCCTATTTTCTCACAAAACCATTGATTCGTCCAGTGTTTTTTTATAAAAACAACGCGAATTCGACACAAACAAACGCTCAGGCGTTCCCGCACCCCATTTCCTGCCGTTTCAGCTGCTCTAATTCCTTTAAGATCCCGGTCACGATCACCGTCGCCAGCACAAAGGTCAGCATATCTGCCACAGGCTGTGCGATCTGAAGCCCGAACAGGCCAAACAGCCTCGGGAAAGCCATCAGCGCCGGAATCAAAAACAGCCCCTGGCGTCCCATCGCCACAAGAGAGGCGCGAAATCCGTATCCAATCGACTGGGTGAGCATATTGACCATGATGACCCAGGCCTGGAACGGCATCGTCAGAAGCTGCAGCCGCAGCGCCAGCGTGCCAATCTCGATCACCTGCAGATCTTCCCTGCGGAAAGAAGTGATGATCGGCCTGCTGAAGACAAATGCCGCCGCACCGAACACGGTCAGCATCACGACCGCAACCTTCACGCAGAACCAGTACGCCTCCAAAACACGGTCGTATCTTTTTGCACCAAAATTAAAGCCGCACACCGGCTGGAATCCCTGTCCGAAGCCAATCAGGCTGGAGTTGATAAACATCATGAACCGGGTCACAATGGACATTGCCGCAATCGCCGCATCTCCATACGGACCGGCCGCAAAGTTTAAGACAACCGCCGCCACACTTGCCAGCCCCTGGCGGCAGAATGACGGCAGGCCTGCATGAAGGATAGAACCGTACAAAGCCAGGCTCGGCCGAAATCTGGAAAACTGGATCCGGATACAGCCTGACTGGTGGTTGCACTGGTAAAAAAGGATACAAAAGCTGACCATCTGGCTCAGCATCGTCGCAATCGCCGCCCCTGATATGCCCATCCCAAGCCCAAAGATAAACAATGGGTCCAGCACCATGTTCAGGATGCCGCCTGTGGTGATGCCCACCATCGCATATACCGCATTCCCCTGCGCCCGCAGGATATTGTTCATGACAAAGGACGTCATCATAAACGGCGCCGCGATCAGGATATAGCGGGCATACTGCTGGGCATAAGGTGCAATCGTCGGCGTAGCGCCCAAAAAATACACCAGCTGCCGGGAAAACATCGTGCCAGACAGCAAAATAAGAACCCCGATAATCCCCGCCGTGTAAAATGACACCGCGGCAAACGTTCCCGCCTTTTGCTCATCCCGGTTTCCCAGCGCCCGTGAAATATTGTTCCCGCTCCCCATCCCCAGCGTAAATCCAATCGCCTGAATCATCGCCATCGCCGAAAACATGATTCCGACCGCGCCGGATGCGCTGGTCCCGATCTGGCTGACAAAAAATGTATCCGCCATATTGTAGATGGATGTGACCAGCATGCTTATGATCGTAGGCACAGCCAGGCCCGGTATCAGCCTATTCACCGGAGTCTCTATCATCTGTTTATATTTTTCCTCTTTTGTCATTGCCTGTCTCATCGTTTTCTCACCTTTATCCTTTTTCCAGGCCCTCCGGCAGCCGCCGGAGCGTCAGAAGATAATACCCTACAAATACAATCCCCTTTGCAATGCTGCTGAGCGTCAGAGCCCACCAGATTCCGTTCAGCCCCAGCGCCGTATTCCCCAAAATGATCGCCAGCGGAATCCGCGCCGCGGTAAATACCACCGTCAGCAGAGAACAGGACATCGTCTTGCCCATCCCCTGGAGCGCCCCCGCCGTCATCAGCTCTTCACACATAAACATCTGCCCAAAGCCGATAATGGTCAGATATCCGACCCCAAGCGGCACCACCTCCGGTTCCCGCAAAAACAGGCGAAAGATCGGCTCTGCCCCAAACACCAGAAGACTGGTGGTAAACGTTCCCCAGATACCGATCAGCACAGCCGCCGTCAGATAACTCTTCCTGACCCGCCCGTAAGCCTTTGCACCAAAATTCTGCCCGGTAAATGCATTCATCGCCGAGCCAAATCCCTCTGCCGTCATCCAGGAGATACACTCGATCTGCCCGCCGATCCGCTGTACCGCTACCGCTGCATCGCCCCAGGAGGCCACCATCCTGGTCAGCACCATGGAAATCCCGCAATAAAGCGTATTCTGTACCGCAGATGGAAAGCCCAGGGTTACCATCGCCCGGACATATCCCGGCTCCGACCGTTTCCACAGCTTTACCCGGCCAAACAGCACCGGATCCGACACGGCCCTGGCCACCAGCACGGCAGTCACGATCATCTGTGCCGTGACGGTAGCTGCCGCCGCGCCTACCGCCTCCATCCGCGGAAACGGTCCCAGCCCGAAGATCAGCACCGGGTCCAGAACCATGTTCATCACAAGCCCTACACAGTTGGCAAAAAACGGAGTCCTGCTGTCTCCCACTGCTGTAAACAGCCCGGTCATCGTCTGGTTCAGAAAGGAAAACAGGATCAGCCCGCAGGTGATCCGCAGATACCCCTGTGCATCCTGTACGATCTGAGCACTGCTCAGTCCGAAAAAGCCGATCAGTTCTCCGGCAAACAGATTGGTGACCAGGGCATAAACCACCGCCAAAAGCACCGTCATGCGGAGCGCGCCGCCTGCATATTCCGCAGCATCGTCCATCCTGGATTCCCCCAGGCTGTGGGCCACTTTGACCTGGCCTCCCATCCTCGCCAGCGTCACGACTCCGCCGGACAGCCATGTGTACATCCCGGCAGCTCCTACAGACGCCACCGCATGGCTGCCCACCCGCCCGATCCAGGCCATATCCGTCAGGTTGTATGCAGTCTGTACCAGGGACGTCGCCATGATCGGCACTGCAAGCGCCGTCAAAGACGGCAGGATCTTTCCGTTCAATAAATCAATATTCCGCTTCATGCTGTTCCTCATCTATTCTTTTTCCCAAAAACAGACAGGCATCTCTACCTGTCTGTCTTCGGCACGTATCTCTGTCTCAATATCAGAATGCCTTATTTGCTGCTCAGATACTCGTGGATTCCCTTTGCGCCGGCACGTCCTGCCTCCATGGCAAGGATAACCGTTGCCGCGCCTGTCACCGCATCTCCGCCTGCGAACACGCCCGGTCTGGATGTCTGGCCGTTCTCCGGCTCTGCCACGATACATTTGCGCCTGTTGATTTCCAGGCCTTTTGTCGTAGAAGAGATCAGCGGGTTCGGGGAAGTGCCCAGAGACATGATGACCGTATCCACCTCGATCGTATAATCGGAGCCCTCGATCTCAACCGGTCTTCTTCTGCCGGACGCATCCGGCTCTCCCAGCTCCATCTTGCGGACAACCATACCGCTCACCCAGCCGTTTTCATCGGTCAGGATCTCCACCGGATTGGTCAGAAGGTTAAAGATGATGCCCTCTTCCTTTGCATGGTGGACTTCCTCCACACGGGCCGGAAGCTCTGCTTCACTTCTGCGGTATACAATATGTACCTCCGCTCCCAGACGCAGCGCCGTCCTTGCAGCATCCATCGCAACGTTGCCACCGCCGACTACCGCTACCTTTTTCCCTGCCACGATCGGAGTGTCATAATCGTCGCGGAATGCCTTCATCAGATTGCTTCTGGTCAGGTACTCATTGGCGGAGAAGACGCCGTTGGCGTTCTCGCCCGGGATACCCATAAACTTCGGAAGCCCTGCGCCAGAGCCGATGAAGACCGCCTCAAATCCCTCCTCGTCCATCAGCTCATCGATCGTCACGGATTTGCCGATGATCACGTCGGTTTCCAGCTTTACGCCCAGCTTCTTCACATTTTCAATCTCCGTCTTGACAACCGTCTCTTTTGGAAGACGGAACTCCGGAATTCCATAGATCAAAACGCCGCCCGGCTCATGGAGCGCCTCAAAGATCGTCACGTCATACCCCATCTTTGCCAAATCGCCTGCACAGGTCAGACCGGCAGGACCAGAACCGATGACAGCGACCTTTTTCCCGTTCTTTTCTTCCGGGGCAGCCGGAACAAAACCGTTCTCCCTCGACCAGTCTGCCACAAAACGCTCCAGTTTTCCGATGGAGATCGGCTCACCCTTGATCCCGCGGATGCAGACGCCCTCGCACTGGCTCTCCTGTGGGCATACACGGCCGCAGACAGCCGGCAGGGCGGATGCTTTGGCGATCACCCTGGCAGCCTCTTCAAAATTCCCCTCGCCCACTTCCTTGATAAAGCCGGGAATGTCGATTGAAACCGGGCAGCCGCCCATACATTTTGCATTCTTACACTTCAGGCATCTGGCAGCCTCTTCCATCGCCTCTTCTTTATTATATCCCAGGCAGACCTCCTCAAAATTGGTTGCCCTTACCTTCGGGTCCTGCTCGCGGACCGGCACTTTCTTCAATACGTCCATGTTTCCATCCTCCCGATTAATTGCAGTTTCCGCAGCCGCCGTGGTGGGTATCGCCCTCCAATGCCTTCAGCATCGCGCGGCCCTCTTCGGTCTTGTAGATCTGCTGTCTCTTCATAGCCTCGTCAAAATTCACCAGATGGCCGTCAAACTCCGGTCCGTCCACGCAGGCAAATTTCACCTCTCCCCCGACGCTCAGACGGCAGGCGCCGCACATGCCGGTTCCGTCTACCATGATCGGATTCATGCTGACGACCGTCGGCAGGTTCAGCTCTTTTGTCAGCAGACATACAAACTTCATCATGATCATAGGTCCGATAGCCACACAGACATCGTACTGTTTTCCCTGATTCACAACCAGGTCCTTGATGACGTCGGTCACCATGCCCTTGCGGACATAAGAGCCGTCGTCGGTGGTGATGTACAGATTTCCCGCAACCTCTTTCATCATATCTTCCAGAATCAAAAGATCATGGTTCTTTGCTCCTACGATGACATCAGCTTCGATGCCATGTTCCTTCAGCCATTTTACCTGCGGATATACCGGAGCCGTGCCGACGCCGCCGGCCACGAACAGATATCTCTTTTTCTTTAAAACTTCCAGGTCTTCTTTCACGAATTCGGATGCCTGGCCAAGCGGTCCCACAAAGTCCTGGAACGCATCGCCGGCTTTTAAATGTGACATCTTCTCCGTAGATGCGCCTACGATCTGGAACACGATCGTGACCGTTCCCGCATCCCTGTCATAGTCGCAGATGGTCAGCGGGATCCGCTCCCCCTTCTCATCCATCTTCACAATCACGAATTCACCCGGCTCACAGGCCTTCGCCACACGCGGAGCTTCTACGTCCATAAGGAAAATCTTCTCCGCCAGCTTTTCGGCTTTTAAAATCTTGTACATCTCCATCCTCCTACTAATACGTTGCTTACTGATAATCAGTTAACTACCCTCATTCTAGCACTTTATATTTAGAGATACAATAGGGTTCTAAATTTTTTTTAGTTTTCAGATCAAAACCTATTTTTTTTTGTACATTTTAAACAAGTAGCACAGGTCAAAATAAGTCTGTTCCTCACTCTCTGCCACGACCTCCCATTCCGAATCCTGATCCAGATCAGGGAAATAGGTATCTGCGGAATACGCAAAATCAATCCAGGTGACATGGGCCACATCACAGTAGGGCAAAAACTGCTCGTAGATGCTCTGTCCCCCGATGATGAACACGTCTTCCGTCGGATAAGCCTTCAGCAGCTCAAGGGTTTCTTCCACGCTGTGGCAGACGCAGGCGCCGTTTACCCGGTATCCGGGGTCCTTCGTCAGCACGATGTTCGTCCTGCCGTAGAGAGGCTGGCCCCCCGGAAGGCTTTCAAACGTCTTTCTCCCCATCACGATGACCTTGCCCATCGTCTCTTCCCGAAACATTTTCTGGTCCTGGGGGATCGTCACCAGCAGCTGTCCTTTATTTCCGATCGCCCAGTGCCTGTCCACCGCTACTATGATATTCAATCTGCACCCTCCTCTTTTTTGGCGTCCGTATTACAGCCCCTTGTTGCCGGTCACTCTGCATCGGCCGCGATGATGATCTCCTTCGCATATGGCAGGCTCTCGATCCACCTGCATAAGGTATGCCACTCTTCCAGCTTGTGATTTTTTCTCGCAAAGTAGATGTTCACTAACGTCTCATAATTCAGCGTACAGGTCCGCATCTGGTTATAGCTGGAAGGAAGAAGCTGGATCAGATCATACCAGTCCTCTTTTTTCCTGCCGCCTTCCAGATATCTCAGGCGGATCGCTTCCAGCCTGTCTACCACCGTCTGCATAAACTCCAGGGTATCCGGCGTCATATGGTCATGGCTGAAATCATCTAAGGTAAACGGTTTGCTGTGGATCTTGTGCATCGTACTCGTGGAGTTTGCCACCGTGGCCACTTTATAAGTGTCGTACTCCTTCCACCAGTACAGGGGGGCGGTAATGTCTACGGAGACAAAGATCTGGCGGATAAATTTCCGGTGGTCGCTGCCTGCCTTCCGAAGGCGTTTTGCAAGATCCAGGTCATTCTCGCCCAAGATATAATTTCCCTCTCCGTCGTAAGAGCTGTCCATCCTGCCCCAGCTGTTCATCGGGTTTCTGGCTCCTCTCATGGCATTTTCCAGGTTCATAACGCTGGTACGTTCTAATATGATCATGATATAATCCTTTCTGTCCAGTCAGTCACTGCAATTTCACAGTTGCTTTTCATTATACCCAATCTGGGAACGCGTGACAAGTATTTTTTCACAGCATCGCTTTAATGTAAAAAAGAACCGGTCTTCACCAGTTCTTTTCCCGTCCGTTCTAACCTTCTGTATGGCGGACGTCGATATCCACCAGTTCTTTTCCGTCCTCCACCTCATAGAGGCACAAATCCTCCAAATGCCGCCTCAGCACCCGCTTACCGCCCACATCTCCGCGAAGTTCCCGCAGTTCTCCCCAGTACTTTCTTGCAAAGATTGCCGGATTTCCAAAGTCTCCCTGATGGCAGAGGCAGGCAAGCCCCTGTCCGCTTTCCCGCCACGCCGCCAAAAGAGCCGCAACCGTCTCCTTCCTCAGCCAGGGCTGGTCACAGACAGCAAAGCAGGCGGCATCCGCATCCGACAGTTCCAACGCCCGGAGAGCCAGATGGATGGAGTGGGAGATTCCAAGCTGGCTCTCCGGGTTTATGATCACCTCATAACCTTCCCCTGCCAGATCCTTTGCAATCTCCGGATACTGCGTCACCAGGATCTTCTTCCGAAAAAAATCCTCCGGAAGCTGTCCAGCCTGATCCGTGATATGACGGTACATCGGCTTTCCATAAAAATCGCTGAGCAGCTTGTTCCCATGAAACCTCCGGCTGTCCCCCGCCGCCAGCAGCACCAGTGCCACACGTTTTTCTCTTTCCATATATTCTCCCGTCATCATCAAGTCCCCCTGCGTCTAATTTTCCCTCAGAAACAGCACGCTCTCTTCCGGTATCCTCAGATATTCCGGCATCTGCCTGCCCAGCACGTTTCTGTAATCTTCTTTTGATATCTTCCACCAGATTCCGTTGTCCAGGATTCCCGTCATCTCAAACGGGTCCTCCAGCACCTTGTCCCAGCGGCAGGCAAATACATTTCCCTCTGCGTCCGCCGAAACCGGCTTAAGATAGTGCGCCCGGATTCCAATCGCCTCTGCCCAGACCGGAATGGTCTGTTTGAACTCCAGCGTTAGTCCCCAGTCCGGAATCTCCAGCCGGTGATCCGAAACCCGCTTGATTCCGACAATGTTCTTGCATCCGGTCAGCCTTGCCACCGCTGTCATCTGCGGGTCCGCAAACACGGCCTTCGTCTCGCCGGAGGCCACCAGCTTCCCCCGGTCCAGCACATGAATCTGGCTGCAAAAGCGGTACACCTCGTCCCTGCTGTGGGTGACCATCAGGATCTCACCCCGGTATTCCCGCAAAATATCGAGCAGCTCAATCTGCAGTTTCTCCTTCAGATAAGTGTCCAGCGCAGAAAACGGCTCATCCAGCATCAGCACATCCGGATCGGAGGCAAGGATCCGCGCCAGCGCAACCCTCTGCTGCTGGCCGCCCGAGAGCCTTGCCGGATAGCGGTCGGCCAGCTCCCCGATCCGGAGAAGCTCCAAATAAAAATCTCCCGTCTTTCGCTTCTCTTCTTTCGTCCCGGCCACAGCGATCTGAACATTCTCCCGAACCGTCATCCCCGGAAACAGGGCATAGTTCTGGAACAGATATCCCACACGGCGCTTCTGTACCCTCAGGTCGATCCCCTTTTCAGAATCATACAGCACCCTGCCGTTTAACACGATCCGCCCCCGGTCGGGGGTGACGATTCCCGCGATGCATTTTAAGGTCATGCTCTTCCCGCAGCCGGACGCCCCCAGGATTCCCGTGATCCCGGTCGTCTGTTCCGTATCAAACTTCACCTGAAGCGTAACATCCTTCAGCTTTTTTTCTATATCGATATAAAGTCCCATCTTTCCCTCCGGCAGCGTATTTACCGTTCCATCCGTCTTCCGGCTGCCGCCGCATTCATAATACCCACGATAAACAAAGACATCGCCACGATGATCCAGACATAGACGCCGGCGCCTTCCATGTTGCCGGCCGCCACCTCCGAATAGATCGCAAGCGGCAGCGTCCTCGTCTTTCCGGCGATATTTCCTGCGATCATGGCAGTCGCCCCAAACTCCCCAAGCCCTCTGGTAAATGCCAGGACACCGCCGGACAGAACGCCCGGCAGAGCACCCGGCATGGTGATCCTCCAAAAGATCGTCCACTCGGAAAGACCCAGGGTCTGACCCGCATAGATCAGGTTTTCATCCACCTGCTCAAATGCGCCGCGGGCAGAGCGGTACATCAGGGGGAATGAGATCACCACTGCCGCCAGCACCGTCGCCGCCCAGGAAAATGCTATCTTTACACCGAAATATTCCAGAAAAAACTGACCGATGGGGCGTCTCACCCCAAACAGATACAGCAGGAAAAACCCGGCTACGGTTGGAGGAAGTACCAGCGGCAATGTCAAGATCCCGTCGAGAAGAACCTTAAGTTTCTCATTTCTGATGGCAATAACGATCTTTGCCGCAGCGATTCCCAGAAAAAATGTGATAAAGATCGCCGCTCCTGCTGTCTTAAGCGATATCAGTATCGGGCTAAAGTCCATGACCTGTTTTTCTCCCCCGTCTAATTATTTGCAGAAAATCCATACTTTTTAAATACGGCAGTCGCTTCATCGCTCTGCAAAAAGTCTACAAACTTCTGCGCCGCACCCTTATGCTCCGAACCGGATACAATTCCCACCGGATAAATGACCTTCTTTGCAAGGCTGCCCTCCGGCGCTTCTGCGATCACGGTTACCTTTGGCGTCGTCGCCGCATCCGTCGCATAGACAATGCCCGCATCGGCGCTGCCCTCGGCAACCCAGTTCAAAACCTCGGTGACATTCGTGCCTTTGGTCGATTTTGCCTCTACCTCATCCCAGATTCCAAGGCTGGTCAGAGACTCTTTTGTATACTGTCCCACCGGTACGCTCTCCGGATCTCCGACCGCGATGATATCCGCTTTGGTGATGTCCTCAAAACCGGTCATCTTCGGCTCAGTCCCTTCCGGAACGATCAGCACGATCTTATTCTCCAAAAGATCCACAATGCTGTCCTCGTCGATCATGCCGTCCTCCTTCAGCGCCGTCATCTGCTTGGGCGACGCAGACATGAAGACATCGGCCGAAAGCCCCTCCTCGATCTGGGTCTGCAGCTTCCCGGAGCTGTCATAAGTAGACTCCACCTTAATGCCCGGATTTGCCGCTTCAAACATCGGAATCAGCTCGTCATCATAAGAATACTTCAAACTGGCTGCCGCTGCAACTAAAATCGTAGTTTCTTCCGCAGACTCTTCTGCCGCCGCCGTACTCTCACCCGAAACCTGCTCCTGTTTTCCTCCACATGCGGTAAGAGCGAGCGCTGCCGCTGTCAGAACTCCCAAAACGGCTTTCTTTCCTGTCAGATATCTGTTTTCATTCTGTTTTCTCATCTTTTTTTCTCCCTTTTCGTTTTTAGATATTCTCACTTGAGAATATCGCATCTATGAAAAAACGCATTTCTGCGTCTTTTTCATTCTTATACATTTTTTATGCATCTTTTTGCCGGATACAGCGGTGCCGCAGGATTCCTTCCAGCACGCCTCCGCCTATGGCGCTGGCCTTGTCGGACACCGTATAACAGTGGCCGGGCTCACACCTCGGGTCGATATCTCCCGACTTCATACCGGGTGTCACCGGCACACCGTCCTGCAAAAGTCCCCGGACCACACCGTCGATCAGTGCATAGATCGGGGTCTCCCCGGCATATCCTACCAGTTCGCCCTTTTTCACCTGATCTCCAATCGATACGCAGCCACGGAAATTCCCTTCCCCGGTTGCCCTGATCAGCCGCTCCAGGGCATATCCGCCGATCATCCCCGGCACGCCGGTATTGGGGATCGCGCTTCCGTCCCAGATACACCGCCCAAGATAATGCCCCCGTTTCGTCTCTACCACACAGTGGCAGTCCACTCCGGCGGTAAACCCCGGTCCCACGCCGATCACAGTAGGAGCATCGTCTATCCGTGTTCCCATGTTTTTCTTTGCAAGGATTGCATCCACCAGCACATCCGGCTGAAAGACCTTCCGGATGGCCGCCTCTTCATCCACCATTACGGCAATCCGGCGTAAGGCAAACGCCGCCTCTGCCTCCTCTGCCGAGGAGCAAAGGACGCCTTCCACCTCTTCCACCCGGCACGTCCCCTGATATACAGCCGGGGAAAATGCCACCGTCCTCCGCACCGTCGTCGGTACGGCCGTCTCCGTCATCATCACGGTAAATCCACTCCGGTGCAGACGCAGGGCAATGCCGCTTGCCAGGTCACCGGCGCCTTTGATCAATACTTTGTCATGCTCCATCTTCTCTCTGCCTTTCACACCCCTGTCCCGTCTTTTTTGAGAAGTCCAGGGGGTATTTTCCCCATCTAAGGTCTTGCGCACTCGCCTGCATCTCCCAAAAGAATATCCAGCCCGTGAGGCAGGGTGTCAAGCAGGTACTCCAGCGCTTCCTTTACTGCTTTCGGGCTTCCCGGCAGGTTCACGATCAGCGTATTTCCACGGATGGCGCTGACCGCCCGGCTGAGCATCGCCCGCTTAGTGATCGTCATGCTGTACGCCCGGATAGCCTCTGCGATCCCCGGCGCAGGGCGGTCTGCCGCCTCCATCGTCGCCTCCGGGGTCACATCCCGTCTGGAAAATCCTGTTCCGCCCGTGGTAAGCACCAGATGGCAGCCTGCCTCATCACACAGCCGGACTATCTCTTTTTTTAAGAGCTCCTTCTCATCCGGTATCACCCGGTAGCTGACGACCTCATACTGCTCCTTTGGCAAAAGTTCCCGGATGGCCGGTCCGCTCAAATCCTCCCGTTCTCCGGCTGCCCCCTTGTCGCTGGAGGTAATAATCCCTACTCGGTACATACGCTTATCTCATCTCCCGTCTTGATCGTCCCGCCATGCAGGACTCTTGTAAAAATGCCGTTGGTGGGCATAATGCACTCTCCCATCTTATGATAGATCTCGCAGTGGCTGTGGCATTCCTTCCCGATCTGGGTCACTTCCAAAAGCACGTCCCCACAGCTCATCTTCGTCCCCACCGGCAGATGGATCAGGTCGATCCCGCTGACTACGATATTCTCTCCAAACGCCCCGTCCTGTACGGCTGCTCCTCTCGCCTTGAACGCCTCGATCGTCTCATACGATAAAAGGCTTACCTGACGGTGCCACTTTCCTGCATGGGCGTCGTCCCGGATCCCAAACTCCTCGATCAGCTCGGCCTCGGGAATCCTGACTTTCTGGGTTCCCCGCTTTTCACTGATACAGATTGCCATAATTTTTCCCATCTCTTCGTCTCCTTTATTCAAATACCCCTGTCCTCATCCGCCGATCCGGTTCATGTTGACACAGGTTTCTCTGTTATCATCCAGGCCAAACAAATGGCCCTCCGGCTTGTGGCCAATGCTCTCTGCCATCACTGCCGTCAGCTCCTCGTCTCCACAGCCGGAACGTATCACATCCCGCAGGTTTATGCCGTCCTCGTGGGCGAGGCACAGCTTCAGATAGCCGTCCGAAGTCAGGCGCACCCGGTTGCACTGCCCGCAGAACCGGTGATGCACGGCGCTGATAAATCCCACGCATCCCTTCCCGCCTGCAAATTCGTAATATACCGCCGGTCCGTTTCCCATCTGCTTCTCTACCGGCGTCACATCCTGATACCGCCGTGTCAAAACCGCCAGCAGCCTGTCATTGTCGAGAGCAGCATAGCTTTTCCCCTGTCCGATCGGCATCATCTCGATGAAGCGCACCGGGATTCCGCTCCGTATGGAAAACTCCGCAAACTCCAGCACATCCTTCTCTTTAAAATCCTCCATGACCGCACAGTTGATCTTGACCTCCAGCCCTGCTTCCTTCGCAGCGCGGATCCCCTGCATCACCGCCTCGTAGGAATCCCGTCTGGTGATGACCGCAAAACGCTCCGGATCGAGTGTATCCAGGCTTACATTCACGCAGGACAGTCCCGCCCGCCTCAGATTCTCAGCCATCCCGGTCAAAAGGATTCCATTGCTGGTCATGGTAATGTCCTCAATTCCGGGGATTTTCCTTATCTCCTCTACCAGCCAGACCACATTTTTCCGCACCAGCGGTTCCCCTCCGGTCAGCTTGATCCGGCTGATCCCAAGCCCCGCAGCGCAGCGGCACACCTGCACCAGCTCTTCCAGGCTCAGCATCTCCTCGTGGGAGAACAGCTCCGTCCCCTCCTCGGGCATACAGTAACGGCACCGCAGGTTGCAGCGGTCCGTCACGGAAATCCGCAGATAATCAATCTGCCTGCCTCTGTTATCGTTCATAGACACCACTCTTTCCGCCTTCTTTTCGCAGCAGGCAGACGTCGGTGATCACCATGCCTTTGTCGATTGCCTTGCACATATCATAGATCGTAAGCAGGGCAACCTGCACGCCGGTCAGCGCTTCCATCTCCACTCCGGTCTTTCCTCTTGTTTTCACCGTACAGATGGCTTCCACCGCCTTCTCTTCCTCATGCAGCACAAACTCCACGCTGCATTTGGTCAGCATCAGGATATGGCAGAGGGGAATCAGTTCCGAAGTCTTCTTCGCCCCCATGATCCCGGCGATCCGGGCTACGCCAAGCACGTCGCCCTTCTTTGCCGTCCCTTCCCGGATGGCGAGGAAGACTTCCGGGCTGACCCGTATCATCCCGTGCGCCACAGCCATCCGCTCTGTCTCGGCCTTATCGCCGACGTCCACCATCCACGCCTGCCCCTGCTCATCAAAATGTGTCAGTTCTGACATCGTTTCTCCTCCTCGTCTACCAGCCTTTTCCAAATCCACAGTTCGGCCAGGTGCAAGTGCCGCAATTCAGGCAGAGCCCGCCTTTCCCGAGCCGGTCAAGTTCCTCTTTCGTCACCGGATCGTCCGATAAAAGGCGCGGCAGCACCAGGTCGAATATGGTCCTCTTTGCGTACATCACACAGCCCGGAAGCCCGGCCACCGGCACGTTTTTTCCATCCTTCTCATAGTAGGACAGTAAAAACATCGCCCCCGGAAGGACCGGCGCTCCGTAGGAAACGATCCTGGCGCCTGTATTCCGGATCGCCAGCGGCGTCTTGTCATCCGGATCTACGCTCATCCCGCCGCTGCACAGCACCATGTCAGCTCCCTGCCCGATAAATTCCAGCACGGCCTTTGTGATCATATCGGGGCTGTCATCGCACAAGGTCTGTCCCATGACCTCGCAGCCGTATTCCTCTACTTTCCCCCGGAGCACGGGACCGAACGCATCCTGGATCCGCCCGTGGTACACCTCGCTGCCCGTAGTCACGATCCCCACCTTTTTTTTCTTAAACGGAAGCAGGGTAAAAATCGGAGTTCCCTGGCAGACTGCCTTTGCCTCCTCCATCTTCTCCCGCTCGATCACCAGAGGGATGATCCGCGTCCCACAGAGCTTGTCTCCCTTTTTCACCGGGGTATTGGGATGCCTGGAAGCGATCATCATCTGCCCCAGCCCGTTGATCTTATCCAGCAGTCCCGTGTCGATCTTGAGGAGGCCGTCAATCTGGGCCGTCAGCTCAATCTTTCCTTCTTTTACCTCGCTCCTGCCCATATGTTCATTGCGGCACAGCTCATATAAGATTTCTGCCGCCTCATTTTCATGATACATCGTATCGTCTTTTTCCCACACAAACAGATGCTCTTTTCCAAGGGACAAAAGGACCGGGATGTCCTCTTTTGTCACCACATGCCCCTTCCGAAACCGGGCGTCCTTGACCACCCCCGGTATGATCTGGGTGATATCATGGCAGAGCACCTGCCCTACCGCATCTTCTGTCCTGATTTCCTTCATGTCATCCTCCCTGACGTTATTCTCACCTAAAAATATCCATAATCTTTTTTTACCTGGCAGACGCTGCCGCCAATCCGGCACGCAGCGCGCTTCCAGGCAAGTTACGGTTCTTTCATGCTGACTATCCCTGACCATCCACGGTCCTGTCTCAGTCAGATTGCAGACCGCCAAAATGCTGTTCAAACAGGCGGTCCAGCTCCGTCTTTGCATCCCGTTCAAAGGCAAGGTACCTGTTCAAAAACGCCTCGCCCTGTTCAGTCAGCACCGTGCTTCCGCCATGCTCTCCGCCCCGGATCCCCTCCATCAGCGGAAAACCCAGGTCGGCCTCCGCACGTCCTACCATCTTCCAGGCTTTGGAATATGCCATTCCCATCTGCTTGCACGCGGAGGAGAGAGAACCGGTCTGGCGCACCAGGCTCATAAGTTCCACTGTACCAGGACCAAAATTCTTCTCGGCGTAGTACACCCTTATCTTTGCATGATATTTTAAAGGTTCTCCTGCCATCCCACTCTCCTGTTCCCTGCGCTCAGTCTTCTGCCCGCAGCCGTTCAAACATCACATCCACCTCGCCGCCGCACCACATTCCCAGCGCGGCCGCCGAGTCGTTGTTCACCCGGTAGGTCTCCGTGACGACCTGACCTTCCGGCAATTCTTCAATCAGCGCTCTTGCTCTTTTCTCTGCTTCATATTCTACCACACCTCCGCCGATCGTGCCACCCAGAATTCCATTTTTTCCGACCAGCATCCGGCTTCCTGTTCCACGCGGCGCTGACCCGCGTTTTCCGGTGATCGTCACAAGGATCCCGCTTTCCTGCCTGATTGTCCGCATCATCGGCTGGTCCAGGTAGCTTGACGGATTCTCCCGGTTCTTCTCCTGGATCAGCTGGGCCGCAATGCTGATCGCGATCTCCTTCGGGGTCTGCCCCCCGATCTGTAACCCGATCGGCGCATGGACGGCGCCCAGTTCCTCTTTTGAGAATCCTTTGGCCTCCAGGGCGCTCATGGTTTTTGCCACCTTCCCCCTGCTTCCGATCATCCCCACATATCCGTGAGGAAGCTGAAGGATCAGCTCCAGGCATTCCATGTCCGCCCGGTGTCCTCTTGTCACGATGATATAGTAGGCATTCCCGGAACACGCATGCTTTTTCAGCCCTTGGGCAAACGGTCCGCAGATGCACTCTGCCGCCCGCGGAAAACGCTCCCGGCTGCAAAACTCCTCCCGGTCATCCAAGATCACGTAAGGATACTCCAGATAGTCGGCGAGGAGAGCCAGCTCCTGGGAGATGTGCCCGCCTCCGCAGATCACCAGTTCCGGTTCCTGCACCAGACGCTCTACGTACCATGTTCTTCCGGCAAGCTTAAACTGCCCCGGCATTGTAAGCGCATTGAACTGCTCTGCCTGCTGTTTCCAGACCTCTTCCATGCCGCTGTCCGCCAGGAGCAGACAGTCATTTCTCCACACCAGTTTTGAACCGGTCCCTTCTCCTTCTAAGACCGTGGCAGAGCACACGCTCCCCTCTGACAGGAAGGAGATGATTTTTCTATAAATACCAGTCATTTTATTCCCTTTCATATGCCGTCATGACACAGGCAGGCTGCAGCATGGCCGGCAGGCTCTCCACCACCCGGGCGGCCGTCTTTTTCGTCTCCTCTGTGTCCGCCTTGTTCAGCACGATCTTAAACGGGCGTTCGGATACATACCTGCGGCTTCCCCTCTCGTCCATCAAGATCAGGGCCACATCGTCAGGCTCCACCGTATCTTCCACCGTTCTGCGAAGCCAGCTTCCCTCCTGCTCCATCCGGAAGCAGGCCGTCCCAAAATTCTGTCCGACCGCATCCAGCCCCGCACAGGCGATGACGAGCTCCGTCTGCGGAAGCAGCACCGGCTCATAATCTGCCGGAACTTTTAACGGAAGCCCTTTTGCCCCGTCCGCCTCAACCAGTATCACATCTGCCACGTGATACAGCGCGGCAACCGCCGCCTCATCGTCCAATCCCGACGGCATCTCCAGCTTATCCTGTTCCGGGGTTCCGTCCTTTCGGCCTTCCACCGGCTTACCGGCAGTCAGGATCTTTCCGTCCCACTCTGTCCCGGGAATCTCCCGGATATCCTCTACCAGCGCCGTCAGACCGTGCCTTGGCCTGCGGATGTGGGTTGTCGTAGTCACCAGAACGTGAAGCCCCTGCTCGGCAAGCTCATCGGCGATCTGATACATCGAGGTAGTCTTGCCTCCGGCTCCCACAAAAGAAATCAGCTTCGGTGTCTCCACATCGATTCCGAGTGCATGGATCAAAGACTTTTTCTCTGTCCATCCGCCCCGCTCCCAGGACGACACCCCGCTCAGCCTGCTGCTGCGGTTCCATACCCTGGCATGTTTTTCAAACACGGCCTGGGAAAACATGCAGCCGTACAGGGCATAGATCTCCACCGCCGTATCCACGTCCTTTTTGGCAAGCGGCAGATACAAGATATCGTACTCCACCTGAAACAGGTTCGCCTTTGTCCGGGATAAGCGGCAGCCGTTTCGTTTATAAAAAGCAATCCTTCTCCTGCGGATGCTCCGCTGCTCCTCATCCGGGGCAGTCCGCTCGCTTTCGCATTCCAGGATCACCGCATTTTCCTCTCTGTAGTAATGCTTCATCTGCTCCAGAAACGCGCTTCCGTAACCGCCTGACCGGTACTGCGGACACACCGCAAGATAGTCGAGCAAAAGCGTCCCCCGCTCCTGGTTCCTTACAAAATAGGCGTAGGCAAGAAACTCGTTGTCCTCGTACAGTCCCAGGCATTCATAGATCCCCTTCTCCATCATATCGAGGATCGACTTGAGCGGCTTTAATTCATCCGGCGGAAAATCCTCTTTCATATACGTATTGTACACAAAAATAATCTGTAACGTACTCAGTTCGCGCAGTTCCATATTTCCTAAACCTTCCTTGTTCTTTTTTTCCTGTAGTGCTATACTGTTACCATTATGAACAAGAATCCAAGATCCAATCTGGCATCCTTGTCAGACAGAAGCTTTTCCCGCCTGATGTTCGGCTGCGGTATCTTTCTGTCGGCATGTGAGCTGTATAAACAATTATTTTTATACGTTGTCATAAACGGCGGTCACTATGACTGGTGGTTCTTTCCCTTCCAGCTCTGCAGCCTCCCGATGTACCTGTGCCTTTTGCTGCCTTTTTTACAGGAAGGCAGATTCAAAACCAGCCTGTACACCTTTATGCAGGATTTCAACCTGCTGGGCGGCCTTGCAGCCCTGCTCGTCCCGGATGGCTTTCGCCACATCCACTGGAGCCTGACACTCCACGGCTATGTCTGGCACATCCTGCTGATCCTGATCGGTCTGGCCATAGCGCTGTCAGGACGGTCCGATTTAAGCCGCAGGGGCTTTGCACGCACCATCCCGGTCTTTGTCGTCTGCTGCTGCATCGCAACCTTCATCAACGTCGCTACGCCGGGACAGGGACGCGCCGATATGTTCTATATTACACCGTATTATCCATCTTCTCAACCTGTTTTTCACGAGATTGCAATGGAAATCGGCAGCATCCCTGCCGCCCTGCTCTACCTTGCCGCTGTCTGCCTCGGAGGATATCTGGTACATCTGGCGTTTTCCCTGCTTTGCAGAGCAGACTAGAACACCTGATACTTCCCGCGCTTCACATAACTTCCCAGATGCGCCTCCACCGGTTTCCCGTTCTCGGCTGCAAGGCGACCTCTCAAATACACCTGCCTTGCCATTCCCGTCACGGGAGCCCCCTCATAAGGGGAATAATCCGCCGCAGACACCTGGTTCTTTACTGATATCGTCCAGTTGACATTCGGGTCCCATACCACGATATCCGCATCGCTTCCCGGCGCAATACAGCCCTTCTCCGGGTACACGCCGTAGAGCTTTGCCGGGTTCTCCGACAGCAGTCTGCACATCTGGCTTAACGTGATCCGCTCTGCCCGCACTCCGTATGTGTACATCAGGACCGGACGGTTCTCCACCCCCGGCATCCCGTTTGGAATCCGGCTGAAATCATCTGTCCCGGCCGCTTTTTGCTCCAGCGTAAAGCTGCAGTGGTCCGTTGATATGGTCTGGATATGGTTCTTGTGGAGCGCATTCCACAGCCTTGTCTGGTCCCCGCCCTTTCTCAGCGGCGGAGAACAGACATACTTTGCCCCGTCAAATCCAGGCAGCCCATAGCGGCTGTCATCCATCAGAAGGTACTGGGGACAAGTCTCCACATAGATTTCCTGGCCTGCTTCCCTTGCATTCTTGATCTCCTGATATCCTGCTCCGGAACTGAGATGGACCACGATCACGGGAGCGTCTGCCGCCTTTGCAAGCTTTAAGAGACGTCCGACCGCCTCCGCTTCCGCCAGATCCGGCCTGGTCCGCGGATGTGCATCAGGACCAAGATGCCCCTGCTCCTTCTCTTCTTCCACCAATGCCTCGATCAGCCCCATATTTTCACAGTGTACCCCGGTTATCCCTCCTAATGCCTTCAGCCGCTTCAGCACCTGATAGATGCACTTGTCATTCAGCACCATCGCATCATATGTCATATACAGCTTAAACGAAGTCACGCCGTTTTCTATCATCGTTTCCAGTTCCCTGCTCACCGCTTCATTCCAGTCGGAGATTGCCATATGGAAGCCATAATCACAGAAACATCTGCCATCCGCCTTGCGGTGCCAGTTCTCCAGCGCTTCTGTAAGCGTCTCCCCACGGTTCTGGGTGGCAAAATCGATGATCAGCGTCGTACCTCCGCTGACAGCCGCTTTCGTCCCCGTCTCAAATCCGTCTGCCGTGACCGTATTCGATACCTCCAGGTCAAAGTGGGTGTGGGCATCGATAAATCCGGGAAACAACAGCATTCCTGATACATCCACCACTTCCACATCGGGAGATTCAATCCCGATCTGTTCCGCCACCGCGCAGATCTTCCCGTGCTCTTCATCCATCAGGACATCCATCTTTTTCAATTCCCGTCCGCTTACGATGGTCCCGCCCTTTAATATTCTTCTCATTCTGGTCCTTCCTTTCTGTCAATATAGTATCAGAACCAGGGACAGTCTGTCTAACTGCCCCTGGCCATTCATTCTGATTCCCGGATTTCTGTAATCTAACCCAGCAGATAAGCGTAATCCCTGCACACCGTCTCCATCACCTTGCACAGGGTCTCCGGAATCTCGGTCGCCTCCCCTGCCTTCCAGGTCAGGATATTTCCAAGGTATCTCACTTTGCAGGATACCGCATCTTTGTCTAATACCACAAATCCTTCGTTCTTGCTGTCCTCCATATCCGCTTCATTGGCGAACAGGGTAAATTTATCCAGATACGGCGCGCTGTCATACGGGCAGAAGCTCTTACAGTTGCCGCATTCATTACACATATAATCCACATGGATGATCTGGTGTTTCGCCATTCCCGGCACATGTACCGCGATATTGGCGCGGTTCGGGCAGACTTCTGCACAGTTTTCGCAGACCGTAGAACAGGTCAGGCAGCGACCGCTCTCCGGGCGTCCCCCCATCGTCTCTAAGAGGTTTCCGCGTCTTGCATAGATGTCAGCCGTATCCACCTGCTCCTCAAAATCCTGTACCAGTGCCTTTCCTGCGATTGCCTCCGCTGCAGTCAGCGCGTCACGGATTCCTTCTACTACCGTAGCCGGACCGCCCAGGCCGTCGCCGACCACATAGACGCCCTTGACGCTGCTTTCCAACGTCTCTGCGTTTACAAGAGCTTTGCCGCGCTCGCTGACATTCAGGCCGTTTGCCTGATAGAATCCCGTCGGAACCTGCTCGCCTACCGCACCGATCACCGTATCTGCCGGAACTTCCACCGTCTCGCCGGTCGCCACAACGCCCCGTCTGCCGGAAGCATCCATCTCGCCCAGGCGCATCACGTCGCAGAGCAGCTTACCGTCCGCCAGGCTCTTCGGAGCCAGCAGCTCTTTAAACTCCACGCCGTCTTCCACAGCCATCACAAGTTCTTCCTCATCTGCCGGCATATAGCGTTTGGTTCTTCTGTATACCAGGTAGACATGCTCCACGCCGTCGGTCCGCTTCGCCGCCCTTGCCGTATCCATCGCCGTATTTCCGCCGCCGATGACTACCACATTCTTTCCAAGATCCAGCTTGCCGTCATGCTTTTTAAAGTCTTCCAGGAAATCCAGCGCATTTACCGTATCACCGGACTCCAGCTTCAGCACGCTCCGCTCAGAAGCGCCGGTCGCCAGCACTACCGCATCATATTCTTTCTGAAGCTCTGCGATGCTTTCCACTCTTGTATTCAGCCTCACCTCAGCGCCATAAGCTGTCACCAGCTTTCCGTCATTTGCAATCGCCTCATCAGAGATGCGGAATCCCGGAATCACATGTCTGACCACGCCGCCAAGGCTGTCCTCCTCCTCAAACAGGGTCACTTCCACGCCCGCACGGCTGAGGAAGAACGCTGCCGCCATACCTGCAGGGCCGCCGCCTACGACTGCCGCCTTCCTGCCTGTCTTTTCCGCTCCGGCTTTTAAGTGCTTCATCAGTGCTTCGAATCCGCCCTCTGCCGCCGTCAGCTTCGCATTTCGGATATGTACCGGCTCCTCATAGAAATTCCTCGTACATTTGCTCATACAGTTGTGGGCGCAGATCGTGCCGGTGATGAACGGAAGCGGATTCTTCTCGGTGATGACCTGCATCGCCTCCTCAAACTTCCCTTCGCCTACAAGCTGTAAGTATGCCGTGATATCCTGATGGATCGGGCATCCGTCCTTACACGGCGCCACAAAGCAGTCCGCCAGCGGAACCTGTTTTTTCATCTTTCTCGACGGAAGCGGTTTTACCGCTTTTACATGGAACTTGTTCGTAACCGCGTCTTCGGCAAGCTTCTTCGCCGCTGCTATACCGACGCCGTCAAATACAACGCCTGCTTCCTGAGTCTCCTCTGCAAGCTGTAAAAGTCTCTGGTATCCGCCCGGCTTTAACAGCGTTGTCGCCACAGTCACCGGCCAGATGCCCGCCGCTACGATCTGTTTCATATTAAACGCATCCGCACCGCCGGAATAGGAGATCCGCAGCTTTCCGCCAAACTCCTCCGTCAGCTTCGCCGCCAGGGAGATCGAAAGCGGATACAGGGATTTGCCGGACATATACATCTCCTCGCTCGGCAGCTCCTGCTGTTTTACGTCAACCGGAAAGGTGTTGGTGATCTTCACGCCAAACTCCAGCCCCTTTTCGTCGCACAGCGCCATCAGGCGTTTAAACATCGGGATCGCGTCGCAGTACTGCAAATCGTCTTTAAAATGGAAGTCGCCAAATGCCACATAGTCATAGCCCATCCGGTCCATCGTCTCTCTGGCAAACTCATAGCCAAGCAGCGTCGGGTTGCACTTGATAAAGGTATTCAGACCCTTTTCCTGGATCAAATAAGTCGCAATCCGCTCAATCTCCTGCGGCGGACAGCCATGCAGGGTTGACAGGGTTGCAGAATTACAGATGTTCGGGGAGATCGCCTCCACATCTTCTTTTGTCAGTTTTGTAAAGCTGTCCAGATGGTCAAGCAGGTACTGTCTGCACTCTTTAAATGTATCCGTACCAGAAGCATCCATCATGGAATCGATAAATGTATTTACCTTTTCGGACTTGATGCCCTCCAAGTCGTAGCCTACGCTCATGTTGAACTGGAATCCGTCCATCGCCCCCAGCTCAAACTCTTTTGCCATCGCGCTGAGCAAGAACCATGCCTTGATATACTCCGCCTGCGCCTGCGGCACATACAGCTCCGTAGACCACTCACAGTTATAGCACTCGTCGTCCGCCTTGATACACGGCTTGTTTACCGGCAGGTCTTCTCCGTCAATGATCTGAACCGTCTTCAGCTCAAAAAAACGGCTGCCGCCATAATAAGACGCCACGATGTTCTGGGTAAGCTGGGTATGAGGACCCGCAGCCGGTCCCACCGGAGTCTCCAGCTTCCGTCCGAATATCTCGCGGTTGTAAGCCGCGTCTGCTTTATAAGGGCGGTACACGCCAAATACAGTGCCTTTTTCCTTCTGCTCTTTCAGTACCCATTCTACCATCTGACCAAATGGCATTGGTGTCATTCTATCACTCATGATCATTCTCCTCTTTCCTTATAATAATGGTGCAGGCAAATATCCTACCCGTTAATGGATTTTGCAAGTTCCAAAGCAGCCTGGCGGCAGTCCGCCATCACTTTTGCTTCATCGACCGTAGTCAGGATTCTGTCCTTCATCAGCACTTTTCCGTTCGCCACCGTGGTCACAACACTGCGTCCGGTCATGCCAAACAGGATATGTCCGTTGATATTGTTCGCATTCATCGGAGTCAGCGGATCATAATCCGTCACGATGACATCCGCAGCCGCGCCCTCCTTCAAAATGCCGAGCGGCTTTTTGAAATAGCGGTTTGCAATCTTTGCATTGTTTGTAAACAGCATCTCTGGCACCTCGCCCCATGCTGCGTTCGCATCGCACAGATGATGTTTGTGCAGGACGTTTGCCACCTTATAGGACTCCGTCATATCATGGGTATAGCCGTCCGTTCCAAGTCCGGTCAGCACGCCGTTGTGGAAGATCGCCATCGTAGGCGGGCAGCCGCAGGCGTTGCCCATGTTGGACTCCGGATTATGTACGACCATCGTATCCGTATCCCGCAGAAGGTCCATCTCGTGTTTGTTGACATAGATGCAGTGAGCCGCAAGCGTCTTCTCTCCCAGCACATCGCAGTCCATCAGGCGGTCGATGATCCGCTTTCCGTGGTCTTTCAAGCAGGCATGCAGGTCCTCAATGCCCTCCGCCACGTGAATATGGTATCCGACTCCGTCCGGTTTTTCCTTCGCACACCGCTCCATCGTCTTATCAGAGATCGTAAAGGAAGCATGCATTCCCATCATACCGGCTATCATATCGCTGTCGTCAGCCAGGGCATGGCGGATGAAGTCCACATTCTCCTGGATCGCCGCACGGGACTTATCCATGCCGTCACGGTCAGACACTTCGTAGCAAAGGCAGGAGCGGATCCCCGTCTCCTTCGCCGCCTCTTCTATCTTAAATAAGGAACCTGTGATCTCTCCGAAGCTGGCATGGTGGTCAAAGATGGTCGTCACGCCGTTCTTGATGCAGTCCACATAGGTCGCCATCGCGGAAAGCCTGGTCTGCTCCAGCGTCAGATGGCGGTCGATCGTCCACCACATCCCGTCCAGTATATCTAAAAATCCCTTCGGATTATAACCGTTGATACTCAAGCCTCTCGCAAACGCACTGTAGATGTGCTCATGTACATTAATAAATGCAGGCATGATAACGCCGCCCTTTGCATCGATGAATTCGGCATCCGGGTACGCTGCCTTTACCTCCTCAAGCGTGCCTACCTTCTTAATAGAAGTCCCTTCAATCGCAACTGCCCCATTCTCTAAAAACGGGTTTGCCGGGTCTCTGGTCACCAATCTGCCGTTTCCTATAATCATCATAATCTCTCTCCTTTTTTTGTGGAATATATACGACGATGCTCTCTGATAAATACAGTCTATCATCTAAAATCTATAAATGCAATAGGAAAATCAAAAAATTTTGAGATTCCCTAAAATATTTTTAGAAAAGGTATTGCATTTTGTTTTTTTTGTGTTATGATGGAACTATCAAAAAGTTTTTTAGGTGGATTTGGCCAAGAGAAACCTGAGAAACGCTTTCGCGAAAGGACAGATGCTCTATGAAAGAAAATTTAGATTTACTGATCCAGCTCGCACACGGGGTTGCCTGTGAATTCGGCACCTCATGCGAGATCGTCATTCATGATCTGACCAAAAAAGATATCGAAAGCTCCATTGTATATATCGAGAACGGTCATGTCAGCAACCGCCATCAGGGCGACGGTCCTTCCGGCATCGTGCTGGAAACCCTGAACAAAGGGGCAGAAGTTTTGGAAGACCGGCTCGCTTACCTGACCAAGACAGATGACGGCAGAATTTTAAAATCCAGCACCATGTACATCCGGGGCGAAGATAAGAAGGTACACTACATCTTCTCCATCAATTATGATATCACCGGAATCATCGCCATGGACAACACGCTCCGCTCTCTCATCGAGACAAAGAGCCAGACGGACCGCCAGCCAAGAAAGATCACCCACAACGTCAATGACCTGTTAGACACGCTCATTGAACAGTCGGTGGAACTGGTCGGAAAGCCGGTGGCGCTGATGAGCAAAGACGACAAGATCACGGCGATCCAATATTTGAACAATGCCGGCGCTTTCCTTATTACAAAGTCCGGCGACAAGGTCTCTTCCTACTTCGGCATTTCCAAGTTCACACTTTACAGTTATATCGAAGCCGGGAAGCAGAACACAGACAACGAATTATAACCATTAGCAAAATGTAAATGTAAATCCAGGAGGTTTTCAAATGAACGCAATTGAATGGGCAGTCAATACCATGCCAAAGACGGATGACCGCCAGTTACCGGTTATGGCGATCAGCGAAGTGAAGAAGGCCAGGACCTTCCACGAGAGTTTTCCTCAGTACACCACCACCCCGCTGGCTAAGCTTAGCAACATGGCTTCCTATCTGGGGCTGAAAGAAGTTTACGTCAAAGACGAGTCTTACCGTTTTGGCTTAAACGCATTCAAGGTGCTGGGCGGCTCCTTCGCGATGGCACGCTACATAGCAAAACAGACCGGCAAGGATGTATCGGAACTGCCTTACAATGTACTTACTTCTGAAGAGCTGAGAAAAGAGTTCGGCCAGGCAACCTTCTTCACCGCCACCGACGGCAACCACGGACGCGGCGTTGCATGGGCAGCCAACAAGCTGGGACAGAAAGCAGTCGTTTTCATGCCGAAGGGCTCTACCGAGACAAGGCTTAAAAATATCCAGAAAGAAAACGCCATCGCTACCATCGAGGAAGTCAACTATGACGAATGTGTCCGCATGGCAGCCGCTGCAGCAGCAAAGACGGAAAACGGCGTAGTCGTTCAGGATACCGCATGGGATGGTTACGAGGAGATTCCGGCATGGATCATGCAGGGTTACGGAACAATGGCTATGGAAGCTGACGAACAGCTTGCCGCTTACGGCTGTGACCGTCCGACCCACGTATTTGTCCAGGCTGGCGTAGGTTCTCTCGCGGGCGCTGTACAGGGCTACTTCGCCAACCGCTTCCCGGAGAACCCGCCAAAGGTAGTTGTCGTAGAAGCTGACGTTGCAGCCTGCCTCTACAAAGGAGCAAAGACCGGCGACGGAAGCATCCAGATCGTAGACGGCGATATGCAGACCATCATGGCAGGCCTTGCCTGTGGCGAGCCGAACACCATCTCCTGGGATATCTTAAGAAACCACGTGGACACCTTCGTCTCCGCTCCCGACTGGGCGGCAGCAAAAGGAATGCGGATGCTCTCCGCTCCGATCAAAGGCGATCCGCAGGTTGTATCCGGCGAATCCGGAGCCGCACCGTTTGGCGTGCTGGCATGCATTATGCTGATGGATGAATATAAAGAACTGAGAGAACACCTGGGACTGGATGAGAATTCCAAAGTGCTCCTCTTCTCCACCGAAGGCGATACCGATCCGGAACGTTATAAAAATATCGTTTGGGACGGCAAAGAAAGATAAAAACTATATATTTTTAATGGAGGGTAAAGATTATGGATTTCAACGCAATCAAAGAAGCTGCAAAAGGTTATGAAGCAAGTATGACCAAATTCCTGCGCGACCTGGTTAAGATTCCGGGCGAGAGCTGTGACGAGGAAGGCCACATCAACCGGATCGCCGAAGAGATGAGAAGCCTGGACTTCACCAAGGTAGTCATCGACGACATGGGCAACGTGCTGGGTTACATGGGAACCGGCGAGACCCTGATCGGCTTCGACGCACACATTGATACTGTTGGTATCGGCAACATCAAGAACTGGGACTTCGACCCATATGAAGGATTCGAAAATGACGAGGAGATCGGCGGCCGCGGTACTTCCGACCAGATGGGCGGTATCGTATCTGCTGTATACGGCGCAAGAATCATGAAAGACCTCGGTCTTTTGACCGACAAATATACCGTTCTGGTAACCGGTACGGTTCAGGAAGAGGACTGTGACGGACTCTGCTGGCAGTACATCATCAACGAAGACAAGGTTCGTCCTGAATTCGTGGTATCCACCGAGCCGACCGACGGCGGTATCTATCGCGGACAGCGTGGACGTATGGAAATCCGGATCGATGTAAAAGGCGTATCCTGCCACGGCTCTGCTCCGGAGCGCGGAGACAACGCGATCTACAAGATGGCCGACATCCTTCAGGACGTACGTGCGCTGAACGAGAACGACGCAGCAGACGACACTGAGATCAAGGGTCTTGTAAAAATGCTGGATGAGAAATACAATCCGGAGTGGAAAGAAGCAAACTTCTTAGGCCGTGGTACTGTTACCACCTCCGAGATCTTCTTCACCTCCCCGAGCCGCTGTGCAGTAGCTGACTCCTGTGCAGTTTCCTTAGACCGCCGCATGACCGCAGGCGAGACCTGGGAGAGCTGCTTAGAAGAGATCCGCAACCTTCCGAACGTTAAGAAATACGGCGATGATGTGAAAGTTTCCATGTATGACTACGCACGTCCTTCCTACAAAGGACTGACCTACCCGATCGAGTGCTACTTCCCGACCTGGGTCATCCCGGAGGACCATGCAGTGACGAAAGCCCTTGAGGAAGCTTACACAAACCTCTACGGCGACAAACGGATCGGGCCGAAAGAGACCATCGAGATGCGCGAGGCAAGACCTCTGACCGACAAGTGGACCTTCTCCACCAACGGAGTTTCCATCATGGGCCGCAACGGCATCCCGTGTATCGGCTTCGGACCTGGCGCAGAGGCTCAGGCACACGCACCGAACGAGAAGACCTGGAAACAGGATCTGGTTACCTGCGCTGCTGTATACGCTGCTCTTCCAACACTGTACTGCAAGTAAGAAACAACTGATTCCATAACGGAAGCGCCGGTTTTTAACCGCACCGGCGCTTACAAATAAAAAAACAAAAAACAAAAAAATCGGAGGATTATTAAAATGGACAAAACTTTACAGGGCTATATCGACAAATTAAACAAATTGAACTTCAAGGAAATGTACGAAGGCGATTTCTTCCTGACCTGGGAAAAGACCGACGACGAGTTAGAGGCTGTTTGGACCGTAGCTGACGCACTGCGCTACATGAGAGAGAACAACATCTCCACCAAGGTATTTGAGAGCGGCCTGGGCATCTCCTTATTCCGCGACAACTCCACCAGAACCCGTTTCTCCTTCGCTTCCGCATGTAACCTGTTAGGTCTGGAAGTTCAGGATCTGGACGAGGGCAAATCCCAGATCGCACACGGCGAGACCGTTCGTGAGACTGCTAACATGATCTCCTTCATGGCTGACGTAATCGGTATCCGCGATGACATGTACATCGGCAAAGGCAACGCTTACATGCATGAAGTTGTTGATTCCGTAACCCAGGGCCACAAAGACGGCATCCTGGAGCAGAAACCTACTCTGGTTAACTTACAGTGTGATATCGACCATCCGACCCAGTGTATGGCTGACATGCTGCACATCATCCATGAGTTCGGCGGCGTAGAGAACTTAAAAGGCAAAAAGCTGGCTATGACCTGGGCTTACTCTCCTTCTTACGGCAAACCGCTCTCCGTTCCGCAGGGCGTGATCGGCCTGATGACCCGTATGGGTATGGAAGTAGTTCTGGCTCATCCGGAAGGCTACGAGGTTATGCCGGAAGTTGAGGAAGTTGCAAAACAGAACGCTGAAAAATCCGGCGGTTCCTTCCGCAGAACAAACGATATGGCAGATGCATTTAAAGATGCCGACATCGTATATCCGAAGAGCTGGGCTCCGTTCGCAGCAATGGAAAAACGTACCAACCTGTACGCAGAAGGCGATTCCGAGGGCATCAAGGCTCTGGAGAAAGAACTTCTGGCTCAGAACGCAAACTACAAAGACTGGGCTTGTACCGAAGAGCTGATGAAGACCACAAAAGACGGCAAGGCTCTGTACCTGCACTGCTTACCGGCTGACATCACCGGCGTAAGCTGTGAGACCGGCGAAGTTGACGCTTCCGTGTTCGACCGTTACCGTGACCCGCTGTACAAAGAGGCAAGCTACAAGCCATACGTAATCGCTGCTATGATCTTCCTTGCTAAATTTGCTGATCCGGCTGACGTATTAAAGAAACTTGAGGAAAGAAACGCTCCTCGTAAATTCAACTAATATCAGATAGACATTTTCTATCGGGCCACCTGCACTTGCCGGTAGGTGGCCCTTTTTGTCCTCAAAATTATATCATTTATAAGGAGAAGTAATTATTATGGATAAGAAAAAACGTATCGTCATTGCGCTTGGGGGAAATGCGCTGGGCAATACTCTGCCGGAGCAGATGGCAGCTGTGAAAATCACCGCAAAAGCAATCGTAGACCTGATTGAAGAAGGCTGCGAAGTCGTGGTCGCACACGGCAACGGACCACAGGTCGGCATGATCAACAATGCGATGGCAGCACTCTCCCGCGAGAATCCGAACCAGCCAAACACCCCTCTCTCCGTCTGCGTTGCCATGAGCCAGGCTTACATCGGCTACGATCTGCAGAATGCACTGCGCGAGGAGCTGATCAACCGCGGCATCGAAGATATGCCGGTAGCCACCATGATCACCCAGATCCGTGTAGACGAGAACGACCCTGCATTCCAGAATCCATCCAAGCCGATCGGACATTTCATGACCGAAGAACAGGCAAAGATTGCAGAAGAAAAATACGGCTACATCATGAAAGAAGACTCAGGACGCGGCTGGAGACGTGTCGTTGCCTCCCCGAAGCCGGCTGAGATCATCGAGATCGGTGCGATCCGCTCCCTCGTAAACGACGGACAGATCGTCATCGCCTGCGGCGGCGGCGGTATCCCGGTTACCCGTCAGGGCAACCATTTAAAAGGCGCCAGCGCCGTTATTGATAAAGATTTTGCAAGCTGCCTGCTGGCAGACCAGTTGGATGCAGATTTCCTGATCATTCTGACTGCAGTAGAAAAAGTAGCGATCAACTTCGGAAAGCCAGAAGAAAAATGGCTGGATGACCTCTCCGTTGCGGAAGCGAACCAGTACGTGGAAGAAGGCCACTTCGCCCCCGGTTCCATGCTTCCAAAAGTCCAGGCGGCTGTTACGTTCGCCCAGTCCAAACCAGGACGCACGGCACTGATTACCCTGCTTGAAAAAGCAAAAGACGGTATCCTTGGCAATACCGGAACCAGAATCCATCAGTAAAAGGAGGCTTACCCATGAAAAATGCAACTGCAAGGCAGCACGCCTCAATCTTTGAGCTAAACGGAATCCCTTCACTCGGTCAGGCATTCCCGCTGGCGCTGCAGCATGTGGTAGCCATGATAGTAGGATGTGTCACGCCGGCAATTATTATTGCCGGCGTATCCGGTCTGTCCGAAAAAGACAGCGTGATCCTGATTCAGGCAGCGCTTGTGGTGTCCGCAATCTCCACCTTTCTCCAGCTCTTCCCGATCGGAACGAAAAACGGGTTCAAGCTGGGAGCCGGACTTCCCGTCATCATGGGCGTCAGCTTTGCCTACCTTCCTAGCATGCAGGCGATCGCAGGTGATTTCGGACTTCCCGCTATCTTTGGCGCGCAGCTCGTAGGCGGCGTTGTCGCAATCATTGTCGGCGCCTTCATCAATAAGATCCGTAAATTTTTCCCTCCGCTGATTGCCGGTACCGTCGTATTCACGATCGGTCTGTCCCTGTATCCGACGGCGATCAACTACATGGCCGGCGGCGTATCCAGCCCGACCTACGGGGCATGGCAGAACTGGCTGGTGGCAATCTTCACCCTTGTCGTCGTAACGCTGCTGAACCATTACGGAAAAGGGATCCTGAAGCTGGCTTCGATTCTGGTAGGAATCATCGCCGGATACATCTTCAGCGCATTTTTCGGCATGGTGAGCTTTGAGGCGATCGGCTCTGCCGGTTCCTTCCAGCTTCCGCAGCTTATGCACTTTGGCATCGAGTTCGAGGCATCCTCCTGTGTGGCGATCGGAATCCTGTTTGCGATCAATGCAATCCAGGCAATCGGCGACTTCTCCGCCACAACCATCGGCGGATTGGACCGTCAGCCTACCAACAAGGAATTGCAGGGGGCTATCGTGGGATACGGATGCACCAACATCCTCGGATGCTTATTCGGCGGGCTTCCAACGGCAACGTACAGCCAGAACGTCGGTATCGTTACGACCACAAAAGTGGTAAACCGCTGCGTCCTCGGCCTCTCTGCCGCTCTCCTGCTCGCAGCCGGGCTGATTCCGAAGTTCTCTGCCCTGCTGACGACGATTCCGCAGTGCGTGCTCGGCGGCGCAACCGTCTCGGTATTCGCATCGATCGCCATGACCGGTATGAAGCTGGTTATGACTGCCGATATGAATTACCGCAACACCTCGATCGTGGGACTTGCAGCCGCTCTCGGCATGGGCGTGTCCCAGGCATCCGCAGCGCTGTCCACCTTCCCGGAATGGGTGACGACGATTTTCGGAAAATCACCGGTAGTGATTGCGACGCTGGTTGCAGTGATCTTGAACATTATCCTGCCGAAGGATGAACCGAAGGCAGAATCGTAGATTTATGTAAAAAAGACCCCCTGCCCCACTGATTTATGTGGAGCAAGGGGGGTCTTTTTTCTGTTTGATCTATACTTTATACCTTTTATGCTTTGTGGATACCGTCACGTACCGCACCAATCACTTCTATGCCCAATACCGTAAATGCCAGAATAACCGCTACTGCTGCCATCTTGATCACCTTTCTTTCTCTTCCTCTGATAATATTATTATATCAGAATCCCAAAAAGGTGCAATCTGCAAACCAGCCAATCTTTTTGTTCCCGCATATCTATTTTTGTGCACAATAAATAATTTTTAGGTTGGCTAAATTATTTTTAGTTCGCTATCTGGCAACTCTGTTTCTTTGCCATTCTTTGGCGGACCACTACATATGTCACAACATGCGCTGCCACCGTAATCCCCCAGGATACCGGATAGGACCAGTACAACACCTCAAGACTGCGGTTCATGGCAAACACGGTAAACAGCCAGATGATCCGGAATGCACAGGCTCCTGTCAGGGACACCAGCATCGGAACAACCGAGTATCCCATCCCGCGCAGCCCGCCTACCATCGTCTCCATCCACCCACAGATAAAATACGTGCTGCCGATGATGGCCAGACGATACATCCCAAACCGGATCACTTCCGGATCAGAAGAGTAAACGCCGAGCAGTACCTCTCCCGCCAGCACAGCGCCGCTTCCCATGACAACGCCGACCAGTGTGACCAGCCCCAGGCAGTACAGCAAGATCCTGGTCATCCTTTTATACTGCCTTGCGCCATAATTCTGGCTGGTAAAGCTGAGAGATGTCTGGTATACCGCATTCATCGAAGTGTAGATAAAGCCTTCAATATTGGCCGACGCCGTATTTCCCGCCATCGCTATCGCCCCAAAAGAATTGACCGACGACTGGATCAGTACATTCGAAATGGAAAAGATAGCCCCCTGCAGGCCTGCAGGCAGCCCGATCTTTACAATGGCTTTCAGCTTCGGTTTTACAAGCCTTAAACGCTTCAGATTCAGCCGGTAGCCGCCGTCAGAACGGATCAGGCACTGTACGATCAGCACAGCGGAAATGCACTGGGAGATAACCGTAGCAAGTGCAACTCCTGCCACTCCCATCTGAAAACGGATGACAAAGATCAGGTTCATGATCACGTTGATCACCCCTGCCGAAAACAGAAAATAGAGCGGCCGCTTGGTATCCCCGATTCCCCGGAGGATTGCGCTTCCAAAGTTATAGATTAGCGTCGCCGGCATTCCCACGAAGAATATCCGCATATACAGGACAGATAATGGCAATACATTCTCCGGCGTTCCCATCAGCTCCAGGAGCGGTCCCGCCAGCACGACCCCTATCACGATCAAGATCACTCCACTGATAGCGGCAAGAAGCATAGAGGTATGCACCGTCTCCTCTAAGTCTTTGTGGTTCTGCCCGCCATAAAATCTGGCAACCAGGACGTTCACACCGATCGACAGTCCGATAAAGACGTTGACCAGCAGGTTGATCAGCGAACTGGTGGATCCCACGGCCGCCAGGGACTCGCTCCCTGCGAAGCGGCCCACCACAATGATGTCTGCGGCGTTGAATAAAAGCTGCAGGATACCGGACAGGATGAGCGGTATCGCGAACGTTACGATCTTGCTGAATATTGGTCCGCTGCACATGTCCATTTCGTAGGATCTGGCGGATTTCTTTTGGATGTTCATAGTAAATTAAATTCCCCTTGTCATTAAACATAAGCTATTGTTAACCGAATTATACTATAGCACTTTTGTGGGGGGTTGGCAATGGGCTAGCTCACCTGATTCGTAAGCCTAAAATGAAATTTTAAATTCTACTCCCTTATCCCCCGGTGGAATTTATTCTCG
>JAPJQL010000022.1 GCA_030825115.1 Lachnospiraceae bacterium
TATATAATCTACGCCACTTATATCAGTTGCTACATTATCTATAATTCCAATAATGCTATCTGTTATATTACTTGTACATATTACTGTCAATAAAACACCAAACAATGCCAGCATTATTGATGCCTTTGTATCACAATTTCCCACAAATCCTATTGTTCTGTCTAAAATAGCATTTAACTCTTCTGTTTTTATCACATTCTTTTCTTTCTTGCCTTTTTTCACATTTGTCCTCCTTAGATTTCAAGCCCTGTTACAATATATTGCCACTTTCTACGCTACAATCAAATCATCCGAAAATGTTCCAATGCATCTCTAATTGCCGTTTTTTTCTCTGGTGGGCATTTAGGCTGTCTGGAATTTTCCTATTTCGGTAGGTTATAGTTTTCCCTCTCAATAATACCGCACTTCTGCTTTACCTGTGCAATATACAAGCTGCTGACTTTCAATCCGCTTTGCTTCAAAACATAGTCCTTGATTTCCTCATAAGTTGCTTTGCTCTCCGCAGCCGTCAAATCAAGCTCGTCCATCTGAAACTCTACCTAGATATGATGGTTTTAAAGAAGTTTGGACAATAAACATACAGTCTCTACATTCGCCGTAAACGGAAACATATCCACCGCACAAACCCTCTCCACCTCATACCCTCTTTCCTGCAGCACCACCAGATCCCGCACAAGGCTGGTAGGCTTACAGGAGATATAAACCAGCCGGTCCACTCCAAAATCAATAATCTTCTCCAACGCCTTCGGATGAATCCCATCCCGGGGCGGGTCCAGCACGATCAGGTCCGGTTTATCCGAGAGAGAATCGATCACCTTCAGCACGTCCCCGGCGATAAATTCACAATTCGTAAGCCCGTTCAGCTCCGCATTCTCCCTTGCCGCCCCGACAGCCTCTTCTACAATCTCCACGCCCACTACCTTGCTCGCAACCGGAGCAATGATCTGTGCAATCGTGCCTGTCCCGCTGTAGAGGTCAAATACCACCTTATCCTTCGTCTCTCCCACATAGCCGCGGGCAGTCTCGTACAGCACCTCAGCCCCCAGCGAATTTGTCTGGAAAAAAGAAAACGGCGTGATCCTGAACTCAAGCCCCAGAAGCTCCTCATAAAAATAGTCCTGACCATACAGAATCTCTGTCCAGTCGCTCTGCACCACGTCTGCCAGGCTGTCATTCTGGATGTGCAGGATACCGGCCAGGGTTCCTGCAAGACCCAGACCCAACAGCCGTTCCTTCCAGTTTTCCAAAAGCTGCTCTTCCGCCACAGAAAAGCCATCCGTCTGCGTCGAAGTCACCAGCGCCACCAGGATTTCTCCCGTCTTCACGGCACGGCGCACCAGCAGATGGCGCAGATACCCCACATGCTGCATCTTTTTATAAAACCCAATCTTCTGCTCTGAAAAAAACTCCAATGTCGCAGTCAGGATCTCACAAAAATCCGGGTGCACGATCCGGCACTCCGGCGTTGTCACGATATCATAAAAGCTGCCCCTCTTGTGCATCCCGAGCGCCAGCGGACCGTCCTTATAAGCATCTCCAAAGGAAAACTCCATCTTATTCCGGTATCCCTCTGCGACAGGGCTTGCCTTGATTCCTTCGAACTGATAATCCTCGCAGACGCTGTCAATCAGCTCTTTTACCTGCGCTTCTTTAATCCTTAGCTGCTCCTCATAAGGCAGCGTCTGGTACAGGCAGCCGCCGCAGATTCCGGCCTGAGGACACGCTTCCTCCACCCGCTCCTGTTCGGAATGCTCCACAACCTCCAACAGCCGCCCTTCACACTTCCCTTTCCGCTTCTTATTCACTACAAAGCGGACCGTCTGTCCGGGGATGGCGTTTTTTACCACAACTTTTTCTCCATCTATATGCAGAATCCCCTTATTCGGAAATTCAATCTTTTCAACTTTTGCCTCACAGGTATCACCTTTTTTCATCTCATGCTCCTTATCTTGTTATGTTCTGTTTCTTTTCCCTTTTCTCCTGTCGTCAAAAAGACTCCCTCCCACGGGAGTTTTCGATTTCGTCGGACGCACGTTCCTCTGAACAAAAAAGGCGCGCCCCACCCACGAGACACGCCCAATCTTTCATTTCTTTCGAAATCCTGCCAGCCACTATACCGTGGTGTCTTCTTCATCCTCAAAAAAATCATCATCGAAATCATCGTCAAAGTCATCTTCAAAATCTTCCAGATAATCCGGAGTGAAGAAACGGTATACGCCGTATGCGATGGCTGCAATTGCTGCTACTGCACCGATGATAGCCAGTACCCAGAGGATACAGTTTTTCTTTTTTTCCTCTTCCTCTTTTCTGTGTAAGAATTCGTTCAGCTTGGTGGAATTCATGATCTCCTCCACGCGGCTCAAAGCATCTTTGCTCATGGTGTCAAATCTGTTCATACTTTCACGTCCTTTCTATCGTCGTGGCACATTTCCATATGCATTAACTAGATTATACCATTACTTTTTCATTTTTACTATCCTATTTTATTCAGATTTTTCGATTTTATCACGTTTTTTCGGATTTATTTCTTAAATCTTTTGAAGTTTTGCGAAAGACGCAAACATTTTCTTAACACCGGCACCGTCGAAATCAACGGTCACTTCATAATCCTTGGCGCCGTCTTTGATCGAGCGGACCGTCCCTTCGCCAAATTTGATATGACGTACCCGGTCGCCTTCCTGATAGTCAAGAGAGGAGGATTTCTGTACCGTAAATGCCTTTCCAAATCCCGGAGTCGTTCCCATGCCTCCGCCCTCTGCCGCACGTCCGTTTCCGCGTCCGGTCTTGTCAAAAACCCCGGGAGACATGCCGGTCTGCCCCACGTAACTGCCGGTAGGGGCGGCATACGAGTTCGGCTTCATGCCAAACATGCTGACGCCCCGCTGCTGTTTTGCCTGACTCCACGGCAGACCATCCACTTCATAATCATCTTTGCCGCTGCGCCGCCCAAGCCTTTGCTCCAGCTTTTGGGCTTCTATATATTCTTCCGGTATTTCCTCCACAAAACGGCTGATTTTGGAATAACGGGTCTCCCCGTTTATCATCCGCATCCGCGATCCGGTTATCACCAGCCGCTCCATCGCCCGGGTGATTCCCACGTAGCACAGACGGCGTTCCTCTTCCAGGTCCGTCCTGTCATCCGACATGATGGACATTGAGCTTGGAAACAGCCCGTCTTCCATGCCGCTTAAATAAACGACCGGAAATTCCAGGCCTTTTGCACTGTGCAGGGTCATCAGCGTCACCCGGTTCTGGTTGTCGTCCATCCGGTCCACATCCGCAACCAGAGCGACTTCCTCCAAAAATTCATTGAGGTCGGGATGCTCGCTGTCTTCCCAGTAGCTGACTGCTTTATTCACCAGCTCGTCGATGTTTTCAAGCCTGGTCTGGGATTCGATCTCTCCCTCTGCCTCCAGCTCGCTCCGGTAGCCCGTCTCGTCTAAAATTGCCTCAATCAACTCCTTTAAGCTGCATCCTTCCTCGGAAAGCCTGGCGCGGAAATCCTCAATCTGCCCCACAAACCCGGCGATCTTTCCGGCCGCCTTCCCAAGTCCGGGCACAGCCTGGGCCCGCCTGCATGCTTCATAAAAACTGTACCCCTGTTCCGAGGACCACGCCGTGACCCTGCCGATCGAGGTTGCCCCGATTCCTCTTTTTGGCACGTTGATAATCCGCTGCACGGCAATATCGTCCTGTCCGTTGGCAATCGTCTTTAAATAGCACAAAATGTCCTTGATCTCTTTTCTCTGGTAAAAATTCACGCCCCCGACCAGACGGTACGGCACATTGTGGACAATGCATTTTTCCTCCAGCAAACGTGACTGGGCATTGGTCCGGTAAAGAACGGCGCAGTCCTGATAATCCCTTCCGCTTGCCAGGATGTCGCGGATGATTCCGTCTGCCTCCTCATAGGCCTGCTCATACTGCTTAAACGCCACCGGCTCTCCCTCGCCATTGGCGGTCCACAAGGTCTTGTCCTTCCGCCCACGGTTGTTATGTATCACTGCGTTGGCGGCATTTAAGATGTGGCTGGTTGACCGATAATTCTGCTCCAGCTTAATCACCCTCGCCCCCGAAAATTCCTTCTCAAAGTCCAGGATATTGCTGATATTGGCTCCACGGAACTTATAGATGGACTGGTCGTCATCGCCGACCACACACAGATTTTTGTATTTGCCGGCCAAGAGCGATACCAGCTGGAACTGGGCCGTATTGGTATCCTGGTACTCATCCACCATGATATATTTAAACCGTTCCTGATAATACTCCCGCACATCCTGGCTGGTACGCAAAAGATCCACCGTCTTAAAGATCAGGTCATCAAAATCCAATGCGTTGTTCTTCTTTAGCTGCTCCTGATATTCCCGGTAAACTTCCGCCACCTTTCGCTCGCGCCAGTCCCCCTGGGCATTCAGCATAAATTCCTGCGGACCGATCAATTCATTTTTCGCATTTGAGATTGCCGTTATCATCGCCCTGTCCCGAAATTGCTTGGGATCCAGATCCATCTTTTTGAGTACCTGCCTCATCAGCGTCTTCTGGTCATCGCTGTCATATATCGTAAAATTCGTACTGTACCCGAGATTTTCAATAAACCGCCTCAAAATGCGGACACAGGAAGAGTGGAACGTGCTGACCCAGACGCTCTCTGCGCCAAAGCTTACCAGTTGGTCCACCCGCTCCCTCATCTCTCCGGCCGCCTTGTTGGTAAACGTGATCGCCATGATATTCCACGGGTTCACTTCCTTCTCCTCAATCAGATACGCCACCCGGTGGGTCAGCACACGGGTCTTTCCGGACCCTGCTCCCGCCAGGATGAGCAGCGGTCCTTCCGTGTGGAAAACCGCCTCCTTCTGCATGGGATTTAAAGAATCATATATGCTCATACTTACTCTCCATTATTCTTTCCGTTGATTCTGTTTCCTGGATATATAAAACCGTCAAGTCTTCCCATTATATCACAAAGACAGGGCTGGGGCAAACATTTTGTCTGTCCCAGTCCTGTCCCAGTCCTGTCTGGTCCTCTCCCGGTCCTCCCCTGCCCCGTCCTGTCTGTCTCTCCCTGTTTCATCCGGATTCATCCGGTTCTCCATGCCGGTATGTTCACCTCTGCATCTGCCAGCTGATCTGCTCCAATATCCCCGACAGATATGCGATCACCACCCCATAGTTAGACATCGGCACTCCCTGGTCCTTTGCCCTGTCAATTCTGGACATCACATATTTGCGGTTAAACATACATGCTCCGCACTGGATCACCAGATCATATGGAGTCAGGTCCTGGGGATAATCCGTCCCGCTGACCACATCCACAGACAGCCCCTGCCCGGCACGGGCCCGCAGCATCCGCGGCAGCTTCACCCGGCCGATATCCTCCGATAAGGGGGCGTGGGTACAGCACTCCGCAATCAGCACCCTGGAATCTTCTGTCAGACTGTCAATTGCCGCCGCGCTCTCGGCATAGTAGTGTAAATCCCCTTTATATCCTGCAAAGAGTACGGAAAACGACGTCAGCATACTCTCCTTTGGCTTTTTTTCATAGACGGTTTTAAACACCTGCGAATCCGTGATGATCAGCTTCGGAGGTTTCCCAAGAGCCGCAAGAGCCTGCTCCATCCTGTCTGCCGTAGCGCTCATCACCAGGCATTTTTTGTCCAGCAGATCGCGGATGGTCTGTACCTGCGGAAGAATCAGCCTTCCCTTTGGCGCCTGGATATCCTGCGGCATCACAAGAAGCACTACGTCGTCTGCTTCCACCAGATTCCCGGTAATGCTCTTTGCCCCGTAATCTTCCGGGATAGCGCGCACTATGGCCTCCCGCAGCTTTTGCAGCCCCATCCCTGTTTTCGCACTGACCGCCAGCACCTCTTCCCCTGTCTTTTCCGATACCAGCTTTTGAAGCAGCTCTGTCTCTTCCACGGAATCCGCCTTGCTGACGACAAAAATCACCGGCGTCTGTCTCTTTTGGAATTCTCTGTACCAGGCAAGTTCCCCTGACATCTCCCTATCCTGGAACAAGATTACGGCAATATCCGTTTTTTCTGCCGCCTTTTGCGTCAGTTCCACCCGCTTTTTGCCCAGCGCCCCGTCGTCGTCAAAACCTGCTGTGTCCACCAGCACACAGGCTCCAAGGCCGGGAATTTCCATCGATTTCATCACCAAATCCGTCGTTGTTCCCGCCACATCCGACACGATGGATATCTCCTGCCCCGCAAAGGCATTGATCAGCGATGACTTTCCGCTGTTCATCTTTCCATAAAAACCGATATGCAGCCGATCCGATCGCGGTGTTTCATTCCTTGATGCCATGTTTTCCCTCCTTATCCAAAGTCGCAGCTTCCGCCTTCCAGTCCCCGCGGGCCGTGACCACCTCGTAGCCAATCGCCTTCATCCTGGCTTCCAGATCCGCCCTGCATTCCGCTGCCTCTGTCCCGGTGCTGATTTTATTGTCATACAACAGGTATTTTTTCCTCACATTCAGCGGAGAAAGGTTCGGCATCACCACATTGGCCCCAGCCAGGATTCCAAGCTCCCGCCCCTGCGGGTGAATCGTGCCAAGAGCCGTGGTGGCGGGCAGCAGCACATCCTTCTCCATAAGGCGGATCAGACTGAGAAGAAACAGCGTCAGTTCCAGACTTCCCGCAGCCTCCCCGCCAAAAGGCGTATCCTTCTGCGGGATAAAGGGACCAATCCCCACCATCTGTGGTTTCAGACGGTGAATCAGTTCCATATCCTGTGCGAGCATATGGACCTTCTGTCCCGGCGAGCCTACCATAAACCCACAGCCGGTCTGATATCCCATCCGCTTCAGCTGCTCCAGGCACAGCAGCCGCCTGCCATGGCTCATCTCCATCGGATGTAAGAGTCCGTAATGCAGAGGGTCTGCCGTCTCGTGGCGCAGCAGATACCGGTCCGCCCCCGCAGCCCGGTAAGCCCGGTATTCCTCCTCCGTCCGCTCCCCGATGGAAAGCGTCACCGCACAGTCCGGATACCGGTCTTTGATCTCCCGGATGATCCTGCTCATCCGGTCTGCCGTAAACCAGGGATCCTCCCCGCCCTGCAGCACAAAGGTCCGAAATCCCAGGCCATAGCCGGCATCACAGCATTTCAGGATGTCCGCCCTGTCCAGGCGGTATCGTTCTGCCTTCCTGTTTCCCCGCCGGATTCCGCAGTAATAGCAGTCGTTCCTGCAGTAGTTGGTAAACTCGATCAGCCCCCGCACAAATACCTGTTTCCCATAGATTCTGTCGCAAACCGCCCGCGCCTTTTTTGCCGCATAGCCTCTGTCCTCATCGCTCCATCCGGTCAGCAATTCCACCCACGCCTTGTGTGAAAGCGCACCTTCCGCTTCCAGCCTGTCAATCAGCTCCTTCACCCTGCACCTTCCTCCTGTCTTACTCCTTTGCCGGATTCGTCCACAGCCGCCTGACCCGCCCGGACGTAAAACAAAAAAATCCCTCTGCTTTCGGGCAAAAGGATAAAAGGACAGAATATTCCTGCTATTCTCTCGTCTTCCCGCCCGGAACGAATCCTCGCCTGTCAGTACGATACTTGTATTTCAGATACTACCTTGATCAGCATATGAATCACGCTGCACACTCCAGCACGCGCGGTCAGAATCTTCTTCCCGTCAGCACCGGCTTTCATATGCCGAATCTCATATTTTCCCAATTGAAAAAGGATATTATCCATCATAATATCCTTTTTCCAAACTGTCAATACCGTCTTATTCTGCGTAAGCAACAGCCTCGATCTCAACCAGCGCGCCCTTCGGAAGTGCTGCAACCTCAAAAGCTGCTCTTGCCGGGCAGTCTCCCTCGAAGAAAGTCGCATATACTTCATTCATCGCTGCGAAATCTCCGATATTCTGTAACAGAACGGTCGTCTTCACTACGTCTGCCATAGTCAGCCCGTCGCTCTCCAGGATGCTTTTGATATTTGTCAGGGACTGTCTGGTCTGTGCCACGATATCATCGCCTGCAAATGCTCCTGTTGCCGGGTCAATCGGAAGCTGACCGGATACGAATACCATGTTGCCGGCATGGATTGCCTGGGAATATGGTCCGATTGCTGCCGGTGCATTGGTGGTTGCTAATACTTTTTTCATCTTGATATCCTCCTGAATTTGTTTCCTGTGTGTTTTATACTGTTTCCTATTATACAAAAACTTTTTGTATAATTCAATGGATTTCCATAATATTTTTTAGATTTTGCCATCTGATGATATTTCCCCCTTGTCATCTAGTATTCAATACTATATAATAGGTTAAGAGGTGACAATATGAAGACAAATGACGAGCGATTATCCGACATACTCTCGCGCCTGGACCAGATTTCCTATATCAAGCCGGAAAAAATACCCAATATTGATTTATACATGGACCAGGTAACCACTTTTATGGAGGAAAATCTTAAGAAAGCCAAGAGGAACCCGGAAGACAAGGCGCTGACCAAGACCATGATCAACAACTATGCCAAGAACAACCTGCTTCCTCCTCCGATCAAGAAAAAATATTCCAAAGAGCATATCCTTTTGCTGCTCTTTATTTACTATTATAAAAACCTGCTGTCCTTTACGGATATCGAACAGCTTCTGGGACCGATCACAGAAAATCATTTTGATGCCTCTTCCGACCTGCCCCTCAGTTCCATCTATCAGGAGGTATTTTCCTTAGAGCACAGCCAGATGGAACGGCTCAAGGAAGATGTAAAGACCAAGTATGAAGCTTCCCGCAGCACCTTTGCAGATGCCGGGGATGATGACCGGGAATATCTGCAGCTGTTTGCATTTATCAGCGAATTATCCTTTGACGTCTACTTGAAAAAGCAGATGGTTGAGATGATGATCGACCAGCTGAGGGAAGAATCAGCCGGAGCTTCCGATTCCGGCAAAAAGAAAAAACGATAACAAACGCATATCAAAAAGGCTGCGGCCCCGAACTCAGCTTCCGGGACCACAGCCTTTTTATCTCTGTGTCATATCAGCCTTTTGCTTCCTCCAGGCGTTTGAAAACCATTTCATATCCGTCGTTTCCATAATTGAGCGAACGGTTCACGCGGCTGATGGTAGCCGTGGAAGCGCCCGTCTTCTCTGCAATCTCCAGATAAGTCCGTTTCTCCCGCAGCATCTTCGCCACTTCATACCGCTGCGACAGGGACAGGAGTTCATTCACCGTGCATACATCCTCGAAAAACGTATAGCACTCTTCCGGTGTCTTCAGCGTCAGGATAGCCTGAAACAGATGGTCCACCGCCTCTGTCTTAATCTTTTTGTTCATGTTAACCGGGTTCCCCTCTTTCCAAGTTTTCGTTTTAAAAAATCTCATCTAATAGTTTAACACACTAAATTTATAAAGTCCAGTCTAAAGCATAAACTTTTCGACAACATGGGCAATTCCATCCTCATTGTTGGACCAGGTCACATAATCGGCAGCATTCCGGACCGGAAGCACGGCATTTTCCATCGCTACGCCCAATCCTGCATACCGGATCATGGACAGGTCATTATACCCGTCCCCACAGGCGATCATCTCTTCTCTGCTCATCCCCAGTGCATCCAGCAGACGTTCCAACGACTGCGCTTTGTCGATCCCCTTGGGCATGATTTCCAAAAAATACGGCTCAGAACGGTAGACACTGAAGTGCTTCCCCAGCGCCGCCTTCACCCTCGGTTCCACCAGCGCAAGAAAATCCCCGTCGTCCAGCATCAAAAACTTGGGCACAGAAAAAGTCAGGTGGGCTTCCATATCCTCTACTTTTTTCAGCTTAAGGTGGTTAATCGCAGATTCTTTCTGGGCATATGGACAATCCGGGTTGTCCGTGATGATCATGGAGTTTTCATAGGTCAGAAGATTCACGCCCTCATCCCTGGCAAGCCCAATGATCTTTTTGTTGGACTCGACCGGAAGTTCCCGCTTAAATACAGTCTCTCCGGTTCTGCAGTTCATAATACACCCGCCATTAAACGACAGGATATACCCGCCGTATTCCTCCAGCTTCAGCTCCTCTGCCAGCGGCATCACGCCATAAGTCGGGCGGCCGGATGCCAAAACGACCTTCTTCCCTCTTTTTTGCGCTTCCATCAGAGACTTTTTCGTCCGCTCTGTGATGATCTTATCCCGGTTCGTCAGTGTGCCGTCCAGGTCCAATACGATGATATTATAATCCATTTCCACTTCTCCCCTGTTTTATCCTTTGCTAATCATACCATGATTTCTTATATTTGTCATGGTACGCATGCACTTTTTTCCGTGTTCTTAATAGAATGTAGTATTAAGACTTTCACCAGGAGGATTTTATGAAAAAAAGACAACATCTCACGCTGCCGGCTCTGCTTATGGCAGCCGTGCTTGCGCTGCCCGGCTGCGGTCACCAGGCAAAAGCAGACGGGCTTACCCCGGTCACCCTGAATGAAGTGGCACACTCCATCTTCTACGCGCCGCAGTATGCCGCCATCGAGTTGGGATATTTTAAAGAAGAAGGAATCGACCTGACCCTGGTCAACGGCGCAGGGGCCGACAAGGTTATGACCGCCCTTGTCTCCGGGGATGCCGACATCGGATTTATGGGGTCGGAGGCAAGTATCTATACTTATGCAGGCGGCGCTGAGGACTACGCCGTAAACTTTGCCCAGCTGACCCAGCGCGCCGGAAATTTTTTAGTGGCCAGAGAGCCGGATGCCGACTTTAACTGGGAGAAACTGAAAGGGGCGAAAGTCCTCGGAGGGCGCGCAGGCGGCATGCCGCAGATGGTCTTCGAATATATCTTAAAGAAAAACGGCATCGATCCCAAGACCGATGTAAACATCGACCAAAGCATCAGCTTCGGGCTGACGGCAGCTGCATTTACAAGCAATGACGCCGACTACACCGTTGAATTTGAACCGTTCGCAACCGGTCTTGAGCTGGAAGGCAACGGCTGCGTCGTCGCATCGCTGGGTACGGATTCCGGTTACGTACCCTATACGGCCTACAGTGCGAAAAAGAGCTATATAGAGGCCAATCCTGAAATCATCCAGAAGTTCACCAATGCGATCCAAAAAGGCATGGACTATGTAAACAGCCACTCTGCAAAAGAGATTGCCGAAACGATACAGCCCCAGTTCAAAGAAACCCCGCTGGAAAACATCACGGTCATCGTGGACCGCTACAAATCCCAGGACACCTGGAAAGAAGACGTAGTCTTCCAGAAAGACAGCTTTGAGCTTCTCCAGAATATTTTAGAGGAGGCCGGCGAGCTCTCCGCCCGCGTCCCTTATGAAGACCTTGTAACGACAACATTTGCAGAAAATGCAAAATAGAAAAACGATTTCAAGCAAAGAAACGTAAAAAGAGTGGCAAGTCAGCGGGATGAAATTCCCGCGGCTTACCACCCTTTTACGTTTTATACCTGTTACTTTTTATACCTGGAGATATCACGGCAGTTGATCATCACTGCCTCCTCCCCGTTCCATTGTATCAGGCTTGCCTCCGCATCATACCACCGGTCAAGATCCGGGTCATGCATTTCCACGCTGTCATGTCTGCACTCCGCCCCCAGCCGGGCTGCCGGGCAGTTCTCGCAGGGAGTCTTCCTGTTCAATAAGGCTTTATAACAGGGCAGGCCAGGCTCTGCATCCGGCGCGCTCTGCCTTATCCTGTTGTTGATGAACATCAGGTTCTTTGATTCCGGGTCCATCACATGGATCCAGGCATTCTGTGCATCCAGGATACTGCAAAGATCTCCTTTCTCCTGCCTGTATGCGTCCCTCGCCCTGCTCTTTAGCAGAAAAGTGGAGATCGTCTCGGAGATCAGTCCCAGCATCTCAACCTGATTCCTGTTCCAGTACCGATGTTCCATACATTCATCAAACCCTACAAATCCTCTGAACTCCCCTTCATCGGTGATTGCACACTGCAGCATGCTGAGGATGTTCTGTGAAGCCAGGACTCTCCTCTGTCCCTCCGGCAGCACGGAGATATCCGGGCAATAGAACAGATTGTTCTCATCAAAGTGATCTCTGTAATGACCGCCCAGATCCGTCTCATAAGACACCCTGGCACGTTTTTCCTTCCGCGGCTCGACTCCCGCTTTGCACCACTCGAACGTATTGCTGCAATACCGTCCGTCTTCGATATTCTCATAGATATATGCGCGGCTGACATGAAAATAATTGCCGACAGTCTCTAAAATAGTGGGGATTGCCGATTTGACATCCCTGGTACTATAAAGGACGCGGAATACATATTCCACAATCTCCGTGCTGAGTATCCGCTGTCTTTCATCGGAATCAATATTCGCTGTCACCGGTGAATATGATTTTTCCGGCTTAGTCAGATACCTCTGCATCGTCTTCTCATCAAAAAACGCAAACTCGTTCTTACCTGATTTCTTTGCCTGATACAGCGCATAATCAGCGCGCTGATACAGGGTCATAAAATCATTGCCGTCTGTCGGAAACATGGAGATCCCAATACTGCATGAGATATCCCTCTGCTGGTTTCCGTTCACCTGAAGCTGTTTGAACAGCGTCAGGATTTTGTCTGCGTTAAACCTGGCGCCTTCAATCGTATTGATTTCCTTTAAGAACACCAGAAATTCATCTCCGCCAATCCGTCCCAGAATATCCGTATTCCTGATGGAGCCTGCCATGTTCCGTGCCAGGTTGCTCAGGACCACATCCCCATACAGATGTCCCTGGGAATCATTCAGCCGCTTAAAATTGTCAATATCGATGATCATCATCGTACCGCTATGATCTTTTTGCGTCAGATACTCCTGTATCCTGGTCTGGGTCGTCATCTTATTGTATATACCGGTCAGGGCATCCTGCTCCGCCTGCCGCTTCAGGTACTGGGACCGCTTTACCTCCCTGTCGATGTCGATCAGGACGCCAATCACCTTGATCGCCTTCCCATCCTGGTCAAACTGCTGGGTCATCCGGATCCTGCACCAGATATAGTTGCCGTTCTCATGACAGATCCTCAGCTCCGTCTCCAGATAAGGCTGCCCCTCCTTGATCTTTCGGATCGCCTCATACGCCAGATGCAGATCCTCCGGCACAAAGGTGGGACGGCTCTTGTAATCCAGTATATCGTACAGACTCTCCCCGTCATGAAATTTCCTTTTTCCGAACTTCTTCTCCCAGTTGCTGGTCACTACAAGGGTGTCTTCTACGATATCCCACTCAAAAATCACATCGTTGGTCTGATTCGTAATGATCTGATAGCGGTCCAGGCTCAGGCGGAGAGCATCCTCCATCTGCTTTTCTTTCGTAATGTCCACGACGATGCAGTAAAATGCCGGTCTTCCAAGCTCATCGTCCATCAAAGTCCCCCGGTCAAGAACGTTGATATAGTGACCGTCCCGGTGGATCAGGCGATACTGGATCTCCTTGGTATTGCTCACCTTCAACTGTTTTTCCAGCTCCCGTGAAGACAATTCCATATCTCCCGGCTCGATCAGCTTTCGGAGGCTGCCGCCCGCTTCCTCACGGATCTGCTCTCTGGTATACCCGATCATATTTAAAAAACCTTCGCTCATCTCAAGCAAGGTAAGGTCATCATCATACAGACACTGGAAGATTCCTCCCGGGACACTGTTATATAAAGTGTGAATCTTCCGGTTGGCTGCCTCCAGCCCGCCTATCATATCCCGTGTCATATCTCTCATCATGACTCCCCCTTATATTGGATTAAGCTCATTATACCACAAAGAGGGAACCAATTCCTACTGCTTTTTACCCGTAATTCGACAAAAATCCTGTGGCATGACCGAGATTCCAGACACCTCACGCCGCAACATCCACAGCCATCATCCATGCCCTTTTTAACTTCGCCAGATAATCCAGATACCCGGCTTTTCTCACCTCGCCGTCGGTCATGACCGGCACCTCCCCCAATGTCTTTCCGCCAAGCTGGTACCGGAGGACCCCGGCTTTCATCCCCGGTTCTACCGGCGCTTCCATCTGTTCCGCCAGCATCAGCACCTTCTCGATCGCATCAAAATCCTCGCCGCTCAGGCCAAGATAGGAAAACTCCCCCTCATAGCGCAGTGGTACAGCATCCTCCACACCGTCCAATACCGGCATCAGAGGCAGCGGCAGCATCTCCCGGTCCTCATACAGCCTGCAGTTGGCATATCCATAATTCAGCAATGTCTGGGCATCCGCAAACCGTGCTTTATAATCGGGCGCTGCCATGATCGCAGCGATCAGCCGGACCCCGTCCTTCTCTGCCGTCGCCGACAGGCAGTATTTGGCCAGAGAGGTAGAACCTGTCTTTAAGCCTGTCACCCGGAAGTTGGTTGCCATCTTCAGAAGCTTATTGGTATTTGACAGCCCGAACTCCTTTGTGCCCTGTTTTGTCACATGGGTGATGTTCTCCATCCATATGGTCGAATAATTGTGGACCTGCGGATATTTTGTGATCAGTTCCCGCGACATGACGGCGATATCCCGCGCCGTCGTCAGATGGGTCTCCGAATCCGTCAGGCCGCAGCAGTCTTCAAAATGGGTTCCGGTCATGCCAAGCCCCGCCGCACGCTCATTCATCATCCGCACAAATTCAGACTCGGTTCCCGCTATGTATTCTGCCATCGCAACGCTGGCATCGTTGCCGGAGGCCACTACTATACATTTGATCATGGTCTCTACCGTCTGGATCTCCCCCTCTTCCAGGAAAACCTGGGAGCCTCCCATCGATTTTGCATAGGCGCTGGTCACTACCTCGTCGCTCATCTTGATTTTCCCGGAATCAATGGCGTCAAAAATCAAGATCAGCGTCATAATCTTGGTGATACTGGCCGGACGCCGCTGCTCATCCGCGTTCTTTTCATAAATCACCTGCCCCGTTGAAGCCTCCATCAAAAGCGCGCTGGGCGCGGCGATCTCAGGTCCCGGTATCTGGCTTTTCCCCTCCGTAACTTCTGCGTTTGCCGCCCTTGCTCTGCCATCCGGCGCCAGGATCATGCTTCCTCCGTCCAATTGCTTTGGTTCACGGAATCTCAGATCATCTGACGGAACAAACGGTGATGCCGTCACCATCAGGCTGGCGCACATTGCGATTAAATACTGTCTCATACCATCCCTCTATTCAATCTTCTATATATTAATGTATGGCTATTTGTGGAATTCTATGTTATGATAAAGGGCGGACATTATCATACAGTTACGTATTTTATATAGATAGAATCAGAGGTTATTACATATGGGAAGATTTGATCACAGCAGACGTTACCGCAGACGCAGACACCGCCGGTTGGGGCAGCGGCTTGGGATTGCCGCCGGATGCATCGCACTGATCGGAGTATGTGGGGCGGGCGCTATATTTTTAGGAAAAAAATTAAAGAACACAGACAGTACAGACACAGAAGCAGCCTTCGTCATCAGCCTGGAATCCCAGGCAGAAGGAACCGCTGATTCCGCCGGATCCGATGGAATGCCCGGCACAGAATCCTCCACGGAAGAATTACTCATTGAGACACCGTTAGAATCGCTGCTGTCGCGCGCCCGGACACTGGCTGCCGGATATGACTACGACGGCGCGGTCGAACTGCTCAGGTCCGACAGCGAATACGCTGCAGACCCTCAGGTCTTAGAGGCGATCGCCGGTTACGAAACCACAAAAGAAGGGCTGGTCCGGGCAAATGTCGGCAAGGTCACCCACGTATTCTTCCACTCGCTGATCGTGGATAACAAAAAAGCATTTGACGGTGACGCGGATGAGAAGGGATATAACCAGGTGATGACGACCGTCGGAGAATTCAACAAGATCCTCCAGACCATGTATGACAAAGGTTATGTGCTGGTACGCCTCCATGACCTGGCATACGAAACCACCGATGAAAATGGAAAAACCGTGATGAAGGCGGGCGATATCATGCTGCCGGAAGGCAAGATCCCCTTCGTCATGTCGCAGGACGACCTTTGTTACTACCCCTATATGACCGGGGATGGTTTTGCCACCCGCATGATCATCGGCGAAGACGGAAAACCCACCTGTGAGATGAAGATGGACGACGGGTCCGTATCGGTCGGCTCCTACGACCTGGTACCGATTTTGGAAGATTTTATCCAGGAACACCCTGACTTTTCCTACAAAGGGGCGAGGGCCGTACTGGCATTTACCGGATATGAGGGGATTTTAGGATACCGCACTGCAGGCTCCTATGCGGATTCTCCGACTTATGAACAGGACCGGCAGGAAGCCGCAAAAGTGGCGCAGTGCCTCAAAGACAACGGCTGGGAGCTGGCATCCCACAGCTGGGGCCACTTAAATCTCGGCACGATCGATATGGACCGCTTTAAAAAGGACGTTGACAAATGGGAAAAGGAAGTCGATTCCCTGATCGGTCCTACCGATATCATCCTCTATCCATTTGGAGCTGATATCGGTGACTGGCATCCCTATACCACCGAGAACGAACGGTACAACTACCTGCACTCCGTTGGATTCCGCTATTTCTGCAACGTGGATTCCAACGAATACTGGGTACAGATTGGCGATGATTTCCTGCGCCAGGGCAGGCGTAACCTGGATGGCTACCGGATGTGGAAGGACATCACTGCCGAGGACCCGTCCCGCAGAAAGCTGGACGATCTGTTCCGCGCCGAAGATGTCTTTGATAAAGACCGGCCCACCCCGGTCCCGGATATGTGACATCATAGATGCAAAAAAGATACAGGACTGCTCTGCGGCAGTCCTGTATCTTTTTTGCCCCCTCTTATCCAATGGCAAGCGTTCCGGCCGAGATACACTTCCCAGATTTTCTGTCAAACAGCAGGATATCGCTTCCTTCGATATCTATCCCCGTCTCCTCGCCAATCTGATAGGTCACGCCCCCGAAGATCACGCCAGTCAACAGGAAATCTCCCACTCTCAGCTTCACTGTAGATTCCATACCGGTCGGCATCGCGCCGTATATCGTTGCTTCCAGACTCCCCTCTTCCCGGAGTTTAAGACATTCCGGCCTCACTCCGATCACAAAATCTTCATCGGTGATCTCCGGCTCGTCTTCAATGCTGTAATCATTCTCGGTTACCATCGAAATATGATATTGAAACGCCTCGTCTTTGTTGCTCTTCTCTACCGCCTTCTTATCCTTCAGGATTTCCTGACGGAGAAGCTCCGCTTCTTTTGCCTCCCGGTTCCTTTCTTCAAACCATTTCTCCATATCAAGCGGCTGCCCCGGATGGAAAGCCGCCTTCACGCCGCCCAAAATTGTCAGTTCCATAGAGCCATCCGCTGCCTGTCTGCCCTTTGCGTCGATGAAATTGATGGACGGATTTCCCACAAAATCTGCGACAAACAGGTTGTTTGGCCGGTTATAGACGTCCAGAGGGGCATCATACTGCTGAAGCACGCCATTGTTGATCAGGCAGATCTTCGTTGCCAGCGTCATCGCCTCCATCTGGTCATGGGTCACGTATACAAAGGTACTGCCCGTCTCCACATGAAGCCGCTGCAGCTCATAACGCATCTCCAGCCTCAGTTTGGCGTCCAGATTGGACAACGGCTCATCCATAAACAGGACAGCCGGTTCCGGGGCAAGCGTCCTGGCGATCGCCACCCTCTGCTGCTGCCCGCCGGACAACTCTGCCGGATAACGGTCCATAAACATACCAATCTTTACAATCCTGGATACCCGCCTCACGGCCTGGTCCACTTCCTCTTTTGAAAGCTTCCGGTTTTCCATAACGATTTTCCCGCCGCTTACAACGGCAAAGTCCTCGTTCAGCGCCTGACCCTTAGCGGTATAGGACGCTTTGATAGAATCCAGCTTCTTTTGCAGTTCCTCTGCTTTGGCGTTTGCAGCCGCATCCGGGTCGGCAGCCTCATGAACCTTAAATCCATACAGGGTTTTTGCCGTATAGATGGACAGGGTAAAGAAGTCGATCATCTTTAAATACACTTTGTCCATATCCAGCTTGCCCGACTTCCCCCTGCACTCTTCTACCAGCTCCGCAATCCGCTTTCCGCTCTTTAGCGCTTTGATCAGATCGTTCGTAGTCTTTGCGTCAAAGTCATACTGCGGCATCTCTTCCTTAATATTGTTGAGTCCGAACGAGATATTCTGGTACACCGTCATATTGGGCCACAGCGCGTAGTTCTGGAACAGAAAGCCTACCTTCCGTTTATTGGCTGGAATATTGATGCCCGCGTCGCTGTCAAACACCACCCGGTCCCCAATCTCGATCCGGCCGCTGGTGGGCGTCTCAAGCCCTGCGATCATGCGGAGCGTCGTCGTCTTTCCACAGCCTGACGGTCCAAGCAGGGTGATAAAAGAGTTGTCTTCAATATTCATGGTCAGGTCATCCACTGCGTAGAATTTTCCCCACCGTTTTGTCACATTTGTCAATTTAATTTCCGGCATTTTAGTTTCCTCCAATCCCATCGTCCAGACTTGCTCCGGTCAGTTTATTTACCAGCGTATTGAATACCAGAATCGTCACAATCAAAATCAGGTTGATCGCACTGGAAAATGCGTAGAGTCCCATCTCATCAAAGTAATCCAGAGTCGTCGAGAGGATAAAGCCCTGTGTACAGAGAAGCAGGAACAGGGACAGCTCCCTTAAGCAGGTCATAAACGGAAGCATATATCCGCTGATGATCGCCGATTTCTGGATCGGGATGATAATGCGAAACATCCGCTTAAACCACGGCAGATCCTGGATGATCGCCGCCTCCTCAATCTCGTTGCTGATCTGCAGCATGGAATTGAGCGCGCTCCTGCTGGCAAACGGGATGTATTTTATCGAACCTGCGATGATCAGCAAAGTATAGGTGTTGAACAGGTTGATCTTCTCATTCGAAAACAGGATAAAGAACGCAGCGCCCACCGCGATGGACGGCATCAGGTAAGGCAGGAATGCGACGCCGTTGACGTAGCTTGCCCATTTGCTCCTCCTGTTTTTTGCCACCGCGTAGCCGATCAGGGTTCCGATGGTGCCCGCGATCAGGGCGCACAGCACGGCCACTAAAAGGGTTCCCCAAAATGCATGCCAGATGGTTGCGTTGTGCAGGATCCCCTGCTGTCCGTACATGCCGTTCTCCGTGATATTTTCACTGGTCAGCCACCATTTTGTCGTCAGGTTGCTCAAGTCCCTTGTATAGAGGAAGCTGTAATCTCCCGGGTTTGGAAGAAACGTTTCCAGCGCAAAGGAGAAGATTGGGAAAATGCTGGTGAAGAAGGTAATGACCATCAATACTACGCCAATCACATATTTCCCCACTTTTCCAAGATTGATCTTGGAGAGCTGCCCGGACTTTCCGGTCACGGTGGTATAGTTCTTTCTGCTCTTTAAACTGACCTGGTTCATCGTCAGGATCGCTACGCCAAATACCATCATGATGATGGCAAGGATGCTCGCCTCTCCGGTATACTTGGAGTTCATGGAGATGTACTTGGTGGAAAGGGTCGTAAGTCCCAGGTAGTGCGGTACCGGATAGCTTCCCATCGCGCTTCCGAACACCAGCAGTATCGTCGATAAAATTGCCGGTTTTACCATGGGAAGGGTAATCCGGAACATGGTTTTCCATTTTGGGGTATCCAGGATCGTGGCCGCCTCCTCCAGGTTGGCATCCATATTGCGGAAGATGCCGCCAATCAGGATATAGGCAAACGGCGCATAATGCAGCCCCAGCACAACCGAACTGGGAAACAGTCCCTGGCACCACCACTTGGGAGCCAGGATGCCAAACAGCGAAGCCAAAAGCCCGTTGGAGGTTCCCACCACTGCATTGCTGTTAAACACATTCTGCCATACAACCGCCAGCGTCCACTGGGGCATGATGTATGGAAAAATAAAAATCGAGCTTAAGTATTTTTTAAATTTCAAATTTGTTCTTGTTACTAAAAATGCAAAAGTTCCGCCGTACACAATTGAGATCAGACAGGTAAAAACTGCTAAAAGCAGCGTATTCCACAATGGCTTCCACAGATTGGTCCTCGCCAGACGGCTGGTAAACAGGTCAATATAGTTGACAATCGTATACCCTGATGCCCTGCCGGTCAGGTGGGCGTCGATCGTTCCGGGATGGATGGCAAAGGTATCTTTCACGATCGCCACGATCGGCGCTACCGTGGAAAAGGTGAGCACAATGCCGAACAACAGAAGGATGATGTTCTGCGGCTTGGAAAAATAAGTCTTAATCTTATTGAGCAGGATGGCTTTTTTGTTCACGTTTCTGGTATTAGTCCGCTCCATATTTGATTACTCCTTACAGATTCTTATAAAATGGGGCGCCGCACTAATGCTGTTAGTGCGGCAGCCCCACTGTCTCGCTGCTGCCGGATGCCTGTTTACTTCGCTGAATCGCTGTACTTGGTCAGCATTTCAATCCAGCTTCCTACAGTAAAGGATACCGATGCACAGTACTCCGGGTCTTCCAGTACCAGCTCGCCGTTCGTGGTCCACCAGTCATACCCTCTGTCATTCTTTGCGTCAAATTCATTTACGCCCTGGTCATTATAACCGCCCTTGCTGTGTCCATAAGTCGCCTCGATCGCCGCTGCCACTTCCGGATTGGAGGAATAGCCGCCCATGTCCTTGCCCCATGCACTGAATCCGTCCTCGGTACAGGTCATGTAAGCGATAAAAGCGCAGGAAGTCCACGGAAGCGGGCTGTTGTTGGTCAAAAACAGGTAATGGCAGTATCCATATCCGCCGATTCCTTTATAGCCGTCCTGATAAGCCGCAACCTTGATATTGTTCACCGATACGCCTGCAGACTCTTCAACGGAACGCAGCTTGGAATAAACCAGCAGGCCGCTCTGATCCGTTGCGGAATCCGTCACCAGGGTGTTGCAGATTGGTCCGTCATCGGTCTGTTCATTATAGTTCTCAACCCACAGCTTGATCCATGCAAGACCGTATTTGCCGTTTTCGCCAAGTCCCAGGTCTTCTGCGTCCACAGCCATCTCGTCAATCACCGGTTTAAAGTACGCCTGCTCTTCTGCCCCCAGCGCATCATAAGCCTCTTTCAGCCATGTCGCGTATTTGTCCTCGGTCAGCATATACAGGAAGTTCTTGCCTACAATCTCAGAATCGATGTCCATGTAAAGCGGATGTACACCTTCTGCTACGAAGTCCCAGCAGTTGTCGTATTCAGCCGTGCCGGTGCTGTTGTACATGAATACCTTGTTCAGGGTCTGCAGCGGAAGGAATCCTTCGTATGCGTCTGCAGTCGTGCCGTTTGCCTCTGCCCACTCCTTCGGAATAAAGGTCTTTAAGATCCCGGTCTGGACCATCTTGGATTCAATCTGGTTGCCGTCCTGGATCAGGGTCATCGCAAACGTGCCGCTCCCCTTCAGGGAGTCTGCAGAAAGCTGCTCAAAAATCTTATTGTTCTTTGGCTGCTGCCACTCGTATTCCATCGTATAAGACGGGTCGATCGTCTGTAAATATTCAATAAACAGCGGTAACGCGGATTTGCCGCGGCTGGAGTTGCCTACTCCGTAGAAAGTTTTTCCATTGGATTCCTCAATGGCTTTCTTCGCCAGTTCCTCCATCGTCATGCCTTCTGCTTCTTTTATGATCTTCTCAACCTCGGACAAGTTCGCCGTATCCTCAGGCTTCGCTTCCGGTTTCGCCTCCGCCTGCGTCTGCTCCACAGCCGCTTTCGTATCTGCCGGTGCAGCGCTGCTTCCCGCCGGCGCCGCCGAATCCTTAGAGCCGCAGCCCGCTAACGAAGCCGCCAGCATTGCCCCTGTCAGAACCAAAGATAATATACGTTTTTTCACGATACTACTCCTCCTTTTCATGTTTACATATCCCACTTTTTTTCGATGCTGCAGCATCATCTGATAATCCTATTATAGCGGTTGTATTCGTGAAAATACACTGGACAAAACTGTTATTCTTTTATATATCCTGTTATTTAGCATATATAATCTTATTTTCACACGTTATCTATGTGCAATCTGTACATGTTTTTGCCTGTGCAATGATATTATCTTCGTAAGCGCCTTTCTCGCCTACACACACCTGTCCTGATACTCCGACGGCGATATGCCCACCATCTTCTTAAACGTAGTGGAAAAATACGTAATATCCCGGTATCCCACCATCTCCGCCACCTCATACACCTTGTTGCGGCAGTTGCCAAGCAGCTTCATCGCGGCGCGGATGCGAAACCGGGTGATATATGCCATGACCGTATAATCCGTCTCCTTCTTAAACAGATGGCTCAAATGCCCTTCACTGATTCCAAGCGACTCCGCAATGCTCCCCACGCTGATCTCCACATCGTTGTAGTGCTCCGAGATATACGCCAGCGCCTCCGTGATATACCGGCTCTTATCTCCGGTTTTTAACGGAAGCGGCAGCAGCTTATCCTCCCTCAAAACGTCCTCTCCCCGCTCCTCTTTCATCTGCTCCCGCGCCCGCAGCACCGCCGCCTCCAGCTCTCCGTCCTCAAACGGCTTTAACAGGTAATCAAACGCAAACAGCTTCAGCGCCTCTCTGGCATACTCAAACTCACTGTATGCCGTCAGAAAAATAACCCTGACCGGGTTATCCTCCTCCCGAAGTTTCTTAAGCATCTGGATTCCATCCATCTTTGGCATTCTGATATCTGAGATGATCAGGTCCGGGCGGTATCTGTGTACCGCCTCCAAAGCCTGCAGCCCGTTTTCCGCCTCCGCCACGACCTCACAGCCCAGCGCATTCCAGTCTGTCTCCAGCACGATCCCCTTTCTGACAAAATGCTCATCATCGACTACCAATACCTTCAACATCCTGCTTTCCCCCTTTTCTTGTGAGCGGGATCGCGATGACAACCCGCGTTCCTCCGCTCTCCGGTCTGTCCACTTTAAGACCATACTCTTCTCCGTAATGCAGGCGGATGATCGTGTCTACATTATAAAACCCGATATGCCCCGCCAGCTTCTCCCTGTCCCTGCTGTTTAACCGTTCCATCACTTCCGGGCTGATGCCGCAGCCGTCGTCCGTCACCTCGATCGTCAGCATCCCTCCGTCTTCCGATGCCGCCACCCGGATCGTCCCCTCCTCACATTCTGCCAGCCCGTGGATGACGGAGTTCTCCACAATCGGCTGTACGATCAGTTTGGGAATGATGCAGGCCTGCAGCTTCTTTGGCAACACATATTCAAACCGGAACTTCCCGTTGAACCGGATCCTCTGGATCTCGGCATAGCTCTCCACCAGCTCCATCTCCTCCTGCAACGTGATAAGCTGGTCGCGGGATATGCTGGTCCGCAGGATTTTTGCAAGCTTTGCCGCCAGCGTCGCTATCTCCGGGATATGGTTCGCCTTTGCCACCCATTTCATCGTATCCAGCGTATTATATAAAAAATGCGGGTTGAGCTGCGCCTGCATCATCGCAATCTGCACGTCGTTCAGTTCTTTCTGCTGGCTGACCTGCCGCTCCATATAATTTTTCAGCTCCTTCGCCATGACATTGAAGTTGTTCGAAAGCTGTCCGAACTCATCCGTTCTGCACGACGTGATCCGCGTATCCAGATTTCCTTCCTGCAATTCCTGCATTGCCCGGTTCAGCACCCTGATCGGCCACGACAGCTGGTTGCTCATCCGGGCCGCCACGACAATACAGAGTAAAAGGCTTGCCGCAGCCATGATCAGCAGCACGCTGTACATCGATCGGGTCGTATCCGCCGTAAAAACCTCAGGCCGGAGAAACACGCTCATCAGCCCCGTCTCCCCCAGCCTGGAGACATAGATCCGGTTATTGTGATATGGTTCCAAGATATCCTTCCCATCCATCACCCGCTTGCGGAGCACGGCTCCGATTTCTTCCCGCGATGCCGCCTCCGTGCTGTATACCGTCTCCCAAAAGCTGTTCAGGATGCAGACCCCGTCCTGGCTGCTGTATGTACCTTTCAGGACACTCTCAAAATGCGCCTCCCTCATACTGACCACTATATAGCCAAGAATATCCGCTTCCTCATCCCGGATTGCCCGCACCGCCCGCAAAAGGATGTCCGAGTCTCCCAGGTATTCCTTCTCCCGGCGGATGATCAGCTCTTCCGGGTGCGCAGCCGCCACCTTCATGATCCCCCAGTAGACCGGCAGCTTCGTGTGTACTGTCCCGGTCCCGGTGGAATACTGGCAGATCCCTTCGCCGGAATAGATGTCAAACTGCGCCGCTTCCCGAAGCCCCGCCGTCGCCTCATAGAGCCTGGAGTAGACGGCATTCCTGCTCCCATTCCCCATCATGGAATCCTGGATCGCCCCATCCTTCCCCACCGATTCCGTCACCCGGTCAAACTCCTGAAACAAGGTGGTAAGCCGCGCCTCTATGGTCGCCGCCTGTTCCATATCCTGCTTCTGATAATCACTCGCCAGCTTTGCCTTGAACATCTGGATAAGGAACGCACAGCAGAGCACCAAAGGCAGCAGCGCCACGATGAGAAACCCGGCGAGCAGTTCCCGTTTAAATGATTTTTTTATAAATTCCATGCCGCACCGCCTAATCTGCAAGCTCAGCCCAGATTCCCAGGATCCCATCCTGGTTCCTGCTTGCCCATTCCACGTCATAGTCCACGATCTTCATGCTTCCTCCGGCATTCTCCTGCTGGATATCCCTTCGGACACTGCGCCTGCTGAACTGTTCCTCTGCCAGCCTCTGCACATCATCGCTGACCGTAAAATCGATAAACAGTCTGGCATTTTCCTGATGCGGCGCCCCCTGCACCAGGGCACAGCCGTCCGGCACCGCGCTGGTTCCCTCTGCAGGATATACCATCGCAATGTCTGCCCCAAGAGCGATCCGCTTGCGGGCCGTCTCCTCCAGCGTGATTCCCACCAAGCGGATCCCGGCGCTCACCTCATCCACTACTTCCCCTGATCCAGCCGATATCTTACCGTCCAGCGCCGCAAAAAAACCTTCCAGCATCGGCTGTACATCCATATCCAGAACCTGAGCCATCGTCGCTATGGCCGTATAGCTGCTCCCTGATTTTCTCGGGTCGGCAAAGGCGATCTTCCCCTTCCACCGGTCCGTCAGAAATTCCTCCCATCCTTTGGGCGCATCCTCCTCGTCCACCAGCTTGCTGTTATAGATAAACACGATCGGAAGCTCCGTAAATGGCGTCCATCTCCCGTCCAAAGACTGGTATTCATCATCCAGCAGCCGGTTCTGCCCGCACACATACGGCTCAAAACAGCTCTGATACGCCTCATAGCTCTCCACCCCTCCGCCAAACATTACGTCGCAGCTTCCCTGTCCATCTTCCCGGCGGATCGCCTCCAACAGTTCCGTAGTCCCTCCGGACCGCACTTCGACCCAAATCCCTGTCCTCTCTTCAAACTCCTTTATGACAGGACTATAGACCTCTTCTTTGTGGGAAGTATAGATTAGCAGCTTATCCCCCTCCGCAACGCCATAATCACCGGCCACCGCCGCAGGCCGCGCCATACAGCCGCCGGCCGACATCAGTATCATGGCAAGCGTTCCTGCCGCCGCCAGATTCCGCCGCCATTGTCTCTGTCTCAATAAAACCATCCCCCGTCCCCCATTCTTATGAAATCAAAAAAACGGCATGACCACTGCCACACCGTTTTTTAAAGCTAATAAAACCAGCCCATTCAGCTTCATATATCAAAGCCCCGCCTGCGGATATAGTCCTTGATCGCATCCACCGTACCCTCCACGCCGAGTGCTGACGTATTCAGCATCACGTCATAGTTGGCGACATCCTCCCAGCTTCTGCCCGTATAATACCGGTGGTAATCGCGGCGTTCCTTGTCGATCCGCCTGATATTCTTGACCACATCTTTAGCATCATACAGATTCTTTCCGCGGATACGCGCCGCCCGGTCTTCCATATCGGCATAGAGAAAAATCCGGATCAGGCCTTCCGTCCCCTCCAGGATATAATCGGCGCAGCGCCCGATCATCACGCAGGATTCCTCTGCCGCCAGCTTCCGGATGACCTCCGACTGGAACCGGAACAGGTTGTCCGCCGATACCAGGTCAGAGCCAAAGGACGGCGCTCCCATCTCCGGCGTAAGACCGCTGATGATCTTGTAGAGAAGCCTGTTTCCTGCCCGCTCATCTGCAAGGTGGAAATAGCTCTCCTTTATCCCGCTCTCATTGGAGTTCATGCGGAGGATCTCTTTGTCGTAACAGTGCAGCCCCAAATCCTCAGCCAGCCGCTTCCCAATCTCACTTCCGCCGCTCCCATACTGTCTGCCTATCGTCACAATCAGTTTTCTGTCCCCCATACCTGTATCCTCCTTCGGCCACAGCCTGAATCCAGAACGATGAGTTTCTTTATGCCTGTATTATACCACAAAGGATTCCCGGTTGGAAGTAGCTATGACCCATTCCCCTGAATCCGGCACACCGTTTTCTGGAAGAAAAAAAGCTGACCGCCCTGCTGCTGCAAGGTGGAACAGCTTTTTCCTCTCATCAATCCACAGGTTTTTCCCTCACAAGCAGAGTCGGATACCCCATCCCCCGCAGGGTCCGCTCCATCCATGCCGCATTATCCAGATCCAGGAATGCGCCTGACCGCACCTTGAACAACCCGTCATCTACCACGATAAACGCCGGGAACCCCTGATCAAGCAGCTGGTTTAAGAGGCGCTCGGCATATTCCTGGTTCCGGAACGCTCCCACCTGAACCTGATAGTAATAGGGCTGCGCCTCCTCTTCCCGGACTGTCGCCAGGACACCGTCGGCAATCGCCTGTGCAATTTTTTCAAAATTCCGGTCAAAGAATATGTTGTCTGCCTCGTTGTCGATAAACCCTGCCTCCACCAGCACTGCCGGCATCTCGGTCCTGCGGAGGACGATCAGCCCCGGGCGTTCAATCGTACCCAGGTTATGAAATCCTGCATATTCCAGCTGTTCATTGATATTTGCCGCCAGCATCGCAGGAACTCCGCTGTTTTCATAGACCAGCGTTTCTGCGCCGGAAGCCGTTCCCGGTACCGGCATCGCGTTCCGGTGGATAGAGAGAAAATAATCCGCCTCTGAATTGTTGGCAATCATCGCCTTCTCAAACGGCGTCTGATAGATGTCGCTCACCCTTGTATACACCACGTTCATCCCGGCGCGGCTGAGAATCTGCCCAACCGCCAGCGCCAGCCTCAATGTATCATTTTTCTCCTGCCTCCCCTGATAGGCAGCTCCCGGCTCTACCCCGCCGTGACCGGCATCAATGATGATTTTTTTTGAATCCTCCAATGCAAAAACTCCTTCCACATACTTCTCTGTAATATTAAAGTATGTGAAAGAGACCAATTGTTACGTGATTTCTCTCCCGGATATGCTATAATATTTTCCATACAGGGAAACATTCAGGAGGTACGAGATGTATTATTCGGCAAAATATGAATCGCCGGTCGGGATGATCACCCTTGCCGGTGACGGAGACAATCTTGTGGGGCTTTGGATCGAAGGACAGAAATATTTTGGAGGATGTGTTTCAGAAAAAATGACGGAAGCTGACACGCTCTTCTTGTTCGAACGTGTAAGAGAATGGCTGGACCGGTATTTCAGGGGAGAACAGCCTTCCATCCGAGAACTGCCCCTTTGCCCCCTCGGCGGAGAATTCCGGCAGTGTGTGTGGAAGATCCTTTGTGAAATCCCCTACGGAGAAGTGACAACCTATGGCGAGATTGCAAAAAAGGCAGCCGCCCGGATGGGAAAAGAGCGGATGTCGGCCCAGGCTGTCGGCGGGGCCGTCGGCCATAACCCGATCTCCATCATCATCCCCTGCCACCGGGTCATCGGGACAAACGGAAGCCTCACCGGATATGCAGGAGGAATTGACCTGAAAGCGAAGTTGCTTTCGCACGAAGGGGTGGATTTGACACGGCTCTAGGCAGTCACATCCACGCCCCTCGGTCCCACATGGGTTGAGAACACGATCTGCGTACTGGTCTTTCCATATTTTTGCAGCTGCCCGATAAACATATCCAGCTCCATCGTGCTCGGGAACGCTACCTTCATCAACATGGAATATTCCCCTGTCACACAGCTGCACTCCAGCACATTGGGAATGCTCTCCGCATACTGGTAAAACTTCGGCTTGTCCTCCGGCAGTACATTCAGATTGATAAATGCAATGATGTGGTAACCCAGCTTCATCGGGTCGATCAGGGCATGGTATCCTGCGATGATACCGTCCCGCTCCAGCTTTTCAATCCTGGCCGAAACGGCCGGAGAAGACAAAAATGTATTCTCTGCGATCGTCTTTAACGATATTCTCGCGTTGTCCTGCAGAAGCTTTAATATTTTTCTATCGATGTCATCCATATGTAACCTCCCGGCATTGCCTTCCTGTTTCAGCCAAAATTTGTAATCTCCCCGTGAAAGACTTCTGTGGCCGGTCCTGTCATAAAGACGTGCCCGCTCTCCCTGTCCCAGCGGATGGTAAGATTCCCGCCGCGAAGCTGCACCTCGGCCGTGTCCTCCACAAGCCCGTGCATCATGCTCGCCACCGCACAGGCCGTCGCCCCGGTCCCGCAGGCCCAGGTCTCTCCGCTGCCCCGCTCCCACACGCGCATCTTTATATGCTCCCGGTCGATCACACGGATAAATTCCGTATTGACCCGGTCAGGAAAACGTTCATGGTTTTCAAATGCCGGACCAATCTTCTCAAGATCCAGTCCGTCCACATCTTCCACATAGTAGACCGCATGGGGATTGCCGACGCTGATTCCCGTAAACTCCAGGGCTTTGCCGTCCACCACGATCTGCTCCGGCAGCTCGCTGGTCAGTTCCGGGATCCCCATGTCCACAGTCACCATCGTGACCAGTCCATCCTCCACCTGCATATCCAGGTATTTGATCCCGCCTAAGGTCTCGACCGATATCCGGCTCTTCTTTACAATCCCGTGGTCATAGACATATTTTCCCACACACCGGACCCCGTTACCACACATGGAACCTTCGCTCCCGTCTTCATTGAACATCCGCATCCTGCAGTCTGCCACATCGGAAGGGCAGATCAGGATCAGCCCGTCCGAGCCGATCCCATAATGGCGGTCGCTGACAAACTGCGCCGCCGCCGCCGGGTCCTCAACCGTCTCCTCAAAGCAGTTCACATAGACATAGTCATTGCCAATCCCATGCATCTTCGTAAATTTCATAATCCCCTCATCCCCCTATAGATTAATCAGGCTGATCACCATCTGTGCAGTCTCAACCAGGTTCGTCCCGCTGTCCATGCTGCATTTTTGTATGTAACGGTGCGCCTCCTCCTCCGTCATGTTGTTGCGCTCGATCAGCAGGTTCTTTGCCTGCGCCATGATCGTCCGCTCCTCTTCACTCCTCTGCTTCGGCTGCTGCCGCTGCTTCCTCTTCCGCCTGGACTGTGACTGTGCCATCATCTCCAGGGTGCTCACCAGGTCATGGACTTTTAACGGCATCGGCAGACACACGATATCCTCCGGCATCCGCGAGGTCCACTTATTTGGAGATGAAACCATAAGCATCGGAAACTCAGGCGGCAGATTCTCATGCAGTTCCGAGAACACCATATCCATCAGCCGGTACCCGCATACGATGATCCCACTGCTCAAATCCTCTACACATGCCAGTGTCTGTGCTCCGGAATTACAAGCGGCGATTACCTGAAATCCGCTTCTCATCAGAATATTCTTTATGCTCTTAACATCTTCCGGTTTTGAAAATGCCACTATCACATTGGCCACATGCTCACCTCCAGGTAATCGAATCGGGTACTTCCGTCGTCCGTCCGCTAGGGACCGTGTCAGTATTTGTACAAATACTCCTTCACTTCCCAATCGGTTACCTGGGCCCGAAATTCCCTCCATTCGGAAGCTTTCGCTTCGAGGTACTTGGTATAGATATGCCTGCCCAAAAGTTTCTGGACAAACTCATTTCCTTCAAACGCTTCAATCGCCTCTCCCAGCGTCTCCGGAAGCTGCTCGATGCCAAGAGCCGCCATCTCTTCCTCTGTCATCGCAAAGATATTGGCATCCACGCTCTTTGGCGGCATCATCTCTTTCTTGATCCCGTCCAGTCCCGCTCCCAGACAGGCAGCCAGCGCCAGATACGGATTCACTGCGGAATCCGGGCATCTCAGCTCGATCCTGGTGCTGCTTCCTCTCGACGACGGAATCCGGATCAGGGGACTCCGGTTGGAAGAAGCCGACCATGCGATATAGACCGGCGCGTCATATCCCGGCACCAGCCGCTTATAAGAATTCACTAACGGATTGGTCAGGATCGTGATCTCCTTCATGTGGCTCAGGATTCCCGCCATAAAGTGGTATGCCACCTTGCTCAGGCCCAGCTCATCCGCCGGGTCCACGAACGCATTGTTGCCGTCCATATCTGCAAGGGACATGTTGATATGCATGCCGGAACCGTTGACCCCTGCCTTCGGCTTTGGCATAAACGTAGCGTGAAGCCCATGCCGCTTGGCTATGGTCTTTACCGCCATCTTAAAGGTCATGATATTATCCGCGGTCGTCAGCCCGTCCGCGTACTGAAAATCGATCTCGTGCTGGGCAGGCGCAATCTCATGATGGGACGCCTCGATCTCAAACCCCATATCCTCCAGATTCAGGACAATATCACGGCGCACATTCTCCGCCATATCGATCGGACCTACATCAAAATACCCCGCCATCTCATGAGTCTCGGTCGTAGGCCTGCCCTCCTCGTCGGTATGGAACAGGAAAAATTCGCACTCCGGCCCCACATGGAACACAAACCCCATATTGGCGGCCTCCCGGATGACTTTTTTCAGTACATAGCGGGGATCACCCTCAAATGGTTCCCGGTTCGGACGGTACACATCGCACACCAGCCGCGCCACCTTTCCCTGCTGCGGCCTCCACGGAAACACCTCAAAAGTATCCAGGTCCGGATACAGATACATATCCGATTCCTCGATCCGGACAAACCCCTCAATGGCAGAGCCGTCAAACATACACTTGTTATTCAGCGCTTTTTCCAGTTGGCTGGAGGTGATCGCCACATTTTTCAGCATACCAAAAATATCTGTGAACTGGAGGCGGATAAACTCCACTTCCTCTTCGTCAACCAGGCGGATAATCTCCTCCTTGCTATACTTGCTCATCGTTTCTTCTCCCTTTCTTTTACACGTTCTGCCGCAGCAGCTTTGGTGTCCGCCACCCTGCAAACGTAAAAGAGGGTGACGCAAAAGGTCATTGGAACCAATGACCTTTCATGTAACACCCTTGTTCCATGTGAAAATAATATCAGCTGCCTAATCGTTTGTCAATGTTTTTTCCATTTTTCAGGGCTCACGCCTGTAGCTCAGTGCACGGATCGCATTCAGGATCGCCAGCACCGAAACGCCCACGTCTCCGAATACTGCCGCCCACATGGATGCATAGCCAAGGGCAACCAGAATCAGTACCAGGATCTTCACACCGATTGCAAATACGATATTCTGCTTTACGATCACCATCGTCTTTCTGGCAATCTGTATCGCATCGACAATCTTCGACGGCTCGTCATCCATGATCACCACATCCGCCGCCTCCACCGCTGCGTCCGACCCGATACCGCCCATCGCGATGCCTACGTCGGCGCGGGCCAGCACCGGCGCGTCATTGATGCCGTCTCCCACAAAGGCGAGGGTCCTGCCGCCGCTCTTTTGGTTCAGCAGTTCTTCCACCTTCTCAACCTTGTCTCCGGGCAGCAGATTCCCGTATACCTGGTCTAACCCCAGCCGGTCCGCCACCACACGTCCAACCTCTTCCTTATCTCCGGTCAGCATCACCAGATTGTGCACGCCCTGCGCCTTTAGTCCCAAAAGCGCGGCGGGGACATCCTCCCTCACCGTATCAGATATCACGATTGCGCCAAGATACCGTCCGCCTTCCGCCACATAGAGCGTAGTTCCCAATACCGACGCCGGATAGTCCACCGTTACCGCCTGACGGTCCATCAGCTTCTGATTTCCCACATAAAGTTCGCGCCAGACGCCATCCACCTTCACCTTTGTATGGATTCCATGTCCCGATATCTCTTCCGTCGCCCCGATATCCGCCGGGTCGATCGGTTTTCCATACGCTTCTTTCACCGACACGGCGATCGGATGGTTGGAATGGTATTCGCCGAGAGCCGCCAGGTGAAGCAGTTCTTCCCTGACGCCGCTCACAGGAGCCACATCCGTCACCTGGAATTTTCCTGTCGTCAGCGTCCCCGTCTTATCAAATACCACCGTGTCAAGGGATGCCACCGCCTCCAGGTAGTTGCTTCCCTTCATCAATATCCCCTGTCTCGAAGCCGCCCCCAGACCGCCAAAAAAGCTGAGCGGGACCGAGATGACAAGCGCACACGGGCAGGACACCACTAAAAAGCTGCATGCACGGTACACCCACGTTCCCCAGCTTCCGCCAAAGAAAAGCGGGGGAAGAAACGCCAAAAGAAGAGCCAGCCCTACCACGATCGGCGTATACACCCGGGCAAACCTGGTGATAAACGCCTCCGCCTTTGCTTTTCTGGAACTTGCATTCTCCACCAGTTCCAAAATCTTTGCGACGGTCGAATCGTCGAACAGCTTCGTTGTCCTCACTTCCAGGACACCGCTTAAGTTGATAGAGCCGCTGACCACGTTCTCCCCGGCCTCCACTTCCACCGGCATGGATTCTCCTGTCAGCGCCTTGGTGTCCAGGCTGGAACTTCCTTTGATGACAATGCCGTCTAACGGCACCTTCTCCCCAGGTTTGATGACGATGGAATCTCCAATCTCCACCTCATAGGGGTCAACCTGTCTTTCCACGCCGTCTTTTAGCAGGTTGGCATATTCCGGGTTGATATCCATCAAATCCTTGATCGATTTTCGTGACTTGTTGACCGCATAATCACTGAACAGCTCGCCCACCTGATAAAACAGCATCACTGCAACCGCTTCCTCCAGGGAACCGACGATGATCGCCCCGATCGTCGCCACCGTCATCAGGAAATTCTCGTCAAACACCTGCCCTTTTGTGATATTTCTCAGGGCGCGCAGCGGAATGTCATATCCTGCCGACAAGTAGGCAAGGATAAACGGGATCCATGCCCACGGGCTTCGCCCTTCCATCAAAACTGCAATGATAAACAACAGTGCGCTGGCCCCAAGCCGGACCACCATTTTTTTCTGCTTCTTCGTCATAGTCTCTCCTCACTGTCATGCCGCACGTTACCGCAGTACCTTAAACTCTGCCTCCGGCTCGATCTTGTCGGCTATCTTCCTCGCTGCCTCGATGACGCTCTCCACCTTGGAATCCTCTACCTCCAATGTCAGACGCTGGGTCATAAAACTGAGCGCCGCTTCTTTCACGCCGTCCACTTTCTTAACGCCCTCTTCAATCTTTGCCGCACAGTTCGCACAGCATAATCCCTCTAATTTAATGATCTTTTTCATGTTTTTTATTCTCCTTTTTATTTCTTTCGTTCTTTTGCGCTATTCGCTGATATGTTCCATGCCCTGCGCCAGGATCGTCTGGATATGGGCGTCGGCAAGACTGTAGAACACGGTCTTTCCTTCCCGCCGAAACGTCACCAGCCGCATCTGCTTTAACACCCTGAGCTGATGGGAGATTGCCGACTGCCCCATCTGGAGCAGCGTCGCGATATCGCACACACACATCTCCGACTGGCTCAGCACATACAATATTTTGATCCTGGTGGAATCCCCGAACACCTTAAAAAATTCCGACAGGTCGAGAAGCTGCTGCTCATCCGGCATGACCTGTTCTACCTGCTCGACGATATCCTCATGGACATGCATATATTCACAGGTACATTCCTCTACCTCTTTTTCGATTCTGGATTTTTCTGTCTCTGTCATCGCGTCCCTCCGTTTCTAGTTTGATCATCGTTTTATACATCATATGAATGAGTGCTCATATGTTTATATTATCACATTATTGGAATATGTCAACTGCTTTTTGACGCACTTTCCGATAAAATACAAAAACAGGGATGATGTACGCTCATGCTGCCGCACATCATCCCTGTCCATAATACCTTATCGTAATCCTTCCATCTCGCCGCCCTTACTGCTTCACCTGCGACTGTAACCTGCATTTCTTAAAAAAGCGGATCATGACCGGAACTGCTATCATCGCCATCAAAAGCTCCGTGATCGCCTGTGCATAAGGCAGACCATAGAGCGGAACTGCCGCGTTGAGCACAAACAGAAGCGGAATCTCGAATATAACCTTTCTGAGGATTGCAAAAATAAACGATTCGCGCCCCATACCAACCGCCTGAAACGTACCAATACAGATAAAATCAAGGGCGAGCATCGGCTGGGCCAGGCAGAAGCCCCGCAAAAACCGGGCGCCATAGGCAACCGTATCTGCATCCTTGATAAACAGATCCACAAGCCCGTTGCTGAAAAAGAACATGACAAACGCCGATAACACCAGGAGCGTTTCTGAGATCCGGATCGTAAACAGCAGCGCCGACTTCATCCGCTTATGGTCTCCGCTGGCATAGTTGTAACTGATGAGCGGCATGACACCCTGGGAGATTCCCAGCGCCACATACATCGGCACCATGTTGATCTTCGTACAGATTCCCATCGCCGCCAGCGCAGCCGCCCCAAAAGAAGCGGCAAAGTTATTCAAAACCGTGCTGCCCACCACGTTGAGCAGGTTCTGGACTGCTGCCGGGATTCCGACCGTGCACACTCCCGCCACGATCTTCTTCTCCATGGAAAATGCCCGCGGGGAAATACAGACACAGGTCTTCCCTCTTTTGATCAGTAAATATCCAAGGAAATAAAGCAGTGCAAAACAGTTGGCAATACAGGTTGCCAGACCTGCGCCTGCCGCTCCCATGTTAAGGCCCCACGGCAGGATGCAGATGGGATCCAGGATGATATTCATCAGACAGCCGCCCATCGTTCCGATGCTGGCATTCAGCGAAGATCCTTCGGAGCGGATCATGTACGCCATGACCACGTTCAGGATAGCCGGAACCGCGCCAACCGTCACCGTCCAGTTCAGATACGCCGTTGTCGTCGCAGATGTCGCAGCATCTGCCCCCAAAAGCGCAAGCAGCCCGGGGCGCAGCACCGTACACAGAGCTGCAAACAGGATTCCGCAGATCAGCGCTCCATAAAAACCAAACGCCGAACTTTTCCGCACCGTATCCATGTCTTTATATCCCAGAGACCGGCTCATCATGCTGGAACTTCCCACGCCAAACAGGTTGTTCACCCCGTTAAAGGCCAGAAGCACCGGGGCTGCCAAAGCCACCGCGGCCGTCTGGACCGGCTCATTCAACAGACCCACAAAATACGTATCTACCATACTGTATATGACCATGACCAGTGAACTGATCACCGTCGGGACTGAAAGAGATGCCACCGCTTTGGGAATCGGCGTCTTTTCAAACAGTTCTTCTTTTGCAATTGCTCCCATAAAAAACTCTCCTCATCTGTTTTTCTGCTGTAGTACGAAATAACCGCATTATTATATACTATAACGAATCTGCCACGAAGTCAAGAAATCCTAACATACATAAAACTGGTTCTTTCCCTTCTCCTTTGCCAGATACATCGCCTTATCCGCCGCCGCATACAACAGATCATAGGTGTCTCCATCCTTCGGACAGGAAGCAATTCCGATACTGACGGTAACCTCAGTGCCCCAGTCTTTCTGTCCCCTGCTGACCCGGTCCAGAATCAGGCGCGCCCGTTCAGAAGCGCAAAAACTGCCATCGGTCTCCGAGCTTACAAATACGACAAATTCATCTCCCCCGATACGCCCTACCACATCCTCCTTCCGGAACAGCTCCTGTAAGATAGCCCCCATGCCGCCCAGCACCTCGTCCCCTTTGGCATGGCCGCATGTGTCGTTTATATTCTTAAAATTGTCGATATCCATCATAAACAGATACCCTGACTGCCTTTTTTCCAGCAAACCGTCGATCTTCTTTTTTGACGTCGCTTTATTGTAGATTCCCGTAAGCCCATCCATCTGGGCCTGTTTCTCCAGCTTTTCCTCCAGTTCCTTCTGGCTGTTGATGTCCGTAATCTTTCCTACCGCAGTGACCGGACGCCCTTCCTCATAGACAAACCGGACCTGCAGGGAACACCAGAGATAATTCTGTGTCTTATCCAGAACCCTGAGTCTGGTAATACGCGGCTCGTTCTCGGGCCCCGGATTCAACAGGAAATCCCGGAGCACGTTCCAGTCGTCCCGTTCCACCTTTAAAAGAGGAATCCCTTCCTCCAGATACCGATCCTTGTGCAGGCCACCCACATCAAACCGGTTTTTAACGTTGGCAGTCATCTCCATGGTATCCGTGTCATAATAATACTGCATCAGGACCGTGTCCGAAAATTCAGAAAGCAGCTGATACCGTTCGCTCTCAAAAGAGAGCTGCCTGCTCTGGGCGCTATAGATCCGGTAGGCAATGAGTCCGAAGACTGCCACGATCGCCATCAGCGTCAGGCTGCTCATCACCGTGTTCTTCATGATAATCCTTGTATGCTCCAAAAGGCCGCTTGCCTCTGCCACATTTACGATATGCCAGTCATTATACCCCAGGGACCGGCTGGACAAAAACGTGGTAACCCCCTGATGCTCCCCCACCATTTCCGTAAAAGCATCATTTTGAAGCACCCCGGAATATTCCTTTGTCAGCGCCGTTCTCCCGGAAGAGCGCTGCTCAAACATCAGCCCTCTCGTACACGCCGCCTTTTCCCTGTCCAGGATGAGTGAGTAACCAACGCTCCCATCCCCTTCCAGGATATAAGTGGAGATCAGGGAGTTCTGTGTCATGATCTGTTTGCTCTCCATCAGCTTCGACGCATCCACGATACAGCGTACAACCCCGATCACACGTCCATCCCGTTTCACCGGTACTCCATAGCCAAAATAATAGCCGTCCAGACGTCTGGAATAGCGGATCTCCGACAGGACGGTCTCCCCCGCGCACAAACGGTCATATACGTCATGGTCTTCCGGCCTGGAATTCATGGCATCCAGTTCCTGCCTCAGCTTCTCGATTGCAATATACGTCGCCGTGAATTCATTTTCCTGGTTGATCCGGTCCAGATACCGGATAAAAATGCCGCTGTCCAGGCTTATGTCGGAAGATTCCGCCAACAGGCGGACTGCCTGGATATTATCGTCTACGCTTACAATGTAAGCCTCCACCTCCTGCGCCTGGGCTTCCGTATAAGAATTCAGCCGCTCCACCGCAATATCATAAAATACCGCTTCCAGCTTGACCCGATACCGGACAAACACCAGGTTGATCATCAGGCTCAGCAAAATAATACTGCCCAAAAAGACCAGCCAGGTTTTTTTCAGTCCCTCATCGGTTCGTGTCTTGAAGGATGGCAATCCGTCTGTCATCCTGTGCATACCATGTCTCCTTTCCTGCATCGTGATGGTTTCCTCTTATCCAAATCAGTCTACTACTGATTATATGCGGTAACAATTGAATAGTCAAACCAAGATTCGTATCCGCTTCTGTAATTTGATATATTTTTCACTTTTATGCACAGAAAATGCCGGACAGCAGCCAATAACGGCCGCTGTCCGGCATTTTTCTCATGTGTCAGTCTTAAATTCTCTACAGCGCCTGCAGCTGCCGGCTCAGTTCATCCCCCAGGATCATCCGCGCCACATACCGCACCTCGCCGGTCATCAGGACAGTCCCGTCCTCCTCAATCTCAATCTCCATCGTGCCGCCGGGCATCTCCACATAGGTCTTTTGGTCCACCAGCCCCATCCGGTAAGCGACGCCGGCCGCCGCACAGCAGCTTGTGCCCGACGCCAGCGTATAGCCGGCCCCGCGCTCATACGTCTCAATCTGGATATGGGTCCTGTCGATCACATTCATGATCGTCGTATTGATCCGCTCCGGGAAATAACCTGCGGTCTCTGAAAACCGCCCGATCCGGGTCACGATTTTTTCGGATATCTCTTTCAGGAAAATGACGCAGTGAGGATTTCCTATGGATACACACGTTGTTTTATAAGGAATATCGTTAAATACCATCGTCTCATCCACGACTTCCCTGCGCCTGCCGGTCACCGGGATCTCATCGCTCCAAAAAGACAGCTTTCCCATCGATACAGTCAGCTTTCCGCCGGTTTCCGTCAAAAACTGGACACGGACCGTGCCGCCCGCCGTCTGGATCCTGGCATGTTTTTTCTCCACATAACCGGCGTCCTTCAAGTATTTTGCAAAGATGCGGATTCCGTTGCCGCTGTTTTCTGCCAGGCTCCCGTCCGGATTCCAGATCCTGACGCCGATCCCGTCTTCCTGAAACAGCGGTCCTTCTAAAATACCGTCTGCACCTGCTCCAAAATTCCGGTTGCAGAGCAGCCGCACCCGCTCTTCATTCAGGGAGAGTTCATTCTTCCCGGGGTCATAGATCAGATAATCGTTGCCAAGTCCGTGATATTTTTCCACTGTAATATTCATGCAAAAGCCCTCCGCTCTCGTTTTCATTCTCTTTCTTTCTATTATAGATGTCACTTTTTTATATAAATACAGTGATTGTGCTTTTTATATTGCAATTCGTGCTGTTATCATCATATAATAGAAAAATAACTTTGCAGCAATACATCAAGACGGGAGGAAACCATGCAACAACCGGATTCTTATTTCAAACGAGGCTATCTCGACAGTGAACTGCGCCTGTTCCACCTGACGGACATCGGCAGACAGGAATTTGAATTCCACTACCACGACTTTGATAAAATCCTGATTTTTCTGTCGGGAAAGGTCACCTACCTCATCGAAGGGCGTTCTTATATCCTTCAGCCGTACGACATCGTTTTTGTCAGGCACAACGAGATTCACCGCCCGATGATCGACATGACGGTGCCTTATGAACGAATCATCGCCTATATCGCGCCTGATTTTCTGGACAGCCAGCAGGATGCAGACTGCAGCTTAAGCGGCTGCTTCCAGGTTCTCTCCGACCGGCATACCCATCTTCTGCGGATGGAAAATCCGGGAAGGCGTTCTCTGTTCCAGGCCATCAAACGGCTGGAAGCCGCCTGCGCCGACACCGGATACGCCAGTCAGCTCTACCAGAAAGTTCTGTTCCTGGAATTTATGATTCTCTTAAACCGCACCGCTCTCAGCCAGAAGCTGGATTATCCCGATACCGTCCTGGCAAACCAGAAGATCCTCGACGTCATGGATTACATCAACCAAAACCTGGCCGAACCTCTGGACGTCGATACGATCGCCGGTCATTTTTTCTTCAGCCGCTACCACCTGATGCGGCTCTTTAAAAAAGAGACGGGATACACCCTCGGCCACTATATCACCAGCAAACGGCTGCTTGCCGCAAGAGAGCTGCTCCAGCAGGACCTGCCCGCCACGGAAGTCTGCTACCGGTGCGGGTTTGGCAGCTACTCCACCTTCTCCAGGGCCTACCGGGCCGAGTTCGGAGAACCTCCCCGCCTGGCCAAAAGCCGCCGCTGAACCGCCAATCTGAATAATTTTCAAAATTTGATTGAACTTTTCGTAACATCTGTTATAATATAATAATCGTGTATCCACATCAAAGACACTTGTTCTTCCATCAAAAACATCGGATACGCAAAAAAAGGAGGACTCTATTATGAAAATCAGAAAAGCAGTTGCACTTACCCTTGCCGCCTGCATGAGCGTTGGCCTGCTGTCAGGCTGCGGCGGCAATTCCAGTTCCGCATCCGGCTCCGGTTCCGGTTCTGCATCCGGCGAGAAGGTCATAAAGATTGGTGTATTTGAGCCAACCACCGGTGAGAACGGCGGCGGCGGATTTCAGGAACTCCTGGGTATGCGCTATGCAAACAAGCAGCATCCGACCGTAAAGATCGGCGATGAAGAATACAAGATACAGCTTGTGGAAGTTGACAACAAGTCCGACAAGACCGAGGCGGTCAACGCCGCACAGAAGCTTGTCAGCGAAAAAGTTTCCGTCGTTCTGGGAAGCTATGGTTCCGGCGTATCGATCGCGGCAGGGCAGATTTTTGCCGACGCCAAGATTCCGGCGATTGGCGCATCCTGCACCAACCCGCAGGTTACCCAGGGCAACGACTACTATTTCCGCGTATGTTTCCTTGACCCGTTCCAGGGTACTGTCATGGCAAACTATGCGGCAGACAACGGCGCTAAGACCGCTGCTGTCATCACCCAGCTGGGCGACGATTATTCCTCCGGCCTTGGTTCTTTCTTCAAGACGGCATTTAAAGACCTGGGCGGCACCATCGTCAGCGAGGAGCAGTTCCAGACCAACCAGACGGATTTTAAGGCGATCCTGACCAATATCAAGGCCCAGAACCCTGATATCATCTTTGCCCCGTCTTCCATCACCACCGCCCCGCTGATCATCAAGCAGGCCCGTGAGCTTGGCATCACCGCAACCATCGCGGCAGGCGATACCTGGGAAAACTCCACCATCATCGAGAACGCAGGCGACTCCGCAGAGGGCGTGGTCATCTCCACCTTCTTCGATGAGGCAGAACCGGCAAACGATGAGGCTGCGGCTTTCATCACCGGCTTCAAAGCCTACTTAAAAGAGCAGAATCAGGAAGAGATCATCCCTGCCGTATCTGCACTTGGCTATGACTCTTACCTCTGTGCCATCAAGGCGATCGAGAAGGCAGGTTCCGCAGACGGCGCCGCCATCCGCGACGCACTGAAGGACGTATCCATCGACGGTGTGACCGGAAGCATTTCCTTTGATGCAAACGGAGATGCAAATAAAGATATGGCATTCATCAAGACGATTGAAGACGGCCAGTTCAAGTTCCTGACCACTACCACCATAAAATAGACATTCACCTCGTTGCGTGATAAGGTACATATCGGACGAGTGGGGACGTGACACCGTTCCCACTCGTTTGGCTGTTTTCTTTCCCGGCTTCTTCGGACAGCCGGGCGCTGCGACACCGATTCCACTTTACAGATAGGAGGCATTTCGCCCAATGAGTTTATCAACCTTCTTACAGCAATGCCTGACCGGCATCTCCCTCGGCGGCGCCTACGCGCTGATCGCCATCGGATACACGCTGGTCTACGGCATCCTGCGGCTCATCAACTTCGCCCACGGGGATATCTTTATGATGGCCGGATATTTTATGATTTTTGCCATGTCCAGCTTCCCGTGGTTTATCGCAATCCCGCTGGTCCTCGTGGTCACTGTGGCCCTGGGCGTATTCATCGAGCGTGTCGCTTACCGGCCTCTGCGCTCCGCACCCCGGATGTCAGTCATGATCTCTGCCATCGGCGTATCATACCTGCTGCAGAATCTCGCTACATACCTGTTCACCGCCCTGCCAAAAGGCTATCCCGAGATTCCGTTTTTAAAGAAGATCTTCCAGATTGGCGGCCTGTCCGCATCTTTCGTCACCTTTCTGACCCCTGTGCTGACCCTGATCATCGTCTACGGGCTGATGGTCCTGATCAACAGGACAAAGATCGGCATGGCGATGCGCGCCGTTTCGAAAGACTATGATACGGCGGCCCTGATGGGAATCAAGATCAACCGGGTCATCACCTTTACCTTTGCGGTGGGCTCCCTGCTTGCTGCCGTCGGCTCCATCCTGTATTTTACCGACCGTATGACCGTCTTCCCGTTTTCCGGCTCCCTGCCGGGGCTCAAGTGCTTCGTGGCTGCCGTATTCGGCGGCATCGGCAGCATCCCGGGCGCTGTCATCGGCGGTTTTATCCTGGGTCTTGGAGAAACTGCGCTTGTGGCGATGGGATACTCGACCTTCAGCGACGCGTTTACCTTTGTGCTGCTGATCATCATTCTCCTCATCAAGCCCACGGGCCTGTTCGGTGAGAAAACAACGGATAAAGTGTGAGGTGGCGGATATGAAGAACAAAAAACTTTCCAAAAACAAACTCTATACCCTGGCCGCTCTGCTCGTCGTCATCGCGGCTCTGGCGTATTTACAGATGAACCACTCGGAGTACAGCTATCAGATTTCCATCCTGGAACGAAGCGCCATCTACGCCGTGGTCGCCGTATCCATGAACCTGCTGACCGGATTTACGGGGCTGTTCTCCCTTGGACAGGCCGGCTTTATGGCGATCGGCGCCTATGTGGTTGCAATCCTGACGATTCCGGTGGAGAACCGCGCCAGCGTCTATTACGTTGACGGCATCTCTCCTGTCATCGCCAATGCAAGCTGTCCTTTCTGGCTCGCCCTGATCCTTGCCGGACTTGCCGCCGCTGCCATCGCAGCTCTGATCGGCATCCCGGTCCTGCGGCTCAAAAGCGATTACCTGGCTATCGCAACGCTGGGCTTTTCCGAGATCATCCGCGCGGTGATCGCAGCGCCTCAGTTGAACAGGATCACCAACGGCTCCTACGGCCTGAAAAACATTCCGGGATTTCCGAACCTGTTCGTCGCATTCGGGCTCTGCGCCCTGTGCATCCTGCTCATGGTGCTTTTGATCAACTCCTCCTACGGACGGGCGTTCAAGGCGCTCCGGGAGGATGAGGTGGCGGCCCAGGCGATGGGGCTCAACCTGTTCCGTTATAAAGAGCTGTCCTTTGTCATCTCCTCCTTCTTTACCGGAGTAGGCGGCGGGCTGCTGGCGATGTTCATGCGCTCCATCGACTCCAAGACCTTCTCCATCACGCTGACCTACGACATCCTGCTGATCGTTGTGCTGGGCGGCATCGGCAGCGTGACAGGCAGCGTCATCGGGTCTTTCCTTGTCACCGCGGGCCGCGAATGGCTGAGGTTCTTTGACAACCCGCTGATCATCGGCGGTTTTCAGGTTCCCCTGTTCCAGAGCGGGTTCCGTATGGTCATCTTCTCCATCCTGCTGATGGTAGTGGTGCTTTTCTACCGCCGCGGCATCATGGGAAGCAATGAATTCTCCTGGGACGGGCTGGGAAGGCTCATAAAGGGGATTCCGGCTAAATTTACGAAAAAGAAGAAAGCACAGAAGGGGGAAAACGCATAATGTCCGAGATTACAAAAAACCCAAAGAATGTGCTGCATATGCAGGATGTCACGATGCAGTTCGGCGGGGTTGTCGCCGTAAACGGCCTGACTTTGGATGTCAATGAAGGGGAGATCGTCGCCCTCATCGGACCAAACGGAGCAGGCAAGACCACCGCGTTCAACTGTGTGACCGGAATCTACGAACCGACCTTCGGAAGTGTAGACTTTCTTGGCGAAACCATTCTCTCCAATATGCCAAAGGGCAAGATGGAAAAATTGTATCTGGGTGATGTATCACCAAGACACCTTCCGGTGATCAGCAACACCCCGGACGTCATCACCAAAAAAGGCATTGCCCGCACCTTCCAGAACATCCGTCTGTTCGGTCAGCTCACCGTATTCGACAACGTGCTGATCGCCAAACACATGCGGGCAAAGCAGAATGTATTTTCCGCCACGCTCCGCTTAAACCACAGGGAAGAAGCCAGGATGCGCGCGGAGACGATGGCCCTTTTGGAGGAACAGAACCTGGCCCATCTGAAGGACGAGATTGCCTCCTCTCTCCCCTACGGCTTACAGCGCCGTCTGGAGATTGCCCGCGCCCTTGCCACCGGCCCGAAGCTTTTGCTGCTTGACGAACCGGCTGCCGGCATGAATCCGCAGGAGACTCAGGAACTAACTGATTTTATCATGCAGATCCGGGATTCCTACCATCTGACGGTCTTTATGATCGAGCATCATATGGATCTGGTCATGCAGATTTCCGACCGGATCTACGTATTGGATTTTGGAAAGCTGATCGCCCACGGTACGCCGGAGGAAATCCAGAACAACGAACGGGTAATAGAAGCATATCTGGGGGTGAGCGACGATGCTGAAGATTGAAAATTTACGTGTGAATTACGGCGGGATTGAAGCCGTGAAAGGAATCTCCTTTGAAGTGCCAAATAAGAGCATTGTAACCTTGATCGGGGCAAACGGCGCAGGCAAAAGCACCACGCTCCGCTCCATCGTCGGACTGGTAAAACCGTCCGCCGGGAGTATTCTTTTTGAAGGTCAGGAACTGGTCGGCATGGATACCCCGGACATCGTGTCAAAAGGGATCGCGCTTGTCCCGGAAGGACGCCGTGTTTTTCCTGATATGACTGTATTGGAAAATATCAAGATTGGGGCTTATCTCAGGAAAGATTCCCTGGAAGACGATATCAACTGGGTCTTTGGCCTCTTTCCCCGTCTGAAGGAACGAAGCTGGCAGCTGGCAGGCACGCTGTCCGGCGGCGAGCAGCAGATGCTTGCCGTCGCCCGTGCGCTGATGAGCCACCCAAAACTGATCATGATGGATGAGCCGTCGCTGGGACTGGCCCCGCTGATCGTAAAAGATATCTTTTCCATTATCAAGGAGATCAACAAGCAGGGCGTGACCGTGCTCCTGATCGAGCAAAACGCAAATATGGCCCTGCATACGGCAGATATCGGATATGTGCTGGAGACGGGCAGCATCACACTGACCGGCTCCGGGAAAGAGCTGCTGGCAGATGAGTCGGTAAAAGCGGCTTATCTTGGAAAAAAGAAATAGGGATGCAAAAATAAAGCCGCTGTCACCTGCAGGTATTCCCTGCGCCGGGTGACAGCGGTTTTCCACTATTCCTTCATCCTGTATCCGACCCCGATCTCCGTAAAGATATAATGAGGCTCCGCTGGATTTTTCTCAATCTTTCTTCGGATATTCGCCATGTTTACTCTGAGGATCTGGTTATCCGTATCCGCGTAAGGTCCCCAGATTTCCTTCAGAAGATAGTCATAGGTCAGTACCTTCCCCGCATTTTTTGCCAGGATCGATACCAGCTTATACTCGATCTGAGTCAGGTGGATGTCCATGCCGCCCAATGACACCAGCCTCTTGTCAAAGTCAATCACAAGCCCGTCCCGGCTGTATGCAGGCTCCTGGGCCGACGCCTGCTCCGGGCGGGTGCTGTGGCGGAGAGCAGTGCGGATCCTGGCAAGCAGCTCCTCGGAGCCAAACGGCTTGGTGATATAGTCATCCGCCCCCTCGTCCAGCGCCTCCACCTTCTCCTTCTCCTGTGTCCGCGCCGAGATCACGATGATCGGCACGTTGGAGAAGCCGCGGATTCTCTGCAGCACCTCCATCCCGTCGATATCCGGCAGTCCCAGATCCAACAGGATCATATCGGGATGGTGGGATGTGCACATCGACAGCCCTGACATCCCGTTCAACGCCCGGAGCGCCTTATATCCATTGGAAATAACGATGGTCTCAATGTAATTTCCGATATTCTTTTCATCTTCAATAATCAGTATGGTATGTTTACTCATCATAACGATCTTCCTCTCCAAACGGCAATGTAAAAATCAGCTCTGCGCCCTGTCCGTGGTTTACCGCCCAGATCGTCCCGTTGTGGGCGGTTATGATAGTCTTGCAGATGGTCAGCCCAATTCCCATCCCTTTGTGGGAGTCGCCGCTTTCATTGACATCGGACCCGGCTCCGTCAAATATGGTCTCCAGCCGTTCCGGGGGAATCCCAAGCCCATAATCCCGGATATGGAACATCATCTCCTGCTCCTGCTTTTCCACATAAAAATCGATAGGCTCCTTTGTCCCGGAATGGTACACCGCATTCTCCAGCAGGTTGATGATAACCTGCTCGATCAACATGGCGTCCATTGGCACCATAACAAACTCATCCGGCACTCTGACTCTGACAGATGCCTGCGGCAGGCGCTTGCGAAACCGCTGCATCGCCTCCGATACCACTTCCTCAAGCGGCTCCGGCGACTTTGCCACACGCGCGTCTCCCACACGGATCCTGGTGACCGACAGCAGATTCTCCACCATATTGAGCAGCCAGTCCGCGTCTTCACTGATATTCCTTACCATAGCCGATTTTTCCTCTTCTGTCAACTGTTCCCTGTTCTGAAGATAGGTATCGGCAAGACCGATGATCCCGGTGAGCGGCGTCCGCAGGTCATGGGAAACCGCCCGCAGCAGATTGGCACGCATCGTCTCCTTCTCTGCCTCCATCAGAAACTTCTCCCTCTCATGCAGGATCTTGCTCTGTTTCTTCATCCTGGTCGTCAGGGTGCTGGTCACGCTGGATACCACCATCATGCCGACAAAGGTGATCGGATAACCGTCAATCGAGAAATTGAGGGTCATATAGGGATAGGTAAACACATAGTTTACACATCCCACGCCAATCAGGGAAGCCACGATCCCGGGCACATATCCCGTCGTAAACCGCGCCACCAGCATCACCGCCAGCACATATACGATGGCAACGCTTGTCGTATTTTTCCCCACATAAAAAAATGCAATCGCCCCAATCGTGGCGACAAACAGGATAAAACCTGTTAAAATGATATTTTCCATGAGAATATGCGTTTCCATCCTCTGCCGCTCTCTCGTCAGCTTTTCCTTCTTGCGGCACTTAGCCCCTTCCGCTGTGTGATTCATCTCAGTTCTCCGTATATAATCCAAAAGGGACAGTGCATTTAAGCCTGTCCCTGTATTTTGGTTCTTTATTTGTTGTAGTTTACGATCGCGCCGAAATCTGGTTTCAGGGATGCGCCGCCTACCAGACCGCCGTCGATATCCGGCTGTGCAAACAGCTCCGGTGCGCTGGCTCCCGATACGGAACCGCCGTACTGGATCCGGATCGCAGCTGCAGTTGCCTCGTCATAGATCTCGCCGATGCATACGCGGATCGCCGCACATACTTCCTGCGCCTGCTCTGTCGTAGCCACCTTGCCGGTGCCGATCGCCCAGATTGGCTCATATGCGATCACAGCCTCTTTTGCCTGATCTGCGGTCACATTCAGGAATGCAATCTTGATCTGCTGGCGGATCCAGTCGATCGTGATGCCCTGCTCTCTCTGGGTCAGGGACTCGCCGCAGCAGATGATCGGGGTCAAACCGTGCTCAAATGCCTTCAGCACTTTTTTATTGACCGTCTCGTCGGTCTCTGCAAAATACTCTCTTCTCTCGGAATGACCGATGATCACGTATTTTACGCCTGCATCTACCAGCATGTTCGGAGAAATCTCGCCGGTAAAAGCGCCCTTCTCCTCATAGTACATATTCTCAGCGCCGATGTTGATGTTGCTGCCCTTTGCTGCCTCCATAGCCGGGATGATATCGATCGCCGGTACGCAGAATACTACGTCAACTTCATCATTTACCACCAATGGCTTTAACTGCTCTACCAATGCAACAGCCTCGGTAGGAGTCATGTTCATCTTCCAGTTTCCTGCTACAATTTTCTTTCTGGACATCTTTTCTTCTCCCTTATTATATAATGTTTCCTATCTGTTATCAGCTGCAGCTACGCCCGGAAGCTCCTTGCCCTCTAAGAACTCAAGGGATGCGCCGCCGCCTGTAGAGATGTGGGTCATCTTGTCTGCAAAGCCCAGTCTCTTCACTGCGTTTACGGAATCGCCGCCGCCGATCACGGTAGTTGCGTCGGAAAGCTCTGCAACCGCACGGCAAACTTCCAGAGTGCCCTCTGCAAAATTGGAGAACTCGAATACGCCCATCGGTCCGTTCCAAACAACGGTCTTAGCGCCTTCCAGCGCCTTCTTGTACAGCTCGATGGTCTTCGGTCCGATATCAAAGCCTGACCAGCCTGCGTCGATAACCTCGACAACTTTGTGCTCGGTATCGTTGGAGAACTCTTTTCCTTCTACATGGTCAACCGGCAGCAGCAGGTTTACGCCTTTTGCTTTTGCCTTCTCTACCATCTCCAGAGCATAGTCCAGCTTGTCCTCTTCACATAAGGAATTGCCGATCTCCTGTCCCTGTGCCTTTGCGAAGGTATAAGCCATACCGCCGCCAATGATCAGGGTGTCCACTTTGTCTAACAGGTTGTTGATCACATTGATCTTGTCGGACACTTTTGCGCCGCCTAAGATTGCAACGAACGGACGAACCGGATTCTCAACTGCCTCACCGAGGAATTTGATCTCTTTCTCCATCAGGTAGCCCACCACATTCTCTTTGCAGCATTTTGCCACGCCGACGTTGGAGCAGTGCGCTCTGTGTGCGGTGCCGAATGCATCGTTTACAAAGATACCGTCACAAAGGGCAGCCAGCTCTTCTGCGTATGCATTTGCAGCGTCGTCCTTGCCGTATTTGGTCTCTTCCACTCTGTAGCGGGTGTTCTGAAGCAGCAGTACTTCGCCGTCTTTCAGCTCAGCAGCCATTTTCTGTGTCTCAGGTCCGGTTACCTTCGGGTCATCTGCGAATTTTACGGTAACGCCCAGTCTCTCTGCCAGTGCAGGAGCTACCGGTGCAAGGGACATCTCCGGAACCGGCTCGCCCTTCGGTTTGCCTAAATGGGAGCAAAGGATCACCTTAGCGCCCTGGTCCAGTAATTTTTTGATGGTCGGGATCGCGCCGTCGATACGGTTGTAGTTCTGGATCACACCTTCCTTTAACGGTACGTTGAAATCACAGCGGACCAGTACTTTCTTGCCCTGTAAATCCTTTAAATCATCAACAGTCTTTTTGTTTAACATGTCTTTCATGCCCCTTTCTTTGTATACAATATTCTCTGCCACAGAAAAAGGGTCCGGTCCTTATAAGACCGGACCCTCACTTGAGCCTTAAATCGCTATGCATTTTATATGGAAGTTCTTGTCCACTTCCTTAACAAGAACGGCCTTCACACTAACCTCGCCTTTCGCCTGCGGCTCGGGCTCGCTAAGTGTTCAATGCTTATGCCAGCTCTGCGAAGTATTTGATCGTACGAACCATCTGGCTGGTGTAGGAGTTCTCGTTGTCATACCAGGAAACTACCTGTACCTGATACAGATCATCGCCAACCTTGGAAACCATAGTCTGGGTTGCATCAAACAGAGAACCGAACTTCATACCGATCACGTCGGAAGAAACGATCTGATCCTCGTTGTAGCCGAAGGACTCGCTTGCTGCTGCCTTCATTGCTGCATTGATACCCTCTTTGGTTACATCTGCACCCTTAACAACTGCGGTTAAGATGGTGGTGGAGCCGGTCGGAACCGGAACACGCTGTGCAGAACCGATCAGCTTGCCGTTCAGTTCCGGGATAACCAGACCGATTGCTTTTGCAGCGCCGGTAGAGTTCGGAACGATGTTGGCTGCGCCTGCTCTTGCTCTTCTTAAATCGCCTTTTCTGTGCGGGCCGTCCAGAATCATCTGGTCGCCGGTGTAAGCGTGGATGGTGCTCATGATACCGGACTGGATCTCAGCATAGTCATTCAGAGCCTTAGCCATCGGAGCTAAGCAGTTGGTTGTACAGGAAGCTGCGGAGATGATGGTATCCTCTGCAGTCAGAACGTTCTCGTTTACGCTGTATACGATAGTTGGCAGATCGTTGCCAGCCGGTGCGGAGATAACAACTTTCTTAGCGCCTGCATCGATGTGAGCCTGAGATTTCTCTTTGGAGCAGTAGAAACCGGTACACTCCAGAACTACGTCAACCCCAACCTCTGCCCACGGAAGGTCAGCTGCATTCTTCTCTGCGTAAATTTTAATCTCTTTGCCGTCTACGGTGATGGAACCCTCGCCAGCCTCAACAGTGTGAAGGCCTTCACCCATATGTCCACAATATCCGCCCTGAGCGGTGTCATATTTTAATAAGTGAGCCAGCATCTTCGGATCGGTTAAATCATTGATAGCTACAACCTCATAACCCTCTGCTCCAAACATCTGTCTGAAAGCCAGACGGCCAATACGTCCAAAACCATTGATTGCTACTTTTACTGCCATGATTCATTCCTCCTAAAATTGTTAAAATTTTAATGATTGTTAAATTATAATCAACCTACACTTCATTGTACCTAATTATTCCTGAAATGGCAAGTGCTTTTTATAAATTTGTACAGACTTTTGTACAAACTTTACATTTCGTTTTTCACATACCCCGCCAAATTGTAGGCATGGTCGGAAATACGCTCCAGATTGCTGATGATATCGAGGAACACCACGCCGGAGGACGGCTCGCATTTGCCAGAGGACAAGCGCTCGATATGCTTCTCCCTCAGCTCTTCTTCCAGATTGTCAACCTCATCCTCGTACTGGCTTACCTTCCGCACCGAATCCATGTTGCCGGTCTGTCTTGCGTCGATCGCATAGTGGAAGGATTTCAGTACATTGTCGCTGATTTCCCGAAGGTCCGTCATGCCGGTATCGGAAAAATCCAGATTGTGCTTCACCTTATACTCTGCCTGTTCCGCCAGGTTCTCCGCATGGTCGCCCACACGCTCGATATCGCTGACGCTGTAGAACAGGTTGTTGACCACTTTCTTCTGCTTCTCCGTCAGGGACAGATTATCCACTTTGATCAGATACTCCGTCAGCATCTTCTCCATATTATTGATGGTTTTCTCAGATTTATACACTTCTTCAATCTCTTCCAGATTTCCCGTCAGGATGGCGTCCAGGGCGCGCTTTACGTTGTCCATCGTGATCTGCCCCATATGTACCACTTCAAGGGCTGCCGTCTCCACAGCAAATGCCGGAGACTCGAAAATCCTCTCATCCAGATGCTTGAGCGTCGCAGCTGCTTCCTCGTCCTCCACGACAGCTCCTTCTTCCTTCTCTTTTACCACCAGGCCGGACAGCTTCACAAGCTGATTTGCAAACGGGTACAAGAGCGCCGTATTGGTCAGGTTGAAAATCGTATGGAAGATGGAAATCTGCACTGCCGAGATATTGGACGTCGCAAAAGCAGGACGCATGGCAAACAGAACAAAGCCAAGGATTCCAAACAGCAGCGCTCCGATCACATTGAACGTCAAATGGATGACCGCCGCCCGCTTCGCAGTCCTGGAACCTCCCGCACTGGAGATCATCGCAGTCACACAGGAACCGATATTTTGTCCCAGGGTAATATAGATTGCCGCGTTGGCCGTGACCACCCCGTTCATCGCAAGGGTCTGCAGGATACCGACCGATGCGGAGGAACTCTGTAAAAGCGCTGTGACAAGCGCGCCGATCAACATGCCGAGGAAGGGGTTGCCTCCCAGCAGTTCAAATGCCTTTGCAAAAATCGGTGCATCCGTATAAGGTGAAATTGAGCCGGACATAAAATCAAGGCCCATGAACAGCAGGCCAAGACCTATCAAAATCTCACCGATCGTTTTCTTTTTCTGTTTTTTTGAAAAAACAAGAAGCAATGCGCCCACGCCGATGATGCATGGAGCGTAAAAACCAGGTTTCATGATCGCAAATGCGTCCCCCAGCTGGCTCATGGATACAATCCACGCGGTGATCGTCGTACCGATATTGGCGCCCATGATCACGCCGACCGCCTGGGTCAGGTTCAGCACTCCCGCACTTACAAAACCGACCACCATGACCGTAGTCGCACCACTGCTCTGGATGATCGCCGTGATCAGCGCTCCCAGCGCCACCGCAAGCAGACGGTTATTCGTCAGCATCCCCAAAAAACTGCTCATCTTGCTCCCTGCGGTCTTTTGCATTCCATCTGCCATGATGCTCATTCCATACAGGAACATCCCCAGACCCCCAAGAAAACCAAACATGTTTGAAATGTCACTTACAGACATATCTTCCTCCTTATACCCACACACATTTTCTCATACTCTCTTTTGTGCATACAGGCTAATGATACCATACCGCTTCCTGGCATTTCAACTGATTTTAAAATTTATGTAAAAATTTGGTTAAATCTATCGAAAGCCCTTGTGGAAATCCTGCTGTACTGGTAAAGTTGGATATAATCGCGGCAGACAAGGAGGTTACTCATGATTTCTGATTTTCATTTGCATACGGATTTTTCCGGAGACTCGGATACACCGGTCCGAAAACAGGTTGAACGCGCCATCTCTCTTGGAATGAAAGAAATCTGCATCACCGACCATCACGACTACGACGCAGATTTTACGGACATCGATTTTACCCTGGATATCGATGCTTATCTTCCATATATGAAGCAGATCCAGGAGGAATACCAGAGCCAGATCCGGGTCGGGATCGGGATAGAGCTTGGGCTCCAGTCCCACCTGAAAGATTATCTGGACCGGCTGCTTCAGGACAATTCCTTTGATTTTGTCATCGGCTCCAGCCATTTCGCGGACCAGATGGATCCGTATTTTCCTGAATTTTTCGACGGCAGGACGGAGGAAGAGGCCTACAGGCGTTTTTTCGAGGTATCCCTGCACCGGGCCAGAACCCTGGACTGCTATGACAGCTACGGACATCTGGACTACGTGGTGCGCTACGGGCCGAATCAAAACCGGAATTACAGCTTTGATGCCTACCGGGAATATATCGACCCGATTTTAAAAGCCCTCATAGAGAAAGGAAAGGGACTGGAATGCAACACCGGCGGCTACAAATACAGGCTCGGGCATCCCAACCCCTCTGAAGATATCCTGAAACGCTACCGGGAACTGGGCGGAGAGATCCTGACCATAGGTTCCGATGCCCACGCGCCGGAACATGTGGGATATGACTTTGACCGGGCCAGAGAAGCTCTGATCCACTGCGGATTTCGGTATTATACGGTATTCCATGACCGGAAGGCGGAGTTTGTTCGGCTTTAATTTGTTATTTGAGTCGTTGTTTTGTAGGGTGGGGAATGGCGAAAGTACGCCTGGAAGGGATGGTGGGACAGCGGGAAGTCTGCTCCGGGTTACGGGCCTAAGCAGGACTAAGTATTTCTCCGCGCCCTAATAGCGCAAAGAACGGCTGTCAAACTCGCCTTCGGCTCAGACAGTGACAGCCGTTCTCTGCAACGGTCGCTCCGAAACACAAAGTCCTGCTAAGACCCTCCACAAGTCACAGTCTTCCCGCTGTCCCACCATCCCTTCCAGGCTGTGTATCGGCGACCATGAAACAACGATTTCGTTTTGCCGGGTAAGGGGCAGGAGCTGAGGTTATCGTTTTCCTCGCGGCAGCAAATGCCAGCGGACAGCTCCGGGGCGGGGTGGATGGAAGTGTATGAGGGTTGGTGACTTGCGAAGCGATTCGATTGTTCTTGACAGAAAAAGTGGAAAAAACTGAGGTTGCACAGGGTTCTCAAAACCCGGAGCAAAGCAGGCATGGAGGGGAACTTATCAAAAGTTCCCCGGAATTTGGCTGCGATCCTCAGTTTTTTCCACTTTTTATGACTAGAACAATCCATCGCGTAGCTTGGAACTAACCCTCTTACGCCTCTTCTTTCGGAAGCACCACATTCAGAACAATTGCAACGATCGCTGCCGGAACGATACCGGAGCCGCCGAAGATCAGCTGAACTGCCTGCGGAAGCTGAGCCAGGGCTGCGGAGTTTGCTCCCAGACCGTATCCCAGACCGATTGCAACCGATACGATCGTGATCGTCCTGGTGTCAATCTTGTCTTTGGAGATCAGCTGGATACCACTGATCACAATCGAAGCGAACATCATAACTGCCGCGCCGCCAAGCACGCTCTGCGGCATGATAGATACCAGAGCCGCCAGCTTCGGGAACAGGCCACAGGCGATCAGGAACACGCCGCCGATGCTGATGGCAAACAGGTTCACAACCTTTGTCATGCCTACCAGACCTACGTTCTGGCTGAAGGAAGTATTCGGAAGAACCCCAAACAAAGCTGCAAAAGCAGAACCGACACCGTCACAGATCACGCCGCCGGAGAGTTCCTTATCTGTCGCCTCTCTTCCAAGACCGCCCTCTGTGATACCGGAGATATCTCCGACTGTCTCGACTGCTGTCACGATGAACATGATCCCAATCGGGATGATCGCCCGCATGTCGAATACCAGCGGAACCGGCATCAGCTTCGGAACTGCAAACCACGGCGCACTCGCCACTTTATCCCATGCAAGCACCCAGGATTTCGTAATCTCGACTGCTGCCCCTGTCGCAGCATCGGTATATGTAAATGTCGTCGGCAGGAACATCGCCATCACTGCCGCCACAACATATCCTAAAATAATGCCGAGCAATATGGAAGAAGAACTTGCAAATCCCTTGCATTTGTGCTTCAGCACGACAATCGTCACCAGCACAACCGTACCGATAAACAGATTCTCCAGAGAACCGAAGTCCTTCACGCCGCTGCCGCCGCCAAAGGAATTGATTCCCACGCCGATCAGAGAAAGACCGATGGAAAGCACTACAGTACCGGTTACTACAGACGGGAAAAACTTTCTAAGCGGCTTTAAAAAGAACCCCAGCACGCCCTCGAGCAGTCCGCCGATCATGGAAGCGCCAAGGATGGCCCCATAGGCAACAATCCCGCCTCCCATCACGCCTGCAACACTTCTGCACACACCGATAAATCCAGAGCTGGTTCCCATAACGATAGGAAGCCTGCCGCCCACAGGTCCGATGGTGAAAAGCTGGATCAGCGTAACGATTCCTGCAATCAGCATGGCATTCTGCAAAATCGCCACCTGGAGTTCCGACCCCGCGGCGATATCACATGCCCCGGCGATCAGGATGATCGGCGTCAGATTGCCCGCAAACATTGCCAACACATGCTGAAGACCAAGCGGAATCGCTGTTCCCAGCGGAATCCTTCCTTCCAGGTCCTGCGGAGTTGAATAAACTGTTTCTGTTGCTTTTTCCTTACTCATACACTACCTCCTAATGTATATTGTTTGCATCAAAAATTAATTAGATACCCAAACAATTTTTAATGCAAATCTATTATTAGATTATCTTTTTTTTAACACATTGTCAACCTAATCTTTTTTCAGAAACAACGTCAAAAATAGTCAAACAGCGGCACCAATTTGGCGCCGCTGTCTCAATTCTGAATTTTTTTTAGTGTTCCGAATTTTTCTCTTTTAGACGGAAGGAGCAGTATTATTATCGTCGTCTTTCTTTGCCAGATCGCCCGGTTTCATGCTCAGGCTGATCTTGCCCATCTTGTCTACGTCAAGTACTTTGACCGTCACGGAGTCGCCGATGTTCACAACATCTTCAACCTTCTCCACCCGCTTGTCAGACAGTCTGGAGATGTGGATCATACCGTCTTTTTTCGGCTTCAGCTCTACAAACGCGCCAAACGGCATGATGCGGACTACTTTACCGGTGATGATCTGCCCCGGCTCAATGTCGGTCACGATACTCTTGACGATGCTGATCGCCTTATCGATCATCTCTTTGTCTGTACCGCAGATCGCCACATTTCCTTCCTCGGAGATGTCAATCTTTACGCCGGTTTCATCGATGATCTTGTTGATCGTGCTGCCCTGCTTGCCAACCACGTCGCCAATCTTCTGCGGATCGATGGTGATCTGCTCAATCTTCGGAGCGTATTTGCCAACCTCGGCCCTCGGCTTGGAGATGACAGGAGCCATCACCTCATCCAGGATATACATTCTTGCTTCCCTGGTCTTTGCAATCGCCTCTTCAATGATCGGGCGTGTCAGACCGTGGATCTTGATATCCATCTGGATTGCGGTGATACCATTGTGGGTACCTCCCACCTTAAAGTCCATATCGCCAAAGAAATCTTCCAGACCCTGGATATCCGTCAGCACGATATAGTCGTCATCCGTATCTCCGGTCACCAGACCACAGGAGATACCTGCAACCATCTCCTTGATCGGCACGCCTGCCGCCATCAGAGACAGCGTGGAGGAACAGATACTTGCCTGAGAAGTAGAACCGTTGGATTCCATCGTCTCAGATACGGTACGGATTGCATACGGGAACTCTTCCTCCGTCGGCAGTACCGGAAGCAGCGCACGCTCAGCCAGCGCGCCATGGCCGATCTCACGGCGTCCCGGTCCTCTGGACGGTTTTGTCTCGCCTACAGAGTAGGACGGGAAATTGTAATGATGCATATATCGTTTGGACTTCTCCATATCATCGATACCGTCCAGTTTCTGGCGCTCAGACAGAGGCGCCAGGGTACATACGTTCAAAATCTGGGTCTGTCCACGGGTAAACATACCGGAACCATGAACCCGCGGAAGCAGATCGATCTCAGCCGCCAGCGGACGGATCTCTGTCATGCCGCGGCCGTCAGGACGCTTGTGGTCTTTTAAGATCATCTTGCGGACAGTCTTCTTCTGGTACTGGTAAACCGCCTCGCCAAGCACTGCAAGCCACTCTTCCTTCTCAGCGAATGCCTCTTCCAGCTTTGCGGTGATCTGACGGATATTCTCTTCTCTTACCTGCTTTTCATCGGTAAACACAGCGGTTTCCATCTCTTCCGGCGTCACGATCTCCTTCATCGCCGCAAACAGCTCCTCCGGAACTGCACAGCTGGTATAGCTGTGTTTCGGCCTTCCGCACTCTGCCACGATGGTGTCGATGAACTTGATCACCTCTTTGTTCACCTCGTCAGCCTTAAAGATCGCGTCGATCATCACCTGCTCCGGAACCTCGTTAGCGCCGGCTTCGATCATGATAACCTTTTCTCTGGTAGAAGCAACGGTCAGAGCCAGGTCGGAAGCCATCTTCTGCGCCTGGGTCGGGTTGATGACAAATTCCCCGTCAACCAGACCTACCTGCGTAGTCGCACAGGGACCGTCAAACGGGATATCAGAGATTGCCGTAGCGATCGCGGAACCAAGCATCGCGGTCAGCTCCGGGCTGCAGTCCTGATCTACAGACATCACCAGGTTGTTCAGGGTGACATCGTTGCGGTAGTCCTTCGGAAACAGCGGTCTCATCGGACGGTCAATGACACGGGAAGTCAGGATCGCATTCTCTGATGCTTTTCCCTCTCTTCTGTTAAAGCCTCCCGGGATCTTGCCTACGGCATATAATTTTTCCTCATACTCTACGCTGAGCGGGAAGAAATCAATCCCCTCCCTCGGTTTGTCAGATGCGGTCGCCGTGGACAATACCACAGTGTCGCCATAATGCATAAATGCTGCTCCGTTTGCCTGCTTTGCTACTCTGCCGATATCGACGGTCAGGGTTCTCCCTGCAAGCTCCATACTGAAACTTTTGTACATACGTTTATCTCCTTTTCATTTTTCTCTATATTCAGCAGGAGATGCCGAAACTACTGAACATGGCACGATACACTCATGCCCTCTTCAGCAATCTCGGAATCAATCTCCTGGCTAAATACCCAATCTTTCCTCTCAGAAAAAACAACGATAGGGTGGAGAAAACCTCTCCACCCTAATGTCCGTCATTACTTTCTGATGCCTAACTTGCTGATCAGCGCACGATAACCTTCCAGGTCGGTTTTCTTTAAGTAATCAAGTAAACCACGTCTCTGACCTACCATTTTCAGAAGACCACGTCTGGAATGATGATCCTTTTTGTTGTTCTGTAAATGCTCAGTTAATTCTGCAATTCTTGCAGTCAGAATAGCAATCTGAACCTCTGGTGAACCGGTGTCGCCAGGTTTTCTTCCATACTCTGCGATAATCGCTGCTTTCTTTTCCTTTGAAATCATAGTGATTTCCTCCTTTTTCGTAATCTTACCGTGAACCAAGTCCCTGGTTGGAGTCGTCCTTAAGGCTGAGTTCCGGCGTTTATTCATACCGATTTATCTTACCATAATATGAGATTGCTGTCAAATGCTTTCTTAATACAAATCTCGTCATTTTTCCCCATTTTTTATGTGCGGGAACCTCACCGCCATCAGATAAGGTCCCCCCAAAGATATGGATGGCTGACAGTTCAGGAACACTGTCGAATTGTGAACGCCCCGTTACCCTATCACATTTCATCCGTAACTTCAAGGGAGACGGATAAATGCCGTCGATTATTGTCGTTTTGCGCCATTTTTCTGTAATTTCATCTCGCCCAGATATCTCCTGATCTCCTGCTTCGCCCGCTGCTCCCGGCGCTCACTGACCGGTATGCGGTCACCGCTGCGGAGCACCGCCTCATGGCGCCCGATGCATTCCAGGTGCTTTAAATGTACCAGATACGCATTGTGAGTCCGGACAAACGGCTGCCCCCTCAGCCTCTCCGCCTCATGCTTAACCGTCGTCCCGATCTGATACGTCCCATTCTTTGCATGAATATAGGTTTTCCGGTCCTCTGAGCAGATGTAATAGATATCATCCAGAAACAGATTGATGATCTGTCCTTTATACTCCCACTTAAACCACTCTTCCATACACATATACATAGCCACTCCCTTTTTACTGAAAAATTTAATGCCTGCCGGGGAACTTCCGGCAGGCACAATATATATGATACGTATAGAAAAGCAAAATATGACACCTTGATTCAAATTATTTTCAAATCCATCTGTGCTTACACATAACTCCCATGGACCACCAGCGCAATGACGATGCCCAGGATGGCTCCCGCAAAAACCTGAAGCGGCGTATGCCCCACCAGTTCTTTTAGATTCTGCTGGATATGTGCATTGTCCAGCTTAAAAATATTCTGCTCCATGATCATGTTCAGCAGCCTGGCCTGTTTGCCTGTTTCCTGCCTTACGCCGATGGCGTCATACATCACCACCGAGGCCAGCACAAAGCAGATTGCAAACTCAAAAGAGCTGACTCCATATACAAGAGCTGCAGACGTCGTCAGTCCACAGACGGTCGCCGAATGAGAACTTGGCATGCCGCCCGACCCCACCAGCCGTTCCGCTGAAAAATTCCTGTTCAGCGCAAAATCAATCATTGTCTTTAATGCCTGTGCCACGGTCCAACCAATCACGGCGCTGACCAGCACTTCATTGCTAAGTAACTTTTCCCAGAACGTCATGTCGCACTCCTGCTTTATCTAAAATCCACTTCCTAATATTTACAGTAATCTCAGCCGAACTGCAGAACTTGTCTGCATATACGATTGCAAACCCCTCGCGGCTCTTTGGCGGAACCGGGGTAAGCGGCCACATATGGCGGAGGATCATATCCTTCTCCCTCTCACTCAGCGAGAAATAATGGGCAGCGTTTCGCATAGCCACCCTCGGGTGGGTAAATCCATGAAAGTGCTGCCCGGTCTCCTTCGCGTGGGTATGCCAGTCATACAAAAACAGATCATGGAGAAGGGCCGCCCTCGCAGCCGACCGGTAATCCCAGTCCCACTTCCGGCAGATGCGGTAACTCAGATAAGATACCCGGATACAGTGCTCCCTGCAGGTTGTGGTTCCATGCTGGATATACTGTTCCATAGACCGGAAAACAGGACTATCCAGAATGTCATGTACACATTCCAGATAATCCGTATCCTGTTCGTAACGTTCCTGCTTCATCCAGTTCTCGTCTTCTATCCAGTGCTCCGCCTTCCGGCGCTCTTCCGGAGAAAATCCCAAACGTTTCATCAATATCAGTCCCGTCCTTAATATCCGATCAGCCAGTCATACAGTTCCTGATACTTCAGTGCAGAAGTATTCCAGGAATAGTCCACCGCCATCGCGCGGTCGATGATCTTGTTCCATTCGCGCTTCTTGTCATAGTATACATACTTGGCATAGCGTATGGTATCCAGCATCTCGTGCGCGTTGTAATTCGCAAAGGAGAATCCGGTTCCGGTCCCTTCGAATTCATTGTAAGGTTCTACCGTATCCTTCAAACCGCCGGTCTCACGCACGATCGGAACCGTACCGTAGCGCAGAGCCATCAGCTGGCTGAGCCCGCACGGCTCAAACAGGGACGGCATCAGGAATGCGTCACAGGACGCATAGATCTTGTGCGACATCTCCTCCGAATAATAGATCTGGGCAGATATCCTGTCATGGTACTTCCAGTCATAATGACGGAACATATTCTCATACTTGTCATCGCCCGTACCCAGGATCACAAGCTGCATATCGTCTCCGCACAGCTCATCCATCACGCACTGGATCAGGTCAAGTCCCTTCTGGTCCGTCA
>JAPJQL010000068.1 GCA_030825115.1 Lachnospiraceae bacterium
AAGGTTGAAAAACCTTGAATTTTCAATAAAAAACACTTGATTATATGAGGAGGAGCTGAAAAAGAGAAAAATGACGGATGGAACGGTGATAGACCACATGATCGGCGATAAGATGAAGCAGGCCAGCTATCATTTTGGAGATCCGCATTTTAACGCAGCCACCATTGCGGGAATCCTGCGCATGGCGCTTAAGGAGTATGACAGGAATCAGATACAAAAAATAGACAGAGAGGATTGACATGAAAAAAGCATTATTATACGGAATTACCGCCTCCTTTTTCTTCGCGTTCACATTTATTCTGAACCGGAGTATGAACCTGTCGGGGGGCTATTGGTTGTGGGGAGCATGTCTCAGATACATATTCATGCTTCCCATGCTTGTGTTGGCGCTGCTTCCCGCCGGAGGCTGGAAACGGACCATGACTGAGATTGGGAGGGCTCCCGGGGCCTGGATTTTGTGGAGCACTGTGGGCTTCGGGCTGTTCTACGCGCCGCTGTGCCTGGCGTCTGTGTACGGGGAATCCTGGTTTACCGCCTCCTGCTGGCAGCTCACCATCGTGGCGGGCATACTGCTGACCCCACTGTTTGGAAAGCCGGTGCCGGTGAAAAACCTGCTGTTGTCCTCCCTGATTCTGGCAGGCATCTTCCTGCTCATGTACCATCCCGGGGAGATGGAAGGGCGGCAGATGATCTCGGCCTTAGCTCCGCTTTTGATCGCAGCCTTCAGCTATCCGCTGGGAAACCGGAAGATGATGCAGCTGTGCGGGAACCATCTCTCGACCCTGGAGCGGGTATTCGGCATGACCCTGTGCAGTATGCCGTTCTGGATCGCCGCTTCCGTTTACAGCTGCGTCCGTTCCGGCCTCCCGTCCGGCGGCCAGATCGCCCAGTCGCTGTTGGTGGCCCTGTTCTCCGGCGTAGTCGCCACCATCCTGTTCTTCAAAGCCACGGACCTGGTGAAGCACAACCATGTGCAGCTGGCCCTGATCGAGGCCACCCAGTGCGGGGAAGTGCTGTTCACTCTGTTTGGCGGAATTCTCTTCCTCCACGACCCGCTTCCAAGCCTCTTAGGGGTGTTTGGAATCCTGCTGATCGTGGCGGGGATGGTGGCCGGAGCGCTGTTGGGGCAGCGTTAGACGGCGGAGCGGCATGATCGGAAAGTCTCTGCTTTGGGAGCCCATGAAAGTGTATCCGGATATGGATGATCGGGATAACGCAGATAGGATGCAACATGACATTGTTCAAAATACAGGAGGAGATTCAAATGATTGACCAGGCTGGTTTGCGCATGGACACGGGTTATCAGATTGCCTGCGAACGGATACAGGGGGTAAATGATAACATGGCAAAATCCCATTATCATGAATATTTTGAACTTTATTATCTGGAGTCCGGCAAGCGGTATCACATAGCGGATGATACGCTGTACTGCCTTAATTCAGGGGAATTTATACTGTTTCCCCCCTATGTGATGCATCATTCCTACGGAGACAGCGATGTTCCGTTTAAACGGCTGGTGCTTTATTTTACCAGGGAAATGATCGCGGTTCCAGGTGTGACGGATGTGCTTAACCGGCACGCTTGGGTATATAAGTCGGATGAGAAAAATGAGATACATGCGCTTTTACGCGCGCTGTTAAAAGAACAGGAATGTAATGACAATTATTCAGAAGAGGCCCTGTATTTCATTTTGAACCAGATATTGATCCTGCTGTTGCGCAATTCCACGGAAACCGCAAAGCCGGAAAAACAGAGCCGTATTACCAGTATTATCCATTATCTCCACGAGAATTATACATCCATTATCACCTTGAATGATCTGGCTGAACAATTTTATCTAAGTCCTTATTATCTGTGCCGGGAATTTAAAAAATACACCAACAGCACCATTGTTCAGTATATTAACAGCCTGCGTGTGGGACATGCCCAAAGGCTGTTTGTGGAAACGGATAAGAGCGTTACGGAAATCAGCAAGATTGTGGGATTTTCCAATGTGACACATTTTAACCGGGTGTACCGCTCTGTCACCGGGCTGTCCCCTTCCAAAAGCCGTAAACAGGCAAAGGAGCGCAGTGCAGCAATGGAACGGCGCGGTATACCCGGTTGATGTCAAGCGTGCAGTTATTTTCCTGCCCCTGCTTTTATCATAATCATCTGCTGCCAGAATCCGGCCGCCTGTTCCGGCCATCCGTCCACCTCCGTACCGATTCCCAGGCCGAAGCTATGGCCCCCATGCTCCGCGATGTTGGCCACAAATGGAATCCCCAATTCTTTGAGTTTCTCGATCAGACGGTAACTGCACTCCACTGGCACAATCGGGTCATCCTTGCATGCAGTCACATAAACTGGGGGGTAATTCCGGTCCATATGATAATCAATGCTGTACTCCCTTAGGGATTCTCTTGTGAATGATTCGCCGCCCAACCGCTTGAGATAAGATACATCCGCCTCCTGTCCATTTCGTTTGGCTTCTTCCGCGGCATCAAAGAACAGATCTGTGGAAATGCTGGGATAACCCAGCAGCAAAGCAGCCGGCCCGTTGAGTCCATATCTGGTAAAGCCATGATTAACCGTCCCCCACTCCGCAGCCAGGTGTGCCCCGGCAGAAAATCCGGCCAATGCATAATTCTCTTTCTCGACTCCGAAATCTGCTGCCCTGTCTCCGATCAGCCGGATTGCTGCGGCCAGATCCTCAATCGGTTTTGGCAGCAGCGGATTGTCAAACGGTGGTTTCCCTGCCGTTCTGTAGTATAAGACAAAAGCCGGATAACCCAGCCGGTTCATCCTGGCGCCCATGGCTAGGCCCTCAATCAGTCCCCACTGGCGCGCATAAGCTCCACCGGGGCATATGAGCACATAAGGCTTCCCGGGTGTACGATTTGGCGTGGACGGCATGAAAATAAGCTTTACGCTTCTCCTGTCATCGTCATTTGGAAACACTGGATAAATCAGGGGTTGCCCGGTAAGGATCAGCGCTTTTAGCCGTCCCAGGGTTTCTTCAAACCCGCATTTTCTAAAACCATAATCGCCCAGAGGACGTCTCCATACATCCTCTGTCATATTGGTGAAAAAGTAATCCGACAGGGGCTTATATTCCTCATAGTTGCAAAGTTCTCCTATGGTTGTTTCAGGTGTTACCTGGTTCATTTTTATCATCCTCCTATATCAGGGATACAATAATGCCCCGGCAAATCTGCCGGGGCGATGTGGAAATTGTCAGATAAGTCCCATTAGCCTTGGAAGCGCCAGGGAAACCGCCGGCACATAAGTGACTAAAAGAAGCACGATCAGCAGCGCTCCCACATAGGGAAGCAGGGGTTTAACCACCCGCTCAATGGGCACCTTGCTGATACCGCAGGATACAAACAGCACCGAGCCTACCGGGGGCGTCATGGTACCCATACACATATTGAAGGTCAGTACCACGCCGAACTGGACAAGATCCATGCCCATGCTCTGGACAATCGGAAGAAAAATGGGCGTGAAAATCAAGCAGGCCGGTGTGATATCCAGGAACATACCCACCACCAGAAGCACCAGGTTCATCAGAAGCAGGATGACATACTTGTTGGTGGATAGGGACATGATTGCATTGCTGATCGCAGCGGGGATTCCTGTATATGCCATTACCCATGACATTGCCGATGATGCGGAAATCAGGAATAGAATGATACCGCTGGTTGCCGCGCTGTTCAGCAGGATTTTCATAAAGCTCTTCCAGGTCAGGGAACGGTAAAACAGTGAGAGGATCAGGCAGTACAGCACACAGATGCCGGCGCCTTCTGTGGCTGTAAAGATCCCGCCCACAATACCACCTATGACGATCACGATCAGCAGCAGGCTGGGGATGGCGTCCAAGGTAATCCGGATCGCCTCTGAGGCTGAAACCTTCGGGCAAATAGGATAGTTATGTTTCTTCGCATAACAGTATGCAATCGCCATGGTGCTCAGGCCCATCAATATGCCGGGAATATAGCCCGCCATGAACAGGGCTGAGACAGATACGCCGCCTGCAACGGTGGAGTATACGATAAATGCGCTGGTTGGCGGAATCAGAAGCCCGGTCGGGGCTGAGGCAATATTTACGCAGGTGGAAAATGCAGGGTCATACCCCTCCTCCTCTTCCATAGGAGCCATGATGCCGCCGATAGCGGAAGCCGCTGCCACTGCTGAACCGGACAGCGCGCCAAAGAACATGTTAGCCAGCACATTGGTATGCGCCAGGGAGCCTGGAATACGTCCGGACAGCAGTTGGGCGAATCGGATTAGCCTTCTGGCAATGCCGCCGTTGTTCATGATATTACCCGCAAGTATGAATAACGGGACTGCAAGAAGGGAGAAGCTTTCTACGCCGCTGTTCATCTTTTGCATGACGATGAAACTGGTCTGATCCCAGGGCAGATTTACCAGAGTGGTGGCAATGGAGGAAATTGCAATACTGACGGAAATGGGGCATCCCAGAACCAGCAAGACCGCAAAAACCCCAAACAATACAAGAGCAGTAATCGCTATATTCATACTTATTTGTCCTCCTCCTTAATCGTGATTCCGGTCACATCTTCCCAGATATTGATAAGCTGTGCGACCATGATGAACACTCCGGAAATCGGAGCCATGCTGTATACCAGGCTTCTGGAAATGCCCAGCAGGGCGGAGTATTCTTTTCTCGCACTGATCGCAAGCTTGGCGCCGCCCACTGTCAGGATTGCCAGGGCAAATGCAAATATCAGCAGATCAATAAAGATCATCAGAAGCCGTCTCTTTTCAGGCGTCATCTTATTATGGAGCAAAAGAAGAGCCATATGCTGTCTGGTGCTGAACCCGTAAGCCGCGCCCATGAAGCCGGTCCATATCAGTAGATACCGAACAATCTCCTCTGTAAAATCACTGGGACTGTTTAACACGTAACGGGTAAATACCTGGTAAATAACGAGAAAGCTCATGGCCACCAAAAGGATAGCCGATATCCATGAAAGAAGGAATACCATCCCCCGTTTTAGTTTGGTAAAGAACTGTTCCATAATTCCCTCCTATTCCACTGAATTAATGATTTCCAGAACATCCCCTACTTTGGGATACTGTGCCTTATAGCTCTCAATCATATCTGCTGTGGCTGAGCGGAACGCCTGCTTGTCCACATTTTCGATGAAGGTTACTCCCATGTCGTTGGTGGCTGTCTCCACAGCCTCCGCCACAGCCTGCTCCCATTTTTCGATATGACTTTCCGTAGATTCCTTTGCTGTGTCAATCAGGAGTTGTCTGTCCTCCTCCGACAGCTTTTCCCAGGTATCCGTGGCAATGACCAGAACGTCCGGGATCATGGTATGCTGGTCCACCGAATAGAACTTGCAGATTTCGCCGTGCATACCGGTTGTCAGAGCGGTTTCATTATTCTCTGTGCCGTCAATGATCCCGGTCTGAAGGGCAGTATACACATCACCCATGGCCATTGCAACTGGAGTACCGCCAAGGGCTTTCAACATATCTGTCTGCGACTTCATGTCCTGTACACGGATCTTTAATCCATTTAGGTCTTTTGGTGTGCGAATCGGGCGGTCTATGGTGTAAAAGGAGCGGGATCCGGAAGTGTAATAGGTCAGTGTGACAAATCCATCCGCCTCACTTGAACGGAAAAATTCACCCATCTGCTTCGAACCCATTACCTCATAATAGTTCTCATTGTCATCAAATATGTAGGGGAGGCCAAAGGTATGATACCCTTCATTGTACGTTGCGAGTCCCGGGGCTGATACGCGGGTCATATCCACCACACCGGCCATCAGCTGCTCCAGAACCTCCGTTTCGGAGCCAAGGGTACCATTGGGGAAGATTTTTATCTGAATACGTCCGTTGCTCTTTTCCTCCACCCGGTCGGCAAATTCCTGCAGGGCGATTGATGTAATATGGTTTTCTGCCAGGTTGTGGGCCAGATTTAGTACCAAGGGATGTTCTGCCGTTGCATCGGCGCTGCCCGTCGCCCCCGAGCTGGCGCATCCGGCCAGGGTCAAGGCAGACAGGGCGGCCGCTGTCAGTAAGCCTGCAAATTTTTTCATTATCATGGATCTCCTTCCTGTCCTTACATTCCAATCATATCAAACTGTTCGAATGAAATGATTAAATCATAGTCTTTTTTGGGGTTTGGATATTTTATCTGTACAGACTTCAATGTCTGGCTGTAATACCACCCAATTGGGGACGTTTCGTATTTTTTCCGGTGAAGGAAATGAGGAAGCTGCTCCCCATCCACAGTCACTGCAAATGGTGCCTTTTCCCTGTGGATTAAGTCTATCTGCATGTTCTCCACAGCCGTTTCATAATTTCCCTCCTGCTTAAAGGCGAGGACGGTGTGGATGCCGGCGGTCATATGAACCCTTGTTTTCAGATACTCACCCTTTTTGTAATTTTCGGTAATCCCGTCATCTTCATACAGGGTAAATGAGCAGTCACGGTCCGGGGCGCATAAGAGGCGGATGCCTTCAACCTTCTCTCCGGCCAGGTTGCTCATCTGGTTCAGGGCCATGGGGATGATGGCTCCTGCACGTATAAACAGGGGAATACTGGATAATGTGACCGGTATTTCAATGGTCTGTCCACCCTCGTATGCCTCACGTGTATAGAAATCATAGAACCGCTCATTCCGTGGCAGGTAGATTCTGCGGGTCGTGGCACCTTTTTCCACTACATTGGCGACTAAAAGGGAATCGCCAACCATAAAGTCCACGCCCTCTTCATAGCAGGCAGGATCCTGCTGGAATGCACTGCACATAGGCTCCATGATCGGAAGCCCGGTTTCATGGGCGCGTGCCATCAGAGAATAGAGATAAGGGATCATCCGGTACCTGAACTTGATGGCATCCCGGATGTATCCGGTACAATCCCCATACATCCACGGTTCGGTTACCGTGTTGTCCGTGTTTACGGAGTGCACGGAAAACCTGGGCTGAAAAATACCGTTCTGCACCCATCTTACCATCAGCTCCGCTTCCGGCGAAGGCCCATAAAAACCTCCGATGTCAGCGCCCTGGTTGGCAACGCCAGACAGGCTCATGCCCAAAATGGTAGCTATGTTATACTTGAGTGATTCCCAGCAAGTCAGGTTATCCCCTGCCCAGGTCTGAGCATATCTCTGGATTCCTGCATGTCCGGAACGACACACGATAAATGGCCTGATATTCTCAAAGGTTTCCCTCACTGCTTCTGCCGTTACATGACACATGATGTTCGACATGGCGGCTTTTACCTGGCCGATAGTAGTCCCGTTTCCCTCAAAATCACAGCGGCAGTCTTTATCAACCAGGCTGTCATATTCGCAGTTATCGTTCCACACAGA